>JBGGOQ010000001.1 GCA_041320695.1 Caldicellulosiruptoraceae bacterium PP1 | reverse complement strand
TAGCTTATAAAACAATTATACCAAAAAAATTGAAAAATATAAAAAATAGATATATACTGAAAGTAAAAAAAATTGCAAAAGAAATTGAGGGTGAAATTGACTATGAATATATTAGTGACTGGCGGGGCTGGATTTATTGGTTCTCATATAGTTGATAAGTTAATTGAACTAAATCATAATGTATGCGTAATTGATAATCTTTCTACTGGGAAGATAGATAACCTTAATAGAAATGCAAGATTTTATAAAGATGATTTGAAAAATAATTTAGAATATGTATTTGAAGAAAATAAATTTGATGCAGTAATACATCAAGCTGCTCAAACAAGTGTTTCAAGATCTATGGAAGATTCAAAATTAGACTTAGAGTCCAACATACTTGGAACATTAAATATATTGAATTTATGTAAAAAATATAATGTAAAAAAGATTGTTTATGCTTCATCAGCAGCTATTTATGGAACACCACAATATCTTCCAATAGATGAAACTCATCCAATAAATCCAGAATCATTCTATGGAATATCAAAATATACTCCAGAGATGTATATAAAGGTATTTGCACAATCATATAATATTAGGTATGTAATCTTACGTTATGCAAATGTTTATGGTCCAAGGCAAGACCCATTTGGAGAAGGTGGAGTTATTGCAATATTCTCTGAAAGAATGATCAATAATAAAGATGTAATAATATATGGTGATGGCAGTCAAACAAGAGATTTTGTTTATGTTGAGGATGTTGCAAATGCCAATGTATTAGCATTAGAATACAGTGAAAATGGAGTATTTAATGTAAGCACTGATAATTCTATTTCTATTAATAATTTATTCAAACAAATGGCAATTTTATCAGATTATAAAAAGATGCCTATATATGAAAAGGAACGTTTAGGTGACATAAAACATTCAAGACTAAATAATAAAGAAATATTGAAAAATCTTATTTGGGAACCTAAATATACTATTGTTGAAGGCTTACAAAAAACAATCAACTTTTTCAAATCTAATGTTTATTAAAATTGTTTCATGGGTATATTCTTTGGTGTAATTATAATTATTTAAAGTTTTCATTATAATCTCATTTAGCAGAAAGGAGAAAAAGATTTGATAAATAGAGGATTTAGATATCAAACAGGTGAAATAAAAGATGTTGCAGCCTTAATGAAATCGGGACAAATACCTGAAATAGATATTGATATTCCTGATGAAGTAGAAGAAGTTATAAAAGATTTAAAAGATTTTGGGCTTGCTTTAAAAAATGATATTAAAGATACAGAAGCTGTTAATAAAGAAGAACATAGTGATTTTATGTTTAGAATGACTTTTATTAATCTTGAAAATAAAAAAGAATGTTATCTTGATTTTTATGAAGCTCCAAAAGAAGAAAAAGAGGGTTATGACGAGATTTTTTGGGGATAATAAATGATGATATTATGCCTTATATAAAAAGGTTGACAAATGATGAGTAGTATAATAAAATAAGCTATATTTATTGATGAGGTGAAAAATATGGATATGTTTTCTGATAATGTTATAACATTAGTTGATGAGGATGGAAAAGAAGTTAACTTTGAAATGCTTGATAGAGTTAACTACGAAGGTAACGATTATATAGTATTATTACCAGTAGAAGAAATGGAAAAAGGCGAAGAAGAAGAGGCAGAGGTTGTTATTCTTAGAATTGAAGATAGAGATGGAGAAGAGGTTTACGTTGGTATAGATGATGAAAACGAATTAGAAGAAGTTTTTGAAATATTCCAACAACATCTTGAAGAAGATGATGATTTTGATGTAGAAGATGATGAATAATTGAAAATAAAGCACGTTTTAAAAACGTGCTTTATTTTTTGTAAAATTAAATAAATAAATGGTATAATATTTAAAAAGTAACATAACTAAATAAAGAGGTGCTTGGCATGAAGAACTTAGTAAAAAAAGCTATTATTCCTGCTGCAGGATTGGGTACACGTTTTTTGCCAGCTACTAAAGCACAACCAAAAGAAATGTTACCAATTGTAGATAAACCAACAATTCAATATATAGTTGAAGAAGCTCTGTCTTCAGGAATTGAAAGTATTTTAATAGTAACAGGTAGGGGTAAAAGAGCAATTGAAGATCATTTTGACAAATCATTAGAGCTTGAAGAAGTATTGTCAAAAAAAGGTGATAATTTAAGCTTAGATATGATACAGAAAATTTCAGATTACAATGTTCATTACATACGTCAAAAAGAGCCAAGAGGTTTAGGTGATGCAATATTTTGTGCAAGGCTATTTATTGATGATGAACCATTTGCAGTATTGCTTGGTGACGATATAATCATTTCTGAAGAGCCATGTTTAAAGCAATTAATAAAAGTGTATGAGGAATATAGGACAACAATTTTAGGTGTTCAGCAAGTTCCTCAGGAAGATGTTAGTAAATATGGTATTGTTGCTGGTAAACAGATTGAAGATA
Source organism: Caldicellulosiruptoraceae bacterium PP1 (assembly GCA_041320695.1). NCBI lineage: Bacteria > Bacillati > Bacillota > Caldicellulosiruptorales > Caldicellulosiruptoraceae > Caldicellulosiruptoraceae bacterium PP1. The sequence continues at coordinate 724,087 of JBGGOQ010000001.1, read as the reverse complement.
GAATTTATAAAGTTAAGGATTTAATTGAAAAGCCATCAGTTACTGAGGCACCATCAAATATAGCTGTTTTGGGAAGATACATTATTACTCCAGAAATTATTAATATTCTTTCTAATACAAGTGCTGGTGTTGGTGGTGAAATACAGCTTACTGATGCACTTAAGGAACTTTCGAAAAAAGAAGCAATGTATGCATATGAATTTAAAGGTAAAAGATACGATGTTGGGAATAAATTAGGATTTTTACAAGCAACTGTTGAGATTGCATTAAGCAGGACTGATATTGGTCCTGATTTTGAAAACTATTTAGTTTCACTTATTGATGGTAAGAATTACAAACAAAAAATAAAAGAACTTGAAAAAGCTCTTAATGTTGAATAGATTAAACATATTTCGAGGTGTAAGATTATGAGAATCGGAATTGATGCAATGGGTGGAGATAATGCTCCTCATGAGATAATAAAAGGTGCTATTGAGTTTATTAACAAAAATACGACTCACCAACTTTTTTTATTTGGCAAAACTGAAGCAATAAATAATGGAGAAATTAATATAAAGGAATACACAAATATAGAGTTAATTGATTGCCCAGAAGTAATTGACTTTAATGATGAACCTGTAAAAGCAATTAGAACTAAGAAAAATTCTTCTATTGTTAAAGGCTTTCAGTACCTAAAAAACAATAAAATTGATGCATTTATATCGGCAGGCAATACTGGAGCTTTGCTAGCAGGAGCAACACTTATTGTGGGTAGAATAAAAGGTATAGACAGACCAGCATTGCTTACATTAATTCCTGCGAAAAATGGCAAGTTTATATTGATTGATGCAGGCTCTAATGCAGATTGTAAACCAATTAATCTAGTTCAGTTTGCTTATATGTCATCTATTTATATGGAAAAGGTATTAAATGTTAAGAATCCTACAGTAGGTCTTTTAAATATTGGGACTGAAGAAGAAAAAGGTAATGAACTTATAAAAACAACGCATAAAATGCTTAAAGAAACTAAAGGAATAAATTTCATAGGCAATGTTGAAGCAAGGGATATCCCATATAAAGTAGCTGATATAGTTGTTTGTGATGGATTTGTTGGAAACATTGCTCTTAAACTTATGGAAGGCATGGGACTTATGTTTTTTGATACCTTAAAAGAGATAGCAATGCAAGACTTTAAATCAAAAATTGCAGGGTTACTCTTAAAGCCAAAGCTAAAATTGCTTAAACAGAAATATGATTATCATGAGGTTGGTGGAGCTCCACTTTTAGGTATTGATGGCGTTGTTTTTAAATGCCATGGTAGTTCAGATGCCAAGGCTATATATAATGGAATCAAACAAGCTGTTGAATTCTATGAAAAGAAAGTTATAGATACAATAAAAGAAAATGTAATTATTGAAAATAAATAGGGTTGACTATATAATAATTTTGTAATATTATGGATTTCGATATATATTTGGAGGTGTAAATATGAGCGATACTTTTTCAAAGGTAAGAAGTCTAATTGCTGACAAATTAAACATTGATGAGGAGAGTATTACTGAGAATTCATCTTTTATAAAAGATTTAGGTGCTGATTCATTAGATCTTGTTGAGCTTATTATGCAGTTTGAGGAGGAATTTGATTTAGAGATTCCTGATGAAGAGGTTGAAAAGATTAAAACAGTTGGAGATGCTGTAAGGTATATTGATAGTGTAAAATAATTTGACTTTACCCCTTTTATATACTAAAAATATAAAAGGGGTAATATTTTTTGGAGTGATATTTATGAAAGATTTAGAAAAAAAAATAAGCTATAGCTTTAAGAATAAAGATATTTTAAAAAGAGCACTTACACATAAATCATTTACACAAGATGATATTGACTGTTATGAAAGATTAGAGTTTTTAGGTGACGCAGTTTTGGAACTTATTATTAGCCATCACCTTTTTGAAAAATATCAATTAAGTGAAGGTAGCCTTACAAAAATGAGAGCTATTATTGTATGTAAGGACTCGCTTTATAAGGTTTCTCGAAAATTAAATTTTGATAAATATTTGATTTATAATAAAAATGACAATAGTACTGATATAGCTTCTAATAAATCCATATTATCAGATATTTTTGAAGCTATTGTTGGAGCTATTTATATTGATGGTGGATATGATTTTGCTAAAAAATTTGTTCTTGATAATTTATCTCAAATAATTGAGCTTGCTGCAAATGGAACAATGTATTATGACTATAAAACAAAGCTTCAAGAACATGTTCAAAAATTTAAGTTAGGGCAGGTTATTTATAACACAATTAAGGATAAAAAAGATGAAAAAAGATTTTTGTCAGAAGTATATATTGATAACAAATTATATGGAAAAGGAAATGGAACAAAAAAGAAAGATGCTGAACAAGAAGCAGCAAAACAGGCTCTTTTAAAGTTAGAAGGTGGACAAAATGAAGCATAGAATAATTCCTATTTTCATACCACAAATGGGATGTCCTTTTCAATGCATTTTTTGCAATCAACATATAATATCTGGTGAAAAAAATGAAATTACATTTGAGAGAATTACAAACCAAATCAAAGAAGGAATAGAAGTAAATAATGGTAGTGTTGAAGTAGCATTTTATGGAGGGAATTTTACAGCCATTGATATTTTTTATCAAAAAAGATTTCTTGAAATTGCAAACTCTTTTGGAAATGTTAAAAGCATCAGAATATCAACAAGACCAGATTGCATAAATAAAGAAATATTATACTTTTTAAAAGAATATAATGTAAAAACAATAGAGCTTGGAATACAAAGTATGTTTGATGAAGTGCTTATGGCATGCAATAGAGGACATACTTCCAATGATAATATAAAGGCAATGGAACTTATTAAAGAATTTGACTTTATACTTGGAGTTCAAGTTATGGCAGGTTTGCCTCAAAGCAATTTTGAAAAGGATATTGAAACAGTTAGGAAAGTAGTTAAATATAAACCAGATATTGCACGTATTTATCCTACTCTTGTAATAAAAGATACCTATCTTGAAAAGATGTTCAAAGAGGGAAAATATAAGCCTCTTGATTTAGAAGATGCAATATATATTTCAGCAAAAATGAAATTAGAATTTATATTAAATAATGTAAAAGTAATAAGAACAGGGCTTCAAGCAACTGATGAGATTAATTGTGATAAAGATGTGATTGCAGGTCCATTCCATCCTGCTTTTGGTGAACTTGTAGATTCAGAGATAATTTATAATATTATAATTAATTCAATTGAAGAAAAAGGGATTAATACAGATTATATTGAAATTTATAGCCACACAAAAAACATTTCTAAAATTATTGGAATCAATAAGTGTAACATATATAGATTTAAAAGTCAGAAAAATATTATTGTGAAAGTTATACAGAACGAAACTATTAACATTGAAAAAATTGTAATTAATAGTTTTAATTATAAACCTTATGAAATTTATATAAATAATTTATAGATTTAAATAAAAAATATTTTTCTGAGCCTTGATATGCAAGTTCAAGGCTCTTTTTTTAACATAGATTTAACATAGTCTTTATTTTAGTTTAACATTAAACATTTAGACTAAAAATATAAAAGTAATAAATATATTAAGGGGTGTATAAAATTGAGAAAAATAAAGCTTATCATTTTAATGCTTATTATATCTGTACTTTTAATTTCATTTTCTGGATGTCAAAAAAGAATTAAAGAAGGAAATACAAGTAAAAATATAATAACAATAGCAGGTTCTACTTCTGTTCAACCACTTGCAGATGAGCTTGCAAAAAGCTATATGGATAAAAACCCTCAGGTTCAAATTCAGGTCCAAGGTGGAGGGTCTTCAGTAGGGATTAAATCAGCAAAGGATGGAATAGCTGATATTGGAACATCATCAAGGGAGTTAAAAGCTGATGAAAAAGGATTACACCAATATGAGATTGCTATTGATGGAATAGCTATTGTTGTTCATCCAGATAATAAAATTAATAACCTCACCGTTTCACAGATAAGGGACATATATACTGGTAAGATTACTAACTGGAAAGAGTTAGGCGGGAATGATGCAAAGATTACTGTTGTTACAAGAGAAGAAGGTTCTGGTACAAGAGGAGCATTTGAAGAGCTTGTTATGGATAAAAAACCTATAATTGATAGTGCAGTTGTTCAGCCAGCTACAGGCTCTGTTAAACAAACTGTATCACAAGATAAGAATGCTATTGGATATATTTCGGTTGGGGTTTTAGATAATTCAATTAAGGTAGTATCAGTAGAGAATGTTATGCCAACTGAAGAAAATATTAAAAATAAAATATATAAGATACAAAGACCATTTTTATTCTTAACAAATAAAGAACCAAGTGGTGTTGTGAAAGATTTTATTGATTTTGCTTTAAGTAGTGAAGGTCAATCAATTGTTGAAAAACATCATTATATAAAAGTTAAATAAGAGGGGTTATTCATGAAAAAAGGATATGAAAATGCAATTAAATATATACTATTAATTTGTGCATTTATTTCAATACTAAGTGTTATATTAATTACAATCTTTATTTTTAAAGAAGGCAGCGGGGTTCTTTTAAAATATGGAATTTTAAAATTTCTTTTAGGTGAAAAGTGGGCACCACTATCAGGGACTTTTGGCATATTTTCAATGATAATAGGAACATTAACTGTAACCATTGGTGCACTTATTATTGGAGTTCCTATTGGGCTTGCAACAGCTATTTTTTTATCTGAATTAGCAAACAAAAGAGTATCAAAACTTATAAGGCCGTTTATTGAGCTTTTAGCAGGGATACCATCTGTTGTTTATGGATTTTATGGGCTTATGGTATTAGTTCCCATTATTAGAGAAAGTTTTGGTGGATCTGGTTTTAGTATTTTAACATCATCAATAATATTGGGGATAATGATACTTCCAACAATTATAAATATATCTGAAGTATCCCTAAGGTCAGTTCCCAAGGAATACAAAGAAGGTTCACTTGCACTTGGTGCAAACCATTGGCAATCTATAATTAAAGTAATTTTACCTGCTGCAAAGTCTGGTATTTTTACATCTATTGTACTTGGAATGGGAAGAGCAATCGGAGAAACTATGGCAGTGATTATGGTCAGTGGTAATAGTCCAAAAATACCAAACAGTATATTTGACCAAGTAAGAACATTAACAGGGAATATAGCAATAGAGATGGGATATGCGAGTGGAGATCACGCAAAAGCATTATTTGCAACAGGGATTGTCTTATTTATTGTGATTATTATTTTAAACTCAATAGCATTGGTATTCTCTAAAAAAGCAGGTGAAATAAAATGAAAACTGCAAAAATAAAACAAGGTATAGCATTTTCTATTATAGTTTTCTTTTCAATATTAACAATTTTCTTATTAGTCACAATATTATTTCATATACTTAAAAATGGACTGGGAAGCTTAAGCCTTTCATTTATAACTGATTTTCCAGAGGAAATGGGTAAAAGTGGTGGTATATTCCCAGTAATAATTGGCACAATATATGTAACAATATTAGCAGTATTGATTTCGACACCAATTGGTGTTTTATCTGCTTTATATCTTACTGAATACGCTAAAAAGGGTAAAATATTATCTTTTATTAGATTTGGAACAGAAACTTTAGCAGGTATACCTTCAATTATATATGGCTTATTTGGATTTTCATTTTTTGTAATATTCTTAGGTTTTAGATGGTCAATACTCTCAGGTGCATTAACATTATCAATAATGATTTTGCCCACTATAATAAGAACATCAGAGGAAGCAATTAAAACAGTACCATTGTCTTATAGAGAAGGAAGCCTATCACTTGGAGCATCAAAATGGCAAACTATTGTTAAAATTGTTATTCCATCAGCAATACCTGGTATAATAACAGGGATAATACTTGGACTTGGGAGAGCTATCGGTGAAACTGCTGCAGTATTATTGACTGCTGGTAGTTCTTTGAACCTTCCTGCAGATATTTTTAGTGCAACAAGAACAATGTCAGTGCACTTATATATTTTAGCCTCAGAAGGTATTTCAAAAGGTAATGCTTATGCAACAGCAACATTACTTATTATACTTATTCTTGTAATTAACTTTGGTGCAAACTATATTTCAAATAGAATTAACAGATTTAATATGAGATAATTTTTATTCAGAAAAGAAGGAATTTTTTTCTTTGTGTTGAATTATATATTTATGTAATGTAGAAAATTTCATATCATTATTTACAGGAGGTTAAGAAAAGTATGGAAGTTCTAAAAGTTGCTGCTAATTCCAAACCACAAAAGGTTGCAGGTGCATTAACTGCTGTTATTAAAGAAAAAAGAAGTGCTGAACTTCAAGCTGTTGGTGCAGGTGCAGTTAACCAAGCTGTAAAAGCAATTGCAATTGCAAGAGGTAAGGTTGCTCCAAATGGTATTGATTTAGTTGTTATTCCAGCTTTTTCTGAGATTAAAATTGAGGATGAAGAAAGAACAGCAATAAAATTTATTGTTCAAGCAAGGTAAAATTAAACTAAACTTAAAGCAGGTAGTTTTGATGAATTTAACTGCCTGCTTTTTTATTTATAGAATTTATCATAAATTTCTGTTAAAATATTTACTGTTTCATTTTTCTTGGAGGAAGCATTTATGTACATAAAATGGATAGAAATTTATGGTTTTAAATCATTTTATGAAAAGACAAAGATTGATTTTAATAAAGGAATTATGGCAATAGTTGGCCCTAATGGTAGTGGGAAAAGCAATATAACTGATGCAATAAAATGGGTTTTAGGTGAACAAAGCATAAAGAATTTGAGACTTTCAAAAATGGAAGAAATTATCTTTGCCGGTTCAGAAAAAAGAAAACCCCTTGGCTTTGCTGAGGTCTCAGTATGCATTGATAATTCTGACAAACTACTTAATATTGATTTTGATGAAGTTGTAATTACTAGAAGGGCTTTTAGAAATGGTGAAAATGAGTATTTTTTAAATAAATCAGCTTGCCGGCTTAAAGATATCTATGAGGTTTTATTTGATTCTGGTCTTGGCAAAGATGGGTTTTCAATAATTAGTCAAGGAAAAGTTGATGAAATTATTAATGCAAGAAGTATTGATAGGTTTAAAATTTTTGAAGAGGCTTGTGGTGTTACAAGGTATAAGTTTAGAAAAGAAGAAACAGAGAAAAAACTTAAAAATACCAATGAGAATATACAAAGAATAGAAGACCTTATTAATGAAATAGAACTTCAAAAAAATGATATAGAACCAGAAAAGCAAAAAGCAGAAATATTTATTGAATACAAAAATAGTTATGATAATCTATTTAAACAAAAGTTAAAATATAGTTATTATAATTTATCTTTAGAACTTGAACAGCTCTTAGATGAAATATCAAAAGTTGAAAATGATCTAAATGATATTTATAATAAGTTACAAACTTATAAAGAAGATATTAGTAATAGAAGCAACAAGTTAGAGAACATAATGTTAGAAAAAAATGATATTGAAAATAGATACTCTGAATTAAAGGAGGTTATTAATAACTTAAATTCAAAGATAAAAATCCAAACAAATGAATTAAATATAATAACACAAAACAATAATATCTTAAAAAACGAGATTGAAAATCTTGAAAACGAAATAAAGCAAAAGATAGAGCAAAAACAGAAATTTAATGATGATTTTGAATTAAAGAATAATATATTTTTACAATTAATAAAAAGTGTAAAAGAATACGAATCAAAGTTTAAAACTCAAATGGAATATGTTAGTAAATTAGAAGATGACTGTTACAATAAAGAGATTGAATTAATTGAGATATTAAATAACATAGAAAAAAATCAACAAAAGATTCAAAATCATAAAAAACTACTTGAACAGTTAATAAAAAGATTATCTGAGATTGATAAAGAGATAGATTCTGATTATAATGAGTTAAATAACATTGATAAAGAAATTACAAATACAAATAATAAAAAGCAAACTTTGTTGGATACTTTATTGCAGAAAAAACAACAATTAAATGAGATAAAACAATACATAGATGAATTGGAAAATAGTCTTAATAAGATTAATGATGAGATAAAAAAAGCTTCTAGTAACCTTATTCAAAAGCAAGAAAAATATAAGCTATTAAACAATATGGAAAATTCATTTGAAGGATATAATAAAACTATAAAAGATATCTACAAAAGAATTAAGGACCTTAACGTTACCTTTTATGGAACAGTTGGTTCTTTGATATCTGTAAAAAAAGAGTACTTAAAATGTGTAGAAGTGAGTTTAGGATCAAGTATTCAGGATTTAGTTGTTGAAAAAGAAGAAGATGCTAAGAAAATAATTGATTTGGCACGTAATGAAAAGCTAGGGAGAGTAACAATTATACCAATAAATGCTGTTGAAGAAAATCAAGCTAAATATAATATAAAAGCAAAAGGGTTTCTTGGGTTTGCAGACAAATTTGTTCAGATTGATGAGAATTTCAAAAAGGTTATAACTTTATTGATTGGTAAAATTTTAGTTTTTGATAACATTGATAATGCTATTAATTTTGAAAAAAGCAACAACTATAAATATAAATGCGTAACATTATCAGGTGAAGTAATCAATCCTGGTGGCATATTTAGTGGTGGTGAGAAAAAATTTGACTCATCAATATTATCTCGAAAGATAGAAATTGAAGAATTAAAATCAGATATTGACAATCTAAAACAATTTATTGAAAATTTTGAAAATAAAAAAATTGAAATTGAAGAAAATAAAAAAAGTTTTATCTTGAATTTAGAGAATTTGAAATTAGATATTGAGAACATAAATTCAGATATTTCTAAATTAGAGAATCAATATGAAATGCAGCTATTTAAAAAAGCCCAGATAAATCAAAAGATAAAAAGATTAGAAAATGAAAAAAGGTTTATGTTCAGTCAAAAAGAGGAATTGGAAAAAGAGATAAATGAATGCCAAAAAATATTATTAAATTTAAATGAAAATTCTAAAAAAGCTGAAAGTGATATACTAATCCTTAAAAATCAAATTTCAGAAAATAAAAATCAATTAGAAATGTTTCAAAATAAATATAATGAGGAAATAGAACAAAAAAATAATATTGAAATGGATATTAAGCTATTACATGAAAAAATTAAAAATATTGAAGAAGTAATAGAATCATTATCACAAAATATTTCAAATAAAAAAAATGAATATATTGAGTCTAATAAAAAGATAGATTTAATAAATAATCAAATTGTTGTTCTTCAAGATGAATATGAAAGTTTTTCAATTAAATTTAAAGAAATACGGAAGCAAAGAGATGAAATTAACCTTTTACTAACAGAAAATGAAAAAGTTTTAAAAGAAAAAGAAAAAGAAGTTTTTGAAATTAACAAAGTCAAAGATCAGTTAGAAAGCAATCTAAATAGATTAAAAATTAAAGAAGTTGAATTGAACTCTCAAATAGATTATATAAAAGAAAAGTATTTAGAAAAAACAAATGAATCAATTTCAAAAGAAGCTGTAACATGGAATGAAAATTACGAGCAAGAACTAATAAAGATAAAAGAAGACATAGAAAAACTTGGCCAAGTCAATCTTGGAACAATTGACCAATATCAAAAACTAACTGAACGAATTAATTTTTTGAATGACCAAATAAAAGATTTAAGTAAAACAAAAGATGAATTACTAAAGTTGATTGATCAATTAGATAAGAATATGCACAATATATTTTTAGCTAATTTTGAAAAACTTAAACTGCTTTTTGAAGAAACTTTTGCAGCACTTTTTAACGGTGGATATTGCAACTTAAAACTGGTTAAGGAAAATGAACAGTTTGGCGTTGAGATTGAAGCAAAACCACCAGGTAAAAAAACCCAGACATTAAGTTTATTATCAGGAGGAGAAAAAGCCTTAACTGCTATTGCTTTATTGTTTTCTTTTTTAATTTTCAAAGGTTCTTCATTATGCATATTAGATGAGATTGATTCAAGTTTAGATGAGGTTAATGTTCAGAGATTTGCAAGATTTATTAAAGACACTTATAGCCAGGGACAGGTTATTATTGTAACTCACAGAAAACCAACCATGGAGATAGCAGATTTAATGTATGGGGTTACTATGGAAGAACAAGGGATATCAAAAATATTATCTATAGATATGCATAACATAAAATAGAAAGGATGATTATTAATGGGTTTATTTGACAGATTGAAAGAGGGACTTCAGAAAACAAGAAAGAATATTACTGAAAAGGTAGATAATTTATTTAAATCATTTAGAAAAATTGATGATGAACTTTTTGAAGAATTAGAAGAAATACTTATTATGGCTGATGTAGGAATTACTACAACGCAAAGAATTATTGATGATTTAAAAGACAAAGCAAAATCATTAAAATTAACCGAATCTGAAGAATTAAAAGAACAATTAAAAAAAGAGATAGCAAATATTATTGGTGAAAAGGAAAGTTTAAAAAAAGGTTGGCCTCTTGTTATTTTTATGGTTGGTGTAAATGGTGTTGGTAAGACAACAACAATTGGGAAAATAGCTACAAAGCTCAGAAATCAAGGTAAAAAGGTTATAATTGCTGCAGCAGATACATTTAGAGCCGCTGCAGCTGAACAGCTTGATATCTGGGCAAAAAGAGCAAACTGCGAGATTATAAAACACGCTGAAGGAGCTGATCCTGCAGCAGTTGTATTTGATGCAATTCAAAGCTTAAAAGCCAAAAAACATGATGTTTTGATAATTGATACAGCAGGTAGGCTTCATACTAAGAAAAATCTAATTGAGGAGTTAAAGAAGATAGATAGGGTAATAAAAAGAGAGCTTCCAGATGCAACACTAGAAACACTATTAGTTATAGATGCAACAACAGGTCAAAATGGTCTTATTCAAGCTAAAGAATTTAATAATGCAGTTGGAATTTCTGGTATTGTGTTAACCAAGCTTGATGGAACAGCAAAAGGTGGAATAGTTATAGCAATATCAAATGAAATGAAGGTTCCAGTTAAATTTATAGGTGTTGGCGAAGGTATTGACGACTTACAAGAGTTTGATCCAAAAGAATTTGTAGAGGCACTATTTGGGTAAAATAGAAATAAAAAGTAGTCTTGCTACAATGCAAGGCTACTTTTTATATATTAAATAACTCATCCTCAATTGCTTCAATATCCTTTATAACAATAATATCCTTATCAAAATCAATTATACCTTCTTTTTTAAGATTTATTAGCTCTCGTGATAAAGAAGGCCTTTGCACTCCTAATTTTTCAGCTAAAATCTTTTTTGAAGTATTTAATTTAATTGAAAGTGAATTTGTTTTTTCATACTCTTTATATATTAAGTCAAGAAGTTTTATTCTTAATGTATCTAATGATAACTCCTTTATTTTTTTATTAAGCATCAAAATTCTATTTGATAACTGATTTGCAAAGTTTTCAATAAATTTTGAATCTGTTTTACATAACTTTATTATTGATTCTTTTGATATGAAAACAATTGAGCAATTAGTTGCTGCAAAAATTGTTGCAGGATATCTATTATTATTAGAAAAAATCAAAGCCTCTCCAAAGATATCTCCTTCGTGTAATGTTGTTATAAGATATGATTTGCCAGATGCTGATATCTTTTTTATCTCAATAATTCCTTCTATAATAATTCCTAATGAAGAACATTCATCATCCTCGAAAGCTATTATCTCATCTTTTTGATATCTTTTTTCTATATATAAAAAATTATTTTGATTTTCTAAAATTTTATTTATATCAATTCCTTTAAATAAAACACACTTCCTTAAACCATCCAAAATTTTCTCCAAAAAAATCACCACTTTTTTTTAATGTGTAACATATGTTACTACATTCTTATTTTAAAATATGTAAAATAGAATTGCAAGTAAATCAAGGAGGATAGTCGGAAATGTTAAGAAAAATAATAAAAATAGATGAAGAAAAGTGTAATGGTTGTGGTCTTTGTGCAAATGCTTGTCACGAAGGTGCAATACAAATTATAGACGGTAAAGCAAAACTAATATCAGAGGAATACTGTGATGGTCTTGGAAATTGTTTACCAGTATGTCCTACAGGTGCTATTAGCATAGTTGAAGAGGATGTAAAACCATTTAATCAAGAACTTGTTGAACAAAGAATGCAAAGTCATCATAATACTCATGGCTTTTCATGCCCAGGTTCAAGACAGATAAGTATTACAAGAGAACAAAGATCTGAGGTCCCAAAAGTTGAAAAACAAGTAGAAAAAAATATAGAATTAGAATCTCAGCTTCAAAACTGGCCTGTACAATTAAACCTTATTAACCCTTATGCAAGCTATTTAGATAATGCAGATTTATTAATAGCAGCTGATTGTACTGCATTTGCTTATGCAAATATTCATAATGAGTTTATGAAAGACAAAGTAACACTTATAGGTTGTCCTAAATTGGATAATGTAGAGTATTATAGGGAAAAATTAATAGAGATTCTATCTAACCATGATATTAAAAGTATTACTGTTCTTAAGATGGAGGTTCCATGCTGTGGTGGAATTGCAAAGATAGTTAAGGATGCAATGTTAACAGCACAAATAATTGTTCCATATAATGAGGTAACAATCACCATAAACGGTGATATAAAAAAATAAATTAGTGGTATAAAAAAATAGAATAAAGATTTTGGAGGTATGTATTATGGTAGAAACTCAAATGTTTTGTTATCAGTGTGAGCAGACAGCTGGCGGAAAAGGATGCGTTAAAGTAGGTGTTTGCGGAAAAGATAATAGAGTTGCAACACTACAAGATTTGCTTCTTTATCAATTAAAAGGAATTGCCTTTTTAGGTGATAAGCTTTTAAAACAAGGCAAAGAAATTGACCAAGAAACTATCAAATTTATGATGGATGCCTTATTTGCAACACTTACAAACGTAAACTTTTCAGAATCCCGCTTTATAGACTATATAAATGATGCAGACAAGCTAAAAGAAAAACTAAAATTTGCTGTTGGTAAGATTGAAGGATTTATTCCTGAGGCAGTAAATTATAGACCACCAAGTAATGTAGATGATATGATTAATGACGGCAAAAAAGTAGGAATAATGGCAGAAGAGATGGACGAAGATATTCGTTCTTTAAGAGAGTTATTAATCTATGGTCTTAAAGGTATGGCAGCATATGCTCATCATGCATACGTTCTTGGATTTCAAGATGACCAGGTTAATAAGTTTTTCTTTACAGCACTTTCTAAAACGCTTGAGAAAGATTTGACTATTGATGAGTTATTCAACCTAAACATGGAACTTGGACAAGTAAATTTAAAATGTATGGAAATACTTGATAAGGCTAATACTTCAGCATACGGTCATCCTGTTCCAACTGAGGTTATAACTACAAAAAAGAAAGGTCCATTTATAGTTGTATCAGGACATGATTTGAAAGATTTAAAAGAGTTACTTGAGCAAACTGAAGGGAAAGGTATAAATATCTATACTCATGGAGAAATGTTACCTGCTCATGGATATCCAGAACTTAAAAAATATAAACATTTGGTTGGGAACTATGGTGGAGCATGGCAAGATCAGCAGAAAGAATTTGATGGAATACCTGGTTGTATATTAATGACAACAAACTGTTTACAAAAACCAAGAGATAGCTATAAAGATAGAATATTCACAACAAGTGTTGTTGGATTTGAAGGTATTCAGCATATTGAAGAAGTTAACGGTAAAAAAGATTTTACTCCAATTATTAATAAGGCATTAGAACTTGGTGGATGGCAAGAGGATGAAGAAGAGAAAAAGATTCTTGTTGGGTTTGGACACAATACAGTTTTATCTGTAGCAGGAAAGATTATAGATGCAGTTAAAGCTGGACAGATTAAACACTTCTTCTTAATTGGTGGTTGCGATGGAGCAAAACCGGGAAGAAATTATTATACAGAATTTGCTGAAAAAACTCCAAAGGATACACTTATTTTAACATTAGCATGCGGTAAATTTAGATTCAACAAAAAAGACTTTGGTACAATTGGAGAATTCCCAAGATTATTGGATGTCGGGCAATGTAATGATGCATATTCAGCAATAGTTATTGCTGTTGAACTTGCTAAGGCATTTAATACTGATGTAAATTCACTACCACTCACGTTAGTATTATCATGGTTTGAACAGAAGGCTGTATGTATTTTACTAACATTACTTTCACTTGGAATAAAGAATATCTACTTAGGACCATCACTACCAGCCTTTGTATCACCAAATGTATTACAAGTTTTGGTTGAAAAGTTTAATATAAAACCAATATCAAATGCAGAAAATGACCTAAACGAAATTTTAAATAAGTAATATTGAATCAAAAAGCGGTTATTCCCAAATGTTAAAAAGGGATAACCGCTTTTTTTATAATTCGGTTATTGACAAAAGAAATCTAAGATGTTAAAATTAAAAACAAACAATTTTGATAAGAATAGTAGGAATTAGAATGGAGGTGTTTTTATTGAGAATAAGTAAAGCAAAATATCTTATAATAGCTATTATAATTAATCTAATATTTATTTTGGCTTTTTATTTTTACATAAAAATTGACAGAGAAGCTTTACAAAATAATAATAAATCTTTAAACACAATTCGAATTGCACATTTTGCAAATCTAACACATTCACAAGCACTTATTGGCAGAGAAAAAGAATATTTTCAAAAACAATTTGGAAAAAAAATAAAAATTGAATGGAAAGTATTTAATGCAGGTTCTTCAGAGATAGAAGCATTTCTTGCAAATGAGGTGGATATAGGATATATCGGACCAATACCAGCTATCAATGGATATATTAAATCACATGGAGATTTAAAGATAATAGCAGGAGCAGCTGATGCAGGTGCTATTTTAGTTTCAAGGAAAGGTGTGAAAATTAATTCTATTAAAGATTTAAATGGGAAAAAAGTATCAATACCTCAATATGGAAATACTCAAGACCTACTTTTAAGATATCTACTAAAAGATAATGGTATGAAAGATATTACAAAAGGTGGAAAAGTAGAGATTATTCAAGTAGAAAATCCTGACGTACAAATATTATTTAGTAAAGGTGAAATAGATGCGGCACTATTACCAGAACCTTGGGGAACACTTTTAATCAACAAAGAAAATGCCAATCTTGTTTTTGATTACAATAGAATTTTTAATGATGGAAAATATAGTTCAGCAGTTGTTATTGCAAGGACTGATTTTATTAATAAACACCCTGATATTGTAAAAAAATTTTTACAAGCCCATGTAGAAGCAACAGAGTATATTAACAAAAACAAAAATGTAGCAATAAATGAAATAAACAGCCAAATAAAAAAGCTTACTAAAAAGGAAATTGAACAACAAGTTTTAAAAGATTCATTAAATAGAATCATTATAACTTATAATCCAGAAAAAAAGTCATTATTAGAGTTTAAAGATATATTATCTGAAATAGGTGTGATTGATAAAAATTCAAATATTGATAATATATTTCATTTAACAATATTAAACCAGATTCTTAAAGAAAAAGGCTTAGGGACGATAGATTAAATATGATTTACTATTGAGGTGAAAACATGCATATTGACATAAAAGACTTATATAAAGTATTTAACACAAAAGAAAGACAAATCTGTGTTTTAAATAATATAAACATTAGCATAAAAAAAGGTGAATTTGTATGCATTTTAGGTCCTTCTGGGTGTGGAAAATCAACCCTACTTAATATAATAGCTGGCTTAGAAAGGCAAACAAAAGGTGAAATATTAATAAATGGAAAACCAATAAATGGTACTGGACCAGATAGAATATTTATGTTTCAAGATGCGGCATTGTTTCCGTGGTTAAATGTAATTGAAAATGTTGAATTTGGTCTTAAAATTGCTGGAATTGATAAAAAGGAGAGACGTGAAAAAGCATTAAAGTATTTACAAATGGTTCATCTATCAAAGTTCAAAGATTCATATATTCATGAGTTATCTGGTGGTATGAAACAAAGAGTCGCACTTGCAAGAGCACTAATGATGGATTCTGAGATATTATTAATGGATGAACCGTTTGCAGCATTAGACAGTCAAACCAAAGAAATATTACAATTAGAGCTCCAACAGATTTGGTGGGAAACTAAAAAAACCATTCTTTTTGTGACTCATAATGTTGAAGAAGCAGTTTTATTAGCTGATAGAATAATTGTTTTGTCATCTCATCCAGGTCAAATAAAAAAAGAGTTTAATATTCATATAGCAAGACCAAGAACTCTTGAAAATATTGACACTGCATATATTATTTCTGAAGTTATTAAAGAGCTTAGGGAGGAGGTTTTGAAGGTTGCAAAAACTGAGTATGACGATGATTGGAATATTAAAAAGGATACTTTTTATATTGATGATAATAATACTATGGGAATTGGTTTATAAAATATTTGTTGACTTTTTTCATATTTGGAAGCCATATATATTCCCTTCACCAATTAATGTTATTAAAACCTTATATAAACTTGTATTAGACAATACATTAATATTAGCAGTTTATTCGAGCATAAAAAGAATAATTATTGGTTATTTATTATCTATCATAATAGGAACAATTATTGGTTTACTTATTACAAATTTTAAATTTTTAAGTGAAAATTTACGTCCAATAATATTAGGCTTGCAAACATTACCTAGTATTTGTTGGTTACCTTTTTCAATTCTTTGGTTTGGATTAAATGAAAATTCAATTATATTTGTTATTGTTATTGGTTCTGCATTTGCTATTTCATTAGCTGTTGAATCAGCAATAAAAAACATAAATCCAATATATATAAAGGCAGCAAAAAATTTAGGTGCATATGGTTTTAAAACTTATTGGAATGTAATTCTACCAGCATGTTTGCCAACATTAATATCTGGTCTTAAGCAAGGTTGGTCATTTGCATGGAGAGCATTAATGGCAGGAGAAATGTTAAATTCAACAACAGGATTAGGGCAAATATTAATGATTGGTAGAGAATTAGCAGATATAAGTCAAGTTGTTGCTGTTATGATTGTGATAATTGTTTTAGGGCTTTTAGTAGACAATATAATATTTGGCAAAATTGAATTTAATATATATCAAAAATGGGGACTAATTAATTTTAATAAATAAAAATATAACAAAAGGAGGCTATATATTATGAATATAGTTGTAAATGGAGAAAAAGTTACTCTTGAGAAAGAAGTAAATATTAAAGAATTATTAAATATCTTAAATGTTAAGATGCAAGAATATGTTACTGTTCAGCTTAATGAAAGAATTATTCCAAGAAAAGATTTTGAAAATGTAAAAATTAAAGAAAATGACGTTATTGAGTTTTTATACTATATGGGAGGTGGCTCTTTATGAGCAGTTTTTCTAATCAACAATTAGAAAGATATTCAAGGCATATTATTTTAAACGAAGTAGGAATTAAAGGCCAAAAAAAGCTTTTGGAATCTAAGGTTTTAATTATTGGAACTGGTGGATTAGGTTCTCCTGCTGCATTGTTTCTTGCTGCAGCTGGAGTAGGTACAATTGGAATTGTTGATTTTGATATAGTTGAGTTATCTAACCTTCAAAGGCAGATTATTCATTCAACAAAAAAAGTAGGGACACCTAAGGTATTGTCAGCAAAAGAAACCGTAAATGAACTTAATCCTGATATCAACGTTGTAACATATCATGAAAGGATAGATAAGGATAATATAAGACAAATTATTAAAGATAAAAACTATGATTTTATTATTGATGGAACTGATAATTTTCCAACAAAGTATTTAATAAACGATGCCTGTGTATTGCTTAAAAAACCATTTTCACATGCAGGTATAATTAGATTTCAAGGTCAGACAATGACTTATGTACCAGAAAAGGGACCTTGTTTTAGATGCGTATTTGAAAATCCGCCTCCACCTGATGCAATTCCAACCTGTAGACAGGCCGGGGTCTTAGGAGTGATGGGTGGAATTATAGGGACTATTCAAGCTACAGAAGCAATTAAATATTTACTTGGTATTGGAGAATTACTAAATGGATATATGTTGATTTTTGATGCTTTGAAAATGGAATTTAGAAAAATTAAGATTCTTAAAAATGATGATTGTAAAATATGCAGTCAAAATGCTACCATTAAAGATTTAATTGAATATGATCAACCTCAATGCGATTTAAAACTTTAAATACATGGAGGTATAATCCATGATAGTATTAACAACTAAGCAATATAAACAAATAATTACTCATTGTATAAATTCACTTCCAGCAGAAGGTTGTGGCCTTATTGGTGGGGTTATAAAAGGACAGGAAAAGATAATTATGAAAATCTACCCTTTAACAAATATTGATAATAGTCCCGAACATTTTTCAATGAATCCTCAAGAACAATTTGATGCTCTTAAAGATATAAGAAATAATGGATGGATACTATTGGGAAACTTCCATAGTCATCCAAATTCAGATGCTATACCATCAAAAGAGGATATAAGATTAGCTTTTGATAGTAATCTAAGCTATTTAATTGTTTCATTAAAAAATGAAAAACAACCCATTTTAAAAGGTTATAAGATAGAAAATTCTAGTACTTTTGAAGAAGAAATTCAAATAGTTGAGGGTGTATAAACAATGAAAGAAGTAGATTACAAAGAACTTAAAAAAGGTGGCTTTATGAAACAAATTCAGAAAGATATGTTTTCAATGCGTTTAAGAGTAGTTGGTGGGCAGATTAGTGCTGAACAACTAAAGAAGATATATGATATAGCAACAAAGTACGGTAAAGGTTATGTGCACTTAACAGCAAGGCAAAGTATAGAAATACCATTTATTAAACTTAAAGATATTGAACTGGTAAAAAAAGAACTATCAGAAGCTGGTTTGCAAACTGGAGCTTGTGGTCCAAGGGTTAGAACTATAACCTCTTGTCAAGGATCGAGAATTTGTCCTAATGGACTGATTGACACTATCGATATTGCAAAAGAATTTGATGAAAAATACTATGCAAGAGAGCTCCCACATAAATTTAAAATTGGAATAAGTGGTTGCAGGAACAATTGCTTAAAAGCCGAAGAAAATGATTTAGGTATAAAAGGTGGGGTTAAACCTAACTGGATAAAGGATGAGTGCATTTACTGCCAATTATGTGAATTTGTATGCCCTGCAAAGGCAATTAAAGTAGATAAAAATAACAGATCATTAGAGTTTGACTATTCAAAATGTGTTTATTGTGGTAAATGTGTAAAATCTTGTCCATCGGGAGCATGGACAGGAGAATATGGCTATATTTTATATTTTGGAGGCATGTATGGTAACAATATTACTATTGGCAAACAATTGTTACCTATAATATCCTCAAAAGAACAACTTCATAAAGTGATTGAAACTACATTAATGTTTTTCAAAAAATATGGTAAACAAGGAGAAAGATTTGGAAATACATTAAACAGAGTTGGATGGGATATTTTTAAAAGTGAGATAGAGGAGGCTTTAAAATGAACCACATAAAAGCAGATTACTTTGTTGATATAACTGATGTTGTGTGTCCAATAACTTATGTTAAAGTTAAAGCTACAATTGAGGAGATTGACGAAGGTAAAATTCTTGAAGTTAGATTGAATGAAGGCGAAGCATTATTAAATGTGCCAAGAAGTTTAAAAGAAGACGGACATAAAATTCTCAGCGTTGAAAATAACAATGATCGAACTTATACAATATATATACAAAAAGGTAGTGTTGATAAATGAGGTTTAATACTTTATTAATTCATAATAATAATACTCATGATTTTAATAATTCAACTCTATTTCCAATTTATCAATCTACTTCATATGAATATGATACTGCAGAACAGCTAGAAAGAATATTTAATGGGAAAGAGCCAGGATATATATATACACGTATTAATAATCCAACTGTAGATGTATTTGAAAGAAGGATTGCCTCAATAGAAGGTGGAATTGGTGCTGTTGCCTGTTCTTCTGGAATGGCTGCCATTACAATGGCCATTATGAGCTTAGTCAGTAGTGGAGATGAGATTGTATCCTCAATCGGAATATTTGGTGGCACATATTCATTATTAACCAGTTTAAAGCATTATGGAATTAATGTGAGATTTTCTAAAGATTCTAATATTGATAGCTTTTATGAATGTATAAATGAAAAAACAAAATTAATTTTTATTGAAACAATAGGTAATCCAAAATTAGATATTCCAAACATAAATGAATTATCACAATTAGCTCATTCTAATAATATACCACTAATAGTAGATAACACAGTAACAACACCTTATATTATAAAACCAATTGATTTTGGAGCAGATATTGTAATACATTCCACTTCAAAATATATAAATGGAAGTGCAAATGCTATTGGTGGAGTAATTATTGATAGTGGAAATTTCCATTGGGATTATAATAAATTTAAAACACTAAAAGAATATAAAGATTTTGGTGATTTTGCTTATTTAGCAAAATTAAAAAAAGGTTTACTTAAAGATTTTGGAGCTTGTTTGTCACCATTTAATGCATATTTAACAAGCTTAGGATTGGAAACTTTAGGCATTAGGATGGAAAGAATGTGTGATAATGCTATGAAGTTAGCACAATATCTAAAAACAAATACTAAAAATATTTCAGTTAATTATCCAGGCTTTGACGATAATCAGTATTATAGTATTGCATCAAAACAGTTTAATAAAAAATTTGGTGCACTACTTACAATTAGATGTGGAACCAAAGATAGGGCATTTAAAGTAATAAATAATCTTAGACTAGCTAAAAACTTAGCCAATATTGGAGATGTTAGAACACTTGTAATACATCCTGCTTCAACCATAAGTGCAAATATAGAAGAAAAAGAAAGATCTGGAGTATATGATGATTTAATAAGAATTAGTGTTGGAATTGAAGATATTGATGATATTATCGAAGATTTTGAAGAATCAATTCGAAAATTATAGATATCTTAGATAAATTTACAGTGTAAAGGATGTGCCTTTAAATGAATTTTGAAATAAAAACACTTTTTACTGATATATTAATAATTGGTGGTGGAACAGCAGGTTGTTTTGCAGCTTTAACAATTGCAGAAAAATCAGAATATAAAGTTATTGTTGCCGAAAAAGCACATATAAAGAGAAGTGGTTGTTTAGCAAGTGGTGTCAATGCACTAAATGCATATATTCCAGATGGAGAATCACCGGATAGCTATTTAGAATATGTTAAGAATGATGCTGAAGGAATTATAAGAGAGGACCTAGTATATTCAATTGCGAAAAGATTAAACAATGTGGTAAAAAAATTGGAAGAATTAGGGCTTACTATATTAAAAGACAAAAAGGGTGATTATGTTAATAGAGGTAGATGGAATATAAAAATAAATGGAGAAAACATAAAACCTATCCTTGCTTCAGCAGTATTAAAGAATAAAAATATTAAAGTTATTAACAAGATTAATATTATTGATTACATTGTTAAAAATGGAAAAGTAGTAGGAGCATATGGATTTTCGTTAACTGAATATACATTTTATGTTATATATGCAAAAGCAGTAATTTGCACAACAGGTGGAGCTTCAGGAATATATAAATCTAAAAATGCAAGCTTTTCTCAGCATAAAACATGGTATCCCCCATTTAATGCAGGTGCAGGATACGCTATGGGAATAAGAGCAGGTGCTGAGATGACTACATTTGAAATGAGATTTATTGCACTTAGGTGTAAAGATACAATAGCTCCTACTGGAACTTTATCACTTGGTGTTGGTGCAAAACAAATTAATTCAAAAGGTGAAGAATATGAGAATAAATATGGTATTCCTAAAACCTCAATTCGAGTATTTTCAACTATATGCGAAAACAATAAAGGTAACGGTCCATGTTATTTAAAAACCAAAGGAATTTCAAAAGATGAAGAATATGAACTTTATAAAGCTTATTTAAATATGGCACCATCACAAACATTAAAATGGATAGATAAAGGAGTTGGGCCATCTGATGAAAATGTGGAAATTGAAGGTACAGAGCCTTATATTGTTGGTGGACATACAGCTAGTGGATATTGGGTTGACACAAGAAGAGCAACTACAATTAAAGGATTGTATGCAGCAGGAGATGTGGTAGGAGGAAGTCCTCAGAAATTTGTACCCGGTTGTTTAGCAGAAGGCGAAATAGCTGCTATGTCAGCCTTAGAATATATAGAAAATAAAGACTTTGAAACCATAGATGATAATTTTATTTTTAAAAAGCTTGAAGAGGTCAATAGATTTTTTATTAATAAAAACTGCCTATATTCTATTTTTGATGTCGAAGAAGCCATGCAAAAGATAATGGATGAATATGCAGGAGGAATTTCAACTAGTTATGTTATAAGTGAAAACAAACTAAATATTGCTTCTAAATTTATTGATGAGCTTTTTGAGGTTAGTAAAAATTTAAAGGCAAATGATTTACATGAACTTATGCTTATATTTGAGCTAATTGATAGGTTGTATATCTGTAAGGTTCTTATTGAGCATTTAAAGGTTAGAAAAGAAACAAGATGGCCTGGATTCAATTATTATATTGATTATCCAGAAAAGGATGATGATAATTGGCTTAAATTTGTAAATTCAAGGTATGAAAACAATAAAGTAATAATTATATTAAGAGACTTAGTTAAAAAGGATGAGATATATGAGCATAAAGATTGATCTAAAAAATTGTATTGGATGCGGAAAATGTATAGAAGTATGTCCTGGAAATTTATTGTATAAAAATCAAGAAGGTAAAGCATACATCAAATACCCTTCTCAATGTTGGGGATGTGCTTCTTGTTTAAAAGAATGTAATAATGATGCCATTAAATATTTTCTTGGAATTGATATCGGGGGTAGGGGAACAACTCTTTCAGTTAAAAAAGATGGTTTCAATTTATACTGGGTTTTTGAAAAACCAAATGGTGAAAGAATAACAATTAAAACTAACCAAAAAGAGTCAAACAATTATTAGGAGGTTCAATTATGGATAGATTAGATACTTTAGAAGCTTACTCAATATATATATTAAGAGAAGCATATAAAAAATTAGGTAAGTTAGGAATGTTATGGTCAATTGGAAAGGATTCAACTGTGTTATTATGGTTAACCTTAAAAGCTTTTTTTGGCCATTGCCCTTTCCCATTAATTCATATTGACACTACTTATAAAATACCAGAGATGATTAAATATAGAGATAAAATAGCAAAAGAATATAAACTTGATTTAATTGTTCATAAAAATGAAGATGCATTATCACAAGGTATGGGACCACAACATGGTAGATTGGTTTGCTGTAAAGCATTAAAAACAGAAGCTTTACAGCAGGTTATAGATAAATATGAATTTGAAGGTTTAATAGTTGGAATAAGAAGGGATGAAGAAGGTTCAAGATCTAAGGAAAGGATATTTAGTGAAAGAAATAAAGATTTAGAGTGGGATTATACAAATCAACCCCCAGAACTATGGGATCAATTTAAGACAGATTTTCCAAAAGGCAATCATATTAGAGTTCATCCAATACTTCATTGGAATGAAATAGATATTTGGGAATATATCAAGAGAGAAAATATACCAATAATTGATTTATACTTTTCTCAAGACGGCAAGAGATATAGAAGTTTAGGATGTGCACCATGCACATCAAAAATTGATTCTAATGCTTCAACTATTGATGAGATTATTGAAGAGCTAAAAAATACTAATATAAGTGAAAGAGCTGGAAGAGCCCAAGACCAAGAAGATGCTTATGCTATGCAAAAGCTCAGGAAAGATGGATACATGTAATAAATCTAATTAATTTACATGTTTTTACAAAGCTAAATAGGAGGATGCTTATGGGACAAGATAGAGAAAGTTTAAAAATAGTAGTTGTTGGGCATGTTGATCATGGCAAATCAACAATAATTGGTAGATTATTATATGATACAAAATCAATTAATGAAGGTAAGATTGAAAAAGTTAAGGCTATTTGTAAAGAAAAAGGTAAACCTTTTGAGTATGCATATCTTTTAGATGCATTTGAAGAAGAACAAAAGCAAGGTATAACTATTGATACTACACAGATTTATTTTTCAACTCAAAAAAGAGATTATATTATTATTGATGCTCCCGGACATAAAGAATTTTTAAAAAACATGGTATCTGGAGCTGCAAACGCTGAAGCAGCACTACTTATCATTGATGCACAAGAAGGTGTAAAAGAACAATCGAAAAGACATGGATATATTTTATCGCTTATTGGAATTAGGAAGGTTTTTGTTATTGTAAATAAAATGGACTTAATAGATTATTCTGAAGAGAAGTTTAATCAAATTAAACAGCAGATGAATGAATTTTTGAATAAACTACACGTTTATCCATTAAAATATATACCTGTTTCAGGATTCTATGGTGATAATATAGCAAAGAAATCTGATAAAATGCCTTGGTTTAAAGGTGACCCTATAATTACTGCAATTGACCAAATAGAAAAAGAAAAGGGATTAATAGAAAAACCTCTTAGATTCCCAATACAGGATATTTACAAATTTGATAACAGAAGAATAATTGCTGGAAGAATTGAATCTGGGAGTTTGAGTGTTGGTGATAAGATATTAATCTCTCCAGATAATAAAATAACAAAAGTAAAAAGTATAGAATTCTGGCAGGATAAAGACAAAAAAGACACTATATTTGCAGGAATGTCAGTTGGTATTACATTAGAAGATGAGTTTTTTAATAAAAGAGGAGAAGTTATTACACATATTGATAATAAACCGTCAATATCTGATGTTTTTAAGGCAAATATTTTTTGGATGGGAAAAAAGCCATTAATTGAAGGTAACAAGTATAAATTAAAGTTGGTTACACAAGAGGTTGAATGCGAGATTTTAAAAATAAACAAAGTAATAAATACTACTACATTAGATGTTGATGAAAATATAAAATTAGTTAACATTAATGATGTTGCTGAGGTAACAATAAAAACAAAGGTAAAAATATGGTTTGATGAATTTGTAAATAATCAAAATACAGGTCGATTTGTGCTTGTTGATGACTATGATATAAGTGGTGGCGGAATTGTATTAGGGCTAGATTATGGTTTTCAAAATGCATGCAAATTGGTAAGTGAAGAGCATGAGATTGTTGTCAACTGCTTTGATGAATATTATTATCAACTAAATGTGAATATAGTTCAAAAGGTTAATAGTAAACCTGAAATTTTCAAAATTGGTGATGTTGTACCTATAAATGGTCGCACTTATTTATACCCAGAGAACTTTGATATATTTGATTTAGAGCAGAAAGTTGTTGCAAAGATAAGAAATTCAATATTAATAGATATTGAAAGTATTAAGGGATATAATTATTCTATGGTACCATTAATAAATACAAGAGGATTTTATATAAAAGTTAAAACAGACATAGATTTTCAGAAATTCTTAGATGAATTATCATTATATGATGGCAAGTTTATTGATGAATATTTTGCAAACAAATGGTTTGATTTTATGAAGTTTAGAGAAATAAAGTATAAGGATTCAGATGATAATTATGAATTAGAATACATGTTATGATTTTCTTAAGTCTAAAAAAGAAGGGTGATTTAATGAATACGTATGAAAAATTTAATTTTTTAAAAAATTACTTGTCTTCTCTTGATGGCCTTATTGTTGCTTTCTCTGGAGGAGTAGATTCGTCATTTTTACTTAAAGTTGCTTTTGATGTATTAGGTGATAAGGTTTTAGCAGTTACAGCCATATCAGAAACATTTCCTCAAAGGGAATTAGAAAAAGCTAAGAGATTTACTCAAGAATATGGGATTAAACATATTGTTATTACCACAAATGAATTAAGTATAGAGGGCTTTTCAAAAAATCCTGTTAATAGATGTTATTTGTGTAAAAAAGAGCTTTTTACAAAAATGTTTGAAGTAGCTAAAAAAAATAATATAACAAATATTGCTGAAGGCTCAAATTATAATGATTTGGACGATTATAGGCCAGGACTTAAAGCAATTGAAGAATTAAAAATCTTAAGCCCATTAAGACAAGCAAAGTTAACTAAAGATGAAATACGTTTTTTGTCAAAAGAAATTGGTTTAAATACTTGGAATTTACCATCTTTTGCTTGTCTTTCATCAAGATTTCCTTATGGTGAGGAAATTACAAAAGAAAAGATTGAAATGATTGATAAAGCTGAGCAATTTTTGATAAATATGGGCTTTAGTCAAGTTAGAGTAAGATATCATGGAAATATAGGAAGAATTGAAGTTAAACCTGAAGAGATGGCAATACTTTTAAACAATGATAACTGTCAAAAAGTATATAATTATTTTAAAAGCTTAGGATTTATATACCCTGTTCTTGATTTAAAAGGATATAGAACAGGAAGTATGAATGAAACATTAAATCTTCAGAAACAAGGCTTATAAAACACTTATTTTTTATATTCTTAGAGTCCCTAATATCTTTTTATTTTAGGGGCTCTTAGTTTTATTAAAATTATTTGAGTATTTTTATTAATAATGTCTATTTTTTTCGTTAAAATAGTGCTATCTTAATATGTGATAAATTAAAAATAAAAAACTTTTGGAGATGATTGAATGATAGCCCTTCTTGGTATTGACCAAAATATACCAATTAATATAAGAGAAAAAATATATCTATCAAAGAGTAGGATTAATGAATTTGAGAATATTTTACTTAAATTTGATATCGAATTCTTAATACTTCAAACTTGTGCAAGAACAGAAATATATTTAGCTTTTGAAGACAATTTTAATATAAATGATATTTTTAATTTATTTGCATTTAAAGAGGATATTAAGCCTTTCATATATATCAAAAAAAACATAGAGGTTGTTGAACATTTATTTAAATTAATTTCTGGGATTAACTCTTTAATTATTGGAGAAGAACAAATTGTACATCAGATAAAAGAAGCATATAATAAAGCTGTTTTAAGTAAAAGTATCAAAACAGTATTGAAAAGATTATTTGAACAAGCTTTTTCAGTTTCAAAAGAATTTAGAAGTAAATGTAATTTTAATAGGTATCCACTATCAATTGGAAGTATAGTATCAAATGATATTCAAAAAAGAAATATCAAAAGAATTATGATACTTGGTTTTGGCGAGATATCAAAAATGTGTTTTCAACATCTTAATATGAACTCAATAGAAAAGATATATATCGGAGTTAGGAATCTTGATAATGCAAAAACTTTTAATGAACTAAGAAGCGTTGAATTTTTTAATATTAAAGATAGAAAAAGTTTTTATGAATATGTTGATGCAATAATCTCGGCAACATCATCACCTCATCCAATTATTCATAAAGAGGACATAACCGACCTTAAACTTGTGATATATGATTTAGCATTTCCAAGGGATGTTGAAGATGATATATATAGTTTAAAAAATATAGAAGTAATTAATATTGATGATATAAATAAGATTGACAAAGAAAATAAAAATCTTCGCGAAAAAGTTTCATCGGAAAATTCATATATAATTGAAGAAGCTGTTAGTAGATTTATGATGTGGTATGATTTTAGAATATATAGAGAACCAATAAATACCTTTCAAGAATCTATTAAAAGGTTATGTGAATATAGTTTTTATGAATTATTAAAGAAAATACAATCAGAAAATATCAAAGATAATAATAAGAATCAAATTATTGAAAGTATTGAATACCCTGTGTTTACAATATATGACAGGGCTATAGAGGTTTTAAAAGATGAGTTTAAAGAAGGGCGTGGAGAAGAATGCCTAAATATTTTGAAAAAAATATTTACTTAAGTAAACTATCATCAATATCTTTGATATCTCAAAAAGTTAAAGTATGCATAATTGGGGGAGGTAAGGCTGGCTATTTAAAAGCAAAAGGATTTGTAAAAAGGGGTTGTAGTGTATATGTTGTTTCTGATAAATTTATTGATAGCTTCAATCTATTAAAGAATAATGATATTTATTTTATAAATATGCAGTATTCAGAAGAAGTTATTATTGATAAACATTTAATTATTATTGCTATTGATAATGATGAAAAAATAAAAGAAATAATTGAGCATTGTAATAAGTACTCTAAACTTTATGTTGTGTGTAAGAATGCACAATATGGTAATACAATTATACCTATGCAAGAAACTTTTGAAGATTTTCACATTGCTATAAACACATTAAATGGGAATCCAACATTTGCAAGATTTCTTATGCAGAGATTTATAAATAATACTAAAAAGTATCTTGATTTTTATAAGTACTCTCAAAAAATAAGAGAAAAAATTAAAAATAGTAATAACAAAGAATTAATAAAGACAATAATGAACTATTTAAATAGTGATAAATTTTATGAAGCTTATACTTTAATTAGAAATGAGGATATTTTAAATGAAGATTAGGCTTGCAACTAGAAAAAGTGCTTTAGCTCAAATTCAAACAAATTTAATAATAAACAAATTAAGGCAAAGATTTGATATTAGTTGTGAAAAGATATTTGTTCAATCATATGGTGATAGAAATCTTGATACATTTGATAAGATTAATATGACAGGAGTGTTTACAAAAGAACTTGAAAATGCTCTACTGTCTTCTAATGCAGATGCTGCTGTTCATAGTTTTAAAGATTTACCTGTAAATATTGATAATAGATTTGATATTGTTGCAACACCTATTCGAGATGATCCACGTGATGTTTTTCTAACATATAAAGATGTTAATTTTTATGATCTTAAAGAAGGATCAAGAATAGGTACATCAAGTAGAAGAAGAATCATTCAATTAAATAACATAAAAAAAGGTATTGAATTTATACCAATAAGAGGTAATATTCACACAAGAATAAATAAGATTAAAGAACTAAATCTTGATGGGATTATTATTTCAGCCGCTGCTATAAAAAGATTAGATTTATGGGAATATAATTTAACATATTTTGATTGTGAAGAAGTTATACCTGCAGCAGGACAGGGTATTATCTGTGTAGAAATTTTAAAATATAGCGAATATAGGCAAATATTAACAGAGATAGATGATAATATCGTACACCAAGAAGCTGATATTGAAAAGGATATATTAAAAAGGCTTGGTGGTGGTTGTTCATCTCCGATTGGTGTTTATTGCAAAATAAACCATAACAATATAAAAATAATAGCAATGATAGAAAAAGATGGTGTTATAAGAAAATACTCTGTTAATGGACAAATAACTGATAGAGATTTGTTAATAGATGAAATAATATAAAATTTAAAATAAAGGATGCGAGTACTTTGAGTGGAAAGGTATATTTAATTGGTGCTGGTATAGGAACAGAAGAACTATTAACAATAAAAGCTATGAAAATTATTCAGGAATGTGATGTAATATTATATGATAAATTAATTGATAAAAATATTCTTAATTACACTAAACATGATTGTATTAAGATTTTTTGTGGTAAGGAAAACAAAAGACATTATATGTCTCAAGATGAGATAAATTATAAGTTGGTTGAGTATGCAAAAAATGGAATGACAGTATGCAGATTAAAAGGTGGTGATCCTTATATATATGGTAGGGGCTCAGAAGAAGCTATTTTTTTATCAAATAATAATATTGAATTTGAGGTAATACCAGGAATTAGCTCCATATATGCTGCTCTTAATTTTTGTGGCATACCAATTACACATAGAGGAGTTTCTAATTCAATTCATGTATTTACTGCAAGTTCTTTGGAAGATGATTTGGATTTTCAGATCATTTCAAAACTTGAGGGTACAATAATTTTCTTAATGGCAAGAGAAAAAATACCATTTTTAATTGAACAACTTTTAAATAATAAAACCAAACAACAGTTAGCTGCTATAATTTCATCTGCCGGCACTTCAAAACAGAAATGTATAGTAGATACTTTGGTAAATCTAAGTGGAAGAGATTTTGATATTTCTTCAAAAGAGCCTACAATGTTTGTTTTGAGTGATACTATCGGTTTTAGAAAATTATTAAATTGGTATGAAAATAAGATTCTCTTTGGAAAAAAAGTAGTGTTGTGTTGTCCTAAAGGGCATAACATTTGGTTAAAACAACAATTACAAAATATGGGTGCAGAAGTTGTTGAGATTAACTCAATGTATTACCAAGATAAAAGTGAAAATGTTCAATCGGTTATTGATAGGCTTGCGTCATATAATTATATTGTTTTTACTAGTAAAGTTGGTGTTGATTCATTTTTTGAATTCTTAAAGAAAAATAATATAGATATTAGAAATATAAAAGCACAATATGTTGCAATTGGAGAGAAAACAGCTAATAAATTAAAAAGTTTTTGTATAAATGAAATTATTATTCCTAATGAATATACATCTAAAGAGTTATTTTTAACACTAAAAGAAAAACTTACAAATAAGGATAAGATACTTTTAATTCGTTCTGAGAATGCAGATAATATACTTACTGAAAATATTAAAGAGATTACACCTTTTGTTGATGATATTAGACCGTATAAATTTATTCAGCAGAATAATATAGTTTTTGATATTAATGATATTAAAGATGCCCATATTTATGTGTTTACTAGCTCAGCTTTTTTTGATTCATTCATTAATATATATGATATTATTGATATTTTAAAATATAGAACTGTTATTGCTATTGGACCAGCAACAAAAGAACGTATAGAAAAATATGGGATTTATGCTATATTATCTAGTGTGTATAGCCAAGAAGGTATTTTAGAAAAAATATTGGAGGTTACCAAAAATGTATGAAAGGCTAAGAAGATTACGTTCAAATAAAAATTTCAACGAAATGTTTTATTCTTTAAATATTCGAAAATCACAGCTTATATATCCATTATTTGTTTGCGAAGGAAAAGATGTATTATCATATAATCAAGAGCTAGATGATATTGTAACATGCTCTATTGATAAGCTTGATTATGTTTTAGAAAAAGCATCTAAACATGGTATTAAATCTTTTCTATTGTTTGGGGTATATAAAAATAAAATTCCTAATAATGATTTTAGTAATTATTTAGAAGAGAATATAATTCAAAAAGCAGCTACCTATATAAAAGAGAATTTAGATTCAGTTGTTATTGCTGATGTTTGCTTATGTGGATTAACTCATGAAGGGCATTGTGGGATTATTAATAATAATGAGATTGATAATGATAAATCTATTGAGATTCTCGGAGATATATCTGTTTCATATGTTAAGCATAATGTAGATATTGTTGCTCCTTCAAGTATGATGGATGGACAGGTATATGCTATAAGAAAAAAGTTAGATGAAAATGGTTTCAATTATACTCCTATTATGTCTTATAGCACCAAATTTGCTTCTTCATTATATAATCCCTTTAGAGATGTTGCACTCTCTAGTCCAAGATTTGGTGATAGGACATCATACCAACTAAATCCTTTTGATTTAAAGGGGGCTATAAATGAGGCTTTAGCTGACCAAAAAGAAGGAGCCGACATATTAATGGTTAAACCAGCTTTAATGTATCTTGATGTGTTGCAAAAAATGAAACAAGTTGTTTCAAAACCAGTAGCAGCATATATAGTTAGTGGTGAATATGCGATGATTAAAGCAGGTGCAAACAAAGGTTATATTGACGAATTAAAAACTGTTAGAGAAAGCTTTACTTCATTGATTAGAGCTGGAGCTGATATAATTATCACTTATCATGCTTTAAAGGTAGCAGAATGGATTGATAAGGGGGTTTTTTAATTGGATATTGAAAGGTTAAAAAGTTTTTTAGTAGGTGGTGTTAACAGTCCTGTTCGAGCCTTTTTAAATTTAGGTATTGAACCGCCCATATTCGAACGAAGTGAGGGGGCATATCTATATGATATAAGTGGAAAAAAATATATAGATTATATTATGTCATGGGGAAGCCTAATTCTAGGCCATAGAAGTAATGAATTTATTAAGCAACTAAATTTTGCAATTTCTAATTATGATTCTTTTGGTGCAACCTCAATTATAGAATTGAAATTTGCAGAATTTATTTGTAAAACACAAAAATTAGACATGATAAGAATGGTAAATTCTGGCACAGAAGCTACTATGACTGCGATAAGATTATCACGTGGTTATACAAAAAGGAAAAAAATTATAAAATTTTCAGGCAATTATCATGGACATTATGATGCTTTTTTAGTTAAAGCAGGTTCAGGACAGATGACATTTAATATATCAATAAGCGAAGGAGTAAATTCTTCAATATTAGAGGATACAATTGTTTGTGAGTATAACTCAATTGATCAGGTTAAAGCTGCTTTTGATAAATACGGAGATGATATTGCTGCTGTAATTGTAGAACCTATTGCAGCTAATATGGGTGTAGTTATTCCTGATAAGGAATTTATAATATTTTTAAGAAAAATATGCCATGAATACAATAGTGTTTTGATTTTTGATGAAGTAATTACCGGATTCAGAATTGCTTATAGGGGAGCACGTGAATACTTTGGAGTTGAACCTGATTTAGTTACATTTGGTAAAATTATAGGTGGTGGTTTACCATGTGGAGCTGTTGCAGGTAAAAGAGAAATAATGAATAAGTTAGCTCCAATTGGGAATGTATATCAAGCAGGTACAATGTCTGGGAATCCTATTGTAATGGGTGTCGGATTAAATGTTTTAAATATATTATATTCAAATAATCAAATATATTCTCAACTTGAAGAATTGGCATTAAAGTTTGAGGAGGAGCTTTCATCAATATTAAATAAAAAAGGAATAAGTTATGTTATAAATAGATGTGCTTCAATGATGACAATCTTTTACACAAACAAAAGGCAAATAAAAAACTATAGTGATGCTTTAGAATCTGATATTAATCTATTTAATAGAGTTACAAAAACATTAATAAAAAATGGTATTTTTATTCCACCTTCTCAGTTTGAGGCTTTATTTTTATCATTATCGCATTCATTAATGGATATTGAAAAAACAATAGAAATATTTAATATTATTTAGTGAATCATGATAAATAAAAAATTTTTTAAAAGAAAGTTGGGAATAAAATCCTAACTTTCTTTTTTGTTAATACTAAATTGTTATTATTGACTTATTGCCTTTTATGGTGTATTTTATTCAATGGTATTGTTATTAAAAAGGATAAGGATGATATACAAATGAATGATATAATTTGTTTTTCAACTACAGCATGGGAACCAATACCTACTAGAAAACAACAAGTTATGAAACGAATGCCAGATAATTTTAGAATATTCTATATTGAGCCACCTATAACTTTAATTGGGCCTTTAAAAGATCCATTACTTAAGCCTTATTATAAGAAATATAAAAGCAATCCATTTAAAGTAAAGGATAATCTTTATGTATTTTCACTTCCACCAATTATTCCATTTTTTAATAAGTATAGATTGATAAATAAAATTAATCAATTTAATATCGCAAGATATATAAAGAAAGAAGTTTTTGATAGATTTGTGGTTAAAAATCCAATAATTTGGACATATATGCCAAATACTGTTGATATTCTAAGATATTTACCTCATAAAGCTTTGGTATATGATTGTATTGATAAACATTCAGAATTTCAAGGATTTATTAACAAACAGCTTGTTGATAATATGGAAGCAAAACTTGCAGCAAAAAGTAATGTGGTATTTACAACTGCTAAAGGTTTATATGATGAAATGAAAAATTTTAATAAAAAGGTCCATCTAATACCAAATGGTGTTGATTTCGAACACTTTAATAAAGCATCTACCAAATTAGAATTACCAAAGGTATTAAAAGATGTAAAAAAACCAATTCTAGGCTTTGTAGGTGTTATTCAAAACTGGATAGACATAGAATTGATTGAATATATAGCAAAGTTAAAACCCGAATGGTCAATTGTTTTACTTGGACCAGTTGGTGCAGGAATAAACGTTGATAATCTAAAAAAATATCCAAATATATATATGATTGGTAGAGTGGACTATAAAGAACTACCAAAATATATAAGTCATTTTGATGTTTGCTTAAATATTTTTAAAACAAATAAATTATCACAGAATGTAAGCCCACTAAAGTTTTATGAATACCTTGCAACAACAAAACCTATTGTTTCAACATCTATGCAACAAGTAAATCAGTTTTCAGATTGTGTTTATATAGCCCAAGGCTATGATGATTTTGTTAATAAATGTGAACAGGCATTGAATGAAAGTGATATTAATTTAATTAATAGAAGATTAGAACTTTCAAAAGATGCCTCATGGCAAAACAAAGTTAGTCAAATGCTTGAAATACTTAAGGAAGAAGGGTTAATAAATGAATAAAGTATGTGTTATAGGACTTGGTTATGTTGGACTACCTCTTGCACTAAGCTTTTCTATGAAAGGGTTTAAGGTTTATGGAGTTGATATAAACTCTGACCTTATAAATGAGTTAAAAAATGGTATTACTCATCATTTAGAATCGTATAATGGTAAAACAATACAAGATATATTGTTAGAGGAGCTAAAAAGTGAAAGATTTATTCCTACCGACAATATAAAACAAGCTTTAGAAGAGTGTGATAACATTATCGTAACAGTACCAATACCTGTTTATGGTGGTAAACCATACTTTGAATATCTTACAAGTTGTGCTAATTCATTAAAAGAAAATTTAAGAAAAGACCAATTTATATTACTTAGAAGTACTGTTGTTCCTGGTACTACAAGAAATATATTTATGCCTATATTAGAACAAAGCGGATTAAAATGTGGTGTAGATTTTTATTTGGCTTATGCATCTGAGAGAATAGCAGAAGGAAAGGCTTTTGATGAATTTGAAAATATGCCAACAGCTGTTGCTGCAAATGACCAAATGAGTTTAGAAAGAGCAATTAATCTTATAAGGGCTATTTCAAAGGAAGAAGTTGTAGTAGGCTCTTCTTTTGAGGTTGTTGAAACATCAAAAGTAATTGAAAACCTTCAAAGAGATATCAATATAGCTATGGTTAATGAATTTGAAAGATTTACAAAGGAACTGGGAATTGATATTTTTGAGGTTATAAAGGTAGCTAATTCACATAAAAGAGTAAATCTCTTATATCCTGGACCTGGTGTTGGTGGATTTTGCATTCCTAATGCATTTTATTATCTTAATGCAAAAGCAGAAGAGATTGGTGTTGACTTAAAAATTGCAAAAACTGCTAGAATATTTAATGAAGGTATACCAAGTTACATTAGTGATTTAGCAATGAAAATGATTAAACAATATAATGTTGATAAAAAGGTTGCTGTATTAGGGATAGCAATGAAAGATTATTCTTCAGATGATAGATTAAGCCCTGCACATGAGATTGTTGATATATTAATTTCAAGGGGTGTTGAGGTAAAGGTTTTTGATCCAGCTGTAAAAAGTCAGTTTAGTGGGAAGGTCAACACAATTGAAGAAGCATTAAAGGATTGCCATGTTGTTTTAGTTTTGGCAAAACAAGAAGGAATTCCTTTTGAGAGTATTAAAAACTATACAAATGTTAATCCATTAATAATAATTGATACAAGAAATGTTTACACAATGGATTTTGCAAAAGAAAATAATATTATTCTCGAAAAGATATAAAAAGGCTGGAAAGTAGTTTCCAGCCTCATTTTTTTAAATTTATTATCTGATTATATATCTCGAGTTGTCTCATTGCCATTGCTGTTGATGAAAACATTATCTTAGCTTTTTGAGATAGTTTTTTACCAAATTGTTCTATTAAATGATCGTTCTCAATTAAATATAATATTTTTTGTGCTAACATATTGTAGTCACCTGTTGCAAACAAAAGGCCATTTATATTATCTTCAATTAAATCTGGAATAGAACCTACTGAACTTGAAATGCAACATTTTTCAAGCATTGTTGACTCTAAAATAGAATATGGGAATGTTTCTGAATAAGAGCTAATAATATTTATATCAATTGCATTAAAAAAGTCATAAGGATTTTTTATTTCACCCAAAAGGAATACATTTTCATGTACACTTAAACCATTTATTAAATCTTTTAAATATTCTTTTTGGGGGCCTTCTCCACCTATTAAAAAAATTACATTTTTATTCTTTTTTAAAACAACATTTGCAGCATTAATAAATACGTCAAGCCCTTTAACTTTATAGAGCCTACTTAAGTTACCAATAATAATTTTATTTTTAAAAAAATTTGGAGAGATATATTGACTTAAAAATTGGTTTTTACCTTTAAAAGAAATCTTAATATCATAATCATACCCATTATACATAACAAAAATTTTATCCTGATTTACACCAAAGCTTTTTAATTTTTCTACAAGTGGTGAACCAACAGTAACATAGTAATCCATCTTTTTAAGAGAGAATTTATTTAATGAAGCAAAAATAAAACGTTTATACAGATTATCTTGAAAATCAAGGTCAAAATCACTATGTAATGTTGTTATGTAAATAAGATTTGGCATTCTTTTTTTAAGGAGCATGCCAATAAAATTTGCTCTTGCACCATGACAGTGAATTATTTGATAGCCTTCATTATTTATTAATTCCACAATTTTATTTATTACGCCTATATTTAGTCTATTTTTTTGTTCAAATACTAATATATCTATTCCTGCTTTCTTTACATCATCATAAAAGGAGCCATACATAAAACAGATAATCTTTAAAGTTACCATGTCTTTTAATTTGCTACATAAATTAATTATATGAGTTTTGGCACCACCAGTATCTCCACCACTAATCAAATGTAAAACTTTCATCTTATAAAAAATCCTCCTCAGAGAATAGAAACATTATACATTTAAATTATATCATATATCTTTATTATTTGCTCAAATTATGATAAAAATATAACATATGCAATTTTGATAGGTGAAGTGTATGAAAAGTATGTATGTTTGTCAAGAGTGTGGATATAAAACTACAAAGTGGCTTGGAAAATGTCCAGAATGTGGGAAATGGAACTCTTTAATTGAAGAAGTAATTGAAAAAAATAATAAGCAAAGATTAAATAGCTTTGATAAATTAGATGTTTATAAAATAGATAATATAACAGTTGATATTCAAGAGGATAGATTTTCAAGTGGTTTTTTGGAGCTTGATAGGGTTTTGGGCGGTGGTTTTGTGAAAGGTTCCCTTGTATTAATCGGAGGAGAACCAGGTATAGGCAAATCTACCTTACTGTTACAAGTTGCAAGTATTTTAGCAAATAACAAAGATGTTTTATATATTTCAGGAGAAGAGGGGATAAATCAACTAAGGCTTAGAGCTAAAAGACTTAATGCATCTGAAAAAATAAATGTTTTAACTGAAACAAATTTTGATATTATTGAACAGTATTTAGAAGCGAAAAAACCTGAGTTTATAATTATCGATTCTATACAAACAATGTTTTCATCAGATTTTTCTTCAGCACCGGGGAGTGTTTCACAAGTTAGAGAGATAACATTAAGATTAATGCGAATAGCTAAAAAGTATAACATAACAACTGTAATTGTAGGACATGTGACCAAAGATGGGCTTATTGCAGGCCCACGTGTTCTCGAACATATGGTGGATTGTGTATTATATTTTGAAGGTGAAAGATTTAACACATTCAGAATAATCAGGGCATATAAAAATAGATTTGGTCCTACCAATGAACTTGGAATTTTTGAAATGTCAGATAATGGTCTTTTGGAGATTGATGATGCTTCAAGGCTATTTTTAGATGATAATATTAATTCAGAAGGAAGGGCAATTTTTGTTGGAATTGAAGGTACTAGGCCTTTGGTTTTGGAAATTCAGGCACTTACTAGCACAACACAGTTTGGTACACCAAGAAGAACAGTTACTGGTGTAGATTATAACAGATGTATGATGTTATGTGCAGTACTTGAAAAAAAGATTGGTATACCACTTGGTTTACAAGATATATATATAAATGTAATAGGTGGGTTTAAGATATCAGAAACCGCAGCTGATTTAGCAATAATCTCTTCTATTGCTTCAAGCTATAAAAATATACCAATCGGGAATATTGTATTAATAGGGGAGGTTGGATTAGGTGGAGAGATTAGAGGAGTAAGCAATGTACAAAGAAGAATAAATGAAGCAAAAAAACTGGGTTTTGAAACTGTAATTATTCCTAAAAAGAATATTGATTCAATTAAAGATACATATAATATCCAGATTATAGGTATGAACTATGTAAGTGAGGTTTTAAACTATATTTTTTAGATTGAGGTTGATAATATGATAATAGATGATATAAAATCAATGCTTATTTCTGAAGGAGCTTCTGATGTAGGGGTATCTAATATTACTGAATACCTACCGCAAGATTTACAAACATTTAAAACAGCTATATCAATTGTTATAAAATTATCTGATGGAGTAATAAATCAAATTGAAGATTCTCCAACTTTTACTTATTACCATCATTACAAAGCAGTTAATAATTTAATAGATTTACTCACATTAAAAGCTGTATTATTTTTAGAAAAGAATGGTTTTTTTGCCTTAAGTATTGCTTCTTCACAAAGCATTCATGGGTTAGATAATGGCTTTTCTGGTGTTTTATCACATAAGATAGGTGCAGTACTATCTGGTATGGGGTTTATTGGGAAGAATAACTTATTTGTTCACAAACTTTATGGTCCTCGGGTAAGAATTGGTACTATACTCACAAATTTTACAGATGAAAATATAAAAAATGAAGTAATCGCATCACAATGTGGCAATTGTAATATATGTGTTGCAAGCTGTCCAGCTCAAGCTTTAACAGGAAATCAATGGTATTTAGGTTGTAAGAGAGAAGAGATATTCGACCCTCATGCTTGCAGCCATTTTATGAAAGAAAGGTTTAAATTCATAGGAAGAGGACAGGTTTGCGGGATCTGCATGAGGGTCTGTCCTTTTGGAAGTGAGGTAAAAAGATAAGATTACCTCATTCTTGCTGAATATGTGTAGCAATTTGTTCGTTCTTTAGTACCTTGAGCTACACTTCCGCCTCCGTCAACAGAAACTTCAATTGATGGAGCGGTGCATTTTTTATTTTCCCAATACATGCAATCTGATACATTACATTTGATTTTATCAGGCATTTTTATACCTCCATAATAATTAATTTTACAAATATATTTTTTGTAGTATATAATT
Source organism: Caldicellulosiruptoraceae bacterium PP1 (assembly GCA_041320695.1). Lineage (NCBI taxonomy): Bacteria > Bacillati > Bacillota > Caldicellulosiruptorales > Caldicellulosiruptoraceae > Caldicellulosiruptoraceae bacterium PP1. Next base: position 685,037 of record JBGGOQ010000001.1, on the reverse strand, counting down.
TTTTATGCATGATATACCATTTAAAAAAATATTAAGGTGAGATTATTAGATGATTAACATTGTTATTTCAGGATACTATGGAAATTTAAATACTGGCGATGAAGCTATTTTAAAAGTATTGGTTGATAAAATAAAAGAAATGGATGAACATGATATAGATATCACTGTATTATCATCACGACCAGAAAGTACATCAAAAAATTATAACGTTCATAGTGTAAATAGAAAAAGTATTATGAGTGTATTAAAAGCAATAAAAAGATGTGATATTTTAATTTCTGGCGGTGGAAGTCTTTTTCAAAACGAGACAAGTAATCGAAGCCTTTACTACTATATATTTCAAATAATAGTTGCAAAGTTATTTGGGAAAAAGATATTTGTTTTTTCTCAAGGAATTGGACCAATTAAGAATAGAATAAATTGGATATTATTTGTGAAAATTGTTAATCTTTGTGACATTATTACTGTCCGTGATTATGACTCATATAAGTTATTATTAGAGAATAAAATTAATAAAGATTTAGAATTATCAGCTGACCCTGCTTTTTTACTTGAACCATCAGCTGAAAGTAAAACTTTTAATTTATTTGAGAAAGAGAATATTGATATAAATAATAATAAAAAAACTGTGGGAATAATAGTTAGAAAATGGAAGATTGAAGATGGCATGAATTATAAAATCGCACAATTTGCAGACTATTTGATTGATTCGAAGGAAATAAATGTTATTTTTATACCTTTTCAAGGAAAATGGGATATATTGAAAATTAATGAAATAGTTAATCTGATGAAAAATAAACCATTTATAATTAAAAATGTATATCAACCCGAGGATATGCTTGCACTATTTAATAAGATTGATTTAATTATAGGAATGAGGCTTCATGCACTAATTTTTGCAGCAAAACTGAATAAAAAGTTTATAGGCATAACATACGACCCCAAAATTAATAGCTTTCTAAACATTTATAATCAAAAACCTATCGGAACAATATTTGACTTTAGTGTAGAAAATCTAATAAATAAGACAAATGAAATCTTGGCAGATGATAACATTTTAAATATCCAAAAAAGAATAAATTATCAACAAATTCAAAAAGCAAATGTTTCGTTTAATAAACTTAAAAAGTTGCTTAAAGAAATAAAAAAGGATAAAAGCATATATATATTCGGTGTAAGAATTGATACAGTTAATTTTAATTTGGCTCTTAAAAAAATTGAACAAACTATAATAAATAATAAAAAAATGGTAATATTTACTCCTAATGTTGAAATGATTATGCTATCTCAAAAAGACATCCAATTTATGAAAGTATTAAATAATGGTGATTTAAATGTTCCAGATGGAATAGGAGTAATATGGGCTTCAAAATACTTTGGCCAAAAACTTTATGAAAGAGTTGCAGGCTTTGACTTATTAATCAAAATGCTTCCGCTTTTAAAAAAATATTATCAAAGAGTATTTTTGTTAGGTGCAAAAGAAGGAATAGCAACAAAAGCTGCTGAAAATCTTATCAAAAATTATGGAATTAATATTGTGGGAACGCACAACGGCTATTTTGATTTTGAAAATGATGAAAATTTAATTGAAATTATAAATAAAACAAATTGTGATGTGCTTTTTGTGGCTCTTGGGATGAAAAAACAGGAGCTATGGATATATAAGAACAAAGATAAATTAAATGCTAAGATAATTATGGGTGTTGGTGGAAGCTTTGATGTTTTAGCTGGTAATGTAAAAAGAGCCCCATTAATATACCAAAAATTAGGGATTGAATGGTTATATAGACTTATTCAAGAACCTTGGAGATATAAAAGAATGTTAGTACTACCTAAATTTGCACTGAAGGTAATCAGAAGTAATATTTGGAGGAAGAAAAGTTGAAAAAAAAGATAATTAAGACAATTTACGAGTACGTTGCAATAACTTTTGGTTCACTACTTGTGGCATTGTCACTAAACCTATTTTTGGTTCCTAACAAAATTGCTGCAGGTGGACTTTCTGGTTTAGCTACTGTTTTATATTATATTTCAAACTATAAATTACCTGTTGGTATGACAATGCTTGCATTAAATATACCAATATTTATTATTGGTATAAGAACAATAGGTGTTCACTTTGGTATAAAGAGTATATATGGGACAATTATTTTATCTGTTATAACAGACTTGACAGCCTTTTTACCAACACTTACTTACGATAAATTACTCGCATCAATTTTTGGTGGGATACTAATGGGTGTAGGGCTTGCAATTGTTTTATTATTTGGAGCTACTACTGGTGGTACAGAAATGTTAGCCAAAATACTTCATAAATTTATTTCTCTTTTTTCATTAGGACAGGTTCTTTTATTTTTAGATGTATTAGTTATAGTTTTAGCGTCTGTTGTTTTTAAAAATTATGAACTTGGTCTTTATGCTGCATTGACTTTATATGTTTGTTCAAAAGTAATTGATGCAATTTTAGAAGGTGTAAACTTTGCAAAAGCATTAATAATTATTTCAGAAAAAGCAGATATTATAGCTGATAGGATTATGAATGATTTGGATAGAGGCGTAACAGGTTTATTTGGACAGGGAATGTGGACCAAGAAAGAAAAGAATATTTTATTTTGTGTTGTAAAAAGGCATGAGGTGTCAAAGGTTAAGCAATTGGTTCAACAAATTGATCAAAATGCTTTTGTAATACTTTCTGATGTTAGAGAGGTTTTGGGAGAAGGTTTTTCAAAAGCATAGATGATTTAGCAATATGTTTTTATAATATACAAATATATGTTATAATTATTAAAGTTCATTAATATAATTTTGCCAATTTAAAGTTAGGAGGTTTAAATATATGGATAAAAAAACAGAATTAGAACTCAAAAAACGAGCTATAGAAATTAGAAAGAATATTATTTTACAGACTTCTTCAGCAGGTTCAGGACATCCAGGCGGTTCACTATCTGCTGTTGAAATACTGAACTATCTATATTTCTATGAAATGAATATAGATCCAAAGAATCCAAAAGATGAAAATAGAGACAGATTTGTTATGTCAAAAGGTCATGCATCTCCTGTCCTTTATGCAGTTCTTGCCGAAAAAGGTTTCTTTAGCAAAGAAGAATTAAAAGGATTCAGACAAGTTAATTCTATACTTCAAGGGCATCCTGATATGAAGAAAATACCTGGTGTTGAAATTTCAACAGGGTCTTTAGGCCAAGGACTTTCAATTGCAAATGGAATGGCACTTGCAGGAAAGCTTGATAAAAAAGACTATAGAGTTTTTGTTCTTTTAGGTGATGGAGAAATTGAAGAAGGACAAGTATGGGAAGCTGCAATGACTGCTGCTCATTACAAATTGGATAATCTAACTGCATTTTTAGACCATAATGGTTTACAAATAGATGGAAAAGTAACAGAAGTTATGTCACCTGAACCTGTTACTGATAAATTCAAAGCTTTTGGATGGAATGTATTAGTAATTGATGGGCATAACTATAATCAAATTGAAGAAGCAATAAATAAAGCTAAGGAAACCAAAGGAAAACCAACAATAATCATTGCTGAAACTGTAAAAGGAAAAGGCATTTCATTCATGGAAAATCAAGTTGGCTGGCACGGAGTTGCACCAAATAATGAACAAGCAGAACAAGCATATAAAGAATTAGAAGATGAACTTAAAAGATTGGAGGGCGAAAACTAATGGCTAAAATAGCAACTAGAGAAGCATACGGTCAAGCATTAGCTGAATATGGAGAAAAATATAATAATATAGTAGTTTTAGATGCTGATCTTTCAAAATCAACAAGAACTGAACTTTTTAAAAAGAAGTTTCCTGATAGATTTTTTAATATAGGAATTGCTGAACAAGATTTAATGGCAACTGCCGCAGGATTTGCAACTTGTGGGAAAATACCATTTGCCAGCACATTTGCAATATTTGCAGCAGGACGCGCATATGATCAAGTAAGAAATTCTATTGGATATCCACATCTAAATGTAAAAATAGGTGCTTCACATGCAGGTGTTTCAATTGGTGAAGATGGTGCTTCACATCAAATGCTAGAAGATTTTGCTTTAATGAGAGCTATTCCTGGAATGACAGTATTATCTCCTTCTGATGCAGCATCTACAAAAGAATGTGTAAGGCTTGCAATTGAAAATGATGGACCATTTTATATAAGACTTGGAAGACTTGCAGTTGATGAGATTTATGATAGTAGCCTAAAATTGGAGTTAGGTAAAGGTATTGTATTAGAAGAAGGTAAAGATATTTCCATAATTGCAACTGGTCTTATGGTTCATGAAGCTATTAAAGCTACAAAAATATTAAAACAAGAAGGAATTTCAGTAACATTAATAGATATGCCATTTATAAAACCTATTGATAAAGAATTGATAATAAAGTCAGCAAAAGCTACAGGTTGTGTTGTAACATGTGAAGAACATAATATTTTAGGTGGATTAGGATCTGCTGTTTCTGAAGTACTATCTCAAGAATATCCAACATTAGTTAAAATGGTTGGTTTAAATGATGAGTTTGGTAGATCAGGAAAGCCAGAGGATGTTCTTTCATTTTTTAACTTAACTGCTGATGGAATTGTAGAAAAAGCAAAAGAAGTATTAAATTTAAAAAAATCATTTAAGTGCTGTTAACCACTTAGGTTAACAGCATTTTTTAATCTTGATTTTACGTAGAATATTTTATAGGATAGAAATATATTTCTTATGAGGTGTAAAAATGGGGAAATATATACTTTCATTAGACCAAGGGACATCAAGTTCAAGAGCAGTTGTATTTAGTGAATTTGGTGAAATTATTTCATTTTCACAAAAAGAGATTAAACAAGTTTATCCTGAAAAGGGATGGGTTGAACAAGATCCTTATGAGATTTTAAATACTCAAATAGAAGTAGCAAAAGAAGCTATAAATAAGGCAAACATTAACATTTCTGAATTGAAAGCTATCGGTATAACAAATCAACGTGAAACAACAATTGTATGGGATAAAACTAATGGCAAACCAGTATATAATGCCATTGTTTGGCAATGTCGAAGAACAAAAGATTATTGTAACTTTCTAAAAGAACAGGGAATGGAAGAAATAATACATAATAAAACTGGATTACTTATTGATCCATATTTTTCTGCGACAAAAATAAAATGGATATTGGAAAATGTTTGTAACAATAAATACAATATTAATAATCTTGCATTTGGCACTGTTGATTCATGGCTAATTTATAATCTTACAGGTGGAAAAGTCCATGCAACAGATGTTACTAATGCTTCCAGGACCATGCTATTAAATATTGAAACAATTGAATGGGACAAGGAATTACTAGAATATTTTAATATACCAGAAACAATATTACCAAAAATAAAAGACTCAAATGAATTGTTTGGAATAACTAAGAAAGAAACATTTGGAGCTGAAATTCCAATATATGCTGTATTAGGTGATCAGCAAAGTGCTTTATTTGGCCAATGCTGCTTTGAAAAAGGTATGGTAAAAAATACTTACGGAACTGGTTGTTTTGCCCTATTAAATACTGGTCAAAAGCCTTACATATCAAAAAATGGCCTATTATCAACTATTGCATGGCGAATAGATAATAAAACGACTTATGCACTTGAGGGAAGCGTGTTTATTGCTGGTTATGTAATAAAATGGTTAAGAGATAATATGAAGTTGCTCCAAAGAGCAAGTGAAAGCGAAACAATTGCTAATGATTTAAAAGACAATGGAGGAGTTTATTTTGTACCTGCTTTTGTTGGATTAGGTGCACCTTATTGGGATTCACAAGCGACTGGGACAATAATCGGAATTACATCTGATACAACAAAGGAACATATTATAAGATCTGCATTAGAATCAATTGCATTTCAAACTTTTGATGTAATATCCACATTCATTAATGATACCAATATTGATATAAAAGAAATAAGAGTTGATGGTGGAGCATGTCAGAATAACTTTCTTATGCAGTTTCAATCAAATATTTTAAAGGTGCCAATAATAAGACCGAGGATTTTTGAAACAACTGCATTAGGTGTATTTTTTATGGCAGGTCTTTCAGTAGGTATTTTTAATAACTTTTCAGATATTAAAAAAATTTGGCAGAAAGATAAAGAATTTATCCCTAATCTTGATGAAAATATAAGATTAAAATATATTGAAAAATGGCGCAATGCAATAGTAAGGTCAAGAGGATGGACTTTTTAATTAAAGGAGCGATAAAAATTGGATTATGATGAACGTAATTTACGCCAAGCATACTTATTCTCAATGAAAAAACTGAAAAAAAATACTATTTTATCAATAACTGATGGTAGTATATTTGCAATTTCATCAGGAATGTTATCAACAGGGACAGTAATTATTTACTTTATATCGCATTATGTTCATTCAAAAACAATGATTGGTTTTTTAACAACTATTAATGTGTTGTTAGCAAATTCAGCCCAGATTTTTGTAACAAAGAAGCTTGAAGACTTAGAAAAATATAAAAAATCTCTAATAAAATATGCAATATTAATGAGGCTAACATGGTTTTTACTAGCTGTTGATATTTTTCTTTTTGCTGAAAAAAATAATTGGTTGTTTGTTGTTCTATTTTATACTATATTTAGTTTACAGGGACTCTGTACAGCATTTACTAGTATTACATGGTTTAATTTAATACTTAAATTAGTACCTGAAAAATATAGAAGCCGCTTTTTCGGAATTCGATCAACTTGTGGAGGAATTTTTGAAACGTTAGGTGCTTATCTTATGGGGATTATTCTTAAAAGCTTTGGATATCCACTTAATTATGCTATACTTTTTTTGACTGCTTTTATTATTATGATGATATCACTATCATTTGTTTCCTTATTAGATGAGCCACCATTAAAAAAGCCAAAAAAACAGGTAGATAATAAAGAATACTTCAAAAATATGTTTATGATTTTAAAAGAAGATAAAAATTTTACAAGATATTTATTATCAGTTGCTTTAATAGCTGGTTTTGGTAAAATGCCGTTTGCCTTTCAAACAATATTTGCTAAGGACAAACTTGGTATAGGAACACAAGAGGTTGCAAATGCAACAACAATATTGTTGTTATCTCAAACATTTGGTTATATGATTTGGGGGATTGTTGGAACCAAAAAGGGCTTTAAAGCTACATTAGTTTTTTCTGCTATTATTTTTATTCCTGCGATTATACTTACATACTTTATGAAAAGTGTTTTCATATATTATATTTCGATATCTTTATTTGGTATAGCACAAAGTGCAAGAAATGTTAACGAAAGTAATCTAGCTGCAAATTTATGTAGAGACCCTTTAAAACAGCCATCATATATAGGTTTGAGAAATTTTTTAATGGGTCCATTTTTTGCTTTTAATGCTATGATAGCTGGATTTATTATTGATGTTTTTAGTGTTCAGATTCTTTTTATAATTTCAATAATTTCAATGATATCAGGATTTTTGATATTATCTTTTTGGGTTAAAGAATATAGAGTATAAAAAAATACTTGTTTTATAGCTTTTTGTAGTGTAAAATAATGTTGCGATAATTTTAATATTTAAACTTTAGTAGGAAAGTAATAATTAACTTTCTTTATATTTAAAGCTTGCTTAGGAGGTGAATTGTTAACAATGAAAGAAGGTATACATCCAAATTATTATAATGATGCTGTAGTAAAATGTGCTTGTGGCGAAACCTTTATTACAGGTTCAACAAAGAAAGAAATACACGTTGAAATATGTTCAAAATGTCATCCTTTCTTTACTGGAAAACAAAAATTTATTGATACAACAGGTAGAGTTGAGAAGTTTATGAAGAAATATAATCTTGATCAGAAGTAATTAAGGCAGAAAGGGATTAGCCAAAGCTAATCCTTTTTATTTTATTTAATAAACATTCAGAAAGGAATAATGAAATGAAGAAGAAAACCTCAATTGGTGGGCAAGCATTAATTGAAGGAATTATGATGAAGGGGCCTGAAAAAGTTTCTATGGCTGTTAGAAAAGCAGATGGGACTATTTTTATTGAAACCAATGCTCTTTCTTTAAAAGATCAAAATAAAATAAAAAAAATACCATTTATAAGAGGAACAATAATATTATTCGAACAGTTAATAATGGGGACTAAAATGCTTATGAGGTCTGCTGATATAGCTATGGAAGATTTATCTGAGGAGGAAAAAGAAGCTCAGAAAGATTGGGTTGATAAATTATTTGAAAAAAAGTTTTTTAAAGATTTTGGAATTACTGATTTAGCAATATATGTTTCTTTAGTTATTTCATTATTTTTTGGACTATTTTTATTTTTGTATCTACCTACTCAATCTGTAAAGCTATTTGAACAGTTTTCAAATAATGTTTTAATAAAAAATCTAATTGAAGGAATTGTGAGGTTAATTATATTTTTTATATACTTAATATTAATATCTCAGATGAAGGATATTAAGCGAGTTTTTGAATATCATGGTGCAGAGCATAAAACAATTTATGCTTATGAAAATGGTCTTGAATTAACAGTCGAAAATGTAAGAAAATTTTCAACATTACATCCAAGATGTGGAACAAGCTTTTTGTTGATAGTTATTATTATAAGTATTATTGTTTTTTCGTTTGCTGGTTGGCAAGGAGTATTAATGAGAGTTTTATTAAGACTTTTATTATTACCAGTTGTAGTAGGTATATCATACGAGATTATAAAATGGTCTGGAAGAAGTGAAAGCAAAATTGCTAAACTAATATCAATACCAGGTATGTTATTACAAAAAATAACAACAAAAGAACCTGATGATTTACAAATAGAGGTTGCAATAGCTGCAATTAAAGAAGTAATAACAGAGGACAGTGAACTTGACAGATGGTAACAAAACTTAATAATGCTATTAATCAGATTAATAGTATACTTATAAAAAATAACGTTAAAGATGCTTTGCACATAACATTAATGTTATTATCAGAACTGTTAAATATTGATAAGGCAACGTTGATTGCAAAGAAAAACGAAATTGAGATTGATAATATTCAATATAAAAAGTTGTTGAGTTGGTTAAATAAGTATATAGAAGGGTATCCTATTCAATATTGTTATAATAAAGCCTATTTTATGGGGTTAGAATTTTTTGTTAATGAAAATGTTTTAATCCCTCGTTTCGATACCGAATTAATAGTCGAAAAAGCATTAGAAAAGATTAAAGAATTTAATAAACCTAATGTTTTAGATATCGGAACAGGTAGTGGTGCTATTGCTATTACACTTGCAAAGTTTTCTGATGCTAATATCTTTGCAACAGATATTTCATCAAATGCATTAGAAATAGCAAAACATAATGCAAAAATCAATAATGTATATGAAAAAATTGTTTTTATAGAAAGTAATTTATTTGAAAATATCAATAATATAATGTTTGATATTATAATAAGCAATCCTCCATATATAAGTGAGGAAGACTATAAAAACTTAGACAAAAGAGTTTTAAAAGAACCTAAAATAGCTCTTTTGGCTAGCGGGGATGATATTAAGTTTTATAAAGCAATATCAGATCAAGCTGATAGCTATTTAAGAGATGGCGGATATCTGATTTTTGAGATTGGATACAATCAAGCAAAAAGGGTTTCTGAATATTTATTAAAGGAATATAGTTCAATTGAAATTTTTAAAGATTTATCACATATTGAAAGAGTCATAATAGCAAAAAAAGATAAATGAGGTGATTTGATGATAGATAAATTATCAGCAATTGAAGAAAAATATATTATTCTTGAAAAAAAGATTTCTGATCCAGAAATAATATCTAATAATACAGAATGGCAAAAATTAGTCAAAGAACATAGTAGTCTTACTCCTATTGTTGAAAAATATAGGGAATACAAGAAGGTTCATGACACAATTAAAGAAGCAGAAGAATTGTTAAGAACAAAAATTGATTCTGAATTTGAAGAACTAGTTATAGCTGAATTAAATGAAGCAAAAGATAGAATTGTTGAAATTGAGCATGAGCTTAAGATATTATTACTTCCAAAAGATCCTAACGATGAAAAGAATGTAATTGTTGAAATTAGAGCTGGTGCCGGTGGAGAAGAAGCTGCATTATTTGCTGCTGAATTGTTTAGAATGTATACTCGTTATGCTGAACGCCGAGGTTGGAAATATGAGGTTTTATCGACAAGTGAAAGTGATTTAGAAGGACTAAAAGAGGTTATTTTTGTTATTAACGGTAAAGGTGCATATAGTAGGTTAAAGTATGAAAGTGGTGTTCATAGAGTTCAAAGAGTTCCAGTTACTGAATCTGGTGGAAGAATTCATACATCTACAGTAACAGTTGCTGTTCTTCCTGAAGTTGAAGATGTAGATGTTGAAATAAAAGATGAAGATTTAGAAATTGATACATTTAGAGCAGGTGGTGCTGGTGGGCAGCATGTCAATAAGACTGAATCAGCTGTAAGGATAATACACAAACCAACAGGTATAATAGTAACCTGCCAAGATGAACGTTCACAACATGCAAATAGGGATAAAGCTATGAAAATTCTAAGAGCAAAGCTTTATGAATATTACCAAGAAATGCAGGATAGTGAGATTGCAAAAGAAAGAAAAAGTCAGGTTGGGACAGGTGACCGCTCAGAAAGAATACGAACTTATAACTTCCCACAAGGTAGAGTAACAGATCATAGGATAGGACTTACTTTATACAAGTTAGAGGCTATTTTAGATGGAGATATTGAAGAGATAATTGATGGATTGATTACACATTACCAAACAGAAAAATTGAAAGAAGTAAGCTAATAATATTGTTTTATTTTGTCGATAAATTATATGAATTATAAACTTTTTTCAAAGGATGATGTAGATGGATATATTATCTATTGGGGGATTAATTTTAGGATTTGGTTCATTACTAACTGCTTTTATAATTGAAAAAGGTAATCCTGCAAAATTAATACAAATATCTGCAGGTATGATTGTTTTTGGTGGAACAATTGCAGCAGTATTAATATCATTTCCAATGGCTGAGGTTAAAAATGCAATAGCACACTTAAAAATGGTCTTTACCGATAAAAAACTAAATACTAGTGAGATAATTGAGCAACTTGTTCAATTATCTGATAGAGCCAGAAAAGAAGGACTTCTTGCTTTGGAACAGGAGCTTCCTAATATTCAAAATCCGCTACTTAAGAAAGGATTAGGACTTGTTGTTGATGGTATTGAAGGAGAGATAATAAGAGATATTTTGGATAGAGAAGTATACGTCAAAGAGCAAGAAATTAAAGCTGCTGCTGAGGTTTTTGAAGCAGCAGGTGGTTATTCACCAACAATGGGTATTATTGGAACGGTTATGGGGCTTATTTCAGTTTTAAGTAATATCTCAAATCCAGATGAACTTGCAGGTTCAATTGCTGTTGCTTTTGTTGCAACATTATATGGTGTTGCAACTGCAAATTTAATATGGCTAAATTTTGGCAAAAAAATAAAGACAAAAGGTAAACAAGAAAGAATGCTAAATGATATAATTGTTGAAGGATTATTATCAATACAAGCAGGCGAAAATCCAAGAATTTTAAGAGAAAAAATTGGTGGATCTGAGGGGCAAAAAGAATCTGAGGGAACTTCTACTGAAACAGCAAGAGCTGGAGCAGGAGGATGATATAAATGGCATCTCGTAAGAGAAGAGAAGAAGCTGAAGTTGAAAATAATGAAAGATGGCTTATTACTTATGCAGATTTGATTACATTGCTTCTTGTGTTTTTTATTGTTCTGTATTCAATGAGTAAACTTGATATGGTTAAATATAGAAATTTTACAGAATCATTAACATCGGTTTTAAAAGGAACTGCTTATGTGTTTGATAATACCGGTCCGTCTATCTTAGAAGGATTATCTGGTAAAAATGTAAGTGGTAAAAATAGCGAAGTTGGTGGAAATACTAAAAATAAGGAACTAACTGAACAACAAAAAATTGATAATATTCAAAAACAAGTGCTCCAGTTAATTAAGGAGCATGGCATAGAGGGGAAGGTATTAGTTGTCCAAGAATCAAAAGGTCTTTCTATAATGCTCAAAGATGTATTGTTTGATTCAGGTTCTGCTAATCTTACTCCAGAAGCTAAAGAAGTAATTCATGAAATAGCTAAAATATTAGAAAAAGTCCCAGAAAACACAATAAGAATTGAAGGGCATACAGATAATAGACCTATTCATAATAAGTATTTTTACTCAAATTGGGAACTATCAACTGCAAGAGCTACGTCGGTATTACGAGAGATATTAAATACAACAAAGATTAACCCCGAAAGGTTTTCTGTTGTGGGTTATGGAGAATATAAACCAATAGCATCAAATCTTACAGAACAAGGTAGATCGCTTAATAGACGAGTAACAATATTTATTGTTCGAACAACTTATAATTCAGCTTCGCAAAATTAAAAATAAAAATTGCTGAAATAACATATTATTTATTGAAATAATAATATTTCTACTTAGAATTATGAACTATATTATAATAAATGCCTTTATTTTTCTTTGTGGAATTATTGGATCATTACTTGGATGTTTATTATCTTTTTTTATTTCACCAAATAATAAGAGATTTCTAAGTGTTTCAATTGCTTTTACATCTGGATTAATGTTAGGCATGATTTGTTTTGGTCTTATTCCTGAGGCTATTTATTCATGTGGAGATTTTATTACAATTTCAATTATAATTTTAATAACATTAGTAATTTTATTTATTGAGCTAAATGTTGAAAAAATCAAAAGTTTTAATATTAAAAATGCAAGTGGATTTATAATATTATTTGGAATTGCATTGCATAATCTTCCTGAAGGGATAGCTGTTGGATCATCTTTTGTAAATGATAGATATTTAGGTTTACTTATAGCTATTACAATTATTCTGCATGATATTCCAGAAGGATTTGTATTAGCTGTTCCGTTTAATATTAATATGACAAGGAAAAGAGATACCATTATTTATTCAATTTTGGCTGGAATACCTACTGGAATTGGATGCATTATCGGGACATTTTTTGGATCTATAAATAATATAAGCATGGGTATTTGTATGGCAATGGCTGCAGCAGCTATGCTATATATTATTATTTCAGACTTAATTCCTGAATATAATAGAATAAACAAAGGGAAATTGCCAATAATAGCTAATATCATTGGTATCATTTTAGGTATTTTACTTATGGAGTGGAAATAAATTGGCTGTTATTATAAATGCAAAAGATAATTATGATTTAGATATTTTAAAACCAGCTGCACAATCAATTCAAAATGGAAGAATTGTAGCCTTCCCAACTGAAACTGTTTATGGTTTGGGAGCAGATGGTTTTAATGAAAAGGCTGTTTCAAAAATATTCGAAATAAAAGGAAGGCCACAAGATAATCCATTAATACTTCATATTTCATCTATTGAAATGATTTATGATATTGCTATGGATTATGATAAAGAAATTATAAGAATTTTGATTGAAAACTTTTGGCCAGGACCTTTAACCATTATTTTAAGAAAAAAAAGCATTGTTCCAGATAAAGTTACTGCAGGCTTAAAAAGTGTTGGAATAAGGATGCCTGCGAATAAAATTGCATTAGATTTAATAGCTTTAGCTCAAAGACCAATTGCAGCACCTTCAGCAAATTTATCAGGGAGACCCAGCCCTACGAAAGCAGAACATGTTATTGAAGATTTAATAGATAAAGATGTTGATTATATAATTGATGGGGGAAGCTGCAATGTTGGATTAGAATCAACAATTGTTGATTTAACAAATAAACCTACAATTTTACGACCCGGTGCAATTACTTATGAAATGCTAAAAGAGGTTTTGGGTGAAATTTATATTGATGAATCATTATTAAATTATAAACAAAAAATTCTAATACCTAAGGCACCTGGTATGAAATATAAGCATTATGCCCCAAATATTCCAGTTATAGTAGTAAAGGGGAAAGTTAAAAAAAGAGTTTCAAAAGTAAAACAGCTTGCTGAATATTACAAAAATGAAAATAAAAGGGTTGGAATATTATCTTTTTATGAGACAAGCTTTAACTTTAAAGACTATAAAACATTAATAATTGGAAGTGTTTTTTCTATTGAAGAGTGCATGAAGAATCTTTTCTCAAGTTTTAGATTATTTGAAAAAATGGATATAGATATAATTATTTGCGAATGGAACAATAATAATGGGTTTGAAGCTTTAGCTTTAGAAAATAGACTTTTCAAAGCTGCAAGTTATAATATATATGAGGTGTGAAATGAAACAAATGGAACAAATGAATATACTATTTGTTTGTACAGGGAATACATGTAGAAGTCCAATGGCAGAATATCTTTTTAATTATAAGGCTAATAAACTTAAAATAAATAATATCAAAGCAATATCTGCAGGTGTGTCAGCTTTTTTTCCTCAAAAAGCTTCAAACAATACAATAAAAGTGATGGATGAGATAGGTATTGATATTTCAAGTCATATTTCTAAACTAATAAATATTGATATGCTTAAAAACAGTCATTTAATTTTGACAATGGAAAAACACCATAAAGACATTATTATTGAAATGTTTCCTGGTACTATGGATAAGGTGTTTACATTAAAAGAATATGTCTTAGATAATAAAGAAGACTTAGATGTTATAGATCCTTATGGGAACGACTTAAACTATTATAGGATCTGCAGAGATGAAATATCATTACTTATTGATAAACTAATTAACAGGATTGATAAATAATGATAAAAATTATATGTGTTGGCAAAATTAAAGAACATTTTTATAAAGATGCATGTTTAGAATACAAAAAAAGAATAAATAAATGGATAAAGATTAATGAAATAGAAATTCAAGAATATAACTATGATGATATAAATAAATCTTTAGCATATGAAGGCAAAGAAATACTTTCAAAAATTAAAAAAGGTGATTATGTTATTGCAATGGATATAAATGGAACAAAACTATCCTCAATTGGTTTTTCTGAAAAGATAAAAAAGCTCTTAACCTCAAATAATGATATTGTTTTTGTAATTGGTGGTTCAAACGGTTTGAGTGATGAAGTTAAAAATATAGCAAAAATGAAGTTATCTTTTTCTGATATGACTTTTCCTCATCAACTTTTTCGTATTATGCTTTATGAGCAAATTTATAGATCGTTATGTATTATAAATAATACTAAATATCATAAATAAAAAAAGGATCAGCGGACTGATCCTTTTTTTATAAATGAATCATTGTTCCTATACCTTTATCAGTGAAAATTTCTAGAAGAATACAATGAGGTATTCTTCCATCTAAAATATGAGTTCTATTTACACCACTATTTAACGCATCAATACATGCCAAAACCTTTGGTATCATTCCGCCTTCTATCTGCTTATTGTTTATCATATTAATTATCTCATCAGCATGAATGGCAGAAATGATTTCTTGGCTATCTTTAGATATTTTAACACCTTCAACATCTGTCATAAACATAAGTTTTTCGGCATGAATGGCTTTTGCAATTTCAGCTGCGACAGTATCTGCATTAATGTTATAACTTTCTCCATTTTCGCCTACTCCAATAGGAGCTACAACTGGTATATATTCATCTTTTGCAAGCATTTCCAAAACTTTTGCATTAATTGATATTACCTCTCCAACCATTCCTAAGTCAATTTCTTGTCCATCAACAAATTCAACGTGTTTTTTTGCAGTTATTAGGTTTCCGTCTATTCCACAAATACCAATTGCTTTGCCACCTTTTTGGTTAATCATTGAAACTAACTCTTTATTTGTTTTTCCAACCAAAACCATTTGTGCAACTTGCATTGTTTTATCATCAGTAACTCTAAGCCCATTAACAAATTTAGATTGTATATTAAGCTGTTTTAAAAAATTAGATATTTCTGGTCCACCACCATGAACAACAATTGGATTTACACCTATGTATTTTAATAAAGTGATGTCCTCCATAACCCAATTTTTTAACTTATCATTTATCATAGCATTACCACCATATTTAATTACAACAGTTTTACCATTTAGCTTTTGTATGTAAGGTAATGCTTCAATTAAAATACCAGCCTTAAAAATTAATTCATCCATATTTTCTATCATATAATTACCTCCATATTAAAAATATTCACCAGTAAAATCAAGGCCAGTTTTTTCGTCTAAATTAAGAAGTATATTCATATTTTGAACAGCTTGGCCTGCTGCACCTTTAATTAAATTGTCTATAGCTGAGACTATAATTATTCTATTAGTTCTTTTATCAATTGCAAAGCCAATATCAATAAAGTTGGAACCTGTAACATATTTTATTTCAGGGAATTCACCTTTGTTATATATTCTTACAAAATATTCATTTTCATAAAAAGTTAAATATATTTCCCTTATAGCATCTATTGCTATACTCTTATTAACAAGATTTGCATATATAGTGCAAAGAATTCCTCTTTTTATAGGTAGCAAATGTGGAGTAAAAGTAATTTTAATATCATTTCCGTATAAAATACTATATTCTTGTTCAATTTCAGAAGTATGCCTATGTGAGGCTATTGAATAAGCTTTGAAGTTTTCATCTGTTTCGCAAAAGCTAAAATTAAAATCACTTTTTCTTCCTGCACCTGAAACACCAGATTTAGCATCTATTATTATATTATTTTTTTCAATCATCTTATTCTTCAATAATGGTGCTAAAGATAGAATTGAACAAGTAGTATAACATCCAGGATTACCTATAATCTTACTTTTTTTAATTTGATTTCTATATAATTCAGGTAAGCCATAAACTGCTTCTTTAAATAAATCAGGATATTTATGGCTACCATACCATTCATTATAAATGTTTATATCTTTATATCTATAATCAGCACTTAGATCAATGACTAATTTATTCATATGATGCAGATTATAAACTATATCTTGTGAAACACCATGAGGTAGACAACAAAAAATAACATCACTATCTTTTAAAAGATCATAATTCAATTCTGTATATGATAAGTTAATCTTTTTCTTAAAGTGTTTATAAGTTTCAGAAATGTCTGTGTTTGCATTACTTGAAGACATTACATATTTAATATTTACATAAGGATGTTTTAATAATATCCTAATTAATTCTGCGGCCACATAGCCTGTTCCACCAATAATTGATACGTTTATCATATAATATCAACTCCTAAAGGAATATATAATATATAATTATACAATTAAATGAATAAAAATACAACTGTTTTTTGAGAAATACAGAAATATAAAAGATTTGAAAAAAGAAATGTCCATAAAAATAAAAAAAGTCCTAAAATATAGGACTTTTGTGTTCATTTTGGTGCCGAGAGCGAGACTCGAACTCGCACGAGGTTATCCCCACTACCCCCTCAAAGTAGCGTGTCTGCCAATTCCACCATCTCGGCAAATTCAATTTGCAATATATATTATAAAAAGGTTAATATACTTTGTCAAGACATTCAAATAAAATATTTTATGAGTTTACGGCCTTTAAAAAAGCAATATCTTGCATATTCTTGCCTGTAACAGCTTCAATAATATTAAAATCTTTCTCTAATTTATCAACTTTCTCAGAAACTTTATTAAATGATCCTTCTAATTTAGCATTTTGCATAATTATATTATCATGTTCAGCTTTATTAACTTGAGCTAAATGTTCTAATGCCTTTAAGATTTGAGTATTTTCAGCTACCTGTGCTTCAAGTTTATCAAGCTTTGCTTCAAAGTTATTTAGTTTATTTTCAAACTTATTTAATTTAGCTTCAAAGTTATTAACTTTAGCTTCAAGACTATTGAACTTAGCTTCAAGACTATTAACTTTGTCTTCAAGACTATTTATTTTGTCTTCAAGGCAGTTAACCTTAGCTTCAAGGCTATTAACTTTATCTTCAAGGCTGTTGACCTTAGCTTCAAGGCTATTAACTTTAGCTTCAAGATTATCAAATTTAGCTTCAAGATTATTCACCTGAGTTTGAAGATTATCAAACTTATTATTCAATATCTGGATATTACTAAGAATTAGTTCTAGTATTTCACGATCACTCATTAATTAATACACCTCGAAATATGTAATTAAATAAATTATATATCATCAAAAAAATAAAGTCTATAAAAAAAAGAGGGTGCCTAAATAGATAGTTAATCACCCTCTAATATTTTTAATATTGTTGGTCTTAATAATTTTTATATTATTATAAATAGTACTAAATTAGAAAAATATATTTTTGGATAGTCTTTGATAAGCTTTGCAATAAAGAAAAATATTAATTTAAATATGTTGTAGAGATAATTTCTTAGTTACAACAGCCTTTACCACCTGAGCAACCACTGCAAGAACTTGAAGTTGAACTATTATTTCCTGATGAAACACCAAAAGAAATAGTTGAATAATCTCTTGAAACATCTTCAGATGAACAATTAGGGCAAATAACCCTAAGCCCAGCAGTCATTTGTGATATAGAAGCTCTTATCTCAAAGTTACTATTACATTTATTACAAATAAATGAATAAAACATTTATTCATCTCCTTAATTTATTAACCTCTACAACAAAAGTATACTCTTAAATTATAATTATTTCAAGAATACAAGAATATAAATTTATGCTTGAGAATCTTGAGCCATTATTGATGGTGGTGCATATACTCTAAGTGACAATTCTTTGTCTAAGAAAAGTAGCCCACTTGGGTCTTCTTTAATAAATTTTAATTTTCTTAAAATACTATCCATATTTTCTTCTTCTTCAGCTTGCTCATTAATAAACCATTGTAAAAAAGTATTAGTAGTATAATCTTTTTCATCAATAGCAACTTGGGCTATTTCATGTATTGATTGAGTTATAAATTGTTCATGCTTTAAAGCAAGATCAAATACCTCTGTTGGTGAGTTAAATTCATTTTTTGGTTGTGACAATGGTTTTAAAATTACTCTTCCACCAACTTTATTTATATAGTCGAAGATTAGTCTTGCATGATCTAACTCTTCTTTTGTTTGCACCATAAAAAAATGTGCAAAACCTAAAAGGTTAACATCAGCAAAATAAGCTTCCATTGCAGTATAAAAATAAGCTGAAAATATTTCTTTATTTAATTGCTCATTTAGTAAATCAATAATTTTTTGATTCTTCATGTAGTTTTCTCTCCTTATTTATTTTTATTTTCAATTTTATTATTACCCAACTTGTCCAAAGAAATATCATTGATATATCATTAATTTCAAAAATTTGTGATATAATATTATAAATTGATGGTATCAATATAATGAACCATACAAATTTTTTTTATTAACATAAATGCTGCCCTGATTAAAATTAACAGGGACTGCCAATATATTTTGCTAAAAGGCAGACCTTGTCTGCTTTTTTGTTTTTTGGAGGTAAATTGTTATGATGACTGTTGGTTTTATAGGTTCTGGAAAAGCTGGGACCTCTCTTTGTTACTATTTTAAGGAAAAGGGATTAAAAATTAGTGGGATTTACAATAGGGATTTAATTAGAGGAAAAAGTAATGCTGAAAAAATTGATGTTACATTTTATCATGAATTGGATGGCTTAATATTAAATAGTGATATTATTATTCTATCTATTTCTGACAGTGCAATTGAATCATTTAGTAGTGAATTGGATAAGTTTAATATATCTAATAAAATAGTAGGACATTTATCAGGAGTTTATAGTCATGATATTATTAAATGTAATTGTAAAGGTAAATTTTCGCTGCATCCAATTCAAACAATGATTGGTGAAAAATCAGATTTTGATAAACTTTCTCAATGCTATTTTTCATTAGAAGGAGATTTATATGGAATTGAAGCTGCAAGGCAGATCTTATCAAAGATAGGAAATAGATATATTGAGTTGAATAAAGAAAATAAACCAATTTATCATGCTGCGGCATGTATTGCCTCAAACTATTTAGTTGGCCTTTTATATAATTCATATAAGCTTTATGAGAGTATAGGAATTACTAATGAAGATATATTAAATATTATTAAAAGCCTCTCAACAGCTACTCTAAATAATTTTATTCAAAACCCAAAAAATGCTTTGACAGGTCCATTAGCTAGAGAAGATTATAAAACTTTACAGATTCATTTAGCCAATATTACAGGCGAATTAAAGGATAATTATATTAGTTTTCTAAAAATTATGGATATTTTTATTAAAGATTTTTCAGATGAAAATAAAATTAAGAGATATTATGATTTTATCAATCAACTAAGAAGGGATGTGAATAATAATGAATAAGGTAACTACAAAGTTTTTACTAGAAAAAAAACTGAAAAAAGAGAAAATAACAATGCTAACTGCATACGATTATACTTTTGCAAAAATATTTGACCAAAGTGGTATTGATATTCTTCTTGTTGGAGATTCCTTGGGAATGGTTATTATGGGTTATGATTCAACAATTCCAGTTACAATGGATGATATGATTCATCATGTAAAAGCTGTTTCGAAAGCAGCAAATTATTCTATGATTGTCGGTGATATGCCTTTTTTATCATATCACGTTAATATCGAAGAAGCTGTAAGAAATGCTGGTAAGTTAATTCAAGCAGGTGCTTATGCAGTAAAAATGGAAGGTTGTGATGATGTTTTAGATAAGATTGAAGCAGTTATTAAGGCACAAATCCCTGTAATGGGACATTTAGGTTTAACACCTCAGTCTGTTAACATATTTGGTGGATATAACCTTAGAGCAAAAGAGGAACAAGAAGCAAATAAGCTTATTGAAGATGCAAAAAGATTAGAAGGTATAGGAGTTTTCGCCTTGGTATTAGAAAAGGTTCCAGCACATGTTGCAAAAGTTGTAACTGAAAGTGTAAGTATTCCTGTTATTGGAATAGGTGCAGGTCCTGAATGTGATGGACAGGTTTTAGTAAGTTACGATATGTTAGGAATGTTTAATGATTTTAAACCTAAATTTGTAAAAAGATACCTAGAGCTTGGTAATCTTATTCAAGATGCTGTAAAAAATTATATCCAAGATGTTAAAAATGGTAATTTTCCTGGAAAGGAGCATAGCTATTAATGATAATAATTGAGAGCATTAAAGAAATGAAAGATTATAGAAATAAAATGATGTTTGAAAATAAAACAATTGGATTTGTTCCAACAATGGGATATCTTCATGATGGTCATTTAAGTTTAGCCAAAAAAGCGAAAGAAGAAAATGATATAGTTGTTATGAGCATATTTGTAAATCCAATACAATTTGGACCAAACGAGGATTTTGAAAGATATCCAAGAGATTTTGAAAGAGATAAAAATCTTGCTCAAAGTGTTGGTGTTGATGTAATTTTTTATCCTAATGCTAAAGAGATGTATCCTAATGGATTTAAAACTAATGTATCTGTTAAAGAGATTACAGATATTATGTGTGGTAAATCGCGTCCTGGGCATTTTGATGGTGTTGCAACAGTAGTGTTAAAATTATTTAATATTGTAAAACCAACAAAAGCTTACTTTGGCAAAAAGGATGCTCAGCAATTGGCAGTTATCAGGCAAATGGTTAATGATTTAAATTTGGATGTTGAGATTGTTGGGTGTGAAATTGTAAGAGAGCATGATGGGCTTGCTATGAGTTCAAGGAACACTTATCTTAACGAAAAGCAACGAAAAATTGCTCCAATACTTTATAAATCGCTTTTAACTGCGAAAGATATGATATTACAAGGTGAAAAAAACTCTGAAGTAATAAAGAATAAAATGTCTGAAATGATTTTGGAAAAAGAAGAAACACGAATTGATTATATCGAAATAGTTGATTATAATAGTTTTGAAATTGTAGATGAAATAAAAGGTAAAGTCTTGATTTCATTAGCAGTTTTTGTCGGGAATACAAGATTAATTGACAATATAACTGTGGAGGTTTAGAATAAATGCTTTTAACTGTATTGAAATCAAAAATTCATAGAGCTACTGTTACTGAAGCAAATTTAAATTATGTTGGTAGTGTAACTATTGATGAAGAATTAATGAAACAAGCTGAGATATTAGAATATGAAAAAGTTCAAATTGTAAATATAAATAATGGTGAGAGATTTGAAACATATGTAATAAAAGGCGAAAAAGGAAGTGGAGTTATATGCTTAAATGGTGCTGCTGCAAGAAAAGCACAAGTAGGTGACAAAGTGATAATAATGGCATATTGCATGTTAGAAAATAGTGAATATAGTTCATTTGAGCCGAGAATAATATTTGTTGATGAAAAAAATAAAATTATTAAACTTACTAATCAAGAAGAACATGGGGAAATTATTTGTTAAAGATAAAAAGTATTTTTTTTGAAATAAGCTCATAATTATTTATATGAGCTTATTTTTTTATATTTATTATGAAAAAATTAAAATTTATATCAATAATAACCATAATAATTATTTTTATCTCAGTTATAATAACATCTTTAGCTTTTAAAAAAGAAACAAATGAAAATAAATACGTTATTTTAGTTTCAATTGACGATAGTAAGTTATATGTTTTTAAGGACAAAATACTTTATAAATCATATCCAATATCTCCAGGAAAGCCATCTACACCAACTCCAGTTGGAACTTATAAAATAATATCAAAAGCAAAATGGGGAGAAGGTTTTGGAGGTAGATGGATGGGATTAAATGTTGGATATGGGAAATATGGAATACACGGGACTTATTACGAACAATTTATAGGTGCACATGTAAGTAAAGGCTGTATTAGAATGATGAATGATCATGTAAAAGAGTTATATTCATATATACCAATCGGAACCTTGGTTGTTATCTTTGAAGGAAGCTTCGGGCCATTTAGAAATGGATTTAGAACAATTTATCCTGGTGATACTGGTGAAGACGTTATGGAAGTTCAAAAAGCGTTAAAGAAACTTGGCTTTTATTATGGAGAACCCGAAGGAAAATATGGAAAAGCAACAGAATATGCATTATATCAGTTCTTAAAAAAGAATAACTTAAGAATTACTAATAAAATAACACCATATATAATGAGTAAATTAGGAATAACTTTATTTGAATAATTTCTTAATCAATAATAAAAAATATAAATTGTAAGACTAATTAATAAACAAAAGGAGGGATAAATGATGGCTAATATTTCATCAAAAGAACTTATGTATTTAGAAGATAATCTTAAAATGATGCAAAATTCAATTAATTTTATTGTTGGTGTTACAGATCAAATTACTGATTCAAGCTTAAAAAATCTTGCAACACAATGTGTAAACCATTATAAAAGCGATATTAATATTCTTTCAAGATTCATTGAAAACCCAAATCTTCAATAGAAAGAGGTGATATAAATGAAAACATTATCTGATAGAGACATTGCCTTTACACTACTAAATAGTTATAAACTTCAGGCAACTGCACTAACAACATTAGTTACAGAAAGTGCTAATAATGCTTTAAGAAAAGAAGCAACATCAGCTCTTACAAGAGTATTTGATCACCAAAAACAAATATTTGACTTCTTATCACAAAAAGGATGGTATCCAGTAGATATGGCAAAACAAGATGATATTACAAAAGCACAAAGAGATGTTCAAACTATTCAATCAAATATTCAAATGGTAAGCATGTAAAACATACGGTTCTGCTAGTTAGCAGAACCGTATTATTCTGTAAAATCTTTTCTCATCACAATCCATCTACCTTGTGGATCAGATGACATTCCAATGTGATAAAATCCGAATTTTTTATAAAGCTTAATGGCACTTATATTATCAGGTCTTACCTCAAGCTTTACAGCTTTAACACCTTTTTCTTTTAAAACATTTAATCCGGCCTCAACTAAACTACTTCCTATACTTTTTCCTCTATAATCCTTTAATATTCCTATTGATAAAATTTGAGCAGTAACATCAGTTGCATTTATTTTTTGAAATTTATAAAAATCAAGTTTGTTGGAGGCTATTTTTTTAATAGGGAATAATCCAAATCCATAAAGTCCTAAAAACCATTTAAAAGCCCATTTTAAAAATGAAAATGTAATAATTGTATTAGTCCAAATTCTTTTAATATTAGTAATAACACATATATATCCAACAACTTGATTATCAATTTGATAAACTAAAAAACCATCAGGTTCAGATAGTAACACAATTCTAAAAATATCTTCAATTGCGTTGTTTTTAATAGTATTATTGAAGTAAAAATTAATACTTTCGGGAAATGATTCTCTAAAAATTAAAGCAACTTTTTCTAAATCCTTTTTTGTAGCTTTTCTTATCAAATTATATCACCATAATTTTTTTATTATTTTTATTATATTTTTTTATACCTTATATGTAAAGATAAAGAATAATTATAAACATAGAAAATAGTAAACTTTTATGATAAAATAATATAGAATTTATGTTTGCTTAGGGGGTTAAAATTGAGAGTAATTGGAATTGATCCAGGCATAGCATTAACAGGTTATGCAATTGTTGATTATAAAAATGGACAATATCGTGTTATCGAGTATGATAAAATTGAAACATTGCCAAATATGAGAAAATCACAAAGGCTTTTTGCCATTCATAACAGATTATCCGACATAATTTCAAAATATAATCCTGATGTTGCTGCAATTGAGGAATTGTTTTTTAATAAAAATGCCAAAACAGTAATAACAGTAGGAGAATCGAGAGGAGTAATAATACTTAGCTTTGTTGAGAAGGGGATACCTATTTATGAATATACACCTTTACAAGTTAAACAATCAATAACTGGTTATGGAAGAGCGACAAAAGTTCAAATTCAGAATGTGGTAAAAATGTTACTAAACCTTAAAGAAGTTCCTAAACCAGATGATGTTGCAGATGCTTTAGCTGTTAGCATATGCCATTTAAACAATGCTACTTCTTTAATTAGCCAGGAGGAACAAATATGATTGAAGCAATTAATGGTAAAGTTGAAAACGTATATAATAATATTGCAATTGTTCGTATTGGGAATATTTATTTTAGAATGTTCTGTAATTATAATAAATTTTCAAAAATTATTGGTAAGGAACATCTTATTTATACATATCTTAAATGGGTTGAAACATTAGGAGAGATTGAATTATATGGATTTTTGGATAAAGAGGAAAGAGAGCTGTTTTTAAAGTTGCAAAAAGTAAGTGGGATAGGATCCAAACTTGCACTTAATATACTTTCTAATGTTCCTTATGAAAAACTTACAATAGATATTGCAAAAGGTGTTACCTCAGAGATAGAAAAGGTAAAAGGTGTTGGTAAAAAGACTGCTGCTAAGATTATTGTTGAGTTGAAAGAAAGTTTTAAAAAAGAATTTACTGATAGTTCAGAAAACAAAAAGACTGATATTATGGTTAATAGTGATTATGAAGATGTTAAACTAGCTCTTTATTCTTTGGGATTTTCTAAGGAACAAGTATTATCTGTTATTAATAAATTAGATAAAGATTTAGATGTTGAAGAAGCTATTAAACAATCACTTAAAATGTTATCAAAAATTTAAATAAGGATGAGTTGGAATGGAGCGTTTTTTTAATAATAATATTCAAATGAATGAGCTAAATGATGAAAACTTTTTACGACCAACTAAATTAGATGATTATATAGGTCAGGATAGAGTAAAAAATCAAATTAAGATTTTTATTGAGGCAGCAAAGAAAAGAAATGAACCCATGGACCATATCTTATTGTATGGACCTCCAGGACTTGGTAAAACCACTTTAGCCAATATTATTGCACATGAAATGAACTCTGATATAAAAATTACTTCTGGGCCTGCCATAGAAAAATCAGGTGATCTTGTAGCCATACTTACTAACATTGGTGAAAACAATATACTATTTATTGATGAAATCCATAGGTTAAATAGAGTAATAGAAGAGGTTCTTTATCCCGCTATGGAGGATATGAAGGTTGATATAATAATTGGAAAAGGGCCCTCTGCAAAAACAATAAGATTAAATATACCAAGATTTACTTTAATAGCAGCTACTACACGAGCGGGATTAATATCATCTCCTCTAAGAGATAGATTTGGAATTATTCAAAGACTTGATTACTATTCAATTGAGAATTTGACTGAGATTATTTTAAGATCTGCTCAAATATTAAATATTGGTATTGATGTTGAGGCTGCTAAAGAAATTGCTAAAAGATCAAGGGGAACACCAAGAATTGCAAATAGATTATTAAGAAGAGTAAGAGATTATGCTATGGTAAAGTATAATAGTATTCTAAATATTGGTGTTGCAGAAGAAGCATTAAATGTTTTTGAAATTGATCAGTATGGATTAGATACAGTAGATAGGAAATTGCTTGAAACAATAATCTACACTTTTAACGGTGGGCCTGTTGGTTTGTCAACATTAGCTGCTTGTATTAGCGAAGATGAAGGGACTATTGAGGATATATATGAGCCATATCTTCTACAAGAAGGATTTTTACAAAAAACACCAAGAGGTAGGATTGCAACAGAAAAAGCAGTTCTTCATATTTCTGAAATTAAATTTGGAGGGAAAAAATTGTGAAAATACTAATGCATACATGTTGTGGACCATGTGCTGTTTATCCACTTGAAGTAATTAATAGTGAAAATCATGATGTTTGCGGTTACTTTTATAATAATAATATTCATCCTTGGACTGAATATAAAAGCAGGTTAGATGCTGCAAAAAAACTTTACGATTATTTAAATATTGATTTTTTCATTGAAGATGATTATGACATTGAAGGATTTTTAAGTAATGTTGCCCTAAACCCCAAAAATAGATGTAACTATTGTTATGCTAATAGATTAGAAAAAACCGCAATTTATGCAAAAAATAATGGTTTTGATGCATTTACTACTTCACTGTTAGTAAGTCCTTATCAAAAACATGAACTTATAAAAACAATAGGTGAAAGAATAGCTGAGAAATATAATATTCGATTTTTCTATAGAGATTTTAGACCAGGTTATTGGCAAGGACGTAAAAAAGCAAAAGAATTAGGACTTTACATGCAAAAATACTGTGGTTGCATATATAGTGAAAAAGAAAGATATCTTAATAAATAGGAGGGTGTTTCAAAAATATAATTGATCACCCTCTTTTTACATATTTTGACGTTTAATATTTATCTTTAATAACACTTAATATTATCAATATGTTTTTGATCTGTCTATTCATGCTTCATACAATGCATTATAACGTGTAATAATATATACGTAAAAAAAGTAAAAAATATATGCAACAAAATTGAAATATTATCTTGTTTATCACCAAATTTATAAAAAATTCATAAAAATTAAACGGATTGCAATATTATATTATGTGAATTATATAATATAACTATTAATATAACAATATTGTTTTAAATCACAAAATGTTATATAATAACAATATAATCTTAACAAAATGGGTAAAATTAAAGTGCATAATAATGTTTTATTAAAGGAGTGATGTTTATGAATAATGTTAATTTTTCAAAAAGAGTGTTATCTTTGTCACTCTTATTAATCTTTTTATTTAATATTGGCTTTACATATGCATCATCTAACAAGGCAACAACTAATAATCAACAAAAGCCTGTTATAATTACTTTAGAGGCAGAGAAATTTAAAATGTTTGACTCGGTTATAAAAAAATCTCTTAAAGGTTTTAGTGGAATTGGCTATGTTGAATTTACATCAGGAGGATTTTCTTCTATTACTACTGAAATTAACATAACAAAATCAGCAGATTATATTATTCAAATCCAAGATTATCTTTTAAAAGGTAAATCTATCCCTATTTTTGAAATATATATTGACTTTGAATTGGTAGGTAAAATGAAACCTTCTCAAATAAATAAATTTGGTATAGATACTTTATACAAAAAAGTATATATTAAACAAGGTAAACATACATTAGCAATAATAATGAAAGGAGATTATGGTATTATAGATAAAGTTATGTTAGAAGAATTAAATGCAACAAATAAAGCAAAACTAACAATTAAACCTAAATTAGTTACTCCAAATCCTCACCCAAATGCTGTTAAATTGATGGAGTATTTAACAAGCATATATGGATCAAAAATACTTTCAGGGCAGCAAGTTTATGAGCAATTAAATGAAATAAATATTATATACAGAGAAACTGGTAAACTACCTGCAGTTCTTGGACTTGACTTTATTGATTATTCTCCATCGAGGGTAGAACATGGAGCAAAAAGTAGTATGACCGATTTGGCAATTAAATGGTGGAAAAGCAATGGTATTGTTACATTCTGTTGGCACTGGAATGCACCTATGAATTTAATTGACTCACAAGATAAGCCTTGGTGGAGAGGATTTTATACAGATTCAACAACATTTGATTTGAAAAAAGCAATGGACAATAAAAATTCTCAAGAATATAAACTAATAATTAGAGATATTGATACAATAGCAAATGAGCTTAAGAAGCTTCAAAAAGCAGGAGTTCCAGTTTTATGGAGACCTCTGCATGAAGCATCTGGTGGTTGGTTCTGGTGGGGTGCAAAAGGTCCAGAACCATACAAAAAATTATGGATTCTAATGTTTGACAGATTAGTAAACTACCATAAGTTGAATAACTTAATTTGGGTTTGGAATGGCCAAAATGAGAAATGGTATCCAGGAGACCAGTATGTTGATATAATTGGTGAGGATATATATGACGGTGAAAGAAACTACTCAAGTAAAAAAGAAAGATTTATAAATGCTTTAGCTTATTCATCAACTCCCAAAATAATTACTTTATCTGAAACAGGAACAATACCTGATCCAGATCTTTTAAAATCAGAGCGTGTTCCTTGGTCTTGGTTCTGCACTTGGGGTGGAGAATTTGTATATCAAGGAACAGATTATTCAGAAAAATGGACAGAAAAGAAAATGCTAAAAAAGGTATATAATAGTGATTATGTTATTACTAAAGATGAACTTCCTTTTAAAGCTACTGAGAAATTTGATTTAATTTATGAAGAATATATTCCGGAAAATGATAATAATAAGACAGCAAATGATTCTGATACAAATACCCAACAAACTACAGAAGAAAACTTAACTGCAACTGAAAAAAATAACGCTGAAGCCTTATTATTTGGGAACAAGGATATAATATATGACTTTGAAAAAGACACTATGGGTTGGAGCAAGGCTTGGGGTGGAGCTTTTGACAGTGAAAAAATTGTTCCAGTTGAATATTCTAATGATTTAAAAACAAAAAATAATGTTGGTTCTTTAAAGGTATATACAAATTATTCTGGTGGAGATTGGGAAGAAGCTAATATTTCTGTTACTTTTAAAAAAGATGGAAGCAAATTTGATTTGTCAAAATATAAAAAAATTGAATATGATGTTTATTTGCCTGATCCTAATAACTGGTCCAAAGATGGAATATTAAAAATTGGTTCAGCTTTGAATAACAAATGGGCAGATATAGGAGATTTTGTTGATTATGTTGTCCCAGAAATCAAAGATAAGAAAACAATAAATGGAGTTGAGTATGCTGTAATCCATAGGGTAGATCAATTTAAAGATGGAGTTGATAGAGCAAATAGCACAAATCTTGTTATCAGATTTGGTTCATGGAAGCTTATTTATAAAGGGCCAATATACATTGATAATATTAAGGTAAGCTTAAATTAATTAAAAAGTTAGTCAGAGATAGCTTATTGCTATCTTTGACTAATTTTATATACTAAAAATTAATATGCGAGGACGGTGTAAATATGAGTAATAATATAGTTTTATTTAGAGATGAAATAAAAGGTGAGATTCTATCAATATTAGAGTTTTGGGGAAGATATACTTACGATAAAAACTTACCTGGTTTTACTGGTTTTATTGATAATTTTATGAACATAAATAAGAATGCCAATAAAGGTGGAATTTTAAATTCTCGTATACTTTGGACTTTTAGTAGAGCATATAATATATTTAATGACGAGAGGTATATTTCAATTGCCACACATGCTTTTAATTTTCTAAAGGACTATCTTTACGATAGTAAATACAAAGGAATTTATTGGGTTGTTGATGAAAACTTAGAACCATTAGATTTTAATAAACATATATATAATCAAGCCTTTGCTATATATGCATTAAGCGAGTATTATATGGCTACTCGAAATAAGATAGCATTAGATTTAGCTTATGAAATCTTTGATAAAATTGAATATAATGCTTTTGATAATGTTAATGGAGGATACTTTGAGTTTCTTGATAGAAAATGGAATACTATTACTTATATATATGGTTTAGAAAGCTTACCATATATGCAAAAAAAGATACATAATACTCACTTACACCTATTGGAAGCATATAATAATTTCTTAAAAGCTACAAGAGATACAAAAGTGGAAAAGAGTTTATTACATTTAGTGGATATTTTATTGAATAAAATGCTAAGAAAAGAAATATTCCATTTTGGTGCATTTTTTGATAGTAAATTTAACCTTATTGATACAACTATTTCCTATGGCCATGATATTGAATCAAGTTGGTTAATTTGGGAAACTGCTGAGATAATAGGAGATAATAATCTAAAAAATTCTATAAAAGATATTATAATAAAAGTGGCTGATATAACTTTTGAAGAAGGTATTGATAATGAATTTGGCGGAGTATATAGTGAAAAATATGGTAATGTCTTAAATGACAAAAAAGTATGGTGGGTTCAAAGCGAAGCAGTAATTGGATTTCTTAATGCATTCCAATTAACAGGTGATAGAAAATATTTTGATGCTTCTATAAATGTATGGAATTTTATTAAAAGTAAAGTAATAGATAATTCAGACGGATATAGAGAGTGGTATAACGAATTAACACGAGAAGGAAATCCACTTACCCATATGCCAAAAGTTGATTTCTGGAAATGTCCATACCACAACAGTAGAATGTGTTTTGAGGTATTAAATAGAATATAAATCATAATAAATATATCTGAATAAGCCTTAATATTACTAAATGAAGGGGGTAAAATATATAAAATAGATATTTTAGATTTGCCCCCTTTTTCCCATTATAATGATTTATTAGTATTAGGGAGGCTAAACATATAGGTTCATATAAAATAGGTGAATACAATAAACTACTTAAATCTTCTTTGTAATAAAATACATCAAAAAGAATAGTTAATAAAGAAAATAAAAATACTATTATAGTAAAATATTTGATAAGTTTTTTTCTGTCTTGGTAGAATTTATAAAATATAAATATAAGTATTACCCCAAAAGCACCGTAGTCAGTATCAACAAGTTGAGCTATTAAAGCTAGTAAAAAGACTACTTTTATATCATTATTCTTTTTATGTATGTACAAAGATAATAGGCCAAATATAAATGTATATAAGACATTTAATGATGATGTATTAAATGCATATGAAAATGCGAACTGCGATATAATTGCAAATATTGTTAATCTACCTAAATACAATGTAATGTCTCTTGTTTTTAAAAAACCTTCAACAATAAAAAACACAAAAATAGGGAATGCAAGTCTACCTATGATTCTAAAAGTAATAATATCAGGATATATTATAACTCCTATATGATCAATTAACATAAAAAGACATGCTAAGACTTTGAGTTGTGCTGAAGTCATATGTAACCTCCAATATGATATGAATATTATTCATTATATAAAAAAAATAACTAGAACGCTATAATAATTTCATAAAATAAAAATCAAATATTTCATCTTGTATATTGTTAAGATGCATGCTATAATTGTAATGTTGTTTCGCACGCAAAGGTTTATACTGCCGTAGCGGCGATAATTTAATTTGAGGAGGTAATAAAATGTATGCTATAATTGAAACAGGTGGTAAGCAATACAGAGTCCAAGAAGGAGACGTACTAAAGGTTGAAAAGCTAAATGCTGGAAATGATAGTATTGTAAAAATTGACAAGGTTTTAGCAGTATCTACCCAAGATGGACTTGTTGTAGGGAAACCATATGTTGATGGTGCTTTTGTTGAAGCAAAGGTATTAGAAACTGCAAAAGACAAAAAGGTTGTAGTTTTCAATTATAAATCTAAGACTGGTTACCACAGAACATTAGGACATCGTCAATATTATACAAAGATTCAAATTGTAAAAATTTCAAAATAAGATGATTAAAGCTGTATTTTATAAAGACAACAAGGGGAATTTTACAAAACTTGTTGTTCAAGGGCATAGTGGCTTTGATATTGAAGGAAAAGATATTGTTTGTGCTGCAGCCTCTGGTATTTTACTTACAAATGTAAATGGATGTATTGAGGTTGTTGGTATTAAGCATAGGTTAATACAAGATAAAGGCTATTTACTTTTTGAAATTAATGAAACAAACAATACAAAAATAGAAAGATGTAATGTTTTATTAGAAACTACTTTAATTGGATTAAAAGAATTAATGCAACAATATCCTAAAAATGTTTATGTGGAGGTGAATTAACATGATATTAAGATTTGATATTCAGCTTTTTGCTCATAAAAAAGCAGGTGGCTCAACAAGAAACGGAAGAGACAGCGAATCAAAGAGACTTGGTGTTAAAAGATCTGATGGTCAATTTGTTTTAGCAGGTAACATTTTAGTAAGACAAAGGGGAACAAAATATCATCCAGGTAAGAATGTTGGTATAGGAAAAGATGATACATTATTTGCTTTAGAGACAGGCTATGTAAAGTTTGAAACAAACAGACTTGGAAAGAAAGTTGTATCAATAGTTCCTGAAAATCAAGCAACCTTTGTTCAATAAAAGACTAATTTAAGAGGCAAACTAAAATGTTTGTCTCTTTTTTATTATGTATATGGAGGGATAAGATGTTTGCTGATTACGCAAAGATTTATATAAAGGCTGGCGATGGTGGAGATGGTATTGTTGCTTTCAGAAGAGAAAAATATGTTCCAGCAGGTGGTCCAGCAGGTGGTGATGGTGGCAAAGGTGGAGATGTAATATTTATTGCTGATAGAGAACTAAATACACTTTTAGACTTTAAATATAAAAGGCATTACAAAGCTGAGAATGGTGAAAAAGGCGGCCCTAATAATATGCATGGCAAAGACGGAGAAGACCTTATAATAAAGGTGCCAGTTGGGACTGTTATAAAAGATGAGCAAACTGGTGATGTAATTGCTGACTTAAGCATAGAAGGGGATAAAGCAATAGTTGCTCATGGAGGAAGAGGAGGTAGAGGAAACACTCATTTTGCTACTCCTACAAGGCAAGTTCCTCGATTTTCAGAGGTTGGAGAAAAGGGAGATGAAATGTGGGTAATATTAGAATTAAAGTTAATAGCCGATGTAGGACTTATAGGATTTCCAAACGTAGGTAAATCAACCTTCTTATCAATTGCAACAAATGCAAAGCCTGAAATTGCAAATTATCCATTTACAACAAAACAACCTAATTTAGGTATTGTTTATATTGATAGTGGAGAAAGTTTTGTATTAGCAGATATTCCTGGCCTAATTGAAGGTGCTTCTCAGGGAGCAGGGTTAGGATATTATTTTTTAAGACATATAGAAAGAACAGATGTTTTGATTCATGTTGTTGATGTATCTGGTATTGAAGGTAGAGAACCAATTGACGATTTTATAAAAATAAATAATGAATTAAAACAATACAGCACTGAACTTAGTAAAAAACCTCAAATTGTTGCAGCTAATAAAATGGACTTACCAGATGCTCAGGGATATTACGAATTTTTCAAAAGTGAAATAGAAAAAATAGGATATGAAGTTTATCCAATATCAGCAGCAACTAATTTTGGAATAAAAGAAGTTGTACAAAGAGCATATGAAATTTTGAAACAAGTTAGAAAAGAAAAAGATTTTGAGTCAGATAAAAAACCTCGAACCTTTGTATATTATAAAAAGAAAGAAGAAAAGCCAATTAGTATAAAAAAGGAAAATGATGTATTTGTTATAGAGGGAACTGTTGTTGAAAAAGTGGCAAGGAATATTGTAATAAATGATTATGATTCTTTTAGATATTTCCAAAACTTTTTAAATGAATTAGGCATTTTTAACAAGCTAAGAGAAATGGGTATAAAAGATGGTGATCTGGTTAGAATTCTTGATGTAGAATTTGAGTATTACGAATAATTGTAACATAATTGAAATGAAATAATATGGACAAAATTTTAAGAATGTAGTAAAATCGTGGTATAAAAAATAAATCTAAAAAAGGTTTGGAGGTTTATCTTTTCAATATGGAATGCATCAATTGTGGAAATTGTAAAGCAGGGAATAGTGCGTACTTTTGTTTTAAAGAAAATGGATTTGTAGTTGATTCAAATCAATCAAAGGTAGTTGAAAAGGTAAGAAGCGGTTGGAAAAAGGGGGATCCTGAATACGAAAAGCAGCGTAGAAAATCCAGAAAAGAAGTGGAAGTTTAAGAATATACAGGCAGAAAGACCATTCTTTCTGCCTTTTTAAGTTTAATAAAGGAGTTGGTTTTATGATAACATCAAAGCAAAGATCAATTTTAAGAGCAATGGCTAACGACTTCAGTTCCATTATTCATATAGGGAAAGAAGGAATAACTAATGAGGTATTAAAACAAATTGATGACGCTTTAGAAGCAAGAGAATTAATTAAGATATCTCTTGAGAAAAATTCAGATATCTCACCTAAGGATGCAATTAAATCAATTTGTGAAACATTAAACGCAGAACCTGTTCAAGTTATTGGTAGGAAGATTGTGGTATTTAGACAATCTAAAACAAAACCAAGAATACAGATATAATTAGTATAGTATTGACCTTTAAAGTATATTTTGCTATAATAACTGCAATACAAAAAAATAAAACTTCTTATCAAGAGTGGCGGAGGGACTGGCCCAATGAAGCCCGGCAACCGGAAAAATATTTCTTGGTGCTAATTCCAGCAGGTTTATCACCTGGCAGATAAGAAGTGCTAAAAAGTTAAAGTCTTCTTAGCATCTTATCTGCAAGAAGACTTTTTTATTTTATGAAAGGAGAGTAATTAAAATGGAAAGAAGATTTGGATTTGATACTATTCAAGTGCATGGAGGACACGAGATTGATTCATCAAAATCAAGGGCAGTACCTATTTATCAAACAACATCATATATTTTTGAAACTCCTGAAGAGGCAGCAGACTTATTTGCACTTAAAAAAGTAGGAAATATTTATACCAGATTAGGTAATCCAACAGTTGATGTGTTTGAAAAAAGGATGAGCCTTCTTGAAGGTGGTGTTGGTGCTGTTGCTACATCATCTGGGCAAGCTGCTATAACATACTCAATTTTAAATATTGCAAAAAGCGGAGATGAAATAGTAGCTGCAAGTACATTGTATGGAGGAACATTTACATTATTATCTCATACCTTCAAGAAATTTGGTATTAATGTTAGATTTGTTGATCCAGATAACGTGGAAAATTTTGAAAAAGCAATTAATGAAAAAACTAAAGCAATATTTTTAGAAACATTAGGCAATCCAAATATAAACATACCTGATATCGAGGAAATAGCAAAAATAGCACATTCCAACAATATACCACTAATTGTTGACAATACATTTGCTACACCTTATTTATTTAGACCATTTGATTTTGGAGCAGATATTGTTGTTTATTCTGCTACAAAATTTTTGGGTGGGCATGGAACTTCAATTGCTGGAATTGTTATAGATTCTGGTAAATTTGATTGGAACAAAGAGAAATTCCCTGAGTTAAATGAGCCTGATCCAAGCTATCATGGTCTTAATTATAAAGAAGCATTTAAAGAAGGTGCTTATATAGCAAAACTTAGGCTTAATCTACTAAGAGATGTAGGTGCGTGCCTTTCACCATTTAATGCTTTCTTACTTTTATTAGGTCTTGAAACATTATCTCTAAGGATGAAAAAACATGTTGATAATGCAATAAAACTTGCTGAATATCTAAATAAACATCCAAAAGTAGAATGGGTAAACTATCCTTATTTAGCTGATAATAAATATCATAGTTTATACAAAAAGTATCTTCCAAAAGGCCCAGGTGCTATTTTTACTTTTGGACTAAAGGGCGGATATGATGCTGCAAAAAAAGTGATAGAATCAGTACAATTATTCTCACATTTAGCCAATGTTGGCGATGCAAAATCTTTAAT
The DNA here is from genome assembly GCA_041320695.1 of Caldicellulosiruptoraceae bacterium PP1. Classification (NCBI taxonomy): domain Bacteria; kingdom Bacillati; phylum Bacillota; order Caldicellulosiruptorales; family Caldicellulosiruptoraceae; species Caldicellulosiruptoraceae bacterium PP1. Next base: position 649,014 of record JBGGOQ010000001.1, on the reverse strand, counting down.
AATACACCCAGCTTCAACAACACATCAACAATTGAGCCAAGAAGAACAAAAAATGGCAGGGGTAAAACCAGAAATGATTAGAGTATCAATAGGTATTGAAGAAATTGACGATTTAATATATGATATTGACAATGCATTAAATAAAGTATAATTTTTAGCTGGGGGTAAATTAGTTGCAAGATTGTTTCTTTTATGAAGAAGGTTACAAAAAATATGTAAGATTTGCTCAAAATAAAGATTTTAAGCTCGAAAGTGGTAAATACTTTGGACCAATTGATGTTGCATATGAAACATATGGAACTATTAATGATAAAAAAAATAATATTATTTTAATAACACATGCATTAACTGGCGATTCTCATGTTGCAAAACACTCAGAAGAAGATGAAAAACTTGGTTGGTGGGATAAATTTGTAGGGCCAGGTAAGATATTCGATACAAATAAATATTTCATTATTTGTTCAAATGTTTTGGGCGGTTGTCAAGGGACAACTGGCCCATCCTCTATTTCTGAGGATGGGAAACCTTATGGAATTAGATTTCCAATAATTACAATAAAGGATATGGTTAATGTTCAAAAAAAACTTTTGGATTGCTTAAATATTGAGCATATTCATTGTGTAGTAGGTGGGTCAATGGGAGGTATGCAGGCACTTGAGTGGGCAGTAAGCTATCCAGATTTTATGGATGGAGTAATTAATATAGCATCTCCTTTAAGACTTAATCCTCAATCAATAGCATTTAATGAGGTTATGCGAAGAGCAATTATGTCAGATCCGAATTGGAAAAACGGAGATTACTATGGAGATGATATCCCACAAAATGGGTTATCAATAGCTCGAATGATAGGCATGATAACATACCAAAGCGATGTATTAATGGAGAAAAAATTTAATAGACGAACAAAAGACCCAATAGAGACATTTTTTGATTCATTTAATACAGAATTTGAGGTAGAAAGTTATTTACATTATCAGGGATTAAAGTTAGTTCAAAGATTTGATGCAAACACCTATTTATATCTAACGCGAGCAATGGATCTTTTTGATTTTGAAAGAGAATATGGAAGTATTGAAAATGCATTAAAAAGAATCAAAGCAAAATTTTTATTAGTTGCTATTACATCTGATATTCTATTTCCGCTTTCTCAAATGAGACAAACAAGAGATGAGCTACTAAAATATGGTGTTAAACTGTACTACAATGAGATAGAATCAGATTATGGGCATGATTCCTTTTTGGTGGAAGACAATAAATTTAGACCAATATTAAGTGACTTTCTAGATGAATTAGATAAATAGGGAGTTGATTTAATGCAAATAACTATTCTTGGTTCTGTTGGTCCCTATCCAGGAAAAGATTTAGCTACATCAGGTTATTTTATTAAATGCAATAATAAAGGTATTTTATTAGAATGTGGTAGTGGTGTAATTTCAAAATTTCTCAAATATTTTGATTTTGAGCAAATAGATTTTATTATTTGTTCACATTTACATTCTGATCACATTTCTGATTTAGGTGTTTTAAAATACTATTTTGCATCAAAAAACAAAAAAATAGACCTTTATATTCCAAGTGAACCTATTGACGAATTAAATCAATTAAAAAAGGGTGTTTATAATATAAAGCCAATTGAAGAAAATCTTTCTTTTAACATTAATGATATACAAATTGATTTTTTACAAGGAATCCATCCTTATAAAAGTTATGCAGTTTCTGTAGTTTATAATAATAAAAAATTTGTATTTTCGTCTGACACAGGTTATTTTGATAATTTAATTGATTTTTGTAAAGATTCTGACCTTTTATTAATGAATTCATGCTACAAAGATATAGACTTAGAAAAAATTAGCCAAGATAAAAGATTTCATTTATCGCCTTCACAAGCTGCTAAAATTGCTAAAGAATCTAACTCAATTCAACTTTGCCTAACTCATTTTAAGCCTGAACATGATAGAATTGAACAGCTAAAATGTGCTAAAAATATATTTGAAAATACTATCATTGCAACCGAAGGTAAGTGCATAGAATTATAAAAAAGTATTTGAGGTATATAAAATGTTTGCTGATGCACATAATGATACATTAACACTTGCATTTAAAGAAAAAAAAGATTTGATGAAAAATGATTTGCATTTTGATTTTGAAAGAGCAAAAAAAATAGGGTTGTTATTTCAAAATATGGCAGTATGGCAAGATACAAAATATAATAATTATGATATGGTAGGATATGCCATAAACCTTGCAAAACAATTAGATAGATATGATGCTATTAATATTTTTACAGGTTGTAAATTTGATGTTGAAAAAATAAATGTTTTATTAAGTATTGAAGATATTGCCATAATTAATGAAATAGATCAGTTATATTTATTAAAAGATGCAAATTATAGACTTGCTACGTTAACTTGGAACCATAAAACACATATAGCGGGAGGGGCATTCACAAATCAAGGGCTTTCAAGGTTTGGTGAAGATGTATTAAAACAACTGCTTAAATTAGATTTTATTGTAGATCTATCTCATGCATCTTATAAAACTTTTTATGATGCTGTAAATATAATTTATAAGCCATTTATTGTTTCTCATTCAAATAGTTATTCTTTATGTAATCATGTTAGAAATTTAAAAGACGATCAGATAAAAATAATAAAGGAATATAAGGGGCTTATTGGGATAAACTTTTATAAGCCCTTTTTGAATGCCACTAATAACTCAACAATTGTTGATATTATTAATCATATAAAATATATAGCTGATATTATTGGAACTGATTACATTTGTTTTGGAAGTGATTTTGATGGTGCATTTGAATTTCCTGAAAATATTAATGGTATTGAAAGTTTAGAAATAATAAAAGAATATTTACAAGAATCTGGTTTTACTCAAAAAGAAGTGGAACAAATATGTTATAAAAACCTTATCAATTTTGTTAAAGGTTACTATAATATAAAATGAAATTTTTACATTTAAAACTTGCGAAATAACATTAAAAAAACCTATAAATTGTAACAAAATAATTGAAAAATGCATATAAATATGATATAGTATTGCAAAAAGAACTAAGGAGATGACACATAAGTATGAAGTATTCAGAAAAGGCAATGAATGTTTCACCTTCACCTACATTATCAATAGATAGTTTGGCTAAAAAAATGAAAGAAGCTGGCGAAGATGTTATTGGCTTTGGTGCAGGTGAACCTGATTTTGATACTCCAAATAATATAAAATATGCTGCAATTGATGCAATCATTAGAGGATACACCAAATATACACCAGTTGCAGGCATACCAAAACTAAAAGAAGCTATTGTAAATTACTATGAAACAAACTATAATTTAAAATATACACCAAACCAGGTTGTAGTAAGCAATGGAGCAAAGCACTCATTAATGAATGTTTTTTTTGCAATACTTAATAAAGATGATGAGGTACTATTACCTTCACCGTATTGGGTAACATATCCTGAACTCATAAAACTTGCAGATGGTAAAGCAATAGAAATTCCAACAACTAAAGAGACTAATTTTAAAATAAACAAACAATTATTAGAAAATTATACTTCAAATAAGACCAAAGCACTTGTTTTAAATTCTCCATCAAATCCAACTGGAATGGTTTATACATATGAAGAATTAAAAGATATTGTCGAATTTTGTGTTGAAAAGGAGATATTTATAATATCTGATGAAATATATGACAAACTTATTTATGATAATTATACACATGTATCTCCAGCCGTATTTAGTGAAAAAGCAAAAGAATTAACTATTATAGTAAATGGTGTTTCAAAATCTTATGCTATGACAGGCTGGAGAATTGGATATACCTTATCAAATTTAGAATTAGCAAATATTATGAGTAACTTACAAAGTCATATGACATCTAATCCAAATTCAATAGCACAATATGCAGCCTTAGAAGCTTTAAATGGCAATCAAGATAGTCTTAATAAAATGCTTATTGAATTTTCAAAAAGAAGAGATTTAATTTATAATTTGGTAAACTCAATTGATGGTTTATCAGCATTAAAGCCAAATGGGGCTTTTTATATAATGGTTGATTTGACTAATATTATTGGTAAAAGTTATAATAATCAAGTTATTGATTCAGCAAATACTTTTGCGAAAATTCTTTTAGAAACCAAAAAGGTTGCAGTAGTACCAAGTGAAGGTTTTGGTATTAATAATTTTATTAGATTATCATATGCTACTTCAGAAAAGAATATAATAAATGGTTTAAAAAGAATTGAAGAGTTTATCAAAGAACTTCAATAAATTTCTTAGGAGATGAGATTTTATAAAATGCATGATATATATGAAAGTCCTTTAAATTCAAGATATGCAAGTAATGAAATGAAAAAATTATTTTCTGATGATAATAGATTTAAGCTTTGGAGAAAATTATGGATTGCTTTGGCTGAATCTGAAAAAGAATTAGGGCTCAATATTACAGATGAACAAATTGATGAACTTAAAAAATACGCTGAAGAAATCAATTATGATGTAGCCTTTCAAAAGGAAAAGGAATTAAGACATGATGTTATGGCACATATTCATGCTTATGGTGAACAAGCAAAAAAAGCCAGAGCAATCATTCATTTAGGTGCAACAAGCTGTTTTGTTACTGACAATGCTGATATCATTATAATAAGAGATGCATTATTACTTATTAGAAAAAAACTAGTTAATACAATAAAAGCAGTTGCTGATTTTGCACTGAAGTACAAGGATTTACCCACACTTGGATTTACTCATTTTCAACCAGCACAGCTAACAACTGTTGGAAAACGTGCTATGTTATGGGCACAAGACCTTGTAAATGATTTAGATTATCTTGAATATGTTTTATCTAAAACAGTTTTGCGTGGAGTAAAGGGGACAACAGGAACCCAAGCAAGTTTTATGGCTCTTTTTGAAAACGATGAAAATAAGGTAAAAGAATTAGATAAGCTTGTTTGCAAAAAAATGGGGTTTGAGAATAGCTATCCTTTAACTTCACAAACTTATCCACGAAAGTATGACTTTTTAGTTTTATCATTATTGTCCTCTATTGCTCAAAGTGCTTATAAATTTGCAAATGATATTAGGCTTTTGCAAAGCTTAAAAGAGATTGAGGAACCATTTGAAAAAACACAAGTTGGTTCTTCTGCAATGGCATATAAAAGAAACCCTATGAGATGTGAACGAATATGTGCTTTATCAAGATATGTTATGGTTAATATTCAAAATCCTTTATTTACAGCTTCTGTTCAATGGTTAGAAAGAACATTAGATGATTCTGCAAATAGAAGAATTTCAATACCTGAGGCATTTTTAGCAGTTGATGCAATTTTAAATATATACCATAATGTAGCAAGTGGACTTGTAGTATATGAAAAGATGATAGAAAAGCATATATATGAAGAACTACCATTTATGGCTACCGAAAATATACTTATGGAGGCTGTAAAAAGAGGTGGAGATAGACAAGAATTGCATGAGAAAATTAGAAAATATGCTATGATAGCTGGAGAAAATGTAAAACTAAAAGGCGGTAATAACAATATAATTGAACTTATTGAAAAAGACCCTGAATTTAAACTTTCAAAAGAAGAAATATTAGAAATTTTGAATCCATCAAAATTTATTGGTCGTTGCCCATCACAAGTTAAGGAATACTATGAAGAGTATATTATTCCTATATTGCAAAAACATAATAACTTATTAGATTTCAAATCTGAAGTAAATATATGAATAAAAAAAGAGGCTATTCAACAATATAGAGATAGCCTCTTTTATTTATGTTTGCATTTTGTTTGTAAATTACCCTTTAACAGTCCAGGTTTTTCACTTTTCTGGCACGCCCGGGGGGAGTCGAACCCCCGACCACAGGATTCGAAGTCCTACGCTCTATCCTCTGAGCTACGGGCGTAAAATTACACATGATAAATTATAGCATTTATCACTAATATATACAACATAAAATAAATAATATTGAATTCGAAAATACGTTCTGATATTATTATCTTGAGGTGTTCAATGTGGATATTATTGAGAAGGTTCAAATATTAGGAGCAGGTGCTAAATATGATGTGTCTTGTGCTTCAAGTGGAAGTAAAAGGGAAACTAACGCTGGAATAGGCAATACTTTTAGTGCAGGAATATGTCATACTTGGACTGAAGATGGAAGGTGTGTTTCACTTCTTAAAATCCTTTTTACTAATGAATGTATTTTTGACTGTGCATATTGTATAAATAGAAGAAGTAATGATATTAAAAGAGCCTCATTTACCCCTCAAGAGATTGCAGAACTCACCATTAATTTTTATAAAAGAAATTATATTGAAGGATTATTTTTAAGCTCTGCAATAAAAAATTCACCTGATTGGACAATGGAGATGCTTACTAAAACAGTTGAACTACTAAGAAAAACATATCACTTTAATGGGTATATTCACATAAAAGCTATACCTGGTTCTTCTGAGATTTTATTAAATAAAGCAGGTTTATTAGTTGATAGAATGAGTGTAAATATTGAGCTACCATCTGAAAAAAGCCTAAAACTTTTGGCACCACAGAAAGATAAAGAAAAGTTAATTAAACCAATGAAAATAATAAAAAATGGGATAGAAAAAAGTATTGATGAAAAGAAAAATTTTAAAAAAGCTGCATTATATGTCCCAGCGGGTCAAAGTACTCAGATGATTATTGGTGCTACAAAGGATACAGATTACCAAATTATAAAGCTCTCACAAAATCTTTACAAGAAAATTGGACTAAAAAGGGTATATTATTCTGCATATACCCCTGTTAACAATGACTCCCGAATAGAAAATGTTTCTTCACCACCACTACTAAGAGAACATAGACTTTATCAGGCAGATTGGCTAATTAGAGTGTATAATTTTGATGCTGATGAATTGTTAAATGACAACCAAAATCTACCATTAGAATATGATCCTAAGGTTTTATGGGCCTTAAAAAATTTAGATAAATTTCCTATTGAAATTAATAAATGTTCATACGAGCAATTAATAAGAGTGCCAGGCATTGGTATTAATTCTGCTAAGAGAATAATATCAGCCAGACATTTTCATTCACTTTCATTTGAAGACCTTAAAAAAATTGGAGTTGTTTTGAAAAGAGCTAAATTTTTTATTACATGCAATGGAAAAATGTTTGAAAAAGTAAATTATAACCCTGATATACTTAAATTATTATTAATAGAGAAAGTAGAGAATAAAGAAAACTTATCATATTCTCAGATATCTTTTTTTGAATCTGGAATATTTAAATCAGCAATTACAGGTGAATTATAATGGATGTTTATATATATGATGGAAGTTTTTATGGATTTATAAGTTTAATTTCAATGTTAAATAATAAAAAAGAAAATGTTGATATAAAGAGTATAAAAAATTATCAACCTAATTTTATTGATAATGCTATATATTGCAATACTAATATAAAAGCAGCAAAGCAATTTTTAAAAGATTTTAAACAGCGTTTTGGGAATAATCTATATAATATTTTATTATATTCATTTTTATCAGAAAAACTGGATATTGAAGTTAGTATATATAATTTTATATTACTACTACAAAAAGATGGTGGGAAGATTATCAAAGATTATTCTAACATTTATGTTTATAATGTTTATACAGGATGTAAAAAAACCATGAGAGAGTTCAATAAGTATATAGGACTTTTAAGATTTTCAACCACTAAAAATAATACTTTGGTTGCTATGTTTGCACCAGAGACAAATATATTATATCCAATTTCTTTATTTTTTAAGAAACGTTTTAGCAGTTTTGATTGGATTATTATTGATACTAAGAGAAAAAATATAGCTTTATACAAAAATAAAGTGTTAAAATACATTACAAATAAAAATTTAGAAAAATTAATATATAGCAAAGATGAATTAGATTACAACAAATTATGGAAGAAATATCTTAGTGCCATTACAATAAAAGAGAGAAAAAATTATAAATTGCATGTTCAAAATATGCCCAAAAAATATTGGAAATATTTAGTTGAAAAAAATTAAAAGATGATTTTTATAAATCAAATAATAGTGGAATATTATCAGCATTTCATTTATAATATTGTAGGCTAAAAAAACAATGAGGTGAAATAAAATGAAATATGATGTAATTATTGTAGGAGCAGGGCCATGTGGTATTTTTACTGCATATGAACTTATAAAATTAAATAATAATATAAAAATACTTATTATTGAAAAAGGTAGAGACATTGATTCAAGAGATTGTCCTAAAAGAATAACAAATGTATGTGTTAATTGCAAACCTTGCAACATTACAACTGGATTTTCAGGTGCTGGTGCTTTCTCTGACGGTAAGCTATCATTATCGCCTAATGTTGGAGGAAGGCTTGCTGACTATATAGGCTATAATAATACTATTGAATATATTAACTATGCCGATAGTATTTATCTTCAATATGGTGCTGATAAAAAGGTTTATGGAACAAATTCTGAGGTTATTGAGGATATAAAAAGAAAAGCAACAGTTGCAAATCTCAATCTTATTGAAAGTCCAATAAGGCATTTAGGAACAGAGGAAGCTAAAAAGATATATAAAAGTATTCAAGATCATCTAATAAATAGTGGTATTGAAATAAAATTTAAAACTGCAGTAAAGGATTTAATTATTGAAAGTAATACTATAAAAGGTGTTATTACTGATAAAGATCAAACATTTTATGCTAATAAAGTAGTAATAGCTGTAGGGAGAGAAGGAGCTCATTGGCTATCCGAGGTTATAAATAAATATAACATTCCTTGCGATAATAACAGAGTTGATATAGGTGTAAGGGTAGAAACACCAAATCATATTTGGAAAGGAATAACAGAACATCTTTACGAGAGCAAATTTATTTATTATACAAAAACTTTTGATGATAAAGTAAGAACATTTTGTATGAATCCTGGTGGATATGTTGCTGTTGAGCATTATGATAACTTAGCTGTTGTAAATGGACATAGCTATAAGAATACTAAAAGCGAAAACACAAACTTTGCTTTACTTGTTTCTAAACATTTTACAGATCCATTTAGAGACAGTATAAAATATGGTAAGTATATTGCTGAGCTTGCAAACATGCTATCAGGTGGAAAAATAATTGTTCAAAGATATGGTGATTTCATCAAAGGTAGACGTTCAAATGAAGAAAGAATAAATAGAAATTCTGTAATTCCTACACTACAAGATGCAGTTGCAGGGGACTTGAGCTTAGTATTACCATATAGACTTATGTTAGATATAAAGGAAATGATTGAAGCATTAGACTTTGTTGTTAATGGTGTTGCATCTTTTGATACATTACTTTATGGAATTGAAGTAAAATTTTATTCCAATGAGGTTAGAGTAAACAAAAACTTTGAAAGCTTGAATATAAAGAATTTATATTTTGGAGGAGATGGAGCTGGTATCACCAGAGGTTTAATGCAAGCAAGTGTAAATGGCATTTTAATTGCAAGAAATATTATCAATATGGAGGATTAATATATGATTGATCTTCATGTTCATACAACAGCTTCAGATGGAACTTTTTCACCATCTGAAGTTGTTAAAATAGCTAAGCAAAGTAATTTAAGTGCTATTGCTATTACAGACCATGACACTATTTTAGGGATTCAAGAAGCAAAGGAAAAAGCAGAAGATTTAGGAATAGAGGTTATTAGCGGTGTAGAAATAAGTGCTGACTTTGAAATTGAAATGCATATTTTGGGCTATTTTATTGATGTGAATAATAATAAATTAATTGATAACTTATTGTTACTTGAATCTTTTAGGCATCAAAGGAATCCTAAAATTGTAGAAAAACTGCAACAGTTAGGTTATAACATAACAATTGATGAGATTATTGAAGTTGCAAAAGATAGTATTATTGGTAGACCACATATAGCACAAGTTTTAGTGAATAAAGGTTATTTTAACAGTCCCAAAGAGGTTTTTGAAAAATTATTATCATTTGGAAAACCAGCTTATGTTAAGAAGGATAAATTAAAGCCATTTGAAGCAATAAATATTCTTAAAGAGTCAGGTGGATTAGCTATTCTTGCTCATCCATATAAATTTTTATACCTTGAAGAAGGTGTCGAAAATGTTTTTGAAGAATTAAAATTATATGGATTAGACGGGATAGAAGCAATACATTCTGAACACAGTGATATTGAAACCAAAAAACTTATTGAACTTGCTAATAGATTTTCCTTTTTAATAACCGGTGGCAGTGATTTTCACGGTAAGAATAAACCAGATATAAAATTAGGAGTTGGAAGAAATAACATTAAAGTTGATGATGAAATTCTTGAAAGATTAAAAGAAAGGTTAAAAAAATGAAAAGGCAGACATTTTGGATTCTTTTATCTATATGTCTTAGTATTTTTATTGTTAAAATAACCTCAAACATTTTGATAATAGCTATTTTATTTTTTATTTTAATAGGACTATTCTATAAGTTTACATTTAAAAATAAAACATTATTTGTATTGATTTGTCTTGTTTCTATATTTACTTTATTCAGAACTTTTTATTTTTTATATTTATTTAATGCTGATTTAAACTTTCATAACAAAGAGGTTAAACTTATAGCATGTATTTCTTCATTTCCAGAGAAATCAGAAAAATACCAAACCTTTTTTGCATCAACTAATATTAATAATAAGGAAATAAAGATTAGAGTGAAAACATCATTGAAAAATGATTTTCTTTACAATGATTTAATTACTGTAATAGGAAAGCTCAAAATACCTACGCCAAAAACCAATTATGGTGGATTTGATTATAGAGAATATCTTAAATCCAAAAAAACTTTATATACAATCTATTCAGATAATATAGAAGTTCTAAAAAGAAGCCAAAACATATTAGCTTATATAAATTTATTACTCCAAAAGATTTCAACTATTCTTAATAATAATTTCCAAAAAGATAAAAGCTCAATGTTATTAGGAATAATATTTGGTAATAAGAATTTCATTCCAGATGATATTTATAAGGACTTTCAAAGAGCAGGACTTGCACATCTATTAGCAGCTTCAGGTGGTAATATTGGTATTTTATGCATTTTCATTGAATTTTTATTTATACATATTTTTAAATATTATAATAGATATATTAATAACATAATAATCATATTATTGATTTTATTATATTCTATACTTTCTGGTTTTGGAGCTTCTATTGTGCGTGCAACTATAATGGCATTAATTTATTATGCAGGAAAGATAATATACAAAAATGTTGACACACTAAATTCATTATTTTTAGCTGCTATATTGGTGCTTATTATAAATCCTATGGATTTGTTTAATATCAGTTTTCAATTATCTTACATTTGTGTTTTATCAATAATAATATTTAATAAAAAAATTTTTAATTTTATTGAAAAATATATCAGAATTAAAAGTATAGCTTCAGTTATAAGTATTACTTTATCATCGCAAATATTGATATTACCATTCTTAATAATATATTTTCATGAAATATCTATTGTGTCAGTATTTACTAATATAGCTGCTATTATATTAACAAGTATTTTGATACCATTAGGACTTATATATATAATATTTGAATTGTTTGGATTTAATTTTTATTTGTTCAAATTCACTGTAGATAAACTTACTAATTTGTTGATTTTATCATCGAAAATTTCACATTTAAAATTTACATATATTAAGATTATATATTTTGATATTATTATAGCAGTAGTTTATTATTTAATTATACTGTTATTAATGAATAAGCAATATAGAAAGTATATATTGAGTTTATGTTTAATCTTAGCTTTTATTATTTCATTAGGTTATTTTGATAATTTAAAAGACCTTAAAATAAGCATTTTAGATGTAGGACAAGGAGATAGCTCTTTTATATCTTATAAAGGATTTAATATACTTATAGATACTGGACCAGAAAATGATGATTTTAATGCTGTTTCATATAATATTCTGCCGTTCTTATTTCATAATAAAATCGATAAAATTGATATTTTGATATTATCACATGAGCATGATGATCATTGTGGTGGGTTACAAGATTTGTTTCAAAATATAGAGGTTAAAAATATTTTTACTACTGATAAAACATATATTGAAAAACATAATTTACTGGTAAACAAGAATGTTTATATTGTAAAAAAGCCTTTAAATATGAAAATCAAAAATTTGAATATTGCATTATTTCCTCCATATAATGATGATTCAAATGGTTGTTTAGTTTCAAGATTTAAATTAAATAAATTCAGCATACTTTTTACTGGTGATATCTCTATGACATCTGAAGAAAAATTGATATATTTTAATTTGAAATCTACCATTCTAAAGATAGCACATCATGGTAGTTCCACCTCAACAAGCCAAAAGTTTTTAAATTATATAAAACCTAAATTTGCTATAATATCTGTTGGACGTGATAATAGATTTAATCATCCTTCAGAAATTGTAACAAAAAGGCTTGAAGAAAATAAAATAAAGATATTTAGAACTGATGTTAATGGAGAAATAGATATAAAAACAGATGGAACTACATTGAGAATTATACCTTTTTTGAGGTGAGAGAACATGAATGAAAGGCAAAGACTATTAAATCAACATATAAAAAGCAAAAAATTTGAAAAGATATATTTTTTTTATGGGCAAGAAAGGTTTTTAATAGATTACTATACAAATAATATACCTAAAATGATTGTAAACAATAATGAGAATATTTTGATTTTTGATGGCGAAGATGCAAATTATGATGAAGTTGTGAATGAGCTTTTTTCTTTTAGCTTTGCTAGCATATCAAAAGTTTTTGTATTTAAAAATTTTATAAAAAATGCTAACAAAATAAAGTTAGAAACCATTTTAAAACAGCTTGAACAAACTAATGATGGTAATATTATTATTTTTAAAGAATATGAGATTAACAACTCCAGTTATGTTAGCAAAATAAAGCCTATTGCTTTTTGGGTTGAATTTGAAAAGCAACTGACTGTTGATCTTATAAAATGGGTTCAGAATATATTTAATAAAGAAAATAAACAAATTTCAGAAAATATGGCAGAAGAAATAATTAATCATTTTGATAGAGATATGTATACAATTTATAATTATTTGAATATCTTAATATCATATTTAGGTGGTAAAAATAAACCTTCATATGAAGATATTCGACTATTTATGTATCCAAATCCTCAAGATAGAATTTTTTTAATGCTTGATGCATTTTCACAAAAGGATATTGAAAAAGGATTTGAATATTTAAATCAATTATATGAATTAAAGGAAAGTAGTTTAAGAATTTTATTTATGATAAACAGACATTTTAAGATTCTTGGAATATTAAAAGATTCATTACAAGATAAAAGGACAATTATAAAAACTGCAGGAATAAAGGAATACTTTTATGATAAATATAAAAAACAAGCAGACCAATTTACAATTGAAAAAATAAAAAATATAATACAAAAATCAGTTGAAATTGATTACCTAATAAAAACTGGACAATTACAACAAACACTTGGTATTGAGACATTGATATATGAGATAATAAAATAAAAAAGGCATATGCTATTAGCATGTGCCTTTTATACTATTCAGCTTTTGTATCAGGCTTTGGCTGAGTTAATGCAGCATATTTGTTTATTAGCTTCATAAGTCTTGATTTTTTCCTTGAAGCATTATTTTTATGGATTATACCTTTAGCTGCAGTTTGGTCAATTATCTTTGCAACATTTGGATAAAGTTCTCTTGCTTTTGAAACATCATTAGCAAGTAAAGCCTTCTTCATTTCCTTTATTGCCTTTTTCATTTTTATTTTTTGAATCTTATTTTCAAGAGTTCTTCTTCTAATAACCTTAATCTTCTTTTTTGCTGATTTAATATTTGCCAAAATTTTCACCTCCACTCAAAACTTTATAATAACAAGACAAAACTTATTTTAACATGCAAAAAATATATTTGCAATATTATTAAAGTATCTAATAATAAAAGGAAGCACAAATGCTTCCTTTAGTATTATACAAGATTTATTACTTAAATTTCAAGAGATTTTATAGTTTCTTTTAAAACTTTTGCAGAATTTTGTAGTGATTTTATTTCTTCATCAGTAAGTGGTATATCAAATACTTTTACAACTCCAGTATTATTAACAACAGATGGCAGTGATATTGCAATATCAGATATTCCAAACACATCATCTACAACGCTTGAAACAGGTAAAATGGTGTTTTCATTTCTTATAATTGATTCTACAATTCTTCTTACAGCAAGTGCAATAGCATAGTAAGTTGCACCTTTTCTTTGTATTATTTCATAAGCGGCATTTTTTACTTTATCAAATATTTCTTGCTTAACTGTTGGGGGGCAGTTATTACCACACAGTAAGCATTCTTGCATAAAATTAACTCCGCCAATATTTGTAAGACTCCATGCAGCCATTTCACTGTCCCCATGTTCACCTAATATATATGCATGAACATTTCTTACATCAACATTACAATGTTGGGCAAGGAGATATCTAAATCTTGAACTATCCAATACAGTTCCTGAACCAATAACCTGATTTTTTGGCAACTGTGACACCTTATAAACAACATAAGTTAAAATATCAACAGGGTTGGTTACCATTAATAATATTGCATCAGTTGTATATTTAATAATATTTTCAACGATTGATTTTGTAATTGTTGCATTCTTTTTTGTTAAATCTAGCCTTGTTTCACCTGGTTTTTGATTTGCACCTGCTGTTATTATAACAATGTCTGCATCCTTACAATCACTGTAATCACCTGCATATATTTTAACTGGTTTTACAAATGAGATGCCATGATTTAAATCCATAGCTTCGCCTTCAGCCTTTTCTTTATTTACATCAATAAGAACAAGTTCAGTAGCAAGACCAGCATCCATAATTGCAAATGCAGTAGATGATCCAACAAAACCAGTTCCAATAATAACAATCTTTCCAGGTTTTCTCATTTTGATCACTCCATTTTCAATACTATAATAACATTATACCCAAGTAATAAAAATGAGTATCAAAAATATTTATATGAGTTATAATAAACATAAATGATTAAGATTATATATGAATATTTATTAGCTCATTATTAATATAAGCTTGAAATAAAAACTAATAAATCTTTCATATTCAACTAATCTCGTGCTTGTTAATCTCATTACAATGTTATAACTATAAAAATATACATGCATACAATTCAATTTACAGAAAATAATATCAAGTATTCGCACAATATGATTTATAAAAAGTATTGAATATACATAACTCTAATGTTATAATAAACAAAGATAAAATATAATATATATATTTATATTTATACAATTTAATTCATGATAATACACATATTACAAAAAGTTTTTAAAGGAGTTGATTGAAAGGTGCTAAGGTATATACTTAAAAGGGTAGTATGGGCAATAATATCTTTATTCTTTATCGTAACAATTACTTTTTTTCTTATGAGGATGATTCCTGGTGGACCATTCACAGGTGAAAAGACATTACCACAACAGATACTTGATAATTTAAATGCAAAGTATGGACTTAACCAACCTTTACATATTCAATATATTAAGTATGTAAAGAGCTTACTTAGACTTGATTTAGGTGTTTCTATGCGTCATCCAGGTCAAACAGTAAATGAGATTATTGCAAGAACATTTCCTGTTTCTGCAAAAATAGGCTTGTTGTCTATAATATTTACTTTGTTAATAGGCATTCCTTTAGGTGTTTGGTCAGCATTACATCAAGGGAAGTGGCAAGATAATTTGTCAATGATTATAGCAACAATATTTATAACAATTCCAAGCTTTGTTTTAGCAGTATTACTTGTTTATTTCTTTGGTGTAAAGCTTGGTTTATTACCTGTTATGGGGTTGGATGAAGCGAGAAGTTATATACTCCCTGTTGTATCGTTGTCGGCTTATTCATTATCCTTTATTGCACGATTAATAAGAAGTTCAATGATTGAAAGCCTATCACAAGATTATATTAGGACTGCAAAAGCAAAAGGTTTATCCAAAACTAAAGTTGTATACAAGCATGCATTAAAAAATTCGTTAATTCCTGTTGTTACTTACTTAGGTCCGCTAATAGCAGGGGTATTAACTGGAAGTTTTGTTGTAGAAAAAATATTTCTAATTCCTGGTATGGGACAATTTTATGTAACAAGTATTTCTGATAGAGATTATTCACTTGTTATGGGTACAACAATCTTTTATGCAGCATTTTTAATATTAATGAACTTAATAGTTGATATAATATATGTATTTATTGACCCACGTATTAAGTTAGAGGATTAAATCAGGAGGAGGCAACAGAAAGATATGGAAAACCTTCAAAAAGAACTTTTTTATAAAGTTTCAAAATCAGAAAAAGATGCAGAAACAATAGTTCGTCCAAGTATGACATTTTGGCAAGATGCTTGGCGTAGACTTAAAATGAATAAAGTAGCTATGGTTAGTTTATGGGCAATTGTTATAATGTTTTTAATAGCACTTATTGGTCCCCTTGTTATGCCATATACCTATGACCAACAGATTAGAGGACATGAAGACTTAGGTCCTTCAATAAAACATTTTTTTGGTACTGATAGCTTAGGCAGAGACCTATTTGTAAGATGTTTATATGGTATGAGAATATCATTAGCTATTGGTATTGTAGCTACAATTATTAATATTATTATAGGTGTTTTATATGGTGGTATTTCGGGTTTCTTTGGCGGTAAAGTAGATAATATAATGATGAGAATAGTTGATATATTATATAGTGTTCCACTTATGATTTATGTTATTTTATTATCAGTTTCATTAAAACCTACTCTATCTGCACTTTTTGAAAAATATGAATTTTTAAGCGGATTAAGAGCAGTAGGGGCTCCACTTGTTTGTATGTTTATTGCTATTGGTCTTACATACTGGATTTCAATGGCAAGAATTGTTCGTGGTGAAATACTAAGTCTAAAACAGCAAGAATATGTAACTGCAGCAAAAACAATTGGTGCTAGTGGTTGGAGGATATTAATTAGGCACCTTATTCCAAACACAATTGGCTCAATTATTGTAACTTCAACATTACAAATACCGAGTGCAATATTTACAGAATCATTCTTAAGTTTCATTGGACTTGGTGTTGATGCACCTGCATCATCATTAGGCTCACTTGCTTCTGATGGTTTAAATGGATTTATTTCTTATCCGTATAGATTATTCTTTCCTTCATTATTAATATGTTTAATTATTCTTGCATTTAATTTGTTTGGCGATGGGTTAAGAGATGCTCTTGATCCAAGAATGAGAAAATAATAATTGAGGTGAAATAAATTGGCGAAAATACTTGAAGTTAAGGATTTAAAAACCTCTTTCTTTACCCACGTAGGTGAGGTAAAAGCTGTTGATAATGTATCATTTTATATAGATGAAGCAGAAGCTGTAGGTATTGTTGGTGAATCTGGTAGTGGAAAATCTGTTACTTCTATGTCACTTATGAGGCTTATTGCACCTCCAGGTAAAATAGTCAATGGACAGATTATTTTTGAAGGCGAAGACCTTTTAACAAAAACTGAAAAGCAAATGCAACAAATTAGAGGTAATAGGATTAGTATGATATTCCAAGATCCTATGACATCATTAAATCCTGTGTTTACTATTGGAAATCAATTAGTAGAAGCTATAAAAACACATAATAATGTTACAACAGAAGAAGCCAAAAAAAGAGCAATAGAAATGCTCAAATTAGTTGGTATACCAAGCCCAGAAAGAAGATTAAAGCAATACCCACACGAATTTTCTGGTGGAATGAGACAAAGAGTTATGATTGCTATGGCTTTATCGTGTAACCCTAAATTATTGATTGCAGATGAGCCTACAACAGCACTTGATGTTACTATTCAAGCACAAATACTTGAACTGTTGAAAGATCTCCAACAGAAAATTAAAATGTCAATAATACTAATTACACACGATCTTGGTGTTGTAGCTGATATTTGTTCAAGAGTAATTGTAATGTATGGTGGCATTATTGTAGAACAAGGTTCTGTTAATGAAATATTCTATAATCCTAAGCATCCTTATACATGGGGACTTTTAAAATCAGTTCCTAAAATGCACGAAGGTCTTAAGAAAAGGCTTGTTCCAATAGAAGGACAACCGCCAGATTTATTAAAACCACCAAAGGGATGTCCATTTGCTCCTCGTTGTGAGTGGGCAATGAAGGTTTGTTTAGAACATAGGCCTCCGCTTTTTGATGTTGGTGAAAAGCATATTGCACGTTGTTGGCTAAACCATGAATATACTCCAAAAGATATTTTAGAATCAATAAATAACAGATAATATACTTGTTAAATTAAGGTAGGTGAAAAAGTTGTCACAAGAGCTATTAAGAATAGTAAACTTGAAGAAATATTTTCCAGTAAAAATGGGTATAGGAAATGTTCAATATGTAAAAGCAGTAGATGATGTAAGTTTTCATATAAATAAAGGTGAAACACTTGGGCTAGTAGGTGAAAGTGGTTGTGGTAAATCTACAACAGGTAGAACGATAATTAGATTATATGAACCAACAAGTGGGCAAATTATATTTAAAGGTGAAGACATAACAAAAAAAGATATGTTAAAATATAGAAAATCAATGCAAATGATTTTCCAAGATCCGTATGCTTCTTTAAATCCAAGAATGACAGTAGGAGATATAGTAGGAGAACCATTAGAGATTCATAATATAGCTATTGGCAAAGAAAAGAAAGAACGTGTTCAAGAGTTACTAAGATTAGTTGGGTTAAATAGTGAACATGCTAACAGGTATCCACATGAATTTTCTGGTGGTCAGAGGCAAAGAATAGGTATTGCAAGGGCATTAGCAGTCGAGCCAGAATTTATTATTTGTGACGAACCAATTTCAGCTCTTGATGTTTCTATTCAAGCTCAGATTGTTAATATGCTTGAGGATCTACAAAAAGAATTTAAGCTGACATATTTATTTATTGCACACGATCTTTCTATGGTTAAGCATATTAGTAACAGAGTTGGTGTTATGTATTTGGGTAAATTGGTTGAATTAGCAGAAAGCAATGAATTATATGATAATCCACAGCATCCTTACACTCAAGCATTGCTATCTGCAATACCAATTCCAGACCCAGCTGTATCTAAATCACGATCAAGAATTATTCTTGAAGGTGATGTGCCAAGCCCCATTAATCCTCCATCAGGATGCCATTTTAGAACAAGGTGTAAATATGCTCACAAAAGATGCCAAGAAGAAGAACCAAAGCTAAAAGAAGTTTCAAAAGGTCATTACGTAGCTTGCCATTTAATGGATAAATAATGGCTTGCTATGTAAAATAAAAATAATTATTATACGAAAGGGGAGTATTTTTATGAAAAAACGTCTAATTGCTGTATTTGTATTAGTTGTTTTTATGGCTACAGCTCTTGCCTTGAATGTTAACAAGGTAACAGGCGTAGCAGCAGCAAAGCAGGTTCTTACCTATATAAATGGTGCAGAACCAAGATATCTTGATCCAGGTTTAAATAATGCTCTTGATAGTGCTAACATTATTATTAACGTTTTTGAAGGTTTAACAAGAGTTAATGTAAAAGGTGAAACAATTCCTGGAATAGCTCAAAGCTGGACAATATCTAAAGATGGTAAGGTTTACACATTCAAATTAAGAGACGCGAAATGGTCTGATGGAAAGCCAGTTACTGCTCAAGACTTTGAGTATGCATGGAAAAGAGCATTAGATCCAAAAACTGCGTCAGAATACGCATATCAAATGTATTATATTAAAAATGGTAGAGCATTCAATGAAGGAAAAGCAAAAGCAAGTGATGTTGGTGTAAAAGCATTAGATGCTAAAACCCTTCAAGTTACACTTGAAGCACCTACACCTTACTTTATTGATTTAACAAACTTCCCAACTTACTTCCCAGTAAGAAAAGATATAGTAGAAAAATATGGAGATAAATGGGCAACAGATCCAAAAACATATATAGGAAATGGACCATTCAAAATGGTTCAGTGGACACATAACTCACAAATTGTTCTTGAAAAGAATGCAAATTATTGGGATAAGAAAGCTATAACATTAGAAAAGATAGTATTTAAACTATCTGAAGATGATAAAGCTAACTTAATGGCTTATGAAGCTAGACAAGTAGATGGTGCAGAAGGAATACCAACAGAGGAAATTCCAAGACTTATTAAAGAAAAGAAAATGAAAGTATGGGATGAGCTTGGACTTTACTATTATGATCTCAACAACAAATATCCTGCATTCAAAGATGTTAGAGTAAGAAAAGCTTTATCATTAGCAATAGATAGAACTTATATAGTTGAAAAGATTGGTAAGCTTGGTCAAAAACCAGCTACTGGTATTGTTCCATATGGTATAAATGGTGTATCAAAAGACTTCAGAGTTGAAGGTGGAGATTTCTTACCAAAAACTGCTGATTTAGCAACAGCAAAGAAGTTACTTGCAGAAGCAGGCTATCCAAATGGTAAAGGATTCCCAGAAATAGAAATAATCTATAATACAAGCGAAGGCCATAAGAAGATAGCTGAAGCAGTTCAAGCTATGTGGAAACAATTAGGAATAAATGTTAAGTTATCAAATATGGAATGGAAAGTTCTTCAAGATAGAAGACAAAAGAAAGATTATATAGTCGCAAGAGATGGTTGGATAGGTGACTATGCTGATCCAATGACATTTATGGATTTATTCACATCATACAGCGACAATAACAATACTAATTGGTCAAATAAGAAGTATGACGAATTAATAGACAAAGCAAAGATGACAACAGATAGAAAGACAAGAATGCAATATATGCATGAAGCAGAAAAGATTATAATGAATGATCATGCACTTATTCCAATCTACTTCTATGTTAAAGGTCAATTATTAAGAGACTATGTAAAGAACTATTATATTTCACCACTTGGATTTAACTACTTCATGTTTGCTAAGATTGTAAAATAAGTTTTATAGATGTAAAATATATAGAGAGGGTAATTTGCCTTCTCTATATTTTTTTGTAAGGGGGTATTATATGAGCATTAAAAAGAGAATTCTAGCAGTAGCATTAATTGTCATTGTTTTATCAACATTATTTTATGGATGCAATAATAATTATAAAGAGATAGAAAAAAAGGTAAGGATAATATTGGTAGGAAATTTATTATTACCGAATGTTGATACAACGCTAAAAGAAAATTTGGAAAAAATAATTAATGATAAGGTAAATATTGATCAAATACTATATACAGGCAAAAACGCAAGAACTCAACAAGAAATTGCTTACCAACAGAAACTTTTAGTAATAATGGCTGCCGGAGAAGGGGATTTATTTATTCTTGATAAAGAATTATTCAAAGCATATGCTTCTAAGGGTGCTTTTTTACCTTTGGATCAACTATTAGAAAAATACAAATACCTTAATAAATATGCAAACAATGAATTTTATATAAAAGCAGAAGATGCTAAGAAAAAAGCCTTGTATGGTCTTAGTGCACAATCAATTAAAGTGCTTAGTGATGCTGGTTTTGATACAAAAAATAAGGTTATTGCAATTTATGTTAGAACTAATAAAAAAGAAAGAGCCATACAGGCTCTTAAATCTCTTCTTGATAGTAGTGTAAAATAAAACCTACTAAAGTTTTTATTCCATAATATAAACTCTTTTTGGATGCTGAAAAGTTACTTGAATGGAGAGGATATGTTCCTATATCCTCTTCTTTTATGCCCAACCTGAAATAAATAGAAGGTACTTTTTTGCAGTAAAATGAAAAATCTTCTGCAGTAAATGAAGGTTCAGCTATTTCAACATTATGATTGCCCAAATAATTTTTAGCAAATTCTATAAATTGATTTGCTAATTCCTTATGGTTAATTAAAGCTGGATATTGATAGTTATAGATAAAGTTACAAGAACACTCATATTTTCTTGCTGCTAAATTTGCTATTTCATTAATATTATTGTGTATTTTTTCTCTTAATTGATCATTATAAGTTCTTACTGTTCCTTTAACTATACATTTGCTTGGAACAACGTTTGGAAGACTGCCAGCAGTTATTGATGAAAAAGAAATATGTACTGGATCAAATTTATCATATCTCAATAGCATAATATTATTAATTGTTTGAATTGTATCAATTGCAGGATAAATAGGATTTATTACATCCTGTGGCATCGCAGCGTGGCCACCTTTTCCTATAAAGGTTAACTCAAAATCATCAACACTAGCCATAATTGGACCATCATTTAAAGCAATCTTACCTACTTCAAGATTAGGCCAAACGTGAAGACCAATGAGTGCTTGAACTTGAGGCTTTTCTAATACTCCTTCATCAATCATTTTTTTTGCTCCACCACTTCCTTCTTCACCTGGTTGAAAGATAAATTTTACGCATCTATCAAATCCCATTTTCTTCAAAGTCATGGCCACACCTATTGCAATACTCATGTGATAGTCATGACCGCATGCATGCATAATATTACCATCTGATACGATAGCATCCATATCTGCTCTTATTGCAATACAAGTAGGGCCATCATTTAAAACACCAATAAGCCCTGTATCAGCACATTTTATTGTCTGGATATCAACATTATTTAATATATTTTTTATATAATTTTGAGTTTTATATTCATTAAATGCAAGTTCGGGTATACTATTTAAATTTTTTTGTATTTCGATCACATCTTGTAGTATTTCAGAAATTAAATTATCAATGTTATACATTTTACCACCTCATTGAAAATTTTTAATTATCTCAAAAATTGTATGCAAACCATTTACAATATCTTTTATTTCAGTATTCATAAAAGAAAGCCTTATAAAATTTGAATTATTTATATTATGGTAAAAAAGATTATATGGGGAAACATATATATTGTATTGTTTTAGTGTATTATATAATGATATTGCATTTAGATTCTTTGTAGATACTACTGAAAAAATGCCTGTTGGTTTTTGAGGAATATAATAAGAATTTTTTAAAATAGTATTTAAAAATAAGTTATACTTTGGTTTAATATATTCTTTTATCCTATTCAGATGTATAGCATAATATCTATTTAAAAATTCAGTAAATGACAGTTGAATAAATAATGAGGTTGATATATCTGTTGTCCACTTTAAAAAAGCAACATCTTCTGATAGATTTGATGGTGATATTACAAATCCTAATCTTAAGGCTGGCATAAGAAGCCTTGAAAAACTTTTAACATAAAACACTATTTCTTTATAATCTATACTTTTTATAGGCATAAAATTAACGTCATCAAAGATATTTACATCAGAAAAAAAATCATCTTCTATTATGAATACATTATTTTTATAAGATAACTCATAAATCCATTTAAGTTCATCAATTGAATATGTAAATCCGGTAGGATTTTGTGAAAATGGTATTATATATAAAGCTTTAGGTTTAAACCTTTTCATTTTATATTCCAAAAATTCAATATTACCAGTTGGAAAATCATCAATATCTAAATGCATTGATCTAAATGTACTATATGCACCGAAGTAGGTTGGATTTTCAATAAGTATCTTATCACCAGGCTTTAAGAAACTTTTTGATACAATCTCAATACCTTGCTGGGCACCTGATACAATAATAATATTTTCTAGTTTACAATAAATATTTTGACTTTTTAAATAATTTTCTAAAAGATATTCAATTAAAGGACTATTCTTATTTTCAATATAATCAAACGCAGAAGCACCAAATTTATTAATTACTATATCAAGCGAATGCTTGAATTCATCAATAGGATATAATGAATAAGGTAAATTACCAGAAGCAAAATCAATTGCATTTTTAGGAATATTTTGACTTATAAAATCTTCAAATGATGATATATCATCTTTTTCAGAATAAGATATGAAATAGCCTACATTTCTAACAGCTTTAACAAAACCTTGATCTTGTAATAATTTAAGGGCATTTGTTACAGTTGATATATTTACGCCAAATTCTTTACAAAGATATCTTAATGAAGGTAACTTTTGTCCATAGAAATATTTCTTAGAAAGTATATTCTCTTTTATTATATTAGCTATTTGTAAATATAATGGAATATTACTTGTTTTATCTAACATGTTTCACACCAAAAATGAATTTTTTTTCATTATAAATGATAAAAAAAAAATATTCAATTATAGTATAAAAGTAAATATATAATAGATTATTGTGATAAAATAATTATAATTTAAATTTTTTATTCTCTTTATTATTTATTGGTTCAAAGAATAAACATTTTTTATTGCTGTGTAAATTAGAAGGAGATGTAATTTGAGTCTTGAAACATAGTCCATCTTTTTGATATCTGCAGTCATATGTGCAAGGTATTAAACTCATGTTTTTATGCTCCTTTTATTTTTCTAAATATTATTATGTATAGATTTTATATTTTCAATTAGGTAACATATAGAAAGGAAAAGATGCTCAATGATACATAACGTAGGGGTTGATATTGTTGAAATAAATAGAATTCGCAAGATAAATAATTTAGATAAATTTTTACAGAGATTTTTTACACAAAGTGAAATAAATTATATATTATCAAAAAAAAATATTTATGAGTCCATAGCGGGTTATTTTGCAGCAAAGGAAGCAGTATCAAAGGCTTTAGGAACAGGAGTGATTTTTCGATTCACTGATATACAAATTGAGAAAGATACTTATGGCTGTCCTTATGTTTTGTTAAATAATAAAGCATTAGAAATTGCAAAAATGAATAGTATAAATAGAATTTTTATAAGTATATCTCATTCAGAAAATTATGCAACCGCTTTTGCTATTGCAGAAAAGGAGGGATAATTAATATGTATGTGCTAGACTCAAAACAGATAAAAGAAATAGAAAAAAAGGCAATATTTGAAGTAGGAATTCCCGAAGAAGTTTTAATGGAAAATGCAGGGTTCAGTGTCTTTGAAGAAATTATTAAAGATTATCCAAATTTAAGGCAAAAAAAGGTGGCAGTATTTTGTGGTCCAGGCAATAATGGTGGTGATGGATTTGTATGTGCAAGATATCTTATAAATAAAGTAAAGGAATTAGTTGTATTTCTGTTAGGTGAAAATAAATCAAAAACATCTAGTATATTTTTGAATGTGCTAAAAAATATAGGTACAAATATCATTATTTTGGAAGATGTTAATGACTTGATCAATATTCATTTCGAACATTTTGACATAATAATTGATGCTATTTTTGGTGTAGGTTTATCAAGAACAATAGAGGGTATTTATAAAGACGTTATTGATAAAATAAATAATAGTTATTCGTATGTTTATTCTATAGATATTCCTTCTGGCATTTGTGCTGATACAGGAAATATTCTTGGATGTGCAGTTAAAGCTGATAAAACAATTACATTTACAATGCCAAAGCTAGGTTCAATTCTTTATCCAGGTGCCTTTTTCTCTGGCACATTAATAGTAAAAGATATAGGGATACCCGAGGATATTATTGATAGTTATGATAACATCTTAATAGATGAACATAATTTGCATGTTTCAAAATTATACAGATATCACGATACAAATAAAGCGGATTATGGGAGATTAGCAATTATAGCTGGTTCAAAATTTTATCAAGGAGCGGCTAATCTTTGCTCAAATGCAGCATATAGGTCTGGTTGTGGACTTGTTTATTTATTTTCACCCAAAGAAGGTTTAGATTTAAAGCCTAATAAGTTAGATGAGATAATTACTATTCCTTGTGAGTCAAATGATGGAATATTAAATTTTGAGCATTTTATGAAATATTCAGATTTACTAAGTAAAATAAATGTTATCGCATTCGGTCCTGGGCTGACAATAAGTAAAGAGATTGTAGAAATTTTGAGGTATATTTTTAACAATTTAGAAATACCTATTGTAATAGACGCAGATGGTATAAATGTTTTATCAGAACTAAATACTGAACTTTTAAAATATAAGGCTCCAAAAATTTTAACGCCACACATTCTTGAAGCAGCGAGGCTTTTGAAAGTTGATAAAGAAGAAATAAAAAATAATCCCCTATATTATGCTGAATTTATTTCAAAAAGGTTTAACTGTATTTGTGTTCTTAAAAGTTCAAGAACAATTGTTACAGACGGAAATAAAAAGTTTATAAATATTAATGGAAACCCAGGCCTTTCTAAAGGCGGTAGTGGAGATGTTTTATGCGGAATCATTTCTTCTTTCATAGCTCAAGGATTTGAGCCTTTAGAAGCAGCAAAGTTAGGAACTTATATTTTAGGTTTAACTGCTAGCTTATTAAGTGAAAAAAAGTCATTACAAGCTATGACACCTTCAGATATAATTGAAAATATTGATATGTCTATAAAGAGAATAATTGATAAGGTTAATGGATAAATGAAAAATAAAATATTATTTTTGGTAGTTATGTCTATTTTATTTTTGACTGCTTGTTCAGAACAAAAAGAGCCCCAGAATAATTTTAAAATTTACCCTCAATATTTAGCACAAGGTAAAATTATTTTAATAACTAATAATCAAACAGATGTATTTAATTTTACCGAGAAAAAAATAAATGGTAAAACTTACCTTATATTAAAAAAAGATAAGTTGGAGATATATATACAAAAAGAAAAAGACAAACTAATAATTAATAATAACCTTCAAGTATCATTAGATTTTGATAAGATATTTTTAAACTATTATTTAAATCTCCTTGTAAACTCTGAAAAAATTGAAGTTACTCAAAAAGACAAATCTGCAATTATAACTTTAGAATTAAATGGTGATGTACAATATTTACACTACTATTTTGAAAACAGAAGCTTGAAAAGAATTGATATCTTCTATAAGGATAAAAGGTTTTTTAGAAGATACGAAATTGATTCATATATAAAATTAAAGGGGGATGGCTAAACTTGAACTTGTATCATCGTGTGTGGGCTGAAGTTAATCTTGATAATCTGCAATATAATATTAAAAACATAAGACAAAAAGTTAATAAAAATACTGAGATTATGGCT
The DNA here is from genome assembly GCA_041320695.1 of Caldicellulosiruptoraceae bacterium PP1. Taxonomy (NCBI): domain Bacteria; kingdom Bacillati; phylum Bacillota; order Caldicellulosiruptorales; family Caldicellulosiruptoraceae; species Caldicellulosiruptoraceae bacterium PP1. Next base: position 622,002 of record JBGGOQ010000001.1, on the reverse strand, counting down.
GTAGTTAAAGCAGATGCTTATGGACACGGGGTTTTGCAAATATCAAAAATACTAACTAAAAATGGCATTAATATGCTTGCTGTTGCTATTATTGATGAAGCATTACAGCTAAGGCATTTTAATATAGATAATAATATTCTAATATTGGGTTTCACACCTTTTGAATTTTCAAAAGAGATAGTTGAAAATGATTTGTCTCAAACTGTTTTTACATATAAACAAGCTGAACACCTTTCAAAAGTTGCAGTAATATTAAATAAAAAAGCAAAGATACATATCAAGGTTGATACTGGGATGGGTAGAATTGGCTTTTTGTGTAACCAAAAAAGCATAAACGAAATTGAAAAGATTTCTAAACTACCTAATATAGAACTTGAAGGTATATTCTCACATTTCTCTTCTGCAGATGAGAAAGATGCAGATAATTTTACACAAACCCAATTCGAAAAATTCATTAATTTTGTGAGAGAATTAGAGAAAAAAGGGGTATACTTTAAATATAAGCATATTTCAAATAGTGCGGCTACACTTAGATTCCCCCAATATCACCTTGATATTGTTCGTCCTGGTTTAATATTATATGGTCTGTATCCATCAGATTTAGATTATAATATAAATCTTAAACCAGTGATGAGCTTAAAGGCAAAGATAATAAATGTTAAGAGTGTACCTGAAGGATTTCCAATTAGCTACAACAGAAAATTTATTACCAAAAGAAAGAGCATTATTGCGACAATACCTGTTGGATATGCTGATGGTTATACAAGGATAGGTAGCAGTTCACGAAATGTTCTTGTGAAAGGTGAATATGCACCTATTATTGGTAATATCTGCATGGATCAATGCATGATTGATGTAACTGATATTAAAAATGTAAATATTGGTGATGAGGTTGTACTAATTGGCCAACAAGGGAATAATGTAATTACAGCTGACGAGATTGCAAAGGGTATAGGAACAATTAATTACGAAGTCATTTGCTCAATTAGCAAAAGGATACCAAGAGTTTATATTTACAATAACCGTATTGTAAAAATATTAAACTATATATTATGAAATATTTACATTGAATTTTAATTTAATTAATTCTATAATGTAAATATGCTCGTCCGCTAAATAGCCTTCAGGTAAAAAATATATATTTTGTTGTATCATAAAAGATTTTAGGGGGAGAGTTCATGCCGCAATTTACAAGACTTTTTAAGTTTATATTTAAATATGACAATTTTAATTATGCAATCTATATAAGGCAACTCTCAGAAAGAAAAAGAATAAAAAAGATTGAAAAAGATTTAATTAGCTGCTACAAAGAATATGCTGAAATAAATAGAACTTTAGCAAATGAATGTATAATTATGGAATATGAAAATTTAGTACAATATGAGAACATTATAAACGTTGATTTTTGTAAAGAGGGATTACTAAAGTTAAAAAATCAAAATTATGAAGGTAGGTTAGCGGAGAGTGGAGAAAGTGTTGGAACAAAATCAAATAGTTGATATAAAAAGAGGAGATATATTTTATGCAGACCTTGCACCTCATATTGGTTCAGAGCAAGGTGGTATAAGACCTGTTTTGATTATTCAAAACGACGTTGGTAATAAATATAGTCCAACAGTTATTGTGGCAGCTATTACATCACAAATTGGAAAAGCAAAGTTTCCAACCCATGTTGAAATATCTGCTGGTGAGTTTGGACTGTCAAAAGATTCTGTAATTTTGTTAGAGCAAATCCGAACAATTGATAAAATTCGACTTAAGAATAAAGTAGGTAAATTAAGCGAAGAGATGATGTTGAAGGTTAACCAAGCTATATTAATAAGTTTAGGACTTATGGAGTGGACAACGGAGGGATTAAATTGGAAAAAAAGAGAACAAAGTGGGGTAAAAAGCTTGTAGTTTTTTTGACAATATCTTTTATTATAGTTAGTATTTTTATTTATACAAATGCTCAAAATGAAATAGATAAAAATGCATTAATAACATATGGTTTTTTGAAAAAACAGGTTGACACACTTACTACTTACATAGACACAAATATAAAAAGAATAGAATCAAAAATTAATTCTATTACTAATAAAACAAATGAATTGAATAATAGGATTAATAATATAGAATCTAATCTAAATAATTTAAATAATATCCCACAAGTAACATCTACTTTTAAATCTACAAAAGGAAAATATGAATTAATTAAAGTAAAAAAAGGGCAAATTATAATATTTGATAACTCAACGCAATTTATATTAAGAAGTGGGGTTGCATTATCAATTTTACCACCGCAAACTGCATTAATTGATGTTACAAGTGCAAAGGATATTGTAAATGGACAAAATATACAAAGGAATCATCTTATTATAGTTGTAAAAGATGATGGTAGAGGTTTTAAAGCAAATGAAGATGTATGGTGTTATATAAATGGAGGATATAAATTAAAATAAGGAGAGCAAATAATGACAATTAGTATATTAACAGCCTTTACTGCTGGTATTTTATCTTTTTTCTCTCCATGTATTATCCCATTAATACCTGTATACGTGACATATTTATTTACATTAAATAATAATAAATGGCTCAACATTTTAATGTTTATATTAGGTTTTACAACTGTTTTTATTTCATTTGGGATAATATCTTCACTATTTGGCAGTACGTTAGGTAATTATAGAGAATACATAGTAAAAATTGGAGCAATAATAATTATATTAATGGGTCTATTGATGCTGGACATAGGGCCAGCTTTTTTAAAGGCAAATTTGATACCCGTGGGGGGTAATAAAACTGAGGTTAAAGGTCCTTTTTTACTTGGAGTAATATTAAGTATTAGTTGGACACCTTGCATTGGACCTGTGCTTGCAAGTATTTTGATTTTAGCAGCTACAACTAAAACTTTATATGAAGCTATAATTTATTTACTGGTATATTCATTAGGACTTACAATACCTTTTGTAATTACTGCAATATTAATAAATAGAATAAAATCAATTATTAAGATTATTTCTAAATATAGTAGATATATTGAGATTATAAGTGGAATAATGCTTATACTTTTTGGATTATTAATCTTTTTTGATAAGATAAATATTATATATTAAAATTGGAGGTCTACAAGAATGAATAAATTGAATCAATCTACAAAAAATATTATTTTCTTTGCTATTTTTGCAATATTATTGGGTTTATTAGTTTATAAAATGATTTATTCTAACAAATCTGATGAGGTAATTACTGAAGGATATATAAATTTTAAACTTAAATCCTTAGATGGTAAAACTTATTCAATATCAGATTTTAGAGGAAAAAAGATTTTAATTAACTTTTTTGCTACATGGTGTCCACCTTGTAAAGAAGAAATTCCTAACTTGATAAGTTATTATGAGGAAAACAAAAATGATGTTATAATTATTGGTGTAGATATAGCAGAAGATATAAATAAAGTAAAACAATTTGTTAAGGAAAAAGGGATAACTTATCCAGTTTTACTAGATACTCAAGGAACAATTTCAAAGGCATTTGGGTTTCAGTACATTCCTACATCATACTTTTTAGACAAGACAGGCAAAAAAGTAAACGAACATAGTGGATATTTATCTAAAAGTGATTTAATTAAGATATTTAATAGTATAAAATAGATGGAGATGATATCATGTATTATAATGAAAGAATATGCAAAGAAAATTTATGGATAGAAAAAGATGGATCATTAGCGGCAATTGGTATAACTAAAGAGTTTGAGAATAAAATAGGGGATATAATAATATTTGAATACATGAAAAAGAACGGATATGTTCAAGAAGGTGACAGAATTGCTAGAATTGAAACCATAAATAATGAATATTTTCTAAATTCCCCTTATAGTGGCTATATAATGAAATACAACTATAAACTTGAGTCTGATCCCTCGCTAATTAATATTTATCCTGAGGAAATTGAGATATTAATTATAGACACAAAATCACTAATATGATATAATCTATCCTAAAGTGTATTAATAATAAAAATGCCATTATATGTAAAGGGGTTGTAATAAAATGTTTCAAAAGAAAAAAATCATTTCTATTCTCTTGTTATTCTGCTTTATACTTGCTTTGATTCCTTTATATACATATGCTGCTGATTTTCCAGTAACTGTGAAAGATTTTAAAGGTCAGTCTATTACCATAAATAGCCAACCAAACAAAATAATATCATTATCTTTGCAAACAGATGAAATACTTCTAAACCTTGTTTCTCCAACAAGGATTGCTGGTTTATCTGTTTTTGCTGATGATAAAAATAATTCTAATGTTGTTAATTTAGCAAAGAATGTAAAAGCAAGATTTAGTAGTAATGATATTGAAAAAATTATTGCTACTAAACCTGATCTTATCATAGTTCCATATTATATAGATAAGGCAAAATATGATCTTCTAAAAAAGAGCGTAAAATGTCCTGTTTATGTAAGCTTAAATCCAAATTCTATTAAATCAATAAAAGATGAGATAACAAATATTTCAAAATTAGTTGGAGAGCAAGCAAAAGGTAAGAATATAATAAAATATATGGATGATAAAATAAACTTTGTTCAAAGCAAGGTTAAGAATATTCGCAAGAAAAAGTTTGCATTATTTTATACTTATTATTTTGGAACAACATATGCCAAAGGAACTACACAACAAGAAATTGCTAAATATGCAGGCGTTGTAAATATAGCTTCAGTAGCAGGCTTAAAAGGATGGCCGAATATTTCACGTGAAGATATTATTGATTGGGACCCTGATATAATTATTCTTCCTTCAGCTTCATATAATCCAAAAGAGACTACTCAACAATTTTTAGATAAATTTAAGAAAGATTCAGCTTTTAAGAACTTAAAAGCAGTTAAGAATAATTCAGTATATATTCTTGACGACAAGCATATACAATCTGTGTCACAGTATATTGTTGAAGGTATATATGATTTAGCAAAAACTGCATATCCTGAAAGATTTAAAAATTAACTTGGAGTGAATGGAGATTGAGACTTAAGTTTTCTATACTAATTTCGCTTTTAATTGTTGTGTTTATAATAGCAATTGGGGTGGGAAGTGTTTTTATTCCCCCCCTTCATGTTTTAAAGGCAATACTTGCATTTATAGGATTTAAAATTGATGGAGTTTCTGATGAAGTTTTGACAATAGTTACTCAGATAAGGCTTCCAAGAATTATTGTTGCAATGACTGTTGGAATGGCCTTATCATTAGCTGGCACCATAATACAAGGAATATTTAGAAATCCTATGGCCGAACCTGGCATAATAGGAATTTCAAGTGGTGCAAGTCTTGGAGCTATAACTTCGATTGCATTAGGGTTAAATCTTATAAACATATATTTTTTACCATTATTATCCTTCATAGGAGGTTTGCTATCTTCAATAATTGTTTATTTATTATCAACAAAAAGAGGCAAAACCCCCATTCTTCATTTAATATTAATAGGACTTTCAATTTCAACATTATTAAGTTCAATTTCGTCTATTATTCTTTCAAACATAAATCAATATCAAGTAAATGAATATATTTTTTGGATGTTGGGTGGACTTGATGGTAGGTCTTGGTGGCATGTAAAAATAAGCTTTTTGCCAATATTAATAATATTATTAATATCAATTTTATTTTCCAAAAAAATTAATATATTGGTTTTAGGTGAAGACGAAGCATATACACTTGGAGTCAATCCAGAGTTACTGAAAAAATTACTATTATTATTAACCTCACTAATTACAGGAATAGCTGTATCTGTAAGTGGGACTATTAGTTTTGTAGGTCTTATTGTACCACACATAATGAGAATAATTGTAGGTCCAGATTATAGAAAACTAATACCGTCATCTGTCATTGGTGGAGGCATATTTTTGATTATCTGTGACAGTATTGCAAGAATGCTATTCTCACCTATTGAAGTAAAGGTAGGGATTGTTACATCAATTGTTGGCGTTCCATACTTTTTATATCTTCTAAAATCAAGAGGGGCTGAATATTCATTATGACATTGAAATTAGTAAATTTAAGCTCAGGTTACACAAAACCGATAATTAAGAATATTAATATGGAGTTTAAAAAAGGAAAGATTTATGGGATTGTTGGTCCTAATGGTTGTGGTAAGTCAACACTTATTAAAACTATTGCGGGTATTCTAAATATCTTATCAGGTGAAATTCTAATAGATAATAAAAATATTCTTAATATAAATGAAAAAGAGAGATCAAAATTAATATCTTATATGTCGCAATCCATTCTTATTAATTTTCCATTTAAAGTTATTGATATTGTTTTGACAGGTAGATACCCTTACGAAAAAAATCAATTTCGAGATTCTAAAGATTCAATTAGATTAACTGAGGAAAATTTAAAATTAGTAGATATGTTTGATAAAAAAGATGATTCAATTTTAGAGGTCTCTGGTGGGGAAAAACAAAGAACAAACTTTGCAAGAGTATTAAATCAAGATACTCAAATAATTCTTTTGGACGAACCCAATTCAAGTCTAGATCTTGTTCATCAAGAAAATATGTTCAATATCATTAAAAAATTAAAAGAAAAGGATAAAATTATAATTGCAGCAATCCATAATATAAAACTTGCTGCGAAATACTGTGATGAAATAATTTTATTAAAAAACGGAGAGGTAATTAAAGTTGGCAAACCTAATGATGTGTTTACATCTGAAAATATATATAAAGTATATGGCATAAATGCTATAGTGTTTAAAAATCATTTTGGGTTATTTGACTATGAAATTATTAATAATAATTTACAGAATATTAATGGGCACGTTCATGTTGTTGCAGGTGGTGGAGAGGGATCAAAGATTTATAAAAAATTATTAGAATGTGGTTTTGAGGTAACTAGTGGCGTTTTGGCAACAAATGATTCAGACTATTTGTTGTGTAATATCTTGGGCATATATGCAGTTAAGTCAAAACCTTTTACAGAAATTAGCAATGAAGAATATATGGAAAATGTTGAATTAATAAAAAAGGCTGATTTTTGTGCTTTAATGAATATACCAATAGGCTTTCAAAATCTGAAAAATTTAGAATCTTTAAAGTACGCAAAAAAATTATATATTATTGAGGAAACACCCATCGGTCTTAGAGATTATACAAACGGTATTGCAACAAAAATATACAATGAATTAAAATATAAATCAGAAGATATTGAGTATTTATACAAAATATTTCAGGGGGGGCTTTAAGATGAATCAAAATAAGAAATGGTGGATTGAGACAAATTTAAATACTCTAAAAAATAACCTTGAGAAAAGAAATTTTGACTGTTTCATAATTGATAAAAAAGAAGAAGTAATTGATTTAATAAAAGATATTGTTAAAGAAGGTTCAACAGTTGCAGTAGGGGGATCCATGTCACTTTTTGAAATAGGACTAATTGATTTTTTGCGAAATGGTAAGTATGTTTTTTATGATAGATATAAAGAAGGTTTAAGTCCGAATGAAATTGCAGATATTCATAGAAAGGCATTTTTTACAGATTACTTTTTTATGAGTTCAAATGCAATTACTTTAGATGGAAAGCTAATTAATATAGATGGAGCAGGTAATAGGCTTGCTGCTCTTTTATATGGGCCTAAAAATGTTATTGTAATTGTTGGAATAAATAAGCTTGTCCAGAATGAAGAACAAGGTATACTAAGAGTTAGGAATATTGCCTCACCAACAAATTGCAAACGACTATCAAAAAAAACACCTTGTGTTGTTGATGGTCAGTGCCATGATTGCCTAAGTGATGATTGTATTTGCAGTCATATAGTAGTAACTAGAAGACATTCTGAAAAAGGTAGAATAAAAGTAATTGTTGTTAAAGAAGAGTTAGGTTTTTAAACATTACAATGGTGAAATTTTCTTGTAACATTATTGTAAAAAAAGGTTGACGTAATATAATATTTATTATAGAATATTTATTGTTCAAAAATAAAAAAGGCTGAATTTGCTATTGCAAAGAAGCAAAGCGGGAGAACCAATTAATGGGGTGAATCGAGTTTATCGTAGGGTTTTATGCCTTCTTGCCCGAACCCGTCAGCTAATCCCGTAAGCCAAAGAAGGGAGTTTTTTTATGAAAACAAAAGTATTTTTATTTACCACAGTTTTATTTGCTTTACTAATGATCTCATCAATTATTTATGCATCACAACAAGCTGAAGCTAAGTCTACAATAAACATAAGATCTTCAGCTAACTCAAATGCAAAAGTCATTGGAGTATTTCCAAAAGGTTTTACAGCATCAGTTTTAGGAAGACAAAACGGATATGTAAAGATATCATTCGAAGGCAAAGTAGGTTTTGTTAAAGAAGATTACATTCAACTAAAGAATAAGATTACAACAAGTAAAATCACAAAAAATACTAATGAAAATTTTTCATATAATGCGACAGTAATAAAAAACAATGCAAGACTAAGAAAAGATAAGTCAACTAATTCAACCATTTTAAAAAGCCTAACTTTAGGTGAAAAATTAACCATAATATCAAAAGATGCAAATGGTTGGCTTAAAGTAAAAACAAAAGATGGTGTTATTGGATACATAGCATATTATTTAGTAAAAGAAAATAATACTTCAAAGATTTTAGTTTCTACTAATACTACAAGAACAAATATAACAAAAACTTCAAGAAGTCTTTTAGATCGTTCCTCTATGAATAAAGCTTATAATGTTATTGAATTTGCCAAAAAATATCTAGGTGTAAGATACAGATATGGTGGTGAATCACCAATAACTGGATTTGACTGTTCTGGATTTGTTCAATTTGTTTATCGAAATTTTGGGATAAATTTAGAAAGAACAGCAGCAAGTATGGCTTATAGCAATGGAATAAAAATTTCGTATTCTGAATTGCAACCGGGTGATTTAGTATTTTTTGATACAGATGGTGGGCGAAATTACATTAATCATGTAGGTATTTATATTGGTGGTGGAGAATATATTCATGCCTCAAGTGCAAGAGGTCAGGTTTCAATATCAAACTTAACCTCAAAAATTGGAACTGCATTTATGATGGCAAAAAGAGTATTAAGATAAAAAGGAGTGCTTTAAAGCACTCCTTTTTTAATATGTGGAAGAACATATTTTTTTACTGATTCTTCATCAGAAATAGTACCATCAACCTTTGATAATTCCCATACTTCTTTATGGGATACTTCTTCATTTGGTTTTACTGAATATAAAGGACTTAATGTTTCAACTTCAAGCATAAGATTGTTTGTATATGTTTCAAAAGAACAGCCAAAATCGGGATATTCAGCACCATCAATATGTTTATAATATTTTGTAAATAATACTCCATCATTTAAGTAACTTGCCCAACCATCAAAGTTTGGATATCCTATTTTGAAAGGACCATCACATGAGCTATCTTGTCTTAATATTATAAAATCCTCTCCCCAAGTTACTCTTTTATCATTTAGCTTAGTATATGGCCAATAAACTATTTGATAAGAAGGAAGTAATCCAACTTCAAACTTAGGGATAGGTAAAATTTCCACACCACCTGCAGCCATGACTGATAAAGCCCAGTTAGAAAATTTAACTTCAAATAGTCCAAGATTCTTTATTTTATAATTAATATATACCATATCTTGATTTTCATCTAAACAAACTTCAATGGTTTTTTGTAACTTTGTAGTTTCTTCAACAGGCTGTTTTAAAATTATACCATTATTTATAATTTCAAAATCAATTGGTTTACTATCAGGATAATAAGTTCTTATTATATCTTCTGGGCTATGCCATAATCTTGTACCGCCATAGAGTAAAAATTCATTTTGGTTTTTTCTCCCTATATGATCAGGGAAAATACAAAACTGATTTTTTCCTCCTTTAAAACCAAGATACAATATCCTAGGACCAATGTCGGTTGTTACAATAACATCAATATTGCCATTTGATAAAAGGTAAGAGTTTTCAAAACCTAAGTACTCTGTTTTTTTTATTTCGATCATAATAAACCCTCCAAATAATTATATTGTGCATTTTTATTATTTTTGTATAATTTAATTATAATTCTATTAAAGTATACTTGCAAATATTACCTTTAAGGAGAGATGTGTTTGAAAGACAGATTTAAGCCAGATATCATTTGTAATACAATTTTTGATATTGACATTGAAAGGCTCAAAAAGAATGGAATTAAATATCTAATTATCGATATTGATAATACAATAGTTCCATGGGGTGAATATGATATTACAAAAAGGACTTTTGAATGGATTGAGAATTTGTTAAAAGAAGGATTTAAAGTTTGCTTAGTTTCTAATAACAAGAAAGATAGAGTCCAAAAAATAGAAAAATTACTTAATGTTCCAGCAATTTATTCAGCAACAAAACCTTTAAAGAGAGGTTTTTTGAAAGCAGCTAAACTTCTAAATGGTCTAAACAATAAAGAAAAAGTAGCAGTAATTGGAGATCAATTCTTTACTGATGTCATTGGAGCAAAAAGAATTGGTTTTTATGCTATATTAGTTAGACCATTAAAAGAAAAAGAGTTTATTGTTACAAAGATTAATAGGATATTAGAAAAAAAGATAATTAAACATTATTTGAAGGATGGTAGTAAATGAAGTTTTATTTATTAGGAAAAAGCCTAAAACATTCAATTTCTCCATTAATTCATAGCTATTTTTATAATAAACTAAATATCAACGCCACATATTCAAATTTGGAAATAGCTGATGAAAGCTTGATTGCTGACTTTATTCAAAAATTTAAAATAGATGAAGAATCACTTGGGTTTAATATTACAATACCATATAAGGAGAATATATTAAATTTTGTTAATGAGATTTCAGAAGATGTAAGTATAATTGGTGCTTCAAATTGTGTCTATAAAAAAGACAATAAACTTGTTGCAGAAAATACTGATTGGATAGGATTTATAAAAGGAATTGAGCATAAGAATATTGATTTTATAAATAAAACTATATTATTAATAGGTGCTGGAGGAGCATCAAGATCGATAATATATGCACTTCATAAATTAAAAGTAAAAAAAGTAATATTAACCAATAGAACGTATGAAAACGCCTTAAAATTTGTCGAAATATACAAAAATTTTATTGACATTGAACCAATTAAATGGCATAATTTTTATAAAAAACCTATTGATATAATAATTAATACAACTCCAATAGGTATGGGAGAATTTATTGATATTTCGCCATTAGATAGTATTCCGAACAATGTTCAATTTGTATTCGATGCTATTTATAACCCTTATGAAACCAAGTTAATTAAGTTAGCAAAAGAAATGAATATTGACTATTTAAATGGTCTTCATATGTTAATATATCAAGCAGCAGAAAGCTATAAATATTGGCTAAATATCTCAATTCCAGATAATGTGATGAATCAAGCCTTTGAATATGCTAAAATATATTTATATAAAAGTGTATAATTGAAATGAGGGATAATATTGGTAGTAGGTGGAAAGAAAAAATTAGGAGAAATATTAGTAGACGCAGGGCTTATTACAAATGAACAACTTCAAAAGGCTTTATCTCTACAAAAATCTACTGGGAAAAAATTAGGTGAAATTTTAGTCGACCAAGGAATTGTAACAGAAGATGAGATTGTTGAAGTTCTTGAGTTTCAACTTGGTATCCCTCATATAAAATTAGAACAATATCATTTAGATCCAGAAATAGTTAATCTGGTTTCAGAAAATATTGCAAGAAGGCATACATTGATTCCGGTGAAAGTTGAAGATGATAAAATTTATATAGCAATGGCTGATCCGCTAAATATTTTTGCAATAGAGGACGTTAATATATATACAGGGAAAAATGTTCAACCTGTTATTGCAAAAGCTGCTGATATAAAAAGAGAAATTGAAAAATTTTATGGAAAACAAGAAACTCTTAAAGCTGTTGAAGAACTTAAGAAAGAAACAACCAAGCAACAAAATCTACGTCTTAAGAATACAGTTATTACTTCAGATGATGAGCCAGAAGGCCCTGTTGTTAAGCTTGTAAATTCTATTTTTGAGCAAGCAATATCATCAAGAGCAAGTGATATACATATAGAGCCGTTTGAAAATGAGATAAAAGTAAGATTTAGAATTGATGGTGTCTTATATGATATTCTTCAGATAGATATTAATTCATTGCCATCTTTGACAGCTCGAATAAAAGTAATTGGGAACATGGATATTGCAGAAAGAAGAATACCTCAAGATGGAAGAACAACATTCATTTTTGCAGATAAACCTTATGATATGCGTTTATCTTCTTTGCCAACAGTATATGGTGAGAAGATTGTTATAAGAATTGCCGATAAGTCTGCATTTGTTAAAAGTAAATTGGAACTTGGTTTTACAGATGATGATTTAAATAAATATAATAAAATAATAACATCTCCCCATGGAATAATTTTGGTTTGTGGTCCTACAGGCTCAGGAAAAACAACAACATTATACACTGTATTAAATGAGTTAAATAATGGGACAAAAAATATAATAACTGTAGAAGATCCTGTTGAAAGTACAATATATGGAGTAAACCAAGTTGAAGTTAATGCAAAAGCTGGACTTACTTTTGCTTCAGCATTAAGATCTATATTAAGGCAAGATCCAGATATTATCATGATTGGTGAGATTAGAGATAAAGAAACTGCTGATATTGCTGTTAGAGCCGCAATAACTGGACATTTAGTTTTATCCACAATTCATACAAACGATGCACCTAGTGCAGTATCAAGACTTATTGACATGGGTATAGAAAGTTTTTTAATCAGTTCTTCACTTGTTGGTGTTATATCACAAAGATTAATTAGGAGAATTTGTCCTAACTGTAAAGAAGAATATACACCAGATGTTTCAGAAACTGAAGCATTGGGTATTGATAATTTGCAGGGTATAAAACTATATAGGGGCAGAGGATGTCCATTTTGTAATAATAAAGGATATTATGGTAGAACAGGAATTTATGAAATACTAACAATAACAAAAGATTTAAAGAAAATAATTGTTAAAAATGTTGGTAGTGATGAAATAAAAGATATTGCAATGCATGAGGGTATGATAACATTAAAAGAGGCTTGTGCTCAAAGAGTTTTAGATGGAACTACAAGTATTGAGGAATTTTATAGAGTAACATATTCGCTTGAATAGAAGGGAAAGTTTGGGGGAGTATTGATGCTTGATATTGATGAAATCTTGAAGGATGCATTTTTTAAGAATGCTTCTGATATTCACCTTACTGCCGGATCTCCACCTATATATAGAATAAATGGTAACTTGGTACGAATTGGTGAAGAAAAGTTACTGCCAGATACTATTCAAAACTTTGCAAAGGCTATTACCTCAGATTTTCTTTATAAAAAATTACTTGAATTAGGAGAAGTAGATTTTTCTTATAGTGTCAAAGGATTAAGTAGATTTAGGGTAAATGCATTTAAGCAAAGAGGAAGTATTGCAATTGCTTTTAGGGTAATTGCTCAAGAGATACCAAAATTCGAAAGTCTTGGGCTGCCCACAGTTATAAAAGAATTTACAAAATATAATAAAGGGCTTGTTTTAGTAACAGGGCCAACTGGTAGTGGAAAGTCAACAACTTTAGCTTCTATTATAGATATTATAAACGAAGAAAGAAACCTTCATATTATTACGCTTGAAGATCCTATAGAATATCTTCATAGACATAAGCAAAGTGTTGTAAATCAAAGAGAGATAGGATCAGACTCAATAAGTTTTGCGGCAGCTTTAAGGTCTGCATTAAGAGAAGATCCTGATGTTATTCTTGTAGGTGAGATGAGGGATTTAGAAACAATATCAATTGCATTGACAGCCGCTGAAACAGGACATTTAGTTTTTTCAACTTTACATACAATAGGAGCTGCAAAAACAATAGATAGAATAATTGATGTTTTCCCGCCTCATCAACAACAACAGGTAAGAGTTCAACTTTCAACAGTACTTAACGCAGTGGTATCACAGCAATTGTTAACTATTAGAGGGGGAAAAGGTAGGGTAGTTGCAACAGAGATTATGATAGCAAATCCTGCTGTTAGGAACTTAATTAGGGAATCAAAAACCTATCAAGTTCAATCTATAATACAGACTAACACCAAAAATGGTATGATTACTATGGAACAATCATTAATTGATCTATATAAGAGAGGTCTTATTACACGAGAAGATTGCTACCTATATGCAAATGATCAAGAATCAATGTCAAAAATGCTTTTATATTAATAAGAAGGAGCTTGAGTGTAAATGGCTGAATATGTTTATAAAGCCCTTGATGCAAATGGGAAAACATATCAAGCATCAATAATTGCTGAAGACTTAACAAATGCATTAAGAACATTAAAATCAAAAGATATTTATGTTTTAGACATTAAAGAGAAAAGTGCATTACAAAAAGAATTTAAACTTTCATTTACACAAAAGGCTTCAACAAAGGATCTAGCAATGCTTTGTAGACAATTTGCTACAATGTTAATGGCAGGTATCACCATTTTAAACTGTCTTGATGTATTAAGGCACCAATACAAATCTAGAAACTTAGGAAAAATATTAGATGATATATATAAAAAGGTGGAAAAAGGAACTTCGCTATCAAATGCAATGAGAGAACACTCTGAAATTTTTCCTCAGATCTTAATAAACATGATTGAAGCCGGTGAAGTTAGTGGTTCAATAGATAGAGCCATGGATAAAATGGCACAGCATTTTGAAAAGGAAATGAAACTAAAGCAGAAAATAACAAATGCATTAATGTATCCAGCTATTGTTATCTTAGTTGCCATTGGTGTTTTAAATGTATTGATGATTTTTGTTATACCAACATTTATAGGATTATTTTCTGAACTACAGGTTGACCTTCCTGCTACAACTAAGTTTGTAATTAGTGCAAGCAAGTTTATGCAAAATAATTGGTATTATATATTAGCTTTAATAATTATTATTGTTTTTATGTATAAGTTATTTAAAAAATCTCCAAATGGGGCTATTTTAATAGGTAGGATAAAATTAAAAATTCCAATAATAAAAGGTGTTATTTTAGGTCAGATAACAAGCCGCTTTACAAGAACACTTGGAACTTTGATAAACTCAGGTGTTCCATTAATAACGGCTTTAGATACAACAAAAAAGGTTATCTCTAATGCGTATATTGAAAAAGCGTTTGATGGGGTAATTGAAAAGGTAAAAGGGGGTGAAGGATTAAGCTACCCAATTGAAGAAATGAAAGTTTTTCCTCAACTTGTTACAACAATGATAAGGACAGGTGAGGAAACAGGAAGGCTTGAGTATATGTTAGAGCGTGCAGCAGACTATTATGAAAACGAAGTAGAAAATCAAGTTACAAGACTTACTGCAATGTTTGAACCAGTAATGATAGTATTTTTGGCATTGTTAGTTGGATTTTTGCTTGCCTCAATAATTATGCCGATGTTTAAGCTATATGGGAACGTCGGTTAAGGCAGGTGATAAAGATTAAGAAAAATTCATCAAGTAATGGTTTTACTTTGGTTGAAATGGTTGTAGTTATTGCAATAATTGCAATAATTATGGCAATTTCTACTCCGCAAATATTAAAGGCGTTAAGAAGTGCTCAAAAAAAAGCTGATTATGCAAATGCAAAATTAATTGCTTATGCATTTTATCAGTGGAGTTATGAAAATGGTCAAGAACTAAACAGTGTAATTACAGATAATGATTGGCATATGATTGATAGTGACAATGTTACTGGTTTTACTAATTTTAATCTTGGCCAATTTATTACTGGGGGGCTGCCAAAACCAAAGTTTAATAAAAATTATAGTTTTTATTACAAAATTGATACTGATGGAGTTTTTAAAATTTATGCAGGTGATGAGACAAATAAATATTTACTTTATCCAGATGGTGATTTAAATAATTATAAATAAAATATAAGGAGGTTTTTTATTATGATGAAATGGATGGTAAAACAAGTAAATCAAAAGAATAAAGGTTTTACATTAATTGAAATGGTTGTTGTATTAGCAATTATTGCTGTATTAATTGCAATTGCAGTTCCACAAGTAATGAAACAAATCAATAAATCAAAAATAAATGCAGATATTGCAAATGCAAAAGCAATTGCTACTGCAATACAACAATGGGTTGCTGAAGGAAACTCATTAACTAATCAATCGAATTGGGTTGCAATAGAAAACAATGTACCAATTACATCAGGGCTTGATCAATATATTACAGGTGGGGTTCCAGTGCCTAAATTACAAAACAATACAAAGTTTGCATATAAGTATGACAGTAGTACTCAAACTGTTTTCATTGGTGTTTATCAAGGAAGTTTTGGCACAAATGGAGTAGAACTCTATCCAACACCTGATTTAAATAACTATAAATAATATGTTTATTATATTGGTTATATCTATTTCGCTAATCCTTGGCAGTTTCCTCAATGTTTGTATCTATAGGATTCCACGGGGGGAATCAATTGTCTTCCCCCCCTCTCACTGTCCAAATTGTAAAAATAGAATAAAGCCTTATGATTTAATACCTGTTTTAAGCTTTATTATTTTAAAAGGTAAGTGCAGATACTGTAACAATAGGATATCAATAAGATATCCTATTGTTGAACTATTATCAGCTATATGTGGATTATTAAGTTTTTTAAAATATAATATATCAATTCAATTTTTTGTAGTTTACTTAATAGGTCTTATTATGATATATATCTCTTTTGTAGATATAGATACATTTGAAATTTCAAATATTTCAATACTTATTCTAATTATTTTGAATATTATTTTTTATATATCACAAAATGGATTCAATGTATTTTATAGAATTTTTGTTAATGGAATTATATCTGCTTTAATCATTTTTTTAATCTTTTTCATATCAAAAGAGAAAGCTATGGGGTTTGGGGATGTTTTACTTTCCTTTTCTTTAGGTTTAAATTTTAATATACCTAAAGCTATACTATTTAATTTTTTGGCATTTGTAATAGGCGGATTAATTTCAATAATTATTGTTTTATTAATAAATAAAAAGAAATTAAAATCACAAATACCATTTGGTCCTATGATTTCAATTGCTGCATATTTAACATTTTTGTATGGTGATGCTATTATTAATTGGTATTTAGGTTTAATTACATACTAAGATTAGAGGTGTTACACTTTATGTATAATGTTAAAAATTATATGGAAGATGCAGTTATTAGTCTATTAGATAAAGTATTAAAAGATATAGATGTTTGTAAATGCGAAAAATGTAAAAATGATATTTTAGCACTTTCGCTCAATAGACTTCCTCCAAAATATGTTGTTACTGAAGAAGGAGAGCTTTACACAAGGATTGAATCATTAAAGGAGCAATTTGAGATTGATATTATTGCAAGTATTGCAGCTGCTGCATTTATAGTAAAACAGAACCCCAAACATACAACAAAATGAGGGATAATAATGAAGCAAAAAAATAAAGCATTTACTTTAACTGAGATGGCAATAGTAATATCAATTATTGCAATTTTACTTGGTATTGCTATCCCAAATATTATCTCAATGAAAAAAAAAGCTGAAGTTGATAGAGCTATTAATATTTTAGCATCATTACTACGTGAAACTTATGATAAAACAAATCAAGCACTTTTATCAGATGGTTATTATATAGAAATTATTGTTAACAACAACAAGGTTCAGCAAATAAATTTTATAGATTTTACTGATGGGACAAAAAAGGTTGTAAAAACCTTTGATGTTAATAATTTAGTTATTAAAATATATGAAAATGATACTCAACTTTTACCTACTTCTAATTATAAAGTAATCTATTTGACATATACAAAATATGGTATTTTATATGGAACATTTGCCAATAATGCTTTTAATGATGTTACAAGTATTATTAGTACATCTTTAACATCAAAAATAAACTATTATAGTAATAAAGATATAAAAATAGAATTAGCTTATTCAGATAAGAAAAAAACTCTTATTATGCCAATTGCTAGTCCTGGGAGAGTAGAGATTAAATGAAAAAGATAAATTATAAAGCATTTACATTAATTGAGATAATTATAGCTAGTGCAATTCTTATTATAATATTGACAGCAGTTTATTCTTTTTTTAATAGTAACTTTAAGATAATATCTAGAGAGTCAAAGAAAACAAATATTGATAGCCAAGCTAAAACATTAATTGATAATATAAATCAATGGTTACAAATGGCTGATCAGAATACGATACAATATAATGAATTTAGAAATGTGTTAGACAATAGCATTAATTATAAAAAGGTGCAGTTTACAATTTATCAGCCCTCAACAACTGATATAAAAATAATGTTTTATCCTAATACATCTTCTATTACCATTTGGAATGGTTCTATCTCTAACAAGTATCTTGATGGATATATTGATGATATGCAAGTAGATTTTCAAAGCGGTAGTTATATTAACATAAAGATAATTGTTAATTATAAAATGAATAATATAAAAAAAACTTACGAAGTTTTTCATAATATCAGAAACGACTAATTGCCAAAGGAGTTTTATTACATGAGTCAAGTTGTATCTATTGAACTAGGACGAAGTATTATTAAAGTTTGTCAAGGTAGCTATTCAAATAAAAAGTTATTTATTAGCAAATATTCTGAACATAATTTAGAAGATCCAATTTTTATAGATGATATACGGGTTGATAAAAAACTATTAATTGATGTTATGGAAAAATTTTATTTTTCAAATAATTTTAACAGAAGGGGAATAAATATTATTATTTCTGGACTTCCTAATATGTTAATCCGTGAATTAGTTATTCCTGATTTACCAAAAGAGAAAACACATTCTTTAATTCAGTTTGAATCAAGACAATATTTTCCAGTTAATATGGATAACTATCTAATTGATTATAAACAGATTACAAAATTTATTGATAATAAACAAAAGAAACAAAAGATACTTTTGGTTGCAGTACCTAAAAGTATAATAGAAGGAATAATAGAAGCATTTAGTGATCTTAATTTAAAGATAAATAAAATTGATATAGAAGCAAATTCACTTACTAAACTTGTATATCATGAAAGAGAAATAAGAAAAGAAGAAAAAAATTCTTTATATCTTATTGTCAATTTAATGCGTTATTTTATTACAACAGTTATAGCAGAAGATCAAAATATTATTATAGCTAAGACATTTCCAAACTATGATCTTGAGAGGATGTTTAAGGAAGGTAACGATTATGGTTTAAGCATTGAAAATATGTTTATGTATGTCATAAATGAAATTGTAGAAAATATAGTTAAATTTTATGAATTTTATAAATCAAGAGAACAAAACCCAAAAGATATTTCTAAGATTTATTTAACAGGAGAAGTATGCCAACACTTTGATATAAGCTCAATGCTAAATTCTAAGATAAATACACAAATAGAACTATTAACAGATATACAATTGATTGAAAACAGAGTAATTTTAAATAAATCAGATCTTTTTTCTTATTCAATATGTTTTAGCGGTATCTTATAATGTTGACAAGGGAGCGATAAATTTGGCAAATAAGCTAAAAGATATAAACTTATATGAAGCGTATATTCTTTCATCAAAACCACAATCAAAAGGTACAAGAGTTTTTGTGTTATTATTTATTTTAGAAATATTGATATTAGTTTTTATTTTTTCAACAAATGTAACCAAATATAATATGATAATAAATGATAATAAAAGATTAAATAATGAAATTAATGTTAAGCAGCAACAACTTGCACAAGTTGAAATATTTACTAAAAAGAAAAACTTACTAAACCAAAAGCAAACAATATTAGATTATATAATAATTCAACATCAAAGATATCTAAAAACTCTTGATATTTTAGAAAATATTGCTCCATCAAAGATAGTGTATAATAATGTTAATTTAGAATTAAACAAAGTAACATGTAATATTAGTGGGGATTCATATGAAACAGTGACACAGTTTGTATATAATATGCAAAATAGTGGGTATTTTAGTAATATTTCTTTTAATACTATAAATTCAAGTAATAGTATATATACATCAATTATTTCAGCAGACATTGTGGGGAAGTGATTTTATTGAGTTTATCTGAAAGAGACAAAAAATTATTGTTAGTATTATTTATGATAATTATAGGGTTCTTATTTTACAATTTTTTCTATTTACCATTTTCTGAAAAGATTGATTTAGTATCTAAGGAAAATACTAATCTTAAAAATAGATATGATGAAATAATACAAAGATTAGCAATATATAATGCAAACAAAGATAAAATAAAGACTATCGAAAATGATTATAATAGGTTAAGTTCATATTTACCACCCAATCAAGATGAAAAATTTACTGTTTTGGATATAAAAAGATTAGCAAAACAATACAATAATACATTACAAAATATCACATTATCTCAAAAACAATTTTTAGATTTACCTGAATTACCTGGAATTAATCAGGTATATTATTTTTCAATGCAACAAAATTGGACTATAAGCTATTATGATTTTAAAAAATTATTAGCTTCCCAAAAAGATTTTACTCCTTTATATGCAATTGATTCTATTAATATTAACAATGTACAGAATAAAGTTATGGCTAATTTTAATTTAAAGTTTTTTGGATTTATTGATGAATTGGCACCTACAAGAAAATGGTATGATTTTGATATAAAAACAGGTAAAGGCGATTTATTTTCAAGCAAAAATATCCCCAAATTAAATGCTACTGATAATAATACAAGTAAGAACAATGCTATTAGCCAAGGTAATAATCAGTTGCCTACTAATAATAATTTACAATCAAATGGCAAACAACAATTAGATAATAATGGCAATTCGGCAATTGTTATACTACCTGATAAAAATAGTAACACTAATAAAAATAATAGCAATAATAATATTCCTTCTCAATCACAAGATAATAAAAATAATATTAATATAAAAAATGCTGATTTTACCATTTCGGTTTCAACAATAGAATCACCAACAACTAATGTGGTTATAGAGAAAACAGGTAGTGTTTCAATATTTGGAGCTAACAAATTATCAGAGAATATACATTTATATATAAAAGGTAATAAAGGTAATTATTTGTATCAATATAAAACCGGAAAATCACAGTATCCTAAAAATAATTTTGAAAAGTTTAATCCTATTGGAAGGGATATTATTATTGCAATATACTCAACTAGTAGAAGATATGAAAAAGATAACAACATAGTGATTGTAAATATACATAATCAAAGTGACAAAACAGTAAAAGTATATATTAAAGATGACGATATTAAAAAGCCTAGAGTTCGAACTCAACTTGATGGAAGTGGTATATATGTCGAAAAAATATAATGGCTTTACTTTAGTTGAGGTTATGATTTCTGTTGCGATATTTGCAATATTGATTATTCCAATTGGGATTATTATTAAGCAAAGTATTCAAGCAAATGTTAAAGCACAGATAAATATTGAAGTTGCTCAAGTATTGAATAATGCAGTGGAGAAAGTTATTTATGAAAATATTACTGGAAGTGGGTCAATAGATTATTATGGTGGTAAATATAAACTAGAATATAATATTGATCCAAACTACAGGCAAACGGATATCAGAGGTATTCAAAATAGTGAAGTTGATTTTACAATAAATATAAATAATAATACTGCTGAAATATTATCTGGTTCAAGCTCTTATAATATTAATTTGTCAACTACTCAAATTAATAAAATAAAGGTTAAAATTGTATATAATTCATCAAATAAAATAGCAACATATTACATTTATAAAGATGATAATAACATTGCAGATATTTCTTTTACTGTTTCAAATTCTAAATTAGGAGGCTACTTAATATCAAATACTTCAACAACAAAATTAGTATTATTACTAGATGGTGTTTATGATTTTTCAGATAATCTTACAGATACTATGTTCCAATTTTGGTATAATAGCGGAATTGGGCAAAATATAAAAATTGCTGCATTGTCTCCTTTTATCTCATTTGACAAAAGAGATATACAAACCATAAATAATGAGAGTGAATTTATTAAAAAGATTGATTTATCAATAAAAGATAATAAAAACAATATGTTGAAGCAGGCTACATTTTATTATTCGAATAGGGTGAAATAGATGAAAAGAACTACCTATAAAGGTTCTTCATTGATAATAATAATTATATTTATGGCTGTTTTATTTACATTATCTGCTGGTATTATTGAGCTTACTGTTTCATCGATAAGGCAAAGTAATAGCTATTATAGCAAGAATAAAGCTTATTATGATACAGAAAGTGTTTTAGAACGTATAATATTTTATTTAGACCAAATGGCTGAAGATGCAAGAAAAAAAACTAATGACTATTTTTTTACGCCAAGTGGAGCATTAAACACTAATAATGGTGATATTAATGATTTATATACACCTAAAGGTATTTATAACTATTATTTAACACAAACTGTAGCATATGATAGTTACTTACATGATGGCATTTATACACAACAACAATATGACCAAGCCTTATCTAATATACAATCATGGTACGCAAATAGAATTAGAGATGCTTTTGTTAAAGAATACAAAAACTATATTAAAAAGTTTTTTAATAATCAATCAGATTCACCTGTATTTGAAGTTGTTTATAACACTAATAATATTTCAATAGATTCATGGAATGATCTTAAAGATTTTTTAGACAATATTGAATTTAACATACCTAATATTCAAATTTCATATACAAATTTATCAAATTCACCTTCAAATATTGATTATCATTTTGGTTCAATTGATCCAATTGATATTAATTTAGAAGTACAAGTTATTAATTTAAGTGATAAAACAAAAAGAGCATTAATTAGTAAAATCAATATACTTCCTTTTAAAGATCAAAACTTAGTTTTTTCACAAAAAAGTATTAAAAGGGGATTTAATGGGATATTAGATTATACATTATATAGTGGTAGAAATATATTTGTTGCAAATGGTGGGAAAAAATTAATAATTAAAGGCGATATTTTAGCTAAATCTACTTATAATAATGTTGATAGCCAATATTCATCTGATAAATTTGGGGGTCTTATTGTAGGCTTAGATCAAAATACAATTGATAATCTTAATTATGCTGATAATAATAAGATAGATGCAAATTCTCAAAATTATCTAAATAATATCATAAGCTCAACATCAACAGTTAGTGGAAATATATATATTGATGGGAATATATATTTAGGATATCCAATTATTACTTATCCTAGTAGTTCTGAGGATTGGATTAGATATTCTATTTTAGGTGGTTTTATAAGAACTATTGCAAATAATTCTACAATTACAGTTACAAATAATGTTTATTGCCATAGTATTGTAACTGAAGAAACATCACAAAATTCAATCATTAACATTGGCGGTAATGCATATATTGCTGATAATCTTTCTATGTATGCTAAAAATAGTAAAATTGATATAGGTGGATCTTTAATTGGCTTTGAAGATGCCCAAAGTGATACAAATTATAACTCATCACCATCAATTGTTATAAATGAAGATACTGCTCAACTAAACATTGCTCGAAATGTTGTTTTATTTGGTGTAGCATTTGTTGATAATGTTAATGATCATAACAATAAACTGTTCAGAACAGCTGAAAGTTCTTCACTTCTTCCCAATTTTTTAATTTATCAATATTTTAAAGGAGTTAATAGTACTGAATTAAACAACTTAGGTTTTACAGATAATGATACAAATTCGATATTCAATGCGTCTTATTATACTAATTATAAAATTAGAGATAATGCTTCAGGGACTGATGATAACATAAGCTTATATGATATTAAAGAAGCTGGACCAGATAATGCAACAAGTTTTGTTCTACATTATTTGGCTGCTCATAGTATTGATGCCGATAATTACGATATGGAATATAATTATGGCGACAATATTTCGGTTGGGGGTGGTAATATATCAGTAGATCCAAACGATATATATAATACAAGTTATTTTAATTTTTTATTTAATGCAAATGGAAAGATTTATTTGTCAAGGAATATATATATACCTAACCTAAATTATATTAAAACTAAACTAGGTGATAAATTTGTAGACTTAAGTTCTAATATCAATGCTACCTTTATTAACAATTTAAAAAATAATTTAATATTTCCAATAAAAAAAGCTTTAATAGACAAACTAAATTTAAGAGGTAAAGGTAATATAACAAATGACCCTAATCAAGTTGATTTTGAGTTAAATGATTTTGTTGATTTTAATGCACTTAGCTCAGATACATTAACAATTTTTGACACAACATTAAAAAAATTAATAATTATTAGTAAAAATGATATTGATATAGACATAGGTAGTTATCAAGGATTATTAAATGGTCTAAATGATTACTCAGTATTATTAGTGAGCAAAAAAAATATTAACATTAAAAATTCCTTAAGCGGGACGGTAAAATTATACGGAAATATTATTGCAGGAGGTGATATAATTTTTAGCGGAAATGGTGATATTGAAATTAATTACAACAAACAAAAATCAGGTGAGCTAATGAATTATTACAGCTTAGATAGTAACGTTTTGAAAAAATTAGGCCAACTTTATAATTTCTTTATTAAAGGAGTAGATTTTAACAATATGATTGAAATACCATTTTTGACATCACCAGAGAAGGTAACAAAATCAAACATAAAAGTTATTTATCGCAGACAATTAATAAAGTAAAATGAGTTTGAGGTGTTATAAATGAAAAACAAAAAATTATTTTTTTTAGTGCCATTACTAATAATAGGAATTATTATCACATTTTTATTAACAAATAAATTGGTTTATGGTGGAGGTAATTCTAATCAGGTTATAAATGATAACATAAATATTCTTGAAATTATACCTGATTTCAAAGACACACCTGCATTAAAAACTTTTATTAATAATAATAAATCCTTATTCCCTAATATAAATGTTACTTCAATAACATTAAATCAATTTAACTCAATGAGAAATGATGTCAATGGTGAATATGATATTGTTTATTTTGGGAAAGGAAATTATGGTTTAGTATCTGGTTCGAGTGATAGCAATAACCCAAATGGTGCAAATAATAGTACAACTGTTATTCCTCGAAGATATAATGATATTACTAATTTAAGAGCTAAACCAATTAAGGATATGCTCAACTCAAATCAAGCAGTTATATTTGATGTAGCTGCATTTAGCAAAACAGATACTAATTTATATTCAAACTTTAATAGCTTAGTGCCCACCAGTAAAAGAACTAATATTGACTCGTTTGATTATGATAAATTTATAAGCCAAATATATAATAGATATCAAAGTTCAAACAAAAAGTTGATAGTTAATAACTTTCAAAAACCAAATGAAGATATAGAATACAAAGCAGGGGATACACTAACTTTTTCTTTTAATGTTAAAAATCCAAATAATAATTCCAATAACTATACAGCTAAGTTATATATTGATTTAAATAGGGATGGCTTATTTAAGTCAGATGAATTGAAAAGTGTTCAACCACTAAATAATTATAATACATTATCTAATGTTACTTTTACTATGCCATTAGTGTATAGTGCACCTATTTATTGGAAATTAGAGCTTGTAGCATTAGATTCAAATTATAATGAAACAAAGATTAAAAGAGTTTTTTATGGAAAAGTTAAATATAAAGGTATAGAAATTAATGCAAATGTATTACAAATTGCCCCAACTCAAAGTGCATTAAGCTCATTAAACCTAAAAACTAAATTTGAGAATACAATTGTAGATGGGCACCCACTTGGTAAAAATCCAGGTTATTTTAATTTATCTGTAATACCTACTTATTCATCTGATTTTCAGAGTTCTTTTACAACGAATAAAAATAGAAATGATGGTAATTATCCTAAATATAGAGAACTATCAAAATATTTTGACATGATTATCTTTGGTTTTAATGATTGTTATGCAGGTGGAGATATAACAAACTCTGATGCAATGAAGCAAATATGGGATTATTATTCAAGAGGCTTAGGATTGATGTTAACACATGATACAATTTGGTATGTTCAGGATACTAATTCAAACTTTCCATTGAATTTATCAAGATATTTTGTAAATGAAGTTGGGCAAGCTTTTAAAAATCAAGATGACTACAATAAACTGATATCTAATGACATTTATAAGTATACTAATCCACCTTATATCCCTAACAATAATGGAACTCCAGGACAGGGATTTTCAACAGAATATATGAGATATACCTATTATAGAGTTTTATCTGGGTTAGGTGGAGTTACCGGTGGAGGAACATTTACTTCATCAACAAAAGTTAATAAAATAAACTCAGGTGTAATAAATGAATATCCTTACAAACTTAACGATTCAATTGATGTTGGAACAACACATGATATGTATTATACTCTAAATTTAGAAGATGAAGATGTAATTCCATGGTATAATCTTGATGTTAGTTCAAATAAAGACGATACAAATTCAGCTTATTATTACTACACATATTCAACAAAAAATATAACATTTTCAGGAACTGGGCATGCACCTAACGAAATTGCAAATAAAACAGATGAGCTTAAAATGTTTGTAAATACAGTAATCAAAGCTTATCTTGCAGTAAACCATAAACCAGATATTAATATAATTAAACCAGAAAATAATGCAACAAATCCATATACAATATCAAATAAAATTAGAACAATTGATATAAGTTTTGTGCCACTTGATTATGATATTTCAGATGCAGGTGCATTAAAGGTTGAAGTTTATATGAAAGATATTAATAACAATTATCAACTTCTAAAAACATTTACAAATTTAAATAGTGGTTCAGAAATTAATGATTCAATAAACAATATATATTATAATCAATCGGTTGATAACTTAAACAAAACCATCAAATTTAAAGTTATTGATTCAGATAATGCTTTTACTGAAGTTGAAATTCCAATTAAAATTGTCAATCAAAGAATATTAACAAAACCAACATTGAATTATAATATTTTTCAAAATACTGGAACTCCTAAAATTAGTGGTTCAAATGTGGGGGAAAGTAGTGATTACAATAATAACTTTAGAGTTTATATAACAATAAAAGATAATAATGGTAATGTTGTTAACAACAATAATAATTTATTAGCACTTTCATCAGCTGGTAGCTTTGAAAAAGTTATCACAAACAATTTATCTGAAACTATCGATTTTAATAAACCATATAAGGTAGAAGTATACCAGAAATATCCTGCTACAGAAACTGGGCTTGAATCAATTCAATCACCAATAGAAACAGGAGATTTATATATAGATTTACATTCACCAATTATTGACAATTTAACAATTTATGATAATGTAAGAACAAATCCAGAATTTAATGTAAATCTCTCAGGTAATAATATTGTTTATTCTTATAGACCAACTTTTAAAGGACAATTAACAGATAATGATCCAGAAGTAAGAGGTTCTATAATACTTCAGAAATATGATCCCGTACAAGGGACATATATTGATATAGCATCGCAACCTTTAAGTAGCGGAAACTTTTCATTTACACCATCAAGTGATATTCAATCTGGAAATTATAGAATTTCTATAACAGGTTGGGATAGAGCTGGTAATTATTCTAATGTATTATATAATATATCTGTTGGAACACATATTTCGAGTGTTAATTTACTTTCAAATAGAAATACAATTAATACAAATAACTCAACCATTTCGATTTCTTTAACAATAAATGCAATTGCTAATTTAACACAAGTTATTATTCCTATTGATGTTGTAAATACTACAAATTCATATTTTTATAAAGAAAATGGAGTAATTTATGTGACAACAACAAATAGTAATATATCTTTTGCTAATAAAACAGCAAATTCATTTGACCTAATTATATCTAATTTACCGAGTGGAACATCAACTGTTAAATTTACTTTAAAAATAAAAACTGATGCCAAAGATAAAGAAAACCTTATTGTAAAATTGAATGCTGGTGACGGTATAATCTATAATTACGGTTCATATAGCGGGCTACAATACCAAATACCAAGTAACATAATATTAAATATACCAGTTAAGAAAATGATACTTAGATAATTAAAGTATAAAAGAAAGAAGACTAAGGCAAAAACCTTAGTCTTCTTTTATTTGTTTATATAAATTCACAACACTCTTCAAATCCTTATAAAAATCCTCTTTTTTATTTGGGTCTCTTAGTAGTGCTGCGGGGTGATATGTAGCTATTATATCAAAATCCCCTTTTTTAAACCAACGACCTCTATCTTGGGTTATCTTTAAATCTTTTCCTAATATATATTTCATAGCGGTGGCTCCAAGGCAAACTATAATCTTTGGTTTTATCAATGAAACCTGTGCTCTTAAAAATGGCAAACAATTTTGAGCCTCATTTTCTGTTGGTACTCTATTATTTGGTGGTCTACATTTAATAATGTTACAAATATAAAAATCTCTTTCTCTATTTAGCTCAAGGCTATCTAAAGCAAGTTCAAGTAGTTTACCAGCCTTTCCAACAAAGGGCTTACCCATTTTATCTTCATCTTCGCCTGGTGCTTCACCGATAAACATAAGCTTTGCATTAATATTACCATCACCAATAACAACATTAGTTCTTGAAGAATGTATTGAACATTTAGTGCAAGAATTACAACTATTTATTAAATCCTCCCACGTTTTCATAGTGTCTCACCACATTTTCGAAAATATTTAACGCTTCATTTATAGCCTCTTCATTAACAATTAATGGTGGTGCAAATCTAATAACATTTCCTTCACCACTCATACTAGCAAGAAGTCCGTTTTGAGCTAACAATAAGTTAAGCTCTTTTACATTAGATTTAAATTCAACACCAATTAATAGACCAAGACCCCTTACATCAACAATTGAAGTTATTTTATTTTTTATATCTTTAAGTCCTTCTAAAAAAAGCTTTCCTATATTATTTACATTTGTTAAAAGGTCTTCTTCTTCAATTACATTTAATACCTCTAAGGCAATTCGAGTTGCAAAAGGATTGCCACCAAATGTTGAACCATGGTCCCCTGGTTCAAATGCTGCAACATCTTCTTTACAAAGGACTGCACCAATAGGTATACCGCCGCCTAAACCTTTTGCAAGTGTTATAATATCAGGGCTAATATCATAAAGCTCATAAGCAAAAAGTGAGCCACATCTACCAATTCCTGTTTGAACCTCATCTATTACAAAAAGAATATTATTTTCTCTACAGATATTTTCGATATCTTTTACAAAGCTCTTATCAAGAACATTTACTCCGCCTTCACCCTGTACAAGTTCAATCATTATAGCAGCTGTATTTTCATTTATTGAATTTTTAATTATTTCTATATCTTTTTCAATATTTTTAAATCCTCGTGGTAAAGGTTCATAAGGCTTTTTATATTTATCTTTTCCTGTTGCTGTAACTGTAGCTAAAGTCCTTCCATGGAAAGCATTTTTTAAAGTAATAATTTCATATCTATTCTGGCCTTTAGAATAAAAATACTTTCGTATTAATTTAATGGCACCCTCTACAGCTTCAGCACCTGAATTGCAGAAAAATGCCTTATCGAAAATACTTTTATTACAAAGTTTTTGTGCAAGTAAGGCTTGATTTTTTATATAGTATAAGCTTGAAGTATGAATTAACTTATTAGCTTGGTCAATAATTGCTTCTGTCAATCTTTTATGGCAGTGTCCTAATGAATTTACTGCAATTCCAGATATAAAATCTAAGTATTTTTTGTTGTTGCTATCATATAAATAACAACCTTTACCTTTTTCGAAAACAATAGGTATTCTTTTCCCAAATACATTCATATAATATTGTTCATCTAAATTAATAATACTTTCTAAATTCATCCTCATAACCTCATCATATAATTATTTGTACATAATTATACAACTTAATAAATAATTATACAATATTTTAAACACTTTTTTTAAATTTTGAGGAAATTTTAAAAGATATAAAAATTATTATAGCTAGTAATACAGCAACAATTATAATATTATCAAATGCTTTTAGGTGTTCACCAATACTTTTCCAATTATCACCAAGTTTTTTACCTAAATATACAAAAAATAAGGACCAAGGGAAAGAGCCAATAATAGTATAAAAAGAAAACTTAGCAAAATTCATTCTTGCAATACCAGCAGGTAGTGATATAAATGTTCTTATTACAGGCAGTAATCTACTTAAGAAAATAGTAATTTCTCCTCTTTTATTAAAGAATTTTTCTGCCTTTTCAAAGTCATGTTTTGATATAAAAAAGTACTTCCCATATTTCAAAATAAACGGTCTCCCACCATAGTACCCAACAACATATGCTAAAACAGAACCAGCATAACAACCTAAAGTAGCAACTAAACTCATTGAAAAAATGCTGCCAATTCCTTTATATACCATATAACCGCCAAGAGGTAAAATAACCTCACTTGGAATTGGGATACAAGCACTTTCTAAAGTCATTCCAATAAATATACCTAAATGTCCAAATTGAGATAGATATTCTGCGATAGCAACAAAAAAACTTTTTATTGTTTCAATCATTTATTATCCTCCATAATGGTTTTTTGAATATATTAGGTATTGTTAAAATAAGATTATTATTGAGAAAATTTTATAATATCAAAATGGATATTCTTGCAATTACATCAATTATTTTGGGCAGTATTGTAGGTGCTGGCTTTTCAACAGGGCAAGAGGTTTTTTATTTCTTTACAAGGTTTAATGGAAATAGCTTTATTTATATTTTTATTTCTTGTATTATTATATACTTCGTATTAAAAATATTTATTCAAATTGATATTAACAATAAGTTTAACAAAAAAATTGTGAAACTATATACTTTAATTTTTTCTTTTGTATCATTATCTGTTATGTTTTCAGCATTTTCACAAATAGGGCAAGAAATTTTTGGAATTAACAAAATTGTATTTGGGCTTATATGTTTCTCTATAAGTATTCTTATATATCTTCAAGGATTAACAGGTATTATGAGTGTAAATAAAATTATTATGTTTTTTATGATTTTCTTAACAATTTCATTAGCTATTTTTAGTATTAATAAAGTAAATATATCATTTAAACTTGACCTAAATTTAATTGAAAATATGAAATGGCCAATCATTTATTCTTCCTTTAACTCAATAATATGTTTGCCAATTATTCTTAGGTTAAGAGAAAGATATCATAAAAAAACTATTAATATTTCAATATCAATAGCTACATGCATAATTTTTTTATTAATTCAATTAATAAATGCATCCATTTTTTCAAATAGTTTAAGCATAGACAAATCTATGCCATTAATAGAAATAAGTAAAAATACAGTATATGAAAAGCCTTTACTTATATGCATGTCATTAGAAATACTAACTACAATATTATCTAATTATATAGGTATTTATTACTCAAGTCCAAGTAGCAAAATAGGTAATTATTTATTATTAACAGCATTATTTGTAGGTTTTTTTGATTTTAAGGATGTATTAAGGAATTTATACACTATAATAGGTTATATGGGGGTTCCATTAATTATAATTTTATCTGTTCAAGTGTTATCTAACAATATACACAACAATAATAATCAAAGCTAAAATAAATCTGTAGTATGAAAACACCTTAAAACCAGCTTTTTTAACAAAATTAAGTAGAAAATGTATTGCAAAAAAACCGACAAAACATGATACTAAAAATCCAATAATAAATGGAGTTAATTCATGCCTTATTTCTGTTATGTTTTTTGCCAACTGTAAAACACCAGCTCCAAAAATAATTGGCGCTGACATCAAAAATGAAAATTTTGCAGCAGTTTCTTTTTTAAGTCCCAAAAACAATCCAGTTGTCATTGTAATACCTGAACGAGAAATACCAGGGAATATTGCAAAAGCTTGTGATAAACCGATAAAAAAAGCATGAAAGATATTTAACTTATCTAATGAAATAGTATTTTTACCTTTTTTATCAGCATAATAAAGAATAACACCAAATAACGCTAATACTATAGCAATTAGAAGATATTGAACTCTAAAAACATTTTCAACTGTGTTTTCAAGTAAAAATCCAAAAATAGCTCCTGGTATTGTAGCTATAATAATAAACCACAGAAGCTTTCCTTTTTCAGATTTTGGCTTTGTTAAACCATTCAAAATTATTTCAAAAAAATCCTTCCAAAAGTAACCTAAAACTGCTACAAGTGTTCCTAAATGGAGAGCTACATCAAAGACTAAAGAATGTTCTTTCCAACCCAAAAGCCATGGAAAGATAATAAGGTGAGCTGAACTTGAAATTGGTAAAAACTCACCTAAACCTTGAAGAATTCCTAAAATAGTAGCTTGAATTATGCTCAATTATAACGCCTCCTTTTAAAAAAATAATCTCTTATATTATAACAAAATAAATTTGCAATTTATAACCTTTATAAAAAATTAAAATTGATATATAATATATTGAACCAAGATTAAGAAGGGAAGATTTTAATGCTTGTTCTTGGAATTGAATCATCATGTGATGAAACTTCTGCTGCTATTGTAGAAGATGGAAGAAATGTATTATCAAATATTGTGTATTCTCAAATTGATATACACACTCAGTTTGGTGGAGTTGTTCCTGAGATTGCTTCACGAAAACATGTTGAAAAGATATCTTATGTTGTTGATAAATGTATAAAAGATGCTAAAATCAGTATAAATGATATAGATGTAATTTCAGCTACTTATGGCCCTGGATTAGTAGGTTCACTTTTAGTAGGTTTATCATTTGCAAAAGGATTAAGTTATTCATTAAAAAAGCCTTTTGTTGGAGTAAATCATGTTGAAGGTCATATTTTTGCAAATTTTTTGACACATAAAGATTTAGAGCCTCCATTAATTGTACTTGTTGTTTCGGGTGGGCATACCAATATACTTGTAATGGAAAGATATAATAACTATAAAGTTTATGGGAAAACACGAGATGATGCAGTTGGTGAAGCTTTTGATAAGATAGCAAGGTATTTAAATTTAGGATATCCAGGTGGTCCAATAATTGATAAATTAGCTAAAGATGGCAATGAAAATAGGTATATATATCCTGACGCTAATTTAGAAAATCCTTATGATTTTAGCTTTAGTGGATTAAAATCAGCAGTTATAAATCATATAAATACTATGAAACAGAAAAAAGAAGATTTTAAAGTTGAAGATGTTGTTGCTTCATTTCAAAAGACTGCGGTAAATACTCTTATTAAAAGAGTAATTAATTTATGTTTTGAGACAGGTATTAAAAAGGTAGCAATTGCAGGTGGTGTTGCTGCAAATACAAAATTAAGGCAAGAACTGTTAAATTCCTGCCTTAATAATGATATTAAGCTTTATATTCCAGAAATTAAATATTGCACAGATAATGCTGCTATGATAGCATCAAATGGATACTTTAAATATATTAATGGTGAAGAAAACAGTCTCTCAATTAATGCAGTCCCATATATAAGTTTGGTAAGTAAGAATAGTATTTAGTAATTCACAACATCAATAATTTCTCTTGTTGAATCAACAGCTAAATCCACATAATAAGGCTTAAATACAGGTGGTCCAGAGTTTCTTGAGACCACTTTTATTATTGGTCTAGTTTTATTAAATGGATTTTCTTCATATACTATTGCTATTTCACCAGTATTTAAAACAACAAAACATCCTTTAGGATATTGAACGACATGGTTAATAAATCTATGAACAATTGTTCCATCAAAGTAAATTCCTGAATATTTTAATAGATAGTCAGCAGCCTTTGTTGGAACAATTTTTTTCTTATAAACCCTATCAGCAGTAAGAGCATCATAAACGTCTGCAATGGTAATTATTTTAGCAATTAATGGGATTTTATCACCTTTTAATTTTAAAGGATAACCACTTCCATCTAACTTTTCATGATGCAAAAGTGCCCCCTCTGCAACTTCTTCAGATACTTCTCCCATTTGCTTTATCAATTGATATCCGTATATTGTATGTTTTTTGATTTCCTCGTATTCATCATCAGAAAGTTTAGTTGGTTTATTTAAAATTTCAGGACCAATTTTCATTTTACCAAAATCATGAAAAAGTGCAGCTAATGCTATATTTTCAATTCTTTTTTTATCGAAATCGAGTATTTTACCTATTATAGCAGAAAAAACACATACATCTACTGAATGAAAATATGTATAGTTATCAACATCTCTAAAACCAATAATCTTTAAAAAAATGTCTTCATTTTCTATTATTTTATCAACAACATCATTAACTACTTCTTTTGCAACATCAGTATCTAAAGCATAACCATTTTTTGCAGAAATCATTAAATCTTGAACTGTTCTAAAGGTTTCATGGTATATAACTTCTTCTAATATATAATTTTCTTCTATTTGGTCAAATATGTAGATATACTCTATATCATATTCTTTTAGTTTGTTTATATGACTTGATTTTAATATAAAGCCTTCAGGAATCAAAAGTTTACCATTATTTGCAAATATATCTCTGGCAACCCTCATACCTTCATTAACTTCATTTAATCTAACCTTTTTCAATAAAATTCCCCCGTATAAATTTAGTTAATATGATGTCTATATATACATTTTACAATTAATAGCATTGACATTCAAGAAAATATATTAAAAAGTAAGTATATATTAAATATAATGTAGGATAAATTTATATAGTTATAACAGTGTTATTGTTTAAATTTTAAAGGATTTTTGAATTTAGTGTCGAATATTTTATATATGTTTAATAAAACTTTAGGGGGAATGTGGCTATGAAAGAATATGCTCCACAATTTATCAAAAACGTTGCTTTACTTGGGCATGGTGGCGATGGAAAAACAATACTTACTGATGCACTTTTATTTAATGCTAAATGCACTGATAGAATAGGCAAAACAGAAGATGGAACAACTGTATCAGATTTTGATCCTGAAGAGATAAAAAGAAGAATATCAATTTCTACAACTGTTGAACCATTTGAATGGAACGACTACAAAATAAATATACTTGATACACCTGGCTATTTTGACTTTATTGGTGAAGTATTTGAAGCCCTTCAAGTTGCAGATTCATGTCTTTTGTTAGTAGGTGCTAAGACAGGAGTACAAGTTGGAACAGAAAAGGCATGGGAGTATGCTGAAGAAAGACAAAAACCACTAATGTTTTTTGTTAATAAAATGGATGAAGACAATGCTAACTTTGATAAGGTATTAAGTCAATTAGTAGATACTTTTGGGAATAAAGTAATACCAATTCAATACCCAATTATTGAAAATGGCAAATTTTTAGGATTAGTTGATATAGTTTCCAACAAGGCATTTTTGTTTGAAAATAACTCTGTCAAGGAGGCAGCAATTCCTGACAGATTAATTGATAAAATTGAAGAATATAAAAATGCTTTGATAGAGGCTTCTGTTGAAAATGATGAGATGCTAATGGAGAAATATTTCGCAGGTGAAACTATATCTCAAGATGAGCTAATTACTGGACTAAAAACAGGAATAATTACACGATCAGTTTTTCCAGTTACATGTGGTTCAGCTTTAAAAAATATTGGCATTAAGGAACTTATGAATATAATAAGTAATTTATTACCTTCTGCAAATGATGGAATGAAATTAAAAGCAATAGATATCAAAACTAATAATGAAATACAAGTTGAAATAAATGAGAAAGCTCCTCTTTGTGCCTTTGTATTTAAAACAATTGCAGATCCATTTGTAGGAAAGATTACATTTATCAAAGTGTTAAGTGGGGTTTTGAAAGCTGATTCTGTTGTATTTAATTCATCAACAGAAAAACAAGAGAAAATTTCCCAGGTAATGATTATAAGAGGCAAAAAACAAATACCAGTAAACGAGCTCAAAGCAGGTGATATAGGTATATTAACAAAACTTCAAAATACTAATACTAATGATACTTTATATGATCCATCTCGACCACTTAGAGTTAATCCAATTGAATTTCCAAAACCATGGCTTATGCTTGCAATTGAACCAAAATCAAAAGGCGATGAAGAAAAGATTTCATCAGGCCTTCATAGGTTAACTGAAGAAGATTTAACATTTAGAATCGAAAAGAATGTTGAAACAGGCCAAAATATTATATATGGAATAGGTGATCAACATATTGATGTAATTGTTTCAAAGCTTAAAGCAAAGTTTGGAGTATCAGTAAATCTTTCAGACCCTAAAGTTCCATATAGAGAGACAATACGTAAGAAGGTCAAAATGGAAGGAAAGCATAAAAAGCAGACAGGTGGTCATGGACAATATGGCCATGTATGGATAGAATTTGAACCAGGCCCCACCGAAGACCTCACTTTTGAAGAGAAAATATTTGGTGGTGCAGTACCAAAACAATACATCCCTGCAGTTGAAAAAGGCTTAAGAGAATGCATTAAGAAAGGAGTTTTAGCAGGTTTTCCTGTTATCAATCTTAAAGCTGTTCTAGTTGATGGTTCATACCATCCAGTTGATTCATCAGAACTTGCATTTAAGGTTGCAACATCCATTGCTTATAAAAAAGGATTAGCACAGGCAAATCCGGTATTACTTGAACCTATTATGAAGGTAAGTGTTATTGTACCTGATGATTATACTGGAGATATAATGGGGGATCTTAATAGAAGACGTGGAAGAGTTCATGGAATGGAACCGCATGAGAAAAACATGCAAGTAGTAGAAGCAGAAGTGCCACTTGCTGAGATGTTTAAATATGCAACCGAATTAAGATCTATGACACAGGGACGAGGAAGCTTTTCAATGGAATTTTTAAGATATGAAGAGGTTCCAGCAAATATTGCTCATAAAGTTATAGAAGCAGCTAAAGCAAATTTACAAGAAGAAGAGGAAGAATAAATTATTTTTTAAAAACTATTGCCAAAATACCAAAACAGGTATATAATTAAAAAGACATGATTGTTCAAGGTGAACAAATAGTGTCTTAGTTAAAATCCAAAAAGTGAGGGGAATTTTTAATGTATCAAGACAAAGTTTTAGTATGTAAAGATTGCGGAAGAGAATTTGTTTTCACAGCAGGTGAACAAGAATTCTACGCAGAAAAGGGGTTCAAAAACGAACCATCAAGATGTAAAGATTGCAGAGATCAAAGAAAGTCAATGCAAAGACGCGAGGCAAGACCACAACAAAAGAGAGAACTTTTTGATGCTGTATGCAGTGCATGCGGAAAAGAAACAAAGGTTCCATTTAGACCACGTAATGATAGACCAATTTACTGCAGCGATTGCTTCGCAAAAGTAAAAGCTACAAATTAAGCTGCAGTTTTAAATATAAATAATATGTAGCAAAAAAAACCTATCCTAAGTTTTTAGGGTAGGTTTTTATTTTTTATTTAAAATGTGTAAAAAGTATTTTGAAGGGTATATATATAATATAAAATAATAACCACTACATAGAGAGGATGATTTTAATGAAATTCATTATAAGTGGTAAAAATATTGAAATCACAAATGCACTAAGAGAAAGGGTTGAAAAGAAATTATCCAAACTTGAAAAGTATATTAAAAAAGATGTTGATGTTCATGTAACATTAAGTGTGGAAAAAATAAGGCATATAATAGAGGTTACAATACCGTTTTATGGAATGATATTAAGAGCTGAAGAGGAAAGTACAGATATGTATTCTGCTATAGATTTAGTTATCGAAAGCTTGGAAAGACAAATAAGAAAATATAAAACAAAGATAAGTAAAAGGACAAAAGAAGCTGAATCACTAAGATATATAACTTCTATTGATTTTGAAGAAGAGGAACAAACAGAAGATTTTATTATTGCAAAAACAAAAAAATTTCCAATAAAACCCATGAGTGTGGAAGAAGCGATATTAGAAATGAACCTAGTTGGTCATAATTTCTTTGTATTTTTGAATGGTGACACAGAAAAGGTAAATGTTGTATATAAACGAAATGATGGAGCATATGGACTTATTGAACCTGAATATTAAAATTTAAATTCACAACACCGCTCAAGGATATTCATTCCTTGGGTGGTTTTTTATTTGAATATTTATATAAATATGATAAAATAATAATTTGAAGTATATAAAATTTTAGAATGAGGTTGAGTAAAATGCTTAAATTTGTTGAAAAATTATTTGGAAGTTATAGTGATAGAGAAGTAAAAAGAATATTACCAATAGTTGATGAGATAGAAAGATTAAGCAAAGAATATGAAAAACTGTCAGATGCTGAATTAAGACAGAAAACAGAGATTTTCAAAGAAAGGCTTAATAATGGAGAGACACTTGATGATATTTTACCAGAAGCTTATGCAACTGTTAGAGAAGCGGCGTTTAGAACATTAAAAATGAGGCATTTCAGAGTTCAGCTTATTGGTGGTATAGTACTTCACCAAGGCAGAATAGCTGAGATGAAAACTGGTGAAGGGAAAACTTTAGTTGCCACCTTACCTGCTTATCTTAATGCTTTAACTGGTAAAGGCGTTCATATAGTTACCGTAAATGACTATTTAGCAAATAGAGATGCTGAGTGGATGGGGCCAATTTATAAGTTCTTAGGTCTATCAGTAGGTGTAATTGTTCATGGACTTGATGCAACTCAAAGAAGGCAAGCATATAATTCAGATATAACTTATGGAACAAACAATGAATTTGGCTTTGATTATCTACGAGATAACATGGCAATTTATAAAGAAGAATTAGTTCAACGAGAATTAAACTTTGCTATTGTTGACGAGGTTGATTCAATCTTAATTGATGAAGCAAGGACTCCTCTTATTATTTCTGGTCCTGCAGAAAAATCTACTGATTTGTACAAAAGAGCCGATAATTTTGCAAGAAGGTTAAAACCTTTTTATTATAACAGTGATGATGATAAAACAATGCCAGATACAACTGGCTATGATTATATTGTTAATGAGAAGAGACATACTGTATCACTTACAGAAGAGGGTATCAAAAAAGCTGAGAAATATTTTGGACTTACAAATTTAGCTGATCCGGATAATGCAACAATTAATCACCATATTATACAAGCATTAAAAGCTCATGGGCTTATGAAGAGAGATAGAGACTATGTTGTAAAAGATGGAGAAGTTATCATTGTTGATGAGTTTACCGGAAGGCTTATGTACGGACGTAGATTTTCAGAAGGGCTTCATCAAGCTATTGAAGCAAAAGAAGGAGTTAAAATTGAAAGAGAAAGTAGAACATTAGCTACAATTACTTTCCAAAATTATTTTAGATTATATAACAAGCTTTCAGGTATGACTGGTACTGCAAAAACTGAAGAACAAGAATTTAGAGAAATTTATAAATTAGATGTAATAGAAATTCCAACAAATAAACCAATGATAAGAATTGATCACCCAGATTTGATATATAAAACAGAAAAAGCAAAATTTGAAGCTATTGTTAACGAAATTGAAAAAACTAATCATAAAGGCCAACCAGTTTTAGTTGGAACAATTTCTATTGAAAAATCTGAGATTTTAAGTGATATGCTGAAAAAACGAGGAATAAAGCATGAAGTTTTAAATGCCAAATATCATGATAAAGAAGCAATGATTATAGCACAAGCAGGTCAAAAAGGTGCTGTAACAATTGCAACAAATATGGCTGGTAGAGGTACAGATATAGTTTTAGGTGAAGGTGTAGCTCAATTGGGAGGACTTAAAATTATTGGTACAGAACGCCATGAAAGTAGAAGAATTGATAATCAGTTAAGAGGAAGATCTGGTCGTCAAGGTGATCCTGGTGAATCAAGATTTTATGTATCACTCGAAGATGATTTAATGAGGCTATTTGGTTCTGAACGTGTAAAGAATATGATTGAATCTTTAGGCTTTCCAGATGACCAACCTATTGAACATAGGCTTTTAACAGATGCTATTGAGAAAGCTCAAAAAAGGGTAGAATCAAGAAACTTTGAAGTTCGTAAGCATGTGCTTCAATATGACGATGTTCTAAATAGACAAAGAGAGCTTATTTATTCGCAAAGACGAAAGGTTTTAGAAGGTGAAAACCTTAAAGAATATATTCTTAATATGATTGATGAACTAATCGAATATAAAATTAAAATATATACTGGAGAGACTCCACATCAAGATGAGTGGGATATTAACGGTTTATTACAAGATTTGAAAACAATATTTTTAACTGACGAGATTGATGAAACAAAAGTACTTAAAATGACAAAAGATGAACTTAAGCAAGAATTAATTAATATTGCAAAAGAAAGATATAGCAAAAAGGAAAATGAAGTTGGACAATTAATGAGGGAACTAGAAAGGGTTGTGTTATTAAAAGTAGTTGATACACATTGGATGGATCATATTGATGCAATGGATCAACTAAGAGAAGGAATTGGATTAAGATCTTTGGGGCAAAGGGATCCTGTTATTGAATATAAATTTGAAGGTTTTGAAATGTTTGACCAAATGATAAAAAAGATACAGGAAGATACTTTAAGGATTATTATTAATGCTCATATTGAAAATCTACCTCAAAGAGAAAGAGTTGTTTCAGAAACTTATGAAAATGCACCAACTGATGGAGTTTCTAGGAAACCAATTGTTAAAAATCAAAAAGTGGGAAGAAATGATCCATGTCCTTGTGGCAGTGGAAAAAAATATAAAAAATGTTGCGGTGCTATTTAATAATGAAAGGGGAGTTTTTGTTGGTTCAATTTGAGGAGTTATTACAAAGTGTTGAACAACTAAGAAGTGATTTTGAAGAAGTGAGGGTTTCTCTTTGACATAGACATTGTAAAAAAAGAACTAGATCAATTAGAAAAGAAAACTCATGAAAATGATTTTTGGCAAGATGTAGAGAATTCACAAAAGGTTCTTCAAAATATCAAAAGATTAAAAGATAAAATAGATGGGTATGAAGAAT
This sequence comes from Caldicellulosiruptoraceae bacterium PP1, assembly GCA_041320695.1. Taxonomy (NCBI): domain Bacteria; kingdom Bacillati; phylum Bacillota; order Caldicellulosiruptorales; family Caldicellulosiruptoraceae; species Caldicellulosiruptoraceae bacterium PP1. Next base: position 581,143 of record JBGGOQ010000001.1, on the reverse strand, counting down.
TATATAAGAAATGGTCTGACCTTAAAGAGTTAATTCTGCTTTGTATAGATGAAAAAAATGATGAAATGTATACTGATTTAAATATAGAATATAAACAAATATCAAGAAGGTTAGAAGAACTAAAATTACAAACCTTATTAAGCGGTCCTTATGATAAGAATAATGCTATTTTATCTATACATTCCGGTGCAGGAGGAACAGAAGCTCAAGATTGGGTTGAGATGCTTTTAAGGATGTATACAAGATGGGCTAATACAAAAGGCTTTAAGGTAGAAACATTAGATTTACTACCGGGTGACGAAGCTGGAATAAAAAGTGTTACTATTAGAATAGTTGGTGAAAATGCCTATGGATTTTTAAAATCAGAAAAAGGTGTGCATAGATTAGTTAGAATCTCACCTTTTGATGCAGCTGGAAGAAGACATACATCTTTTGCAGCAGTTGAGGTTTTACCAGAAGTAGAAGATGATACAGATATTATAATAAAAGATGAAGAACTTGAAATAGACACATATAGGGCTTCAGGAGCAGGTGGCCAGCATGTTAATAAAACTGAATCTGCTGTAAGAATAAAACATATACCCACAGGAATTGTTGTTACATGCCAAAACGAGAGATCACAGCACAAAAATAGAGAAACTGCAATGAAAATATTAAAAGCAAAGCTTTTCGAACTGAAAGAAAAAGAACAAAGAGAAAAGATGAACTTAATCAAAGGCGAACAAACTGACATAGGATGGGGAAATCAAATTAGATCATATGTATTTTGCCCATATACGTTAGTAAAAGATCATAGAACTAATGCAGAAGTTGGAAATGTTCAGAGCGTAATGGATGGAGACATAGATATTTTTATTAATGCTTACCTCAAAATGTATAAAAATGAGGAGGTTATGTAAATGAAACAATATGTTGTTTTTAGTGTAGGTGATCAATTATTTGGTGTTGAGATTTTGGATATTGTAGAGATAATAAAACCTACAAAATTTACCAAAATTCCTAATGCACCTGAATATCTTGAAGGATTAATCGACTTAAGAGGGACATCAGTTCCAATTATTAATTTATCAAAAAGGTTAATGCTTGGATCTAATGCTTTAAATCCAAAGGTTGTTATTGTGCAACTTGATAAGTTCATGATGGGCTTTTTAGTTGATGATGTTTCTGAAATTTTAAAGATTGACGAACAGAATGTTGAAGAAGCAAAAGAAAATATAAAAGGTATTAAAAGGAATTATATCCAATCAATTGCTCGAATAGGCGAAGAATTACTGATTATACTTAATCTAAAAAGAGTATTGACAATAGATGAAGAGCAATTAATCGAAAGAGTATTAAACAATTAAATGTGTCATTTAGGCTGTCCAAAGTACATTTGTTTATATTTCTTACATAATGATTATATCTAGTTATTAGGAAATATAAATAGCTTTTTGGACAGCTTATTTTTTTAAGGGGTGGTATATATGAAAATATTAATTGTTGATGATAGCCCATTCATAACTGCTCAGGCAAAGGATATGATATTAAGTAATAATATAAATGCTGAAATATATGAATGTTACAATGGTGATGAGGCACAAAATATTCTCGAAAAAGATTCATATGATATTCTGCTTATTGATGTTGTCATGCCTGGAAAAAGTGGGATTGAAGTGGTAAAAAGTATAAGAAGAATGAAAGAATATGGAGATATATATATAATTGTGATGACGTCAATAAATAAAGATAATATATTAAGAGAAGCTTTTGATAGTGGTGCTAATGACTTTATTCGAAAACCATTTGATGAAAATGAACTAATTTCACGTCTTAAAGCTGCTTTTAGACTCAGGAGCTATCAATATTTATATAAAACTACACTTCAGAATTTACAAGAAAAAAATAAAGAATTAGCAACAATTGCAAATAAATTAAAAGAAACACAGGACTATTTAATTCATTCTGAAAAAATGTCGGCAATAGGACAGATTGCAGCTGGTATTGCTCATGAAATTAACAACCCTTTAGGATTTATATCAACTAATTTTGAAACATTATATAAATATTCAAAGAAAATGGTTGAAGTTATTAGTTCAATAAATGATATTATAAAAAGCGTTACAAATTTTAACAATATTGACTGTGAAAAGATGAAAGATGATATAAGCAATCTTTCACAATTAATTCATAAGAATAAAATAGACTATATCATTTCTGATATTGATGACCTTTTTGCTGAATCTCAAGAAGGTATTGAAAGAGTTACACGAATTGTTCAAAGTTTAAGGCGTTTTGCAAGAAGTGGTCATGATTCAAACTTTACCTATGAGGATATAAATGACATTATTGATGAAACATTAATAATTGCTAAAAATGAAATTAAATATAAAATTGACATTATTAAAGAATATGATAAATTACCTCAAGTTTATTGCAATAGAGGTGAAATAGGTCAAGTTGTACTTAACATTATTATTAATGCAGTTCAGGCAATCAAGTCTCAAAACAAGGATGAGAGAGGACATATAATAATAAAAACTTGGTATGATGAAGAAAATGTGTATTTTTCTATTAAAGATGACGGTCCTGGAATTAAAAGGGTTTATTTAAGTAAAATATTTGAACCATTCTTTACAACAAAAGAGGTAGGACAAGGTACAGGACTTGGGCTTAGTATTTCTTATGATATTATAGTAAATAAACATAAAGGTAATATTAAAGTATTTTCTGAAGAGGGGAACGGTGCCGAATTTATTGTTAATATTCCCAGAAATAACGAAATATCAGATAATAATTAACATGGATGTGATATAATGATGAAAAAAATATTGTTTGTTGATGATGAGAAATATATTTTAAGAGCTTTACAAAGAGCATTTATTGATGAGGATTATGATATTTTTGTTGCAGAAGACGGAGAGAGTGCTCTTGATATTTTAAAAAATAATCAAATTGATTTAATAATTTCAGATATGCGTATGCCTAAAATGGATGGGTATGAATTATTAAAGATAGTAAAAAATAAATATCCTTCGGTAATAAGAATTATTCTTAGTGGATATGCAGATGAAGATATTATTTTTAAAGCTATACAAACAAATATAGCAAAATTATATATTTATAAACCATGGGATGATGAAACATTAAAAAAGATTATTAAAAATGTATTTTATATTGAACAATTAATTAAAGATAAAAAACTTTTGGAGATTATTAACAATATAGATTATGTTCCTACACTGAAAAATTTATATTTAAATGTCTTAAATCTAATAAGCGATAATGAGGATATTAGTAAAATTGTCAAAGAAATTGAAAAAGATCCAGCTATAAGTGCAAAGATACTTCAAGTAGCCAACTCAGCATTTTACAATCTAAAGACTGCATCTATAAAGAATGCTATTGTGTATTTAGGATTAATTAATATCAAAAACATTATTTTATCACAAACATTTATAGAAATGTTAATTGACGATAGTATTGAAAAAAAGGAATTATGGATTCATGCTAATTTATCAAACAAATTGACAAGTTTTATTTATGAGAAAATATTACGCAAAAAAATGCATGATAGTTATTCTTGTGCAGGCCTTTTACATGGATTGGGGAACTTAGTTCTATGTAAAATATATCAAAAAAAATATAAGGAATTTAATGAAAGCTTGAAAAATAAAAGCATTGATGATATTTTAACAAAAGAAAAAGAATATTTCGGAATTAACCATGCTGAGATAGGGGGAGCTCTTCTTGCGTGGTGGCAACTTCCACTGCCTATTGTTGAAACAGCATTATTTCATCATAATCCCCAAGATATAAATATCATAAACAAAGAATTAGTATGTATTGTAAACATTGCTTGTCACTACTCATGGTTAATATTAGACAATAAGAATAAGACTACTGATCCAACTTATTCAATAAATTATCTGAAATTAGATGGAGAAAAACTAAAAATAATTGAAGATTTATGTATTGAATTACAAAATGAGTTAAGATTATAGGAGGATTTCTATGAAAAAGAGAACAATACTTTTTGTTGATGATGAAGAAAATATATTAAACTCCTTGAAAAGATCATTATTTGATGAAGAATATAGATGTATATTTACTATCTCAGCTGAAGAAGCATTAAATATTCTTAATAGAGAAGAGGTACATGTGGTTGTTGCCGATATGAAAATGCCGCAAATGGACGGATTAACCTTTCTTAAAATAGTAAAAGAAAAATATCCTAAAATTGTAAGAATTGTACTATCCGGTTATACACAGTTATCACAAGTTTTAGCTACCATAAATCAAGCTGATGTATTCAGATATGTAACTAAACCTTGGAAAATGGAAGAAGAATTCAAAGAAATACTTAAACAAGCTATAGAATATTACAATTTACAAGAAGAAAAAGAAGAATTAACAAAGGCATTAGAAAAGAAAAATCAGATGTACATTAATATCTTGAAAACAACAGAACAAAAATTTAAAGAGGTTGGGCAAGACTTTTTATATATCAATAATGCAATTTCAAAGTTATTTGATTATATAATTGAAAAAAAGAATGATGATAATTTTGATACAATAATAGCTAATTTTAAAAGAATTTTTAAAAACATTATTTCATCACAACCAACTTTCAAAATTAAATTTGGCTATGAAAGATTAAGAAATGAAATCTATAAGTTTATTGAAGAAAAGCTAAATATTAATAAAAAATTAATATTAAATGTACGAAATTCTGATATAAGCAATATTATTTTTGAAGGTAATTACACTATTATATTTCTAACACTTATCGAAATAATTTCAATTCTTTATAATGTCAACAGTTTAGATTTACTTCAAATTGAACTAACTTATGCAAAAAAGCAAGAGGAACAAAATCTTATTTTTATTATACCTATTGATGAAATAAATAATCAAAATACTTTAGATATATTAGAAATTGCAGGTATTTTTATTAAAGCATATAATGGAGATTTTATGATTAAACAAAAAGATAAGGGCTTTGTATTGATAATTGATTATAAGCTTTGAAGTGAAAAATCATTAACTATTTATGTTCAAAATAAAAAAATAAGTGAAGATAAATAATTATATTTTACTTAAAATATTAGAAAAAATGTTAGAGGTGTTATGAATATGTCAATGACTATGACACAAAAGATACTAGCAAATCATGCCGGGAAAAAACATGTTGAAGCGGGAGATTTAACATTTGCCAATATTGATTTAGTTCTTGGAAATGATGTTACTACTCCAGTTGCAGTTAAAGAATTTGATAAAATTGGAACTGAAAAGGTTTTTGATAAGGATAAAATTGCAATTGTGCCTGATCATTTTACTCCTAACAAAGACATTAAGTCGGCTGAACAATGTAAATTCATTCGTGAATTTGCAAAAAAACATGATATCACAAATTACTTTGAAATAGGGGAAATGGGTATTGAGCATGCTTTAATTCCTGAAAAAGGTCTTGTTGTGCCAGGAGATTTAGTTATTGGTGCTGATTCCCATACTTGCACATATGGAGCATTAGGTGCTTTTTCAACTGGAATAGGTTCAACTGATATGGCAGCAGCAATGGCAACAGGAAAATGTTGGTTTAAAGTGCCTGAAGCTATTAAATTTGTTTTATATGGCAAAAAAACAGGCTGGGTTTCTGGGAAAGATGTAATTCTTCATATAATTGGAATGATTGGCGTTGATGGAGCTTTATATAGTTCTATGGAATATACAGGAGAAGGATTAAAGTATCTTTCAATTGATGATAGATTTACTATTGCTAATATGGCGATTGAAGCAGGTGCTAAAAATGGTATATTTGAAGTTGATGATATTACAATTGACTACGTAAGAAAACATTCAAGTAAACAATATTCAATATATACTGCTGATAAAGATGCAAAATACTCAAAAGTTATCGAAATAGATTTATCAAAAATAAAACCTACAGTCGCTTTCCCACACCTACCAGAAAACACAAAAACAATAGATCAAATTGCTGAAAATGTTTATATCGACCAAGTTGTTATTGGTTCCTGTACGAATGGTAGAATTGAAGATTTAAGAATAGCAGCAAAGATTTTCAAGGGAAGAAAAGTTAAAAAAGGATTAAGATGTATTGTATTCCCTGCTACACAAAATATTTATATGCAAGCCTTAAAAGAAGGCCTTATTGAAATTTTTATTGATGCCGGTTGTGCTGTTTCAACTCCAACTTGTGGGCCATGCCTCGGAGGACATATGGGTATTTTGGCAGAGGGTGAAAAAGCACTTGCAACAACAAATAGGAATTTTGTTGGAAGAATGGGGCATCCAAAGAGTGAAGTATATCTTTCATCACCTGCAGTTGCAGCAGCTTCTGCAATATTGGGATATATTGCATCGCCAGAAGAACTTGGTTTGAAAGGAGAAGAATAAGATGATATTTAACGGTAAGGCTCATAAGTATTATGATAATATTGACACTGATGTTATAATTCCAGCTAGATATTTAAATACTTCTGATCCAAATGAACTTGCTAAACATTGTATGGAAGATTTAGATAAGGAATTTGTAAACAAAGTTAATAAAGGTGATATTATAGTTGCAGGTAAAAATTTCGGTTGTGGTTCTTCTCGTGAACATGCACCAATTGCAATAAAAGCAAGTGGTATTTCATGTGTAATTGCAAAATCATTTGCAAGGATATTTTATAGAAATGCTATAAATATAGGTCTACCTATTATCGAATGTCCAGAAGCAGTTGATAGTATATCAGATCAAGATAACCTTGATGTTGATCTGATAAATGGAAAGATAAAGAACCTCACAAAAAATGAAGAATATATAGCAAAACCATTTCCGCAATTTATGCAAGATATTATGAAAATGGGTGGATTAATTTCATATGTTAAAGGAGAGAAAAAATAATATGTATAAAATTGCTGTACTACCAGGTGACGGAATAGGACCAGAAGTGATAAATGAAGCAATAAAGGTTTTAAATAAGGTTTCTGAAAAGTATAATATAAAATTTGAGTTCAGCTTCTTTGATGTAGGTGGTATTTCAATTGATAAATTTGGTGTCCCAATTACAGATGAAAATCTTGAGTTAATAAAAAAGTGTGATGCAACATTATTAGGTGCAGTAGGAGGGCCTAAATGGGATAATTTACCTGGAAATCTTAGGCCTGAGCAAGCACTACTAAAATTACGTGGAGGACTTGAAGTTTATGCTAATTTGCGTCCTGCTATATTATTTGATGAATTAAAATCGGCATCTCCTTTGAGAAGTGATATTGTTGAAAAAGGTATAGATATTTTGGTTGTTAGAGAACTAATTGGCGGGATGTACTTTGGTCCTAAGGGAATTGAAGATGTAAATGGAACAAAAAGAGCATATGATACAGAGATATATTCTGTTCCAGAAATAATAAGAATTGCAAAGGTTGCATTTGAAGCAGCAAGAAAAAGAAAAAAGAAGGTTACGTCTGTTGATAAGGCAAATATACTTGAATCATCAAGGTTGTGGCGTCAGGTTGTTGAAGAGGTAGCTAAAAATTATCCTGATATTGAACTTAATCATATGTATGTAGATAATGCAGCAATGCAACTTGTAAAGGACCCTTCACAATTTGATGTTATTGTAACATCAAACATGTTTGGAGATATTTTATCTGATGAAGCATCAATGATAGTAGGATCAATTGGTCTTTTAGCATCAGCTTCAATCGGTGAAGGGACTAATGGTTTATATGAACCTATACATGGAACAGCTCCTGATATTGCAGGTAAAAATATAGCAAATCCAATTGCAACAATATTATCAGCTGCAATGATGTTAAGATACAGTTTTTCATTAAATAGTGCAGCTGATGCAATTGAAAATGCTGTTAAAATAGCCTTGAAAGAAGGATATAGAACAAAAGATCTTTCCTTTGGTAAAGACACGTACGTAACCACAACTGAAATGGGAGATATAATATCAAAAAATATATAAAGTTGGCAGTGTATTGCCAACTTTTTGTTTAGAATAAGAACATTATAGTTGATATTATGAAAAATATATGATAAAATACATCTTGCTATTTCCTTGCTCCATTTTAATGGGGCCATATGTCTATAAGGAGGTGAAACGTATGGAAAGAAAATATGAAACAATATTTATTGTAAACCCAAATTTTGATGATGAATCAAGAAATAATCTTATCGAAAAGGTAAAAACATTAATTTCTTCAAATGGTCAGATTGATAATATTGAGGAATGGGGTAAAAGAAGATTAGCTTATATGATTGACAAACATACTGAAGGTTACTATGTTCTTATTCAATTTACTGCAAAGCCAGACCTTCTAAAGGAATTAGAAAGGGTTTACAGAATAACAGATGGTTTTATAAGATTTTTAATAGTTAAATTGGATAAATAATAAGGGGGCGGCATTTTGAATAAAGTATTATTAATGGGAAGATTAACCCGCGACCCTGAAATAAGACGAACTGTTAATAATAATACTGTTGCTAATTTTACTTTAGCAGTAAATAGAAGGTATAAAAGAGATAATGAACCTGATGCTGATTTTATTCCTGTTGTTGTATGGGGTAAGTTGGCTGAATTTACTGAAAATTACTTAAAAAAAGGGAGACAGATTGTAGTTGTTGGTAAACTACAAATTAGAAGTTGGGAAGCAGAAAATCAAAGGCACTTTATTACAGAAGTAATTGCCGATGAAATATATTTTGCTGACTCAAAACCAAAAGAAGAAAATATATCCAATAAAAACGATTATATAAAGGAAGATACAAGCAAATTAATAGATAGTGAGTTAGAAGGCTTTTATGAGGAACCTATCGATACTCCAGAAGATGATCTTCCATTTTAATAACTGAAAGGAGGTAATGTTATGTCTCAAAATCAAACAGGTAATGCAAATGAAAAGGTTCAAAGCAGGCAAAAAAAGAAAAAGAAAGTTTGCTCATTTTGCGTTGAAAGAGTTTATGATATAGATTATAAGGATGTTAATAAATTAAAAAGATTTTTAACAGAGAGAGGAAAAATTCAACCAAGAAGAATTACTGGAAATTGTGCAAGACATCAAAGACAGCTAACAACTGCTATAAAAAGAGCAAGAATGATTGCACTATTACCATTTACTGCTGAATAAAAAAAAGTGGCACATTTCACATTGTGCCACTTTTTTATCTATATATTTCTTGATAAACACTGCTATAAACATCTTTTACCACATCATTATATATAGATTTGTATACCTCTTTATTTACTTCAGAAAAAGTTTGAATAGTTTCATCTCTATTGTCATTATTTTTTACAATACCATTTGAAAAATGAATAGGTGATACATCTTCTGTAAGTTTATCAAAAGAATATCCTAACGCTTTAAATCTTTCTATAATTTTTGGCAGTGCATTTAAAGAAAATATTTTATTTGGGCTATCATGCATTAGAATAACTATTTTATCTTGGTATTTAAAATTTGAAAAAACATTTTTTACGACATCATCACTAGTCATTACTTTAATAGTTTTTGGGTTGGCATCACCAGTTATGCTATTCCAATCATAATATTGTAAATTTAACCTTATAAGAGCCTTTTCAATTTCTGGAGTAATTTTATTAGACGAACCACCTGGGAAACGCATTATCTTCGGCCAAATACCAGTAATAGTATAAATAATATTCTGAGTTTTATAAAATTCGTTATAAAACTGACTGGCATTCTTATATATAATATTATATTTGTGTGAATATGAATGATTGCCAATTGAATGTCCACTACTTGCTATTTCTTTTAAATAATCTTTGTATCTCAAACAATTAATGCCTACTACAAAGAAAGTAGCTTTGATTTTATATTTATCTAAAATTTCAAGGAATTTAGGTGTAATAATAGATGGACCGTCATCAATTGTAATATATACAACTTTATTTTTTACATTTTTATGAATTACATTTGACTGTGTTTTATAGACATCATTAATCACCTCAGTAAAATCTGATTTTTCAGGAACAGCTTTATTTTTACTCTGTATCTTATTATTTAGGTCTTTATTTGGTGATATATCAGTATTACTCTTAATATCGTTTTTGGTATTATTAACCACGTTTTTTATAGGTGAATTATTAATATCTTCTAAATTAGATTTCTGGAAAGATTTTTTGCTGTTATAAAAATTATCCTTTCGTTTAACAATATTGTTATTTGAACAAGCAGATAATAATAAAATAAATATTAAAGAAATAATAATATACTTTTTTGTCATGTTATACCCTTTCTTAAATTAGTGTCATATAAATTAGAACTATAATTTTATTATAAACGTTATTGAAAATTAAACAATAAATATTGATTTTCTTTTAAAAAAAATGTAAAATGATATTAGTAGTCAAAGAAAGTCAAAGTCAACCTTTATTGGAGGGTATAAAATGGCAAAATTATCCGATATAATTGAAACATTCATCAAAGAACTATTAAATAGTAAAGATGGAGAAATTGAAATTCAAAGAAATGAATTAGCTCAATATTTCAAATGTGCACCATCACAAATAAATTATGTATTATCAACTCGTTTTACATTAGAGAGGGGATATTATATTGAAAGCAAACGTGGTGGTGGTGGCTCTATTAGAATAATGAAAATAAGCATAGATGATAATAATAATTTTGTCGAAAATCTTATTAATTCAATTAATAATTCATTAACGCAACATGCAGCTAATTCAATTATTGACTGTCTTTATGAAAATAATTTTGTTACTGAAAGAGAAGCCCTTCTTATGAAGGTTGTAACAAATGATAAAACTCTTAATATTATAAGTGATAATAAAGATGAATTCAGGGCATTTTTATTGAAGAATATGATTATAAATTTACTAAACAATTAGGTATTATTCTTATTGTTAATTAAATATCTTAATTGGTTAATTATAAAATATAGGTGGTGTTTTAAATGCTATGTGAAAATTGTAATAAAAATCCTGCGACAGTTCATTATACATCAATTATTAATGGTGTTAAGACAGAAATGCACCTTTGTGAAGTTTGTGCAAAAGCAAAAGGAGGACTTGAATTTGATACCCCTTTTTCAATAGCTAATTTCTTGTCAGGTTTTTTTGAACCAACATTAGGTTATAAAACTGAAAAACTTAACAAAACTACCCCAATATGCAAGGGTTGTGGTATGAGTTTTGATGAGTTTACTCAAAGCGGTAAATTTGGATGCTCTATGTGTTACAGTTCTTTTTCAGAAAAATTATATCCTATATTAAGAAGAATTCATGGAAATACTAAGCATATTGGAAAAATACCAGCATCATTAGGAACTGACTTATCAATAAAAAGAGAAATAGACAAACTAAAAATTGAGCTTAATATTGCAATTAAAAATGAAGAATATGAGAAAGCAGCAACATTACGTGATAAGATAAAAGAACTTGAAAATAGGTTACAATCGAGGTGATTTTCATGGAAGAGATAGTTTTAAGTAGCAGAGTACGATTAGCACGAAATTTAAGCGATGTGCCATTTACTCAAAAAATGAATGATTATGATGCTTCAGTAGTTATTAATAAAGTAAAAGATGTATTAAACAATAATAAATCAAGAATATATAAGTTTCTAGAGATACAAGATTTAAATAAAATAAAAAAACAAGTTTTAATAGAAAGACATTTAATTTCTCCCAATCTTGCATCTTCTAAAATAAAAAGTGCTGTTGCTATTGATGAGTCAGAAACAATTAGTATTATGATAAATGAAGAAGATCATTTAAGAATCCAAGCTTTATATCAAGGAAGTAATATAGAAAAGGCTTGGCAAGATGCAAATGAGGTAGATGATATCCTTGAAAAAAATCTTCCTTTTGCTTATGACGAAATGTGGGGATATTTAACTTCTTGCCCAACTAATGTAGGAACAGGCTTAAGAGCATCATTCATGTTACATCTGCCTGCGTTAACACTATTAGGATATATGAAAAACATAACAGAAACAATTACTAAATTAGGAATAACAGTTAGAGGATTTTATGGAGAAGGTAGCGAAATAATTGGGAACCTTTATCAAATATCAAATCAAATAACACTTGGTCAAACTGAAGAGGATATAATACAAAATCTAATATCAATAACAAACCAAATAATTGAACAAGAAAAACAAGCAAGAAGAAAGATATTTGAAGAAAATAAAATTGCTTTAGAAGATAGGATATATAGATCATATGGCATTTTAAAATATGCAAGAAGTATCTCATCAAATGAGGCATTAAGGTTGTTATCTGATGTTAGGTTAGGCATTGATCTGGGTATAATTAAAGAAACAACCATAGAAAAAACTAACATATTAATAAATTTTGTGCAACCAGCAATTTTGCAAGAATATTATGCAAGAGAGATGACTCCAATTGAAAGAGATATAGCTAGAGCTGATATTATAAAAAGAACACTATAAAAAAGGAGGGCTTACAAATGTTTCAGGGTAGATTTACAGAAAGAGCAGAAAAAGCTATTATGCTTGCTCAACAAAGTGCTGCTGAACTTGGTCATAATTATGTTGGTACAGAACATATATTATTAGGGCTAATTCGAGAAGGTGGTGGAATTGCTGCTAGAGTTTTGAATAGCCAAGGAGTTACAGAAGACAAGGTTATTGAAGAAATAGAGGAATTAATTGGAAGAGGAGATTATCAATTACCTCAACCTCCGACAGGCTTTACCCCTAGAACAAAAAGGGTATTTGAAATTGCTTTTATGGAAGCAAGAAGATTAGGTAGTAATTATATTTCAACAGAACATATATTACTTGCAATAATGAGAGAAGGAGAAAGTGTTGCTGTAAGAGTTCTTGCAGATTTGGGAGTTGAACCTCAAAGATTGTTCGATGAGATAATGAAGCTTTTAAATGAAGATGCAAAAAATATTCCACAAGGTCAAGGTACACAACCTGTTAATTTTCAAACACAAAATACACCAACACTAAATCAATTTAGTAGGGACTTAACACAATTAGCTCTCGAAGGCAAAATAGATCCAGTCATTGGTAGAGAAAAAGAGATAGAAAGGGTTATTCAGATACTTTCAAGAAGAACAAAAAACAATCCTTGCTTAATTGGAGAGCCAGGTGTTGGTAAGACAGCTATTGTTGAAGGTTTAGCTCAAAAAATTGTTGAAGGAAATGTTCCAGAACTATTAAGAAATAAAAGGGTTGTTACATTAGATTTATCAGCAATGGTAGCAGGCTCAAAATTTAGAGGTGAATTTGAAGAGAGACTGAAAAAAGCAATGGACGAAGTTAGAAAAACTGGGAATGTAATATTATTTATTGATGAAATGCATACTATTATTGGTGCAGGTGCAGCTGAAGGAGCTATTGATGCTTCAAATATTTTAAAACCTGCATTAGCAAGAGGTGAAATACAAGTTATTGGTGCAACAACATTAGACGAGTACAGAAAGCATGTTGAAAAGGATTCGGCATTAGAAAGAAGATTTCAACCAATAACAGTCGGTGAACCTACAAACGAAGAATCAATATTAATATTAAAAGGATTACGAGATAAGTATGAAGCACATCATGGTGTAAAAATAACTGATGAAGCTATTCATGCAGCTGTTGAGCTTTCAACTAAATATATAACTGATAGATTTTTACCAGACAAGGCAATTGACCTTATTGATGAAGCTGCATCAAGGGTTAGGTTGCAAATGTATACTTTGCCTCCACATGTAAGAGAACATGAAGAAAAATTGGAGAAATTAGAAAAAGAAAAAGAAGAAGCTATTAAATTACAGGAATATGAAAAAGCAGCTAAAATTAGAGATCAAATACTAAAACTAAAAGAAGAATTAGATAAAGTAAGAAATACATGGACTAATGATCAACAAAAAGCACAACGAATTGTTACAGAAAATGATATTGCATATATTGTTTCAAGCTGGACAGGTATTCCAGTAAATAAACTGACAGAAGACGAATCTGAAAGATTACTAAAACTTGAAGAGGTTCTTCACAAAAGGGTAATTGGCCAAGATGAAGCTGTTAAAGCTGTGTCAAAAGCAATTAGACGTGGTAGAGTCGGTCTAAAGGATCCAAAAAGACCAATAGGATCATTTATTTTCTTAGGGCCAACAGGGGTTGGTAAGACAGAACTTTCAAGGGCTTTAGCTGAAGCATTATTTGGATCAGAAGATGCAATGATTAGAATAGATATGTCAGAATATATGGAAAAATTTAATGTTTCTAAACTTATTGGATCACCTCCAGGATATGTAGGCTATGAAGAGGGTGGCCAATTAACTGAAAAAGTTAGAAGAAGACCATATTCAGTAATACTATTTGACGAAATTGAAAAGGCTCATCCTGATGTATTTAATTTGTTGCTTCAAATTCTTGATGATGGTAGATTAACTGACTCTCAAGGACGTGTTGTTAACTTTAGGAATACTGTTATTATAATGACTTCTAACTTAGGTGCTAATTTGATTACTAATCCAAAAAAATTAGGTTTTTCAACTTCAGAGGATGAAAGACAAAGAAATTATGAGCAAATAAAAGATAATGTAATGGGTGAACTGAAAAAAACATTTAGGCCTGAATTTTTGAATAGAATAGATGAGATGATTGTCTTCCATCCATTAGATCAGGAAGATATTAAAAAGATAGTAGAAATTCTATTGAATAACTTAAAAGATAGATTAAAAAATAGTGAATATAATTTTGAATGGACTGAAAGTTTAGTTGAAGCAGTCGCAAAAAAAGGATACGATCCAGTTTTTGGAGCAAGGCCAATTAAAAGAGCAATTCAAAGTATGGTCGAAGATAAGATATCAGAAGCAATATTAGAGGGAAAGATAAAACAAAATGATTCATTTGTTGTTTCTTATGAAAATGATAGTGTAGTAATAAATAAAAAATAAGGCTGCACCAGTTGCAGCCTTTTTTACATAACTTTTTTTGGAACCATTATTTTTCTGAGTTTTGCATAACGAGGGATGCCTCTTTCAAATTTTATATCAACTTCTCCTTCAGTTAATGGTGCAATATAGTCTAATATATTATCTTTAACATAATTGCCATCATGGCTAATCCATGCTAAAGGAACCAATTTTTCAGCATTTGCAATTTTGCTTAGTTCAATTAGTTCTGTTGAGCTTGAATATGGAGTGTTGCTATCTCTCTTAATAGATACCATATATCCGCAAGCCCCCTCAACAGCATATTTAACAGCCATTCTTCCTACCATATAACTTTCTTCAACATCAGTTTTTGACAATATATGTGCAGCACTTCTTTGAAGAACATTAAATTGAATTGATTTAACTCTTTTTTCAATTTCATCTCTTACAATACTTTCAAGAACAAATGCAGCACCACCAAGCTGAACATGGCCAAATGAATCAATACCAAATTTATGACTCATATCTGCAATATATTTACCATCTTTATCTTTAATACCTTCTGAAACAACAATTGTTATTTTGCCAGTTTTCTTATGAATATTTCTAACATCCTCAACAAATTTATCAATTGAGAATGGAGTTTCTGGAAGGTAAATAAGATCAGGAGCCCCCATATCTTTATTTGCAAGTGCTGATGCAGCAGCAAGCCAACCAGCATTTCTACCCATAACTTCTATTATCATCACAATATTAGTAGGATAAACAACTGCATCTCTTGCTATTTCCATAACTGAAGTAGCAATAAATTTAGCAGCACTACCATAACCAGGGCAGTGATCAGTTAAAACAAGATCGTTATCAACTGTCTTAGGTATACCCATAATACAGATATCGTAACCTATCTTTTGTGCATAACGCGTTAGTTTATCAGCAGTATCCATTGAGTCATTGCCACCAATATAAAAGAAATATTTTATATTGTGTGCATCAAAAACATTAAATATCTTTGCATAATCCTTCTCGTCATGCTCAAATGGTTTTAATTGATACCTACAAGAACCTAAAGCAGAAGCTGGGGTGTATTTGAGATGTTTTAATTCTTCTGGGTCTTCCATTCTTAGATCATATAATTCCTCGTCAATAAGTCCAATAATACCGTTTTTAGCACCATAGATAGCCCTGATAGGATGTTGCTTCATTGCTTCTTCAATAACACCAAGCAATGAAGCGTTAATGACAGCTGTTGGTCCACCAGACTGAGCAACCACACAATTACCCTCACGCGGCATTAAAAATCCCTCCTGTATAATAATTAGTTATATTTTAAGCAACTAATTATGTCCTTAATCAATCTTATTAAAATTGTCTAAATTACTTGGAGGGTCAATAATTACTGTCTTAAAATTGTCATATATAACAAAGCCCGGTTTTGAATTTGGTGGTTTTTTAATATATTTAGTAAAAGTATAGTCTACTGGTACTTTGGTTGATAATTTTGCCTTACTAAAAAATGCGGATAATTGTGCACACTCTAATATTGTTGTAAAAGGAATTTCTTTTCCTTCTGTTTTAAGTATAACATGTGAACCAGGTATTTTTTGTGTATGAAACCATAAATCGTTTGTCGAAGAAAATTTTAAGGTCAAATAATCGTTCTGAATATTATTCTTTCCAACATATATATGAAAACCATCTTTACTTACAAAGTGATAAGGTTTTGAAATTTCTTTAGCTTTCTTTTTTGATTTATTTATCTTTATGAGTCCTTCTTTTTCAAGTTCTGATTGAATTAATTCAAGACCTTCTGAATCTATTGAAGATTCTAAAATAGCATCAAGGCTACCTAAAAAGTCTATTTCTTGTTCAAGAATATGCATTTCTTTTTGTGCATAATTATATGCGTTTTTTAGTTTATTGAACATTTTATAATAAATTTGAGCATTCTCTGATATTGATTTACTCTTATCAATTGGAATAAGTATTTTTTTTAAATTTTCAGAATAATAATCAATTACTTCAGCATTACCATCAATTATTTTTGCATTGCTTATATTCGAAAATAATAAATCAGCATAAATTTTATATTTATCTGCATCTTTTCCTTCTTCTAACTTTATTTTATTTATTTCATATCTATTTATCACTTTTTCAAAATTTTGTTCAATAATTTTTTTGAGATGACTTTTCTTTTCAGTTAGGTAAATATTATCTTCTTTTATTGAATAGAAATGATCAATACAATCATTTAGAAATTCAAATTCAATCTTAGAATAATTTTTATATATATTAAGGTCTAAAAAGTAAAAATCAATAGGTTTTTTGTTTTGATCTATATAAATAATAGGTTTCTTTTCTTTTTTTTCTATATAATCTAATATTTCTTCAAATTTATTAAAAATCCTTTTTATCTTTTCATTTTCATCAATTGTAGAATTAAAAACTTGTGCATGCAAGACAATTTCACTAGCAATTTGTTTTGATAAACCCGAAAAAGTATCAATTAAAGTATTTTCATACGACTTTTTAGAATTTTTTAATATTTCATAAAAATAATTATAGCTTATATTATTTGGGTCTGTTTTAATAACAGACGGTAGTGCGTATTCGTTGCCAGGTAAAACAAGTCTTGAGGTTTGTTCAGGAGATATTCTCTTAATAACATCAATAATTTTATTTTGGCTATTAATAAAAAAGATATTACTATGCTTGCCCATCATTTCAAAAACTAGATATTTTGAAACTACATCGCCTAATTCATTTTTAGTTTCAAACTCAAATTTTATTATTCTTTCAAACCCAACTTGAGATATTGATATAATTTTACTTCCAAGTAGGTTTTTCCTTAAAAGCATACAAAAATTTGGTGCTACTTCTGGATTTTTCTTTGGTTTTTTTGATATATATATTCTTGGTAAAGAAGGATTTGCAGATATAATAAGCCTATGATTATTTCCACCTTTATAAACAAAAATATTAATCTCATATTGATTAGGTTGATAGATTCTTTCAACTTTACCATCAAGTAGTAGTTCATTTAATTCGCTAGTTAATATGTTTAATGATAATCCATCAAAAGGCATTAATTTTTAACCTCCATATGATTCATCCTGTGCATTTGTATCAATAAATTTTATTGAAGCAACGAAACCTAAGAAAAGCCAAAAATATGTTGTCATCATTGGAACTTCAAAGATATTCTCAACAAAATTGTGAAGAAGCAATGTTACAAGCCCAATTATAACTCCCATTCCAATATTTCTCAGATAACTATTCCTAGCCTTTCTAACAATTCGAGTTGCTATTATAATTCCTACAATAAATGATGAAAGTAATGCAATCAATCCAATTAGTCCCATTTCACATGCAGATTTCAAATAGAAGTTATCAACATAAAACGAGTTTGGAATATTTCTTTTTGCTACTGCACCTCCAAACCTTCCAAATCCAACACCAAAGAGTATATTTTCTTTAAAAACATTAAAAGCATAAGTCCATCTTAAAATTCTACCACCTTTTGCACTGCTTTGAGCATATTGTGGACTTAACATATATAGTATTCTTTGAAGGATAGATGGTGCAACAACAGGTATAATAAATATAATAGAAAATAGCATATAAATGATTCTTTTATCTTTAAATATACCATATATAAGCATTGAAACTATAAAGGCAAGCCAAGCCCCCCTTGAAAATGTGAATGCAAGTGTTATTATCATAGATAAAGTAGCAATTACATAATATACCTTCTTTTTAATATTTTCTTCGTAAAATACTAATGATAACGATATTGGGATTGTCATTGCTAGTAAACTACCTAAAACATTAGGACTGCCAATAATTGAAAAAACTCTTGTTCTTATATATGTTTCTCGGCTGCTATCAATCCATGAAGAAGGTATTTCAACACCTATTATATATTGATATATTCCATATAAAGATATACAGAAGATCATAAATATATAAATAGAAATAATATTATTAAATTGTTTTGCATTTTTCATTAAATTAAGTCCTACAAAAAACCATAAAGCATATTCAATAACAACTCTAATGCCTTCAATTGCTATTTTGAGATCAGGAGAACGCATTAACAGTAAAAATAGAGAAACTAAAATTAAAATAATTATATAGATATCAATAAGAGTAAATCTTATTAATAACTTTCTACTATATATTAATTTTGTTAGCCAAGCAAAAATTATAAGAGCAAAAAGCAATTCATCCCAAAAAGATGAAAACTGATTTATTGCTGGAATATTCCTAAATAAATAATCAATAAACCCATATAATGCAACAATGTAAAGAAGACGAGAAGGATCTTCAAAAATAATAATTAATAGGGCTAATAAAGCTATAATTGTTAAAGAAAATTTTATTGATATAAAGCCAGATAAAAGACCTAATATAAAGATAATTAATGACATTATGTATAAAGATTTTTTATTCATTTTTCCACCTTCATGAAACAATTATTTTAATTATATGATAAAAAATACTGTTTTTAACAGTATTAACAAAACTATTTAATGTTATATTCCTTAATATCATAAATATAATTACAGAGCTTGACAAATAAACAAGAGTATATGGATCCACATTTTTGCTTAAATATCCACTTATTATATATCCAATTTCAAAAATAAATGTATATATAAATAGAAACATGAAAGGTTTATATTTAATTAAATTTTTATTTTCGTTTACTGATAAAATAATACTACTATATTTAGCCCATCTGATAAAGGGATTAGCAATGATGATCATTATTTTAAACAATAAATTAGCAATTAATTTAAATAAACTAACAAAAAATGACTTATTAATTATGTTGAAGCCTTCATTTTCCTTTAAAAATATTGAATAAATCCATGAATATTTTGAATAATTGATTAAATTTTTAAAGAAAGAAACAATATAGCTTAATTTAATTATATAAATTATCCTAAGAAAAAGCTTATATGTTATACTGTTTTTTATCATATTTTCTCACCTAATCATTCTTTTTAATAATTTGAATACCATTAATCGTTCCATTAAGTTCTACTGTATTTGTTTTTATAAATATCGATTTACCAATTCTAACTGTTTGTTTATCTAATTTTATTGTTGCACCATTAAAAGTTACATAACCATATAATGTAAGATAGACATCTACTTTCTGAGGATGAGTATTTACTATTATTTTACCATCTTGATTGGTGGTAATATATTGTCCTTTTTCAATTCTAATATCCTTTATATATGAGTTTGTAAAGTTGTCTCCACTAACTAATTTATCATTTACCTTTAAAGCTTTTGCATATTCGGGTAATGTAAGAGGAATTTTTACATTAATGAGAGCTTCACCAGGAACTATTTTAACGTTGATATTACTCTGGAGATTATTTTGTTCTGTTGGACTATGTTTTGAAAACTTAATAATGCCTGCAATTGTTATTGATAAAACTAGTACAATAATAATTAAATCAAATAAATTAATTACCTTAAAAAGCCTTCCTTTTTCATCAATAATTTTCATAAAGAAACCTCCTAAATTATTATTTTCATATTTGATAGTATTATAAACTATTTTAATGGTCAAGTATAATTCTAAATTTTAAAAAAATGTTTACAAAAAAATATTTTTGTTGTATCATATCAATGTCAAGTAAAGTTACTTTACAGAAGGAAGAATATTATGGACAAAAAAATATATATTAGTCTTTTAATTGATTTTTATAAAAATCTACTTACACCTAAGCAAAAAACAATTATTGAACTATACATTAATGAAGATTTATCAATTAGTGAAATTTCAGAAAATTTAGGTATATCAAGACAAGGTGTACATGATTTTGTGAAAAAAGCTGAGGAACAGCTAATCCAATATGAAAATGTGCTTCATTTAGTAGAAAGATATCTTAATCAAAAAAGATATATAGATGAAATATTAGAAGACCTTAATAAGATTTACAATAAGTATTTCGATAATGAAATCTTAATTATTATAAATAAAATTCAGGAGATGGCGAAAAATGGCATTTGAAAACCTATCTGAAAGGTTACAGGATGTTTTCAAGAAACTAAGAGGCAAGGGTAAACTTACTGAAAAAGATATAAAAGAAGCTATGAAAGAAGTAAAATTAGCATTATTAGAAGCTGACGTTAATTTTAAGGTTGTTAAGGATTTTATAAATAAAGTAACTGAAAAATCAATAGGAAGCGAAGTATTAGAAAGTTTAACACCTGGTCAGCAAGTAATTAAAATTGTTCATGATGAACTTGTATCTCTTTTAGGTGGAAATGAAACTAAATTAAAAGCAAGCCCAAAAGGGTTTTCAATATATATGATGGTAGGTTTACAGGGTTCTGGTAAAACAACAACATCTGGCAAACTTGCTTTAAATCTTAAAAAACAAGGCAAAAAACCATTATTAATTGCTTGTGATATTTACAGACCTGCCGCTATAAACCAATTAGAGATTGTAGCAAAAAAAGTAGAGGTTTCTTGCTATGCTGATTACAACAACAAGAATGCTGTTAGTATAGCAAAAAATGGTATAGAATACGCTAAGAAAAATGGGCATGATACAGTTATAATAGATACAGCAGGAAGGCTTCACATTAATGAAGAATTGATGTATGAGCTTCAGTTAATTAAGCAAAATGTTGAGCCTACTGAAATACTTTTAGTTGTTGATGCTATGACAGGACAAGATGCAGTTAATGTTGCAGATTCCTTTAATCAAAAACTTGGAATTGATGGCATTATAATGACAAAATTAGATGGTGATACTCGTGGTGGGGCTGCATTATCAATTAAAGCAGTTACTTCAAAACCTATTAAGTTTGCAGGAATGGGCGAAAAAATGGATGATTTAGAACCTTTTTATCCAGATAGAATGGCTTCAAGAATACTTGGTATGGGTGATATTCTTACCCTTATTGAAAAAGCTCAAGAAGCATTTGATCAGAAAAAGGCAGAAGAACTTGAGAAAAAATTAAAAAGTATGCAATTTGATTTGAATGATTTTCTTGAACAATTAAAACAGATAAAGAAAATGGGGCCACTATCTTCTGTTATCTCTATGATTCCAGGTATTAAAATACAAAAAGATGCAAATTTAGATGAAGGTGAAAAGGAACTTAAAAAAATTGAAGCAATTATTAATTCAATGACATTAAAAGAAAGAGAAAATCCTTCAATTATAAACTCAAGCAGGAAAAGAAGAATTGCTTTAGGAAGTGGGACACAGGTACAAGACATAAATAAACTTTTAAAGCAATTTGATGATATGAAAAAATTGATGAAACAATTCTCAAATCCTAAAATAGCTAAGAAAGGGAAATTTAAATTTCCTTTCATGTAATAAATAAAAATTATTGTTAGGAGGTGAAAAAATGGCTGTTAAAATAAGATTAAAAAGAATGGGTGCAAAAGATAACCCATTTTATAGAGTTGTAGTTGCTGATTCAAGAAGTCCAAGAGATGGTAGATTTATCGAAGAAATTGGTTTTTACAATCCTTTGAGAAATCCAGCAGAAATTAAGATTGATGCTGAAAAGGCAAATAAGTGGCTAAAAAATGGTGCTCAACCAACAGACACTGTAAAAGTATTACTAAAAAAAGCTGGGATTATACAATAATCTAGCCTAAGGAGGAGATTTCTGTGCTCAAGGAATTAGTAGAATTAATTGCAAAATCACTTGTTGACCACCCAGAAATGATAAGAGTTAATGAAATACATGGAGAACAATCAGTAATAATTGAGCTTCATGTTGCACCAGAAGACATGGGAAAAGTAATTGGTAAACAAGGTAGAATTGCAAAGGCTCTTAGAACAGTTGTAAGAGCTGCTGCCACAAAAGAAAATAAAAGAGTTATTGTTGAAATTCTCCAATAAAAGAGTTAGGTTTTCCTAACTCTTTTTTGTAAAGGAGGAAATTACTTTGTATAAATATTTACAGGTTGGAAAGATTGTAAATACTTTTGGGTTAAAAGGTGAGGTTAAAATTATTCCTTTAACAGATGAAATTGATAGATTTGGTCAAATAGATTATGTTTTATTAGAAGATGATTTAAGTACAAAACTTTCAATTCAAAGTTTTAGACAACAAGGAAATATTGTTATTGTAAAGTTTAATGAAATTAATACAATTGATGATGCACAAAAATTGAAAAATAGATATTTAGTAGTAGAAAGAGAAAAAGCTAAAAAGTTACCTGAGAATACATTCTTTATTTGTGAAATTATAGGATTAAAAGTATATGAGCTAAATGGTAGATATTTGGGTAACATTACAGATGTTATCCAAACTGGAAGTAACGATGTTTATGTTATAAATGGAGAAAAAAAGGAAATTTTGATTCCCGCACTAAAAAATATAGTTTCTGAAGTAAATATTGAAGAGGGGTATATGAAAATAAAACTAATAGAGGGATTAATTGATGAATTTTAAAATATTAACCTTATTTCCAGAGATAATTCTAAACGGAACTGATTTTAGCATATTAAAACGAGCAAAAGAAAAGAAAATAATTACAATTGAAGCATATAACATTAGGGATTATACAAAAAATAAACATAAAAAAGTTGATGATTATCCTTATGGTGGTGGATTTGGTATGGTTATGAGTCCACAACCTTTATATGATGCATTCCAAAATATTAAAAGTGAGAAAACAAAAAGAGTTATATACTTAACCCCTCAAGGGAAGCTTTTTAACCAAGAACTTGCAAAAGAGCTTTCACGTGAAGAAGAATTAGTTATTATATGTGGACATTATGAAGGCATAGATGAAAGAATAATTGATTTGATTGTTACTGATGAGATATCTATTGGTGATTATGTTTTAACAGGTGGTGAGTATGCTGCATTAATATTAATTGATGCAATCTCAAGACTTGTTGATGGTGTTATTGAAAAAGAATCACATCGAGATGAATCATTAGAAAATTGGTTACTTGAATATCCACAATATACAAGACCAGAAGAATTCATGGGTTTAAATGTTCCTTCTGTTCTTTTAAATGGGAACCATAAAGAAATTGAAAAGTGGCGTCGTATTCAGAGATTAAAACGTACAATTAAAAAAAGACCTGATATAATAAAAAAATCCAAACTTAGTGATTCAGATATGAAACTTCTTATAAAATATTGTGAACAAGAAAAGTTTATGATATAATACTCATGTTTGCTGGGAATACGGTTGCTCCGCTATAGCTTTTTTTAAGCTATATGAACAACTATAATGGAAGGAGGGGAAAGAATGAATAACATCATTAGAGAAATTGAAAGCGAAATGCTTAAAAAAGACATACCAGAGTTTAGACCTGGTGATACTGTTAAAGTTTATTTCAAAGTTATTGAAGGAAACAGAGAAAGAGTTCAAGCATACGAAGGATTAGTTATCAAAAGAAGAGGAACAGGGATTAACGAAACATTTACTGTAAGAAGAATTTCTTACGGTGTTGGTGTTGAAAGGGTATTCCCAATCCACTCTCCAAGACTTGAAAAAATCGAAGTTGTTCGTCGTGGTAAAGTTAGACGTGCAAAACTATATTACATCAGAACAAAGATTGGTAAAGCTGCAAAGATTAAAGAGTTGGTTGACACAAATCAAAAAGGCTAACCTAAAGAGACTAATGCTTATAAGCTTAGTCTCTTTATTTTTAAGGAGGTAATAGAAATTTGAATATAAATTGGTATCCTGGACATATGGCAAAAGCAAAAAAGGAAATAAGTCAACTTAATAAACTTGTTGATCTATTTTTAGTTATGCTTGATGCAAGAGCACCAAAAAGTACAAGAAATATAGAACTTGAAGAGATTTTTCATGATAAGCCATCTTTATATTTACTTAATAAATCTGATTTAGCAGACAGCAATAAAACAAAGGAATGGATTAATTTTTTAAATATAAATAATTATAAAGCTATTGAAATAGATAGTTTGTCTGGGAAAAATATAAAAAAGATACTTGAAACATCTTTCCAATTAGTAAATGAAAAGATAGAAAGCTATTTAAATAAGGGAAGAAGAAAGATAGTTAGATTTGCAGTAATTGGGATACCGAATGTAGGGAAATCTACATTGATAAATAAAATCTCTAATGCTTCAAAAGCTAAAATAGGTGATAAACCAGGCGTTACTAGGTCAAAACAATGGATAAAAGTAAATGATTACTTCGAATTATTAGACACTCCTGGCATATTATATCCAAAGTTAGATGATATAGATACAGCATATAAAATGTGTGCCATTGGAAGTATTAAAGATGAACTTTATAACCCAGAAGAAATAGCTATTTATTTAGCAACTTTATTAAAAAATAATTACAGTAAAATATTTAACCAAAAATACAAAACTGATTTTAGCCTTATTGAAGGGCAACAGCTATTGCTTGAAATTGGCAGGAAAAGAGGATGTATAATTAAAGGAGGAGAGATTGATACTCAAAAAGCTGCTTTATTGTTATTAGATGATTTTAGGAAGGGTAGAATTGGGAGGATCACATTAGATGAAATATAGCATTGAAGAATATTTTTCAATTGAAAATGAACTTAACAAGGAAGGATATAAATTGATTTGTGGTGTTGATGAGGCAGGGAGAGGGCCGCTTGCAGGACCAGTTTTTGCTGCAGCAGTTATTATGGATAAGGACAATATAATTGAAGGTATCAGAGATTCAAAAAAACTAACAAAAGAAAAAAGAGTTAAGCTTTATAATAAAATTATAAATAATGCATTAGCGTATTCAATAATAAGTGTTGATAATAACGTGATAGACCAAATAAATATTAGAAATGCAACATTACAAGCCATGTCAAATGCTATAAAAACTCTTAAAATAGAACCCGATATAATAATTATAGATGGAAACGACATTACTAATTTAGGAATTAATCAACGTGCAATTGTTAAAGGCGATATGAAATCTTATAGTATTGCATGTGCTTCTGTCTTAGCCAAGGTGGCACGTGATAATTATATGGAAAAAATGGCAAAGCTGTATCCTGAGTATATGTTTGAAAAACACAAGGGTTATGGGACAAAGCTTCATATAGATCTTATTAAAAAATATGGACCATGTCCTATTCATAGAAAATCATTCCTTAAAAAAATATTAGGGTGAGCTATTTGGATAATATAAATTCTAATGAAATAATTTTTAATAATATAAGTAAAATATTATTTAATATAATTGACAATACTTTTGAAAATAAAACTAGTTTAATTAATGGTAAAATACTAACTATAAATAAAGATCAATTAACAATATCAACTAATGGACAAGTAATAACAGCACTAAATACTTCTGATTTGAATTTTGAAGAAGGGCAAGATATTTTGTTGAAATTAGTTGATATAAGGGATGGGAAATATATTTATAAGGTATTAAGACAAGAACTTTCAATAAATAGTAAGGTAAACAAAGGCGATATTAAGATAATTAATAATAATTTAACAAAGATAGATATTCCCAAAATATATTTCAATAATGATATTTTTGAAACAATTGATAGTCATGATTTAATAGAAGTATTTATAAAAAATAATAATAATACAATATCTATGTTTTTTGATAATAATCTTGTAGAACAAATAAAATATAATCTACCTTTTGACTATCAAGGACCAGCTTTATTAAAATTTGATAATGAAATTGTTAGTATCATTTTTAATAGTAATGATAGCCAACAGAAAATAATAAATTTATTTAAAAATGTTAATGTGGAAATAAAAAATAATATTGATATGTATACTGCTTATGGATTAGTAATTGACAAAAAACCAATAATAAAAGAAGAATTTATTAACGAAAAGAATAAGTTTTTAAAATATATAAAAAATATAGACTTTGAGAATGATGAAAATAAATCTTTGCTACATTTGTTGAGTAGATTGAAAAATAATAGTGAAATTAAAAGCCTAAGTGATGTTTTTTTATTGTATAAAATAAAAGATGAGAAAATAAAAACATTATTTATAAAAGATGAAAGGAACGATGTCTTAGAAAATAATATTGAAAAAGGATTTATAATTACAAAAGATAACTACAATTATTATATTCTTAATAATCAGAATATAGTTGAGAGGTACAATGGCAATATTAATTTAGTAATTAAAGAAAACAATAAAAAAAGGGATTATGCTAAAATTGAGTCAATAGCTGTAATGGTTAATACCGATAATCTTGGGAAAGTATCCTTTTATGTTAAAAAGATGAATAATAGACATTATAATGTATTATTTTTATTAGAAAACTTCGAAATTTACAATTATTTTAATTATAATAAAAATATATTGTTAGAAATGTTAAGATCAAATAACAAAGAAATTAGAATTGAATATAGAATCTCAAAGAATTGTATTTCTAATCTTGTTATTGGAATGATGATTGATAATAATGAAATATCAAAAATAGATTTAAAGGTATAAAAGCATGAATAAGAAATTTAAAGCAGTTGCACTTAGATATAAAAGTGGAGAATATGCACCTAAGGTAATTGCAAAAGGCCAAGGATATACAGCCAATAGAATAATTGAAGAATCTAAGAAATATAACATAAAAACATATCAAGATCCACAGTTGACTGAACAGTTATACAAATTAGACATTAATCAGTTTATACCAGAAGACTTGTTTGAAACTGTTGCTCAGATATTAATCTATATTGGTTATCTTGATAACAAAAAGAATTAGTAGAGGTGCAATATTTTGTATAATAAAAGAAAAATTGGTTATAATGGAGAAACAATTGCTTGCAATTACTTATTAAAAAAAAATTACAAAATCATAGACCGAAATTTTAGATGTCCTATTGGCGAAATAGATATAATATGTGAAAAGGATAATACATATATTTTTATTGAAGTAAAAACAAGAAAAAACCTAAAATATGGATTACCGGCAGAATCAGTAAATTATTATAAACGACAAAAAATAATTAATATAGCAAAATGGTATTTAGTTAAAAACAAATTAACAGATAAAATGTGCAGATTTGATATTATAGAGATATATTTTGAAAATAAAGATTATAAGATAAATCATATTATTAATGCATGGATAGAAGGACAATAAAAAACTTGACAAAACTAATTATATTGTGCTATCCTATCAATGTTAATATTTATAAATGAAGTAGAAGTCTATCGCTTCTCACCTTATCAAGCATATCTTGATGGGTTAATATTTCGGATTTATTATTAAGAACCGAAGTGGGTAGACTATGCTTCTATCCACTTTTTTTATATTTATTAATTATTTTATTATTTGGAGGTGAATAGATATAAATAACAAAGAATTATTGATTAATGAACAGATTAAAGATAAAGAAGTAAGGGTTATAGATGAAAATGGAGCTCAGTTAGGTATTATGAATATCAAAGATGCTCTGAAAGCTGCTGAGGAAAGGAAGCTTGATTTAGTTAAGATTGCTCCACAAGCAGTTCCGCCTGTATGTAAAATTATGGATTATGGCAAATACAAATTTGAGCTATCAAAAAAAGAAAAGGAAGCTCGTAAAAATCAAAGAATTATTAATGTAAAAGAAATAAGGCTGACTACCACAATTGAAGATCATGATTTTAATGTTAAAGCTAAGAATGCAATAAAATTTCTTCAAGACGGAGATAAGGTAAAGGTTACAATAAGGTTTAGAGGTAGAGAAGTACAACATGCTGAACTTGGTGAAGAACTTCTTGAAAAGTTTGCTAAACTTATAGAAAACCATGGAACTATTGAAAAGAAACCCAAGCTCGAAGGTAAAAATATGAGTATGATAATTATACCAAAACAATAATTTTCTTAAGGAGGAAGCTATTATGCCAAAAATGAAAACACATAGAGGGACAGCTAAGAGAATAAAAATAAGCGGAAGCGGAAAATATCTTAGAAAAAAAGCTGGTAAAAGCCATTTATTAAGTAGTAAAACTCGAAAAAGAAAAAGAAATCTTAAAAAGACTGCAGTTGTAAATAGTGTTAGTCAAAACGCTATGAAAAAGTTATTACCATATATGTAAACAAATTTTAGAATGGAGGAGTCACAATGAGAATTAAAAACGGAGTTAGATCAAGAAAAAGACATAAAAAATATCTTAAATTAGCGAAAGGCTATTTTGGAGCAAAGAGTAAGATCTTTAAACAAGCACATATTGCTGTTATGAGATCTTTAAGATATGCTTATATTGGTAGAAGGCTTAAAAAGAGAGATTTCAGAAAATTATGGATTACAAGAATTAATGCTGCTGCAAGACAAAATGGTTTATCATATAGCAAATTTATGAATGGCTTAAAAAAGGCTGGAATAAGTCTTAATAGAAAAGTATTAGCTGATATGGCTGTTAATGATCCAAAAGGTTTTGCAGAATTAGTTGAAATTGCAAAAAAGTCCTAATAATTTAAATTAGGAAGATATTTATGGAGATAATTAAAAGTAAAGATAATATTCTTATAAAAGAAATAAAAAAGCTTGAAATTAAAAAATATAGAGACCAAAAGAGAAGTTTTATTGCCGAAGGGGAAAAACTTCTCTTTGAAGCTCTTATGCATAAAAAAGATTTTATATCTCATGTTTTGTTTTCTGAAAGTGCAGTAGAAAATTATTCTGAAATTTACAATAGATTATTATCTGATAAGGATAAGAAATTTGAAGTTATTTTAATTAGTGATAATATATCTGATTATATTAGTGATACAATAAGTTCACAAGGTATTTTTACTATTATTAACTATATTGATGTTGATATAGAACTTCTGAAAAAATCAAATAATATAGTTATATTAAACAATTTACAGGATCCTGGGAATCTTGGTACAATATTAAGAACTTGTAGTGCTTTTGGATTCTCAAATATTCTATCAACAAAAGGAAGTGTTGATATTTATAATTCAAAAGTGATAAGGTCTTCGATGGGATCCATTTTTCATTTATCAATTGTAAGATCAATTGATTCAGAAAGAGCAATAGACTTTTTGAAAAGTAACAATATAAAGATAGTTGTAACAAAACCCCAAGGAGGATTATCTTTAGATAGTATTAATCTAAAAGATAGTTTTGCTTTAATAATTGGTAATGAATCTAATGGAATAGATGAAAATTTTGAAAAAAGTGCTGATTTAATATTGACAATCAAAATGAAAGGTAATACAGAATCTTTAAATGCTTCTGTTGCAACTTCAATAGTTTTATATGAATTAAGTAAAAATATTTAAAGCCTTCATTCACTTGTGATAAAATTGTGAATGAGGGCTTAAAAATTAATGAGGTGATATATCATGGATGATAAAACTCAAAAATTTCCAATTGATAAAGATTTAGAAAAAAAAGTAGTTGAGATTCTTTCGGAAGTTTATAGTGCTTTAAAGGAAAAGGGATATAATCCTATAGCTCAACTTGTTGGCTACATTATATCTGGTGATCCTACCTATATAACAAATCATAAAAATGCTCGATCAATTATAAGGAGAATTGAAAGAGATGAAATACTTGAAGAAATTATTAAGTATTATATTAATAATAATATTGAACAGTAGCATTGTAACTTTTGCTAATAATAGTTACTTTTATAAGAATGATATTATAATTTTTAACTATATTGATAATGAAAAAATAGCTGATATACCTTCTAATTTTAAAAAAGAAGGTATTAATTTTTCAATTGTTTCCTTTAATTATAATGGACTTAAAAAAAATGATCAGATTCTAAATGGAATTCTATATATGGATAATAAAAAATTAAACACAGAAATATTGAATATTGTTGCAGAAGAAAAATTATACTTTTTAAAACATTTAGAAAGCCAATATAAAAAAATCAATTATACAACAAAAATAAATAGTAATATAAATAAAAATGAAACCACATTGTTAATTATAAAAAATTATGATTTTAATTCTTTAATGAATTTAGTAGCTAATATTTCTTATAACAACACAATTTATATTATAAATTATAATGAAGCTTACAATTTAGGCTATTTAATTGGTTTTGAAAAAAATAAAGGATTTTTTACTTACTATTCGAAGGATACTAAACGGCAAGGATTGATAGTCAAAAAAAATATCTTTTCAATTTTGAATAGAGAAAATACAGTAATTGTAAAGGAAATAACTAAAAATAATTTAAATAATTTAACAAGGTTTTATTTAAATTTAAAGAAGACTAATAAAAATCAAATTATATTTTTTTTACCAAGCATTATCATACAAGGCTTGTTTGCTATTATAATGTTACTATTATTAATAATAAAAAAAGTAAATCAGACCCAATTAAATAAATTTATATTATTGTTTTCTATTAATTCAATAACATATCAATTATTAACTCCACTTATGGTAT
Organism: Caldicellulosiruptoraceae bacterium PP1; assembly: GCA_041320695.1. Lineage (NCBI taxonomy): Bacteria > Bacillati > Bacillota > Caldicellulosiruptorales > Caldicellulosiruptoraceae > Caldicellulosiruptoraceae bacterium PP1. The sequence continues at coordinate 549,944 of JBGGOQ010000001.1, read as the reverse complement.
TAAGCTCAAAAGCAGATTCATTAAAATTATCAATAATTTATTTGCTTCAATTTACATTATTTATAGCTTTATTTGAAAAAGTAAATCTTCGTATAAGTGTATTATCATCAGGAATATTTATTGCATTGTTTATAATATCTCAATCAGTATTTTTTCAAAACAAACTTCAATTATTATCATTTCTTGGATACCATCCATCATATGGTAATAGATTTTATGGTATTGGAAATGAGTTATTTTCATTTTTTTTAATTGCGATAACATTTATAGTCTTATCATATAAAAAGAATGCTACTAATATATATCTATTTTTTTTATTTATAGTTGGATTAATTTCAGTAATACCATATTATTTTATTAATTTTGGGATGTTTCTATCAATATTATTAACTCTAATTATATATTTTCTATTTAACTATAAAACTAAAAAAATTATGGTTTTAATTGGAAGTTTAGCAAGTATTGCTATAATCACATTAATAATAAAATTAAATTCATATTTATATAATGTTTTCGTATCAGAAAAAATACTTTTTGAAACAATATTTCGGAAATTATATATGAATATTTCATATTTCTATAAGTATCCAGTTTTAATTTTAATACCTTTAATATTTATTTTAATCTATTTTATTATACAAAAATATAAAATAAACAATAAAATAATTAATATATATATAGTTCTATCAATATTTGCATTTTTACTAAATGATTCTGGTGCAATTATCTTAACTTTTTTAACAATTGGATTAGTATGTATGCTATTTTTTATCAAGATGGAGGAAATAAATGGATAAGGTTAAGTTTGGTAATACAGATCTGTTAGTAAGTAGATTGTGTTTTGGGACATTAACTATGGGCCCTTTACAGAAAAAGTTAAAAATATCTGAAGGTGCTAAATTACTTTCTTATGCATATGAAAAAGGAATAAACTTTATAGATACTGCTGAACTTTATAATACATATCCATATATTAAAGAGTCAATTAATATATCTGGGTTTAGACCTATAATTTGTACAAAATCTTATGCCTATGATAAAAAAACAGCTAAATTTAGCCTTGAAAAAGCATTAAATGAAATGAATATTGATTATATTGATATTTTTTTGCTTCATGAACAAGAAAGTGATTTAACAATTAAAGGACATTATGAAGCAATTGAATATTTTTTAAAAGCAAAACAGGAAGGTTTTATAAAGCATTTTGGAATATCAACACACTTTGTTAGTGGAGTATTAGCTGCACTCAAATACAAAGAGATTGAAGTTATTCACCCTATATTTAATTTTAAAGGTATTGGTATAGTAGATGGAGATATAAAATCAATGTATGATGCTATAAAGTTAGCTTATAATAATGGGAAAGGCATTTTTGCTATGAAGGCATTGGGCGGTGGTAATTTATTAAAAGATTATCATGAGGCATTGAGTTTTATTTTATCTTGTAAAGAAATACATTCTGTTGCTATTGGCATGCAAGATTTTTCTGAGATAGATATGAATATAGAGGTATTCAATAATGGAGTGAAAAATATAAACCAAGAAAAATTAAATAGTATAATAAAAAATAAAAAACTTCACATAGAAGAATGGTGTTCTTTATGTGGAGAATGTGTAAAGCATTGTCATCAAAATGCTCTAATAATAGAAAACAATAAATTGAAGATAGAATACGATAAATGCTTAACTTGTGGTTACTGCAGTACTTATTGCAAGAACATGGCTATTAAAATTATATAAATGAGGGATTAAAGTATGAGAAAACTATGCTTAGATATTGGTGAAAGAAGGATTGGTGTTGCATTATCTGATCCAATGAATATTATTGCAACAGGTGTCAAGACAATTGATCTTAAAAAAGAAGATTTGTTTAAAGAGATAGATGAATTATTTAAAAAGTTTGAGATAGATCAAGTCATAATTGGATACCCATTCAACAAAACTAATATTGACATAAAAAATAAAAGGCAATTAGTAATTGATGATATTGCTTTAAAAATTAGTGAATTATATAATGTTAAAGTGGTAAAGTGGGATGAAAGATTTTCAACAAAAGCTGTTGAAAGAGTATTAATAGAGGATTCCCAAAAATGGCAAAAACGAAAAGATGTTGTTGATAAATTGGCAGCACAATACATTCTTCAAGGTTATTTAGATAGCATCAACAAGTAGTTTTAGGAGGATATTATGAAAATTTGTGTTATTAGCGGAATTGCACCATCTTCACAAAATCCAATGGCAGGTATTTTCATTTTAAATAGGGTATATGAATACAAAAAAGAAAATGATGTAAACTTTATTGTTCCTAAATCTTGTTTATCTAATAATAAACAAAATAGCTATATATTCAATAATGTTAAAATAACATATTTATCTTATTTAAAGCTATTTCATGATCCTAATATTGTAAATAAATATTTTTTTACAAAGTGTATAAAAAAATATATAAAGAATAATAGACCTGATGTTATTGTATCCCATAATCTTACTTTAGGCCATTATATACTAAAACTTGTCAAAAGATATAATATAAAAGTTATACAGTTTTATCATGGAAGTGAAATTCACACATTAGCATTAAAAAATAAAACCTTTAGAAAAATGGCTAAAGATCTTTTAGAAAATGTTGATGGTAATTTTTTTGTAAGCAATGATTTATTATTAAAAGCTAAGAATATAACAAATAAAATAAATAATTATTTTATTTCTAACAATGGGATAAATACTGAAATATTCAGGAGTTATTCAAAGGAAGATTTGGCGTTAATTAATTCTATAATAAACAAAGAAAATAAATATACTTTTGGATTTATTGGGCACTTTAAATATATAAAAGGATTTGATATGATTCCAAGCATAATTGATGAACTAAGTAAGTTAATAGATATTTCAAAAATAAAATTAATTATTATTGGTAAAGGAGAATTAAAAGATAAAGTTATAGATAATCTAAAAAATAAAAATATCGATTTTTCGGTGTTCGATGCAATGAAACAAAGTGAACTAGCTAAATATCTTAATTGTATTGATACAGTTATTATGCCAAGTAGAAATGAAGGGTTTCCTTGCCTTATAAGAGAAGCATTAGCATGTGGATGCCATATTTTAGCATCTGACGTAGGAGGAATAAAAGAAGCAGCTTTTTCTGAAAAATCAAAGATTATTAGTTTTGATAATGATTTTATAAAGAATTTTTCAAAAGCTATGGCATTTAACTTTAACCAAAATAAAAAGAACATATCGCTAAACGAAGAAATTATAAAGCAATTCTCATGGCAAAATATAGCAAGGAACGAATTAAAAATTATTAAGGATTTGTTGGAATAATACATTTAATAATATTGAATTAATACATATATAGAGTTATAATTTTGATTGAGTTATGTATACAGGGAATCAGCTTTAAGCTTTGTTGATTCCTATTATTTTTTATTAAATTAGGTGATATTATTGAAAATAATAAAAAATCTGATCCTAATATTAGTTTTAATATCCATTTTATTTTTTTTGGCTTCTTGTGATTTAGAAAATTTTGATTACAATTTATTGTCATCAGATATAAGAAATAATACTCTATCATTTGCTTTTTTAGATGTAGGTCAAGGTGATTCCATAATAATTAAGACACCTAATAATAACTTTATATTGATTGATTCTGGTCCTAGGTCTTCATTAGATAAATTTAAAAAATATCTTAAATTACTTAATATTGACAAATTTTATGCTGTATTTGCTACACATCCACACGAAGACCACATTGGGAATATGGATTATGTAATGAATAATTATACCATAAAAAATTTTTATTCATCCAATAGTTACACAAATACTGATACATTTATGGATATGCTTAATAGTCTAAAGAGAAAAAACCTTAAGATAAAAGCCTTGTGGGCTGGGGATAAAATTACCATTGATGATATTGAATTTGAGATACTTTCACCATCGAAAAAATATGAAGAGTTAAATAATATGAGTTTGGTAATTAAAGTTAGCTATAAAGGAAATTCAGTGTTACTTATGGGAGATGCAATGAATGAGGCTGAAAAAGATATTATTAAGAACGGTTATAATCTTAAATCTGATATAATAAAGATTGGTCATCATGGTAGTTATTCATCAAGTAGTTTTCAATTTCTTAAGTTAGTAAATCCTAAATATGCTATAATTTCTGCCGCTAAAAATAATGAATATGGTCATCCTCATAAGGTAACATTGAATAAATTAAAAAAATTAAAAATAAAAACATATATAACAAAAGACGATGGAACTATTATTGCTAATATAACTGATAAAGTTGAAATAACAACTTTGAATATTTTAACAAGGAGAGATTAACTATGAATATTTTATCAAAAAAGAACATTCAACTAATATGTTTAATAACTGTTTTATTCTTTGTTTTATCAGTTGTAGTAGTTTTATTTACTACAAAAACACTTTGGACTGCAGAAGAAAATATAAAAATTGATAACAGCCTTTTAAATCCATTAAGTCAAGTAAATAACCTGTCACCCGTTTCTAATATGATTCAAGGAATATATTCAAATCTAACAAACATTGAAATAAATAAGGAATATCTTGAGATGGTAGCATTAAATTCTCCATTTATTGATTATGTAAAAAAGTATTATGGTGAAGATGAAAGATTAGGAATTACTGTAGATTTAAAAGCAAGCAAAAATGGCATTTTTTATTTAATATTAAAATCTACTGCTCCTACCAAAGATGATTCCTTGAAAATGCTATCAAAATATGAAACTATGTTAAAAACTCAAATTTCTACTGAATTAATATCAAAATCAAAGACTGGCCAGAAAATGCTTATGCAATTAAAAAATCAAATACAAACAAATATAAATGAAAAAAATAAAGATGTAAGCAATGAAATGTTAGCATCACTTTATATTTTAGAATGGTACTCTGATAATTTTAATAATTTGATAGATATAAATAAAGCTATTGGGACATATGGTGAAATTAAAAATTATGAGTCAGTTGGAAGTAAATTTGAAAAAGCAATAAGGATAGTTGCAGGCACTTTTGCTGGATTATTTATTGGTGTGTTAGCTGTTCTTATTAGAGAAAGAAATAATATAATAAAGAGTATTTAGGAGTGATATAAGTTGATAAGTTTAATTGATTTAAAAAGACAATATTTAAGTATAAAAGATGAGATAAATAAAGCAGTAATAGAAACTTTGGAAAGTGGGAACTATATTTTAGGAGAAACAGTTGAAAAATTTGAAAAAGACATCTGCAATTATTTAGGGGTAAATTATGCTATTGGTGTTGCAAATGGAACTGATGCACTTGTTATTTCATTAAAAGCATTAGGAATTGGCCCCCAGGATGAGGTTATAACAACTCCTTGGACTTTTTTTGCCACTGCTGAAGCAATTGTTCAAGTAGGAGCAAAACCTGTTTTTGTTGATGTTGATAAAGATACATATAATATCGATGTAAACCAAATTGAAAGTAAGATTACAAAAAATACAAAAGCTATATTGCCTGTTCATATTTTTGGACAGCCAGCAGATATGGATCCTATAAATGATTTAGCCAAAAAATATAATTTGTTTGTTATTGAAGATGCATGTCAAGCATTTGGAAGTGAATATAAAAATAGAAAGATAGGAACATTAGGTGATATTGCTTGTTTTTCGTTTTTCCCAACTAAGAATTTAGGTGGCTTTGGAGATGGAGGGATTATAGTTACAAACAAACAAGAAATTGCTGAAAAGGTTAGATTACTTAGGCAACATGGAATGAAAAAAAAGTATTACAATGAGATAATTGGTTTTAATAGTAGATTAGATGCCATACAAGCAGCAATGTTAGATGTTAAATTGAAATATATTGATAATTGGAATAAAGCAAGAAGAAGAATTGCAAATGCTTATAAACAAAATATTTCATTGGATAAAATTATTTTACCTTATGAAAAAAATGGCTTAAAACATATATACCATTTATTTGTATTGCAATATGAAAATAGAGAACTTATTATGAAATATTTAAATGAAAATAATATTTCTACTGGAGTTTACTATCCTGTACCATTACATTTAACAAAGGCGTTGGAATATTTAGGATATAAAAAAGGGGATTTTCCAATTGCCGAAATGCTAAGCACAAAAACATTTGCTATTCCAATGTTTCCTGAGCTTAATGAAAATGAGATAAACTATATTATATCAAAAATAAATATGTTTGGAGGTAAATAACATGAATGAAATTGCAAAAAAATTATTAGAAAAATTTGAGAAAAGAGAAGCAGTTATAGGTGTTGTTGGACTAGGCTATGTTGGCCTTCCTTTAGCTGTGGAAAAAGCAAAAGCAGGTTATAAAGTTATTGGATTTGATATTCAACAAAGAAGAGTTGATATGGTAAACAATGGTGAAAACTACATTGGTGATGTTGTTGATAAGGAACTAAAAGAACTTGTTCAAAACGGAAAATTAGTTGCTACAATTGATTATAGTCAAATAAAAGATGTTGATGCTGTAGCAATATGTGTTCCAACTCCTCTTGATAAATATCAACAGCCAGATATTTCTTATGTAGTTAATTCTTCAAGAGAAATTGCTAAATATCTTCATTCAGGAATGTTAATTGTTCTTGAATCAACTACTTATCCTGGAACAACAGAAGAAATAGTAATGCCTATATTGGAAGAAACAGGTCTAAAATGTGGCACTGATTTCTTTTTAGCATTTTCACCAGAAAGAGTTGACCCTGGTAATAAACACTACAATACAAAGAATACTCCAAAAGTTGTTGGCGGAGTTACGCCAGAATGTACAATAATTGCTGCAAGGTTGTACGAGAATGTATTGGATAGTGAAGTTTTCAAGGTTAGTAGCCCAAAAGTAGCTGAAATGGAAAAAATTCTTGAAAATACATTTAGAAATATCAATATAGCTTTGGTAAATGAGATGGCAATACTTTGCGAAAGAATGAAGATAGATGTTTGGGAAGTTATTGAAGCGGCAAAAACAAAGCCATATGGTTTTATGGCATTCTATCCTGGTCCGGGTCTTGGTGGGCACTGTATTCCAATAGATCCTTTTTATCTTACTTGGAAAGCAAGAGAATATGATTATCATACAAGGTTGATAGAAATTGCAGGTGAAATTAACAATTTTATGCCAGAATATGTTGTTGATAGAGTGATGAAAATACTTAATAAATTTAAAAAACCATTAAATGGTTCAAAAATATTGATATTGGGTGTAGCATATAAAAATGATATTGATGATTTAAGAGAATCACCAGCTTTAAAAGTAATTGAGAATTTTGAAAAAGAGAATGCTGAAATAATTTATAATGACCCATATATACCTACATTTACACATAAAGGTAAAACATATTCATCTGTTGATTTAAACGAAGATTTATTAAAATCAGCTGATATTGTTGTAATAACAACAAATCATTCAAATTATGATTATGAAACAATTGTTAAGAATGCTAAGCTTGTATTTGATACGAGGAATGCAACTAAGGATTTATTTAAAATGTATGAAAATGTATATAAACTTTAATTATGGAGGACAATTATGGATAAGTTAAAATTTGCATTAATTGGTTGTGGTAGAATATCATCAAAACATGCAGAAGCTTTTGCTAATAATTATAATGATATTGAAGTTAGTGCTTTTTGCGATATTTCTTTAGAAAAAGCAGTAATAACAAGAGAGAAATATTATCAATTTCTGAAAAATAGAGGGATAGATATTAACAAAGAAATACCAGTATATAGCAATTATACTGAAATGTTAGAAAAAGAAAAAATAGATGTTGTAAATATTGCAACATATAGTGGTTTGCATGCAAAACATGCATTAGATTGCTTAGAATATGATAAACATGTTATTGTAGAAAAGCCAATGGCATTATCTCTCTATGATGCTGATCAAATGATAAAGAAAGCAGAAGAAAAAAATAAGGTTTTAGCAGTTTGCCTACAAAATAGATTTAACAAAAGTGTTCAAAAATTGAAAAGATCAATTGAAGAGGGTAAGTTTGGTAAAATACTTTATGCTGTTGCTAATATTAGATGGAATAGAAATGATGAATATTACAAATCTGATTCATGGAGAGGGACCTGGGAGCTTGACGGTGGTGCATTGATGAACCAATGTACACATAATATTGATCTTCTTCAATGGATAATTGGAGATGATGTTAGCTCTATTTTTGGAGATATTGAAACATTTTTGAGAAATATAGAAGCTGAAGATACTGGGTTTGGCTTTTTAAAGTTTAATAATGGTTCTAGAGGCATAATTGAAGGAACTACTTGCACGTATCCTACTAACCTAGAAGAAACACTTAGTATTTTTGGAGAATCTGCAACAGCAGTTCTTGGAGGAACATCAGTTAATAGAATTAATGTTTGGAGAGTTGAAGGAGAAAATGAACAAGAAGTTATAAATAGTTATTTAGAAAATCCAGACAATGTTTACGGATTTGGACATACACCTTTATTTAAAGATATAATTAATGCAATCAGAAATAACACAAAGCCATTGGTCACTGGACAGGAAGGGAAAAAATCACTTGAGATAATACTTGGAATTTATAAATCTTCAATAAAAGGTACACCTGTTAATTTGCCGTTAGGAAATTACTCTACTCTTGATGTAAAGAAAGAAAGGCAGAGATATATTAATGTATTATTTAAGTCCAAATGCTAAAGTTGGTGAAAATACAAAAATTGGATATTATTCGATAATAGAAGATGGAGTTATTATTGGGAAAAATTGTTCTATAGGGCATCATGTTATCATTAAACAGGGTACAATCATTGAGGACAATGTTGAAATTGCTGATGGAACAATTATTGGTAAATTGCCTCAAAAAAGTGCCAATAGTAAAACCACCCAAATTGAAAATAATTTAATTTGTAAGATATCTCCAAATGTTAGAATAGGATCCAACAGTATAATTTATGCCGGTGCAACAATTGAAGAAAAAGTATTTATTGCTGATCTTGTTACTATTAGAGAGAATGTTATAATAGGAAAAGGAACAATAGTAGGAAGAGGCGTTTGCATAGAAAATAAATGCAAAATAGGTGAAAATTGCAAATTAGAATCTAATGCATATATTACAGCTTTTTCAGATGTTGAAGATTTTGCATTTATTGCCCCAGGTGTTATTACATCAAATGATAATTATGTTGGCAGGGATCCAGAGAGAGTCAAACATTTTAAAGGAGTTATTGTTAAAAAAGGAGGAAGGATTGGAGCAAATGCTACAATCCTTCCAGGTAAGATCATAGAGGAAGACACATTAATTGCTGCTGGTAGTGTTGTTACAAAGGACACAAAACCAAGAAAAATATATTTAGGCAATCCTGCAAAGGAGTATAAAGATGTTCCCGAAAAACAACTTCTTGAAAATCAATGAGAAGTATATAATTTTAATTGCATTAACTATTGGAATAATAACCTATCAATTTGTGAGGGTAAGTTTCATATTATTTTATTTATATTTAGCAATAATAATATTTTCATCTTTTAAAAATACTAATGAACAAAAACTTACTCTTAATCAGTTACTTATTATTCCAATAGTTATTTATTTTTTTATTTTCCTTTTAGGTATGTTATTTTTATGTCAAAGTATAAACAAAATAAAATCTTTATTATATTTATTAAATAGCTGGATTATACCAATAATGTTTTATTTTATTTTTTTAAAAAATAGAAATAAATTGAGCTTTGAGATACAATATGAAAATATCATTATATTCTTAACTTTTATTTCATGTATTATCGCACTGATTGAATTCGTGTATTATATTTTTATAAAGCATTCAACACGAGATAGAGTTATTTCTATTTTTTTTAATCCCAATACTTTTGCATACTACATTGTTGCAATAACACCATTGATAATTAATAAATATAAAAAAATGAGCTTGCAGATTTCAATATTGTTTTTTGTAGTAATTTTATTAACTAACTCAAGGACTGGATTAATTATTTATTTTACTGAAATTATTCTGTTGAATTATTCATCAATTAAAAAGAATTACTTAAAATTACTAGTTCCATTTTCTTTTATTTTATTAATTTTTAGTAGAAGAATAATTTATCGAATTCCAAAACTTGAAAATCTGAAGAATTATGATGATGCTGTATCTCTTCGGTTACAAGCAATTGAATTTTCAATTAAAAAAATTAAAGATTTATCATTTTTTAAAGGGATTGGTGTTGGACAATTTTATGACTATTATAAAATAACATCAGATAGTGGGAGAATAATATTACATTCTGCCCATAATATGTTTCTAAATATTTTTGTTGAATATGGTATAATAGGATTTGTATTAATTTATTTCTTAACTATTTTTTGCATTATTATAGCATCTTTTTTGTATTTTCAAAGAAGAAGGATAAGTGATTTTAATATTCTTATTGCTTTTATAATGATAACAATATTTCAATTCTTTGATATGGCTGAAATTGGGAATATCAGAATGATTCCATTGAATATTGTTTATATATATTATGTTTATAAAATATTATCTAACTTTGGAGTTTGGAGAGAAATTAAGTATGGGAAACAATGCGAAAAACTATTATGAAAAATTAATTGCAATATTAATATACATGACCTTTTTCTTTAGTTTTTTTGGAAGTTTTTTAGCTTATCCTAAGATTAGCTTTCTATTTATGTATAGAATTTCATTAGCTTTTTTACTTTTTATTATTTTTATTTTTATATATTATTTTTCAATTGATTATAAAAATCTAAATAATGTAACTACATATTTTGCAATTATCTGGATTTCTTATTCATTACTTTCATTTATATGGGTAGCTGATATTAAGAATGCTTTAAGAGATCAAGTTTTTTTAACTATTAATTTAATAGTAATATTAATTTTTATGTATTTTGCAAAGTTATTAAAGCCATTAATAATTTATAAAATAGTAGCTATTACTTATTCAATAAGCTCATTTGTTGGAATTATTGAAATATTTACTGATAAACATCTTTGGATATCTAAAATACCTCAATATGGGCTTAAGCATGTACCTTCTGCGTTTTTTTCAAACCCTAATGATTTTGCGACTTATTTAGTGCTATTTTTACCATATATTATTTATTTATTTTTACTATCAAAAAACAATATATCTAAATATTTTTATGTTTTTATAATATTTTTATCAATTATAAATATTATATTTACAGAAAGCAGAGCAAATTATTTTGCTGTTGTTATTATATTTTTATTACTACCATTTATAGTTAATAATAATTACAAAAAAGAAACAATAAGATTTTATTTCTATTTTATTATGTTTATATTTTTAATTGTTGGTTTTAAATTGGATGCAGGTTTAATTAATAAGTTTATTGAAATGGTTACAACACAAATAAATTCTTTATTTGATTTTGATGTTGCATCAATGTCATCAAATGTTAGAAGAGAACTATTAACAAAATATGGTTTTTCAATATTAATAGATTATTTTTTGTTAGGATGTGGTTCAGGGAACTCTAGAGTTTATATGGAAAAATACAAAGATATAACTATAAACACAGATTTGCATAATTGGTTATTGGATATATTAGCAACTTATGGGATTATAATTTTTGTTTTATATTTTATATGGTATTTATATCAAATAATAAGGCTTTATAAAATTAGCAAAAGATTAAATAATGATTTATCAATAGGGGCTGGAGCAACTTTGATTTCTCTTATATGTTTTATTTTTTCTTCTATAAGCTCATCAAAAATGATTGAAATGAGGGTAATGTGGTTAGTATTCGCATTAAGTAATTATATTATTTCGTTATATAATCATAGAAAGGATGCTATAGAATTTGGAAAAGGTAATGATAGTAACATCAGCTCATCCTTGGGATGATGAAAGAGTTTTTTATAAAGAAGCTAGAAGTTTAGCTAAAAAATATGATCTTTATCTTTGTGCAATCGCTGACTTTGAAGAAAAAGTAATTGATAACGTTAAAATATATGGATTAAAAAAACAAAAAAGACATAAAAGAATACATAATCATTTTGAAATATTAAAGCATATTATTAAAATAAAGCCCAAAGTAGTTCATTTTCAAGATCCTGATTTATTATTATTGGGATTATTTTTGAAAATATTTATGTTTAAAAAAATAATTTATGATGTTCATGAGGATTATCCATTAGCTTTTAAAAATAGACATTATATACCTAAATATCTAAAAGGTATATTTTCTTGGTTATTTAATTTTATAGAGAAATTTACAAGTTTATGGTTCGATGTTGTAATCACAGTAACTGATGTTATTAAAAATAAGTTTTGGAATAAAAATTGTTTTACCATCAAGAATTATCCTGTATTAGATAATTGGATAGTAAAAAAAGATTTTGTAGAAAAAGAAGAATTAAGATTAGTTTATATTGGAAATGTTTCAGTTGAAAGAGGTATTGATAATATTATAACTGCAGTTAAAGAACTAAATCATTTAAATTTAACATTAAACATTTATGGCCCATTTGAAAATAAAAATTACCAAGAAAAATTATCTATGTTAAATGTTAAAAATATTAGCATTTTTGGACGGGTTCCAAAATCTCAAATTCCAGAGATTTTAAATAAAAATGATGTTGGGTTTGTAACATTATTACCTTATCAAAGATATATAGATTCACTACCATTAAAATTATTTGAATATATGGCAGCAGGCGTTGCCATTATTGCCTCGAATTTTCCAACTTGGCGTGAAATAATTGAATCATCTGAGTCTGGTTTATTGGTTGATCCTACAGATATTGATAGTATAAAACAAGCTATAATATATTTTTATAATAATAGAGAAGAAATTATTAGAATGGGACAAAACGGTATGAAAGCTATTGAGAAATATAATTGGACTAATGAAGAAAGCAAATTGTATGAGGTTTATAATAGAATATTAAAGAAATAGAGGATGTGGCATGATGAAAGAAAAAATTAAAAATCTATTTTCTAATAGAAAAAAAGTTTTAATAATATCAATTATTTCTGTTTTTATAATTTGTGCTATAACTTTACTGTTTTTATATAAAACTTATTTCATTGATGCAAAAAATATAAACAAGGTTTTTAATCTAAATTACAAAAAAGTTTCAGCTAAAAAAACAAATAATGTAGTATATCCATTTGATAACAATAGTATAAACTTTCTTATTATAGGACTTGATAAAGGCAGTAATAGATCAAAATATGATTTATACAGAACAGATACAATATTATTTGCCAATATTAATTTGAAAGATAAAAAAGTAAGATGCATTTCAATACCAAGAGATACATTAACTGAAATTTATAATGTTGGTAAATGGGATAAAATTAACAGTGCATTTGGTTATGGGGGAGGTCTTAATGATAAAGGATTCTTTTATAGTATGGAAACTGTGAGTAAACTACTTGGTGGTATGCCAATACAATACTATGTTTGCTTTGAATTAGATGCAATAAGAAAAATTGTTAATATCTTAGGTGGAGTTTACGTTAATGTTGAAATACCTGTTAAGGTAAAAACTCAATGGGTTGATGTAGATTTAAAGCCTGGTTATCAAAAATTGAATGGCATTGAGACTCTATATTATGCACTTTGGAGGAAAACACCTGGCGGTGATATTGATAGAATTAAAAGAGACAAGGAACTTATTTTGTCTGTTTTTGAGCAACTTCAAAAAAGTAATCAAATTATTAAATTACCGGAAATATATTGGAAAATCAGAAGACATTTTTACACAAATTTAAATTTTCAACAAATTAGTTCATTAGCAATGTTTGCAAAAAATATAAAAAAAGAAAATATATTAATGGAAAGTGTTCCAGGTGACTATTATAACTACTATGGTGCAAGTTATTGGAAGGTTGATTATGAAAAGCTAAAACAGCTGATTAAACAATTATATAGTTATGATGTTGAAATTGATTTACAGTTGCCTGACAAATATAAATATAACTATTACAACTCAAATAAATATAGAATAAATAATAAAAATAATGTTAATAATAACAATAGAAATAATAATGTTACAAAACCTGATAGTCTTAAGGAAAAACAGGATAATGAAAATAATAAAGTAATACCAAAAGAAAATAGCATAGATAACCAAGTATATAATAATAATGATCAGAACGAAACATTAAATAATACCCAACAAAATAATAGTACAGAAAATAATACACAAAATAATACAATTAACAATACAGATAACAAAAATAATACAAATTTAAATGACAAAAAAAATAATCTTAATGATAGTTCTTCCACACAAAATAATTATATAAATGAAAATAATAATTTAACAACAAGTCAAGAAACTTATGATATTCGGTAATATTTTTTGACATTTATTTTTATATTTTATATACTAAAATTATGTAAGCCTTACTTCTTAAACAGTTTAGAGGTGGAAATTATGTATAATGTGGGTGATACAATAATACACCCGCTTCATGGTGCAGGCGAAATTATTGAAATTGTTGAAAAAAATGTATTAGGAGAATGTCAAAGATATTATGTTGTTAAAGTAATATATAACGATATGAAAATTTTAGTTCCTATTCATAATGCTACCGAAATAGGGATAAGAAATGTTATTTCAGAAGAAGAAGCAAATAAAGTTTTTGAGTTATTAAAAAAGAAAGAAAAAGATATAAATTATAATTTGCCAATTAATTATAATAAAAGAATAAAAGAAAATCAACAAAAAATAAAAAGCGGAAATATTTACAATGTAGTTGAAGTAATTAAAATGTTGGCTATAAGGGATAGACAAAAAGGTTTATCAACAAATGAAAAAATTATGTTCAATAATGCAAAACAGATTTTGGTTAGTGAATTAGGGTTGGCTAAAGGAATTGATATAAAAGTATTAGAGAAAATGATTGAAAGTATATTATATGATATTAGTGAAGTAAAATAATAGATTATGTGAGGAGGATTCTTGTGAGCGGTTTTTTTGGACTTTTTAATTATGATAAACCTGGCCCAGGTATACCAGATGATTTACCTCCAAAGCCTAAATATCAAGTTTTCTTTGAAGTTTTATTTAGAAAGTTTTGGAAACTATGTTGGCTTAATATTCTTTATACTTTAGTTAGTTTGCCAATTTTAATATTATTATTTTTAGTTCTTACAAACTATATTTATCCATATCTTCATAATGTGCTTAGCAATTCTAATGTCAAAGATATAAAAACTACTGAAACCATTTTATTGTATTCTATCAACTTATTATTATTAGGAAGTTTTATGAACTTTGGAATTGGTCCAACAACAGCCGGTTTTACATATATTGTTAGGAATTTTGCTCGTGAACAACACGCTTGGATTGCAAGTGACTTTTTTGATACTCTAAAAAAGAATTTAAAAGAATCAATCATTGTTTTCTTTATAGATATGTTTGTTCTTTTCTTGTTTTTTGTTAATATTCGTTTTTATACAATTATGAGTCAGAAATATCTAATGATGTTTATTCTTAAGTATGTAATTATATTTTTATTTATAATATATATCATGATGCATTTATTTATATATCCTATGCTGATTACTTATAATTTAAAGGTTAGACAAATATTCAAAAATGCTTTTATATGTTCAATACTAAAGTTACCTCATACAATTGGAATTTTATTGATTATGGTTATTACAATACTTATCCCATTTGTAATTTTTATTTCAACAGGATTTCTACTTGCTGTATTTTTGTATTTTATTCTTTGGGTAAGTATTGTTGGTTTAATACAAAATTTCTTTACAAATTATGTTTTTAATATTTATTTAAATCCTGAAAACTTAAATAATCAGGAGAATGCTCAACAAGATTAACAAAAAATATGACCTAAAATACTACTTTTAATTTGACACAATGTATCAAGACAGAAAAAATTAAATATTGGAGGTATTACTCATGAGTACCAGCAGTATACTTAATTATTCAAAACGTGAAGTAATTTCAAAAGGTGCTAATAATGCACTTAGGAAAAATGGTTATATTATGTCTGTCTTGTATGGGTCGGGGATTAGAAGTATCCCAGGATATGTGTCAAAAAAAGAGTTTGAAAGTATTATGAAAAACTCTGGAACATTAAACATTAATCTTGATGGTCAAATGTTAACAGCCATTGTTAAAGAAATTCAAAGACATTTTACCACTGGTGAAATAGTACATTTAGATTTTCAAATTCTCAACGAAAACAAAAAGATATTTGTAGATGTTCCATTAATATTCGAAAATATGGATTTATTAAGAAGTAAAGGCTATGTATTGCAACGACTAGTTGAAAAGATAAAAGTTGAAGGTTTAATAAAGGATATTCCTGAACATTTTTCTATTGATTTATCACTTTACAACCAACCAACCACTATAAAAGTTTCAGATATTAAAGTAAATGATAATATAAAGCTTCATGACGATATGAATGAAATTGTTGCAATTATTGAGGAAACAGATAATAATGAGTAAAGAATCTGTCTAAAAAGATAACCCGAGGAGTATTTTCCTCGGGTTTTAATTTTCTATTTTTTCTTTAAGATTTTTCAATTGAACTAGAACAGATTCTTTTGAGGTACCGCCATAACTCTTTCTTTTATTTATACAGCACTCAAGGCTTATCTCATTATAAACATCAATATCAATTAGGTCTGTGAATTGTTTGTATTCTTCTAAAGCAAGAGAATCTAATGTTTTATTGTTGTTAATGCAATATTTAACAATATTACCAACAATAAAATGAGCATCTCTAAATGGTATACCACATTTTTGAACTAAATAATCAGCTAAATCGGTTGCGTTAATAAAACCATATGAACATGCTTTGAGCATATTTTCTTTGTTTATTTTTAATGTCTCAAGAATTTTTGTGATTATTAGTAAGCTATTTATGCAGGTTTCAACAGAGTCAAATAAAGGTTCTTTATCCTCTTGCATGTCTTTATTATATGCAAGAGGTAATGCCTTTAAAGTAGTTAATAAACTAACCAAATTTCCATAAACTCTACCTGTTTTACCTCTTATAAGTTCTAAAGCATCAGGATTTTTCTTTTGTGGCATAATGCTACTACCTGAACAAAAAGCATCATCAATATCAATATACTTTAATTCATCCATATTCCAAATTATAAATTCTTCAGCAATTCTACTTAAATGCATTTGAATTACTGCAATATTAAATAACATCTCTAATATGAAATCTCTATCAGATACAGTATCAATACTATTTTCTGTTACAGAACTAAAGCTAAGCATTTTACTAACAAAAAATCTATCAATATCATAAGTAGTACCAGCTAATGCAGCACTTCCTAATGGCATAAAATCAATAAGATCATAATTATTTTTAAATCTTATTAGATCTCTATAAAACATCTGACCATAAGCTAAGATGTAGTGTGAAAATAATATCGGTTGTGCTTTTTGTAGGTGAGTAAAACCAGGCATTATTACATCTATATTATTTTCAGCTATTTCAATAATCTTTTTTATTAAATTATTTAATAATCTTTGTATTTCTTCATTTTTTCTTTTACAAAATAATCTAATATCGAGACAAACTTGATCATTCCTTGAACGAGCAGTATGAACTTTTTTGCCTATATCACCAATTCTCTTGATTAGTTCTTTTTCAACAAACATGTGAACGTCTTCGTCAGAATAAGAAAAGGTTATTAAATTATTTTTAAAGTCTTTCAAAATATTATTTAATGTTTCAATAATCAGATTTTTTTCAGTTTCCGAGATAATCTTTTTTTCTGCAAGCATAGAAACATGAGCTATTGATCCATTTATATCATCTTCAATTAAATTTATATCAAAAAATATAGAGGCATTAAATTCTTCGAATAATGAATCAGAATCTTTGTTAAATCTTCCTTGCCAAAGCTTAATTGTTATCACTTCCTTTTTTGTTTACAATACCATAAACCTTTAAAGGCAAGCTAAATAGGTTTATGAAACCCTCTGCATCTTTTTGATTGTACATATCATCCTCTTCAAATGTAGCTAAATCTTTTAAGTATAATGAATTTGGTGAAGAAGAACCGCTTGAATATATATTTCCTCGATAAAGAGTAAGTGTAACTTGGCCATTTACATTTTCTTGAGTTTTATCAATAAATGCTGATAATGCCTCTCTTAATTGCGAGAACCACAAACCATCGTACACCAGTTCAGCAAATCTAATAGCTACCAAATCTTTAAAGTGCATTGTTGATCTATCAAGACAAAGATATTCAAGCTCTCTATGTGCATAGAAAAGAATTGTTCCGCCAGGTGTTTCATATACACCTCTTGATTTCATACCTACTAATCTGTTTTCAACAATATCAGCAATTCCAATTCCATGCTCAGATCCTAACTTGTTTAGATTTTCTAATATTTCAATGCCAGATAATTTTTGGCCATTTAATTTTACAGGAATACCTTTTTCAAATTCAATTGTTATTTTTTCAGGCTGATCATTTATTTCAAATGGATTTTTTGTAATTTTTAATACTTTATTGAAATCAGGAGAATTATTAGTATCTTCTAAATCAAGACCTTCATGAGATAGATGCCATATATTACCATCCATGCTATAACTATCATCTTTTTTAAATGGTATATTAATACCTTTTTTCTTTGCGTATTCTATTTCTTCTTCTCGTGATTTTAAGTCCCATATTCTCCAAGGAGCAATAACTTTTATATTTGGAAGTAGAGCTTTTATTGTTGTTTCAAATCTTACTTGGTCGTTACCTTTACCAGTTGCACCATGAGCTATAGCATCAGCATTTTCTTTTTTTGCAATTTCAACAAGTTTTTTTGCAATAAGTGGTCTTGCCATTGATGTTCCAAGTAAGTACTTACCTTCATAGACAGCACCAGCTTTTAAAGTTGGAAGAATATATTCATTAAAGAATTCTTCTTTAACATCTTCAACATAAACTTTACTTGCACCAGTCTGAATTGCTCTATTTTTGATTTCATTGAAATCATCATTTTGCCCTACATTTACTACAACTGCTATTACTTCACAATTGTAATTATCTTTAAGCCAAGGTATAATAATTGAGGTATCTAAACCTCCAGAATAAGCTAATACAACTTTATTAATTGACATAATTATCACCTCATATTATTATTATGCTGAGATTATATCATATAATGCATAAATATACAATACATATTTTGATATTTTTATGACAAATATAATGTAATATAATATATAGAGGGAAGGCTTGGTGATAGTATTGAAGATTGCAATTCTTGGAGGTACTTTTAATCCTATTCATATAGGACATTTGATAATTGGACAATATGTTATTAACAAAACAGATATACAAAAAGTAATTTTTCTTCCAAATGGTATAGCACCACATAAAGCAAATATTGTCTCGTCAGAGGATAGATTGAAAATGGTTGAACTATCAATTGAAGAAAATGATAAATTTATTGTTTCTGATTATGAAATAAAAAAAACAACAAAAAGCTACACTATTGAAACATTAAAATATTTTAAAGAATACTATCAAGAAGTATATTTTATAATTGGAAGTGATAATTTATATGAAGTCAAGAATTGGTATAAATCAGAACAATTGCTTAAGGAAAACAAATTTATTGTTTTACCTAGAATTCGTGAAAAGGATACTATTATAGATAAAATTAATGAATTAACGAAAGATTATAACACAGACTTTTTATTTATTGACATGCCTATAATTGATATATCATCATCTGAGATAAGAGAATTAATAAAGCAAAGAAAAAGCATTAAATATTTAGTACATTGGAAAGTTGAAGACTACATAAAAAGAAAGGGGCTTTACATTGAATGATATTCAAAATTACTTAATAATATTAGAGAATTTATTAAATAAAAGGAGATTGCAACATTCATTGCAGGTAATGAAAATTTCTGAAGAATTAGCACTACATTATAATTGTGATAAACAAAAAGCAATAATAGCAGGTTTGTTACATGATTGTGCTAAATGTTTAGAAACAGATGTATTGTTGAATTACGCGAAAAACTCTGGTATATTTATAGATAAAATAATGGTTAGTCAAAAAGAACTACTACATGGTCCTGCTGGTAAATATGTAGCAGAAAAAATTTTTTTAATAAATGATGTAGATATATTAAATGCTATTGCATACCACACAACTGGAAGAGAAAATATGTCACTCTTAGAGAAAATTATTTATGTAGCTGATATTATAGAACCTTCACGATGTTTTTCTGGTATTGAATTAATTAGAGAATTAGCTTTTAAGGATTTAGATAAATCAATAATAAAAGCTATGGAAAGTACTTTGAAATATGTTTTTGATTTAGGTGGATTAGTTCATCCATATACAATCAATGCGAGAAATCAACTAATTCTTCAAAACAGTTTATTATCAGATAGGAGAGATTTAACTTATGAAAACCAAGATTAAATTAAAAAAGCAAACTAAGATATTTTTAATATCATTTCTTGCTACAATTGCTGTTTTTTTTCTTATTATAGCTATATTATTTAAAATTTATTCTTCAGGGAATAATAATAGTCTTCCTCCAATCATAAGTGGTATTTTTGATAAAATGGGTACTGTTAGCGATCAAGAAATGAAAGACAATCTTCCATTAAATATTCTTCTACTTGGTGCTGATAGTAGAGAAGCAGGCCGTTCAGATACAATGATGCTAATTACGATAAGAAAAGATCTAAGTGTTAATATCATATCAATACCAAGAGATACGAAAGTGCAAATAGAAGGGAAGCCAGGTTATAATAAAATTAATGCTGCCTTTGCTTATGGGAAAGAGAAATTAGCTATTAAAACTGTTGAGGAACTTTTAAATATAAAAATTGATAAATATATTTCTGTTAACTACGAAGCAGTTAAAAAAATAGTTGATCTTGTTGGTGGTGTTGATGTTGATGTTCCGTTTCATCTATATTATGTAGATACAACACCAAATAAAGAATTATATATTGATATACCCGCAGGTAAACAACATCTAAATGGAGAAAAGGCTATTCAATTTTTGAGATGGAGACATAATTCAAACGGAAAAGAATATGGACCTGGTGGCGATTTAGGACGAATTGAATTACAAAAGA
Organism: Caldicellulosiruptoraceae bacterium PP1; assembly: GCA_041320695.1. Taxonomy (NCBI): domain Bacteria; kingdom Bacillati; phylum Bacillota; order Caldicellulosiruptorales; family Caldicellulosiruptoraceae; species Caldicellulosiruptoraceae bacterium PP1. The sequence continues at coordinate 528,832 of JBGGOQ010000001.1, read as the reverse complement.
AACTTATTAATTCATTAATAGATAAAATGTTACTTCCACAAAATATTATAAGATTTCCTATTATTATAAATACAGTGTCAAAATATACTGAACAAAATTTTACTAGAGGAGAAATAATGTGGTTTGCAGAAAATGCAAAAAAGATAAATAGAGATTTGATGGTAATGACAACATTACCTGGTAAACCCCAATGGATAGATAAAGTATCTTATTATATAAATGATACACAAGAAACAAAAAAATTAGTTGAAGATATACAAGAACCTGAAGTTAATAAAGATTTGTTAATAAAAATATATTATAATAACAAAGATAATGCTGAAATACTTAAAAATAAATTAATAGAACATGGCTTTCAAAATGTATCTACTGAAAGAAAGTGGAGCAAATTTGATCAAGACAAAATAATAAGTAAGAGAATTAATAGGAATTATATTAATATTTTAAAAAAGGAATTAGGTGAAGATATAAATAATTTTACTATTTTATATCAACCTGATTATAACAATAAATATGATATAATTTTTGAGATAAAATAAATAAGGAGTGAAAAAATTGCAAGAGTTACAAGAGATTGTTAAATTAATTGAAGAGAAGAAAGCATTTGATATTACTATACTTGATATATCCAAGTTATCAATTGTTACTGATTATTTTATTATTTGTAGTGCAAGTTCAACACAAATGGTTAAAGCAATAATTGATAATGTTGAAGAAAAGTCGACCATAAAGATACTAAGAATTGAAGGGAAAACAACTTATAGATGGGTTGTTGTTGACTTTGGTAATATTATCTTGCATGTATTCCATCAAAATGAAAGAGAATTTTATAATCTTGAGAGACTTTGGATTGATGCTCCAAAAGTAAATATATAAAATAAAACCCCTAAAAAATAGGGGTTTTATTTTTTTCTAATTAAAGTAGTAAATCTTAATGGGGATGTTTCTTTTAATCGAATTTTCTTCTTTTTCTTTTTTAATATAAAAACTAATATTAAAAAGAATACCATAAATAACAAAAAAATAAATAAACATATATAAAGTAATATTTTTGTTGACTTTAAAGCAAAATTATTGATGGAAATTTTTCTCTTATATGATACATCTTCTAATGAGTATAATTTAACACTTCCAAGTAAATAATCTGAATAATAAATGTTTAGCTTTCCTACCTCGGCATCTTTTTTTATTGGTAAAGAAAGTTTGTTATATATTTTTTCAAATTTGATATTGTTACTATTATTTTTTTCAACGAGTGAAAAAAAGGCTTCTTTATTATAAACCTTTACAGGTACTTTAATATTATCTTTATCATTTACATAAACTGTATCAACAATTGCATTATTAGCTATAATTTCTCGTTTTTCAAAATTATCAAAAACATAATTAAAAATCTTAATAGCATCGTCAAATGCATTTTCAGATTTCAATGTAACAACTATTATATTCATATTATTATAATATGCAGATGCTACTAAAGTTCTTTTAGCATGAGTTGTATATCCTGTTTTCATTCCATTAGCATATTTATAATAATATTTTGAATTTTTTCTAATTAATTTATTTATGTTATATATGATTTTTGAGTATGGTTTTATATGCTTTGATGCAGTATTAACTGTATAACTTTCTGTTTTTACTATATCTCTAATAATCTTATTCTTGTATGCTTTACTAGCTAGTATTGATAGATCATAAGCTGAAGTATAATGATTATCATTATGTAAACCATTAGGATTTTCGAAATGAGTATCTTTCAATCCTAAATTTAATGCATAATTATTCATTTCATTAACAAAACTGCTTATACTACCAGAAATATTTTCAGCAATAACATTTGCAGAATCATTAGCAGAGATAAGAAGTAGAGTATATAACAAATCTTTAAAAGATATTGTTTCTCCTTCAGTTAAATAAAAACTGCTACTTCCTAGTTCAATCAATGTGGCATTTTTACTAACAGTAAATAATTTATTAAGATTTTTTTCCTTTTCTAGAGCAACTAGAGCTGTTATTAACTTAGTTGTGCTAGCCGGATAAAGCCTTTCATGTGGATTTTTTTGATATAAAACTTGCCCAGTATTTGCATCAATAGCTATTGCTGATACAGATGAAATTTTAATGTCTTGAGAAGCATAAGCAATTAAATTACTAAACAATAATAAAACTAGTAGATTAATTAAAACAAAGAATTTAATATTTTTTAGCATTAAAAAATAAAGCCTCCCTTTATTGCAAAACTTATGTTGTGATAAAATAAGTATATATTATAATATTTAAGTAAGTCAATTTATTGAGCTGATATGAGGTGAAATAAACATATGTTTATGAATTTCTCATTAAGAGAAAAAATATTCATTGTTGTAATAGTTATTTCGTTAATATTTAATTTTGTTGAATTGAATTACATATTTAAAACAAATAGTGACATTGAAAAAATAAATATTGAATCTATTGAAGATAATAAAATGAATATTGATGAAAATAATGAAAATAGAAGTTTACCAAATCAAAGTCAAAAAATATATGTATATGTTACTGGAAATGTTAAGAAGCCTGGAGTCTATATACTAAAAAATGGAGATAGAGTATTTACAGCATTAGAATTAGCAGGAGGAACTTTAAAAGATAGTGATTTAACAAAGATTAACATGGCTCAAAAATTAGTTGACGAACAAAAAATTTATGTCCCTAAAATAAATGAAAAAATAGATGAGAATAACGTGATAGTAGATAATAATATCGAGAATGATAATGGTAAAATAAATATTAATACAGCATCTAAATCAGATTTTGAAAAACTGCCAGGAATAGGGCCAGCAATTGCCCAAAAAATAATTGATTATAGAGAAAAAGTTGGTAGATTTAAGTCAATTGACGACATTAAAAATGTAAGTGGGATTGGTGAAAAAAAATATGATGCAATAAAAGATTATATTTACTGTAATTAAAAATAATAATATTATGCAAACTAATTTATTTTAAGCTTAATTTGACAAAGTGTATTAAAAAGTTTATAATACATTCGTTAATAATTTAGAGGTGACTTACTATGCGGTTAGATGTTTCTAAATTGAAAACCAAAGGGCAGATTGAAGAATTTAATTTCACTGAAAACTGGGGGAACGTTGAATTTAGAGGTGATATTATAGAATTTATCGATCCAGTATCATTTATTGGTAAGATAACTAATATTGGCGAAAGTTTTGAAGTTGAAGGACAAATAAAAACAACAATAAAAACATCATGTTATAGATGCTTAGAAGATGCTATTTATAATGTTGATGTAAATTTTATTGAAGAATATACTAATAAAAATGTTCAGGATGATGATAAAATCATTTTTAAAGATGATTTTATTGAATTAAATGAATATGTGTTAGGTTCTATTTTACTTAATTTACCAATGAAAATGTTATGCAGACCAGATTGTAAGGGATTGTGTCCTGTTTGTGGTACAAACCTTAATTTTAATGTTTGTCAATGTGAAGTAGAAAATATTGACCCTAGACTTAGTATTCTAAAAAACCTACTTCAGAATTTCGACTCTAGTGAGAAAAAGGAGGTGTAATGAAGCATGGCTCAACCAAAAAGAAAATGGTCAAAACAAAGAACCCATAAACATAGAGCAAATTGGAAATTAGAAGCAAACAATTTAGTAGAATGCCCACAATGTCACGAAATGAAGCTTCCTCACAGGATTTGTCCAAATTGCGGTTATTATAAAAATAGAAAAGTTGTAAATCAAGATTAATTATATAGCCCTGATTGCATAATCGGGGCTTTTTACATATTATTATTTATTTTATATATTTAAATTATAGTTTGTTTATGATAAATTATTTATAAAGAGGTAGAGCGATGACCAAAAATGAATTAAGAAAAAAAGCGTTATGTAAACGTAAACAATTAAATTCTGATTATAAGAATCTTTGTGATAAAATAATTTTTCAACGGTTATTAATTTATCTTAAAAATAAACAAATTAATAATATATTTATTTATTTGAACTTAGTAAATGAGGTAGATACAAAACATATAATAAACTATTTTTTAATACAAAAGATAAATGTTTATGTTCCTAAAATTATTGATAACAAAGAAATGGTAGCTATAAAAATAGATAAAGATACAGAATATAAAAAGAATTCATTGAAAATAAATGAGCCTTTAGAAGGAATTCAAATATCTCCTGAAAAACTTGATTTGTGTATTATTCCAATTGTTGGATTTGATGAAAATTGTAATAGACTTGGGTTTGGAAGAGGTTATTATGATAGGTTTTTAAAACGTACACCAATGTCGTGTTTAAGAATTGGACTTGCATATGAAGTTCAGAAATGTAAAGCAATTCCAATTGAAAAACACGATATTACGCTAGATTGTATTATAACTGAAAAAAGAATTTATTTTCCAGTTTGAGAGGAGATACAAAATTGAAAAGAATAAGTTTAAAAAATGCTAAAGAAAATATGATATTAGCTAGAGATGTTTATTCTTCTAACGGAACAATCTTATTATCCGAAGGACAAGTTATAAATAGATTTCATATAAAAAAAATGAGTGAACTTGGAATAGATGAAATACTTGTTAAAGATGAGTTTACAGATGATATGGATACACAAGAGTTGATAACAAAGAGTGTTAAACAAGAATGCTTCGAAGTAATAAATAATGTACTATCAAATAATATTATTAATAAGTCTGCTATTACTGAAGATATTATAAATATAGTAAATAAGATTATGAATAATTTATTAAGCAATAAAGAAGTAATTCTGAATTTGATAGAAATAAGGGGAATAGGAAACTATACTTATTTTCATTCTCTATATACTATGATTTATTCAATACTGATAGGTATAAAGTTAGAATATAATGAAGACAATCTTTTGCGGTTAGGTATAGGGTCATTATTACACGATATTGGCAAGATTAAGATATCAAAAAATATTATTACAAAAAAAGGGCCTCTCCAAGATAAAGAGTATGAAATGATTAAATTGCATACAATAATGGGATTTGATATTTTGTATAATACATATAAATTTGATCAAATTTCATGTGAAATTGCATTACTGCATCATGAAAGGCTTGATGGGAGTGGATATCCTTTTGGAAAAACAAGAGAAGAAATACCAGAAATAGTAAAAATAGCTTCAATCGGCGATGTATTCGATGCCTTAACTAATGATAGAGAATATAGAAAAAGACTTAAACCACATATTGCTATTGAATATTTGTTGAATTCTTCAACAACTCATTTTGATAGCTATTTGGTATCAAAATTCGTTCCTTATATTTCACTTTTTAGTATTGGAACATATGTATTATTAAATTCAAGAGAAAAAGGGATTGTAATATATAATAATGTTAAGTTTCCATCGAGACCTGTTGTTAGAATAATTTATGATAGTGAAGGAAAGAAATTAACTTATAGAAAAGATATTGATTTATCAATAAATTATAACTACTATATATTGGATATTATAGAAAACTTAGAATAAAGGGTGCAAAATAATGTCATTTGCTCATTTACATCTTCATACAGAGTATAGTTTATTGGATGGTGCAGTTAGAATCGATAAATTATTCCAAAGAGTAAAAGAACTTAATATGAATTCTGTTGCTATTACTGATCATGGAGTAATGTATGGGGTAATTGATTTTTACAAAAAAGCTTTAGAATATAATATAAAACCCATAATAGGATGTGAGGTATATGTTGCACCACGTACAAGATTTGATAAAGAACCTAATATTGATAGCAATACATTTCATTTAATATTACTTGCTAAAGACAATGAAGGTTACAAAAATTTAATAAAATTGGTTTCATATGCTTTTACTGAAGGATATTATTATAAACCTAGAATAGATTGGGATTTATTATCTAAATATTCTAAAGGATTGATTGCATTATCTAGTTGTATAGCTGGAGAAATACCTCAGTATATTTTATCTGAAAATACTACAAAATTACTTGAAACAATTAACTTTTATAAACAGGTTTTTGACAAAGATTTTTATTTTGAACTTCAATATCATGGAATTGAACAGCAAAAGATTGTAAATCAAGAACTTTTAAGACTTTCAAAAAAATACGATATTGATGTTGTTGCAACCAATGATGTTCATTATTTAAACAAGAATGATAGAAGAATGCATGACATACTTCTATGCATACAAACTGGGAAAACAGTTAATGACACAAATAGAATGGAATTTCAAAGTGACCAATTCTTTTTAAAATCATTTGATCAGATGTATGATATATTTTCATTTTATCCTGAAGCACTTAAAAATACTTTGAAAATTGCTGAACAATGTAATGTTTCATTTGAATTTGGTAAAATAAAATTACCAAAGTTTGAATTGCCAGAAAATGAAAATGATCTATTTTCTTATCTAAAAAAATTAGTAATAAATGGATTTTCTAAAAAATATAATTTACAAAATAATGAAGCTTTAAATAGATTAAATTATGAACTTGAAGTTATTAAAAGTATGGGTTTTACTGAATATTTTTTGATTGTTCACGACTTTATTAAATATGCAAAAGACAATAATATTATGGTAGGACCTGGAAGAGGTTCTGCAGCAGGTAGTATTGTTTCGTACTGTTTAGGTATTACAAATATTGATCCTTTGAAATATAACTTGTTGTTTGAAAGATTTTTAAACCCAGAAAGAATAACTATGCCAGATATTGATATTGACTTTTGCTATATACGAAGACAAGAAGTTATAGATTATGTTATCAAAAAATATGGACAAGATAAAGTAAGTCAAATTATTACTTTTGGTACAATGGCTGCAAGAGCTTCAATAAGAGATGTCGGAAGGGCACTTGGGATTTCTTATGCACTAGTAGATCAAATAGCTAAAATGATTCCTTTTTCTATAGGAATGACAATAAATAAAGCTCTCGAAACTAATGGTGATCTGCAAAACCTTTATCAAACCAATTCAACAATTAAAGATCTTCTAGATTTAGCAATGCAAATAGAAGGAATGCCTAGGCATTCTTCTGTTCATGCTGCAGGTGTTGTTATTTCTTCTTGTCCTATGGAAGATATTGTTCCATTAGCGAAAAGTGACGATGCTGTTGTTACACAATTTCCAATGACTACACTAGAGGAATTAGGTTTGCTAAAAATTGACTTTTTAGGACTTAGGACATTAACTGTGATACAAAATACAATTGATTTGATTTATAAAAATAGAGGAATACGAATTGATATTGATAAAATTGACTTTTCAGATAAAAATGTTTACAAATTTATATCTGAAGGAAATACTGAAGGTGTATTTCAGTTAGAGAGTAGTGGTATGAAACAGTTTATGCATGATCTAAAACCAGAAACATTTGAAGATATTATTGCAGGGATTTCACTATATAGACCTGGTCCAATGGATCAAATACCAATTTACATTCAAAACAAAAATAACAAAGAAAATATTGAATATCTACATCCAAAACTTGAACCGATACTTAATGTTACTTATGGTTGTATTGTTTATCAAGAACAGGTAATGCAAATTTTCAGAGAACTAGCTGGTTATTCACTTGGTAGAGCTGATCTTGTAAGAAGAGCAATGGCAAAGAAGAAAGCAGATATTTTACTCCATGAAAAGGAGCAATTTATTCATGGTGCGGTTAATAATGATATCCCAAAAGATATAGCAGAAAAAATATTTAATATAATGCTTGATTTTGCTAGTTATGCATTTAATAAATCTCATGCTGCAGCATATGCTGTTTTAGCATACCAAACTGCATTTTTGAAATATTATTATACAATTGAATTTATGACAAGTTTAATTACAAGTGTAATGGATTCAAATGAGAAGGTAAGTCAATATATTGATGAGTGTAAAAAATTCAAAATAAATATATTAAGTCCTGACATTAATAAAAGTGAATACGACTTTACTATTGAAGGTAATAATATCCGTTTTGGGTTGAAGGCAATAAAGAATATTGGAGATAATGTTATTCAACATATTATTCACGAGAAGAAGAATGGTAATTATAAAGATTTATATGATTTTATAATGAGAACTGACAGCAATATTGTAAATAAAAGAGTAATTGAAAGTTTAATAAAAAGTGGTTCTTTTGATTTTAGTAAAATAAATAGAAATTCAATGCTTCTATCCATAGATGATATTCTTTCTAAAAAACAGATTTTAAAAAAGAATCAAAATCAAATTAATTTTTTTGAAACCTTATCTACTGAAAATGAAGTATATGAATATATTCAAACACCGCAACCAACAAAAAAGGAATTATTACAGATGGAAAAGGATGTATTAGGTATTTATATAAATGGTCATCCAATTGAAGAGTTTAAGAGTATAATTGATAAATATAATATAATTAATTTAAGTGAATTGAAAGAATTGACCGAAGTCCAAATTGAAAACTACCAACAGGTATTAATTTGTGGTATTGTAAGGAATGTGAATATAAAACTAACAAAATCAAATAAAACAATGGCTTTTGTAAAAATAGAAGATTATTCTGATAATGCTGAAGTTATTGTCTTCCCAACAATTTATGAACAATATTCTGATCTTTTAAAAGAAGACTTAGTTTTAATATTTGAAGCAAAATTAAACTATAATGAAGATGAAGGAATCAAGTTCATTGCTCAAAAAATAATGAAGATTGATAATAATTTCTTAGATAAGAATAATTTTAAAAGAAATGAAAATGCTCAAAGTGATAATATGCATAAGATAGTAAAAATTAAGGTTAATAATTTTGATATGTTGTTATCCAATAAATTTAAATCATTTATTCAATTTTTCTCTGGACAAACTAAGATTGTTATTATAAAAGATAATAAAAGACTTATTTCAAAAAATAATATGTGTATATCATTAAATAATACTGTTATTGAACAGCTTAAAGAATGGTTTGGGAATGAAAATGTCGAAATATGCAATGATGATTATTGATTTTTAATAATTTTTGTTATAATATTTGAGAAGAGGTGGTAAGGATAATGGACGAAAACACTAATAATTTCAAAAATGGTGATTATATTATTGTAAAAGCACTTGAAAATGGCGTTAATGTTATAGGCCTAACACGGGGGAAAGATACTCGTCTTCATCATACTGAAAAACTTGATAAAGGAGAAGTATTACTTGCACAGTTTACAGAGAATACTTCTGCAATAAAAGTAAGGGGTTATGCTGAGATATATACAAAACATGGTACTATTATCTCAGATGCTCAAAATAAATAATAGAAGGTGTTTTTATGTGGGAGGTAGTCTATATTACTTCAAACAGTGAAATTGCAAGTAAAATAAAAGAAGAACTAGAAAAAGAAGGTATCCTTACACAAATTAAAAGCTCAACGAAAGACGCTGTTGAAGGATACTTTGAAATAATTGTTCCGGAAACTGAAGTCAATGAGGCTCACAATATTATTATTGAAAAAGGATTTTAATAATTAAATTGATAGAAAGGGGTATTTGTTTTGACAGAAATTAAAACAATTGGTGTTTTAACAAGTGGTGGGGATGCACCTGGTATGAATGCAGCTATTAGAGCTGTTGTTAGAACTGGTATTTATTATGGTTATAGGGTTATGGGTATTAGAAGAGGTTATAATGGTCTTATTGAAGGTGATATTTTTGAAATGAATCTACGTTCAGTTTCAGATATTATACAACGTGGTGGAACTATTCTATTAACAGCAAGATCACCTGAATTTATGACTGAAAATGGGCAAAAGAAAGCTGCTTCAATGTGCAGAATATTTAAAATTGATGCTTTAGTTGTAATTGGTGGTGATGGTTCATTTAGGGGTGCACGTGATTTAAGTAAATTTGATATTCCAGTTGTTGGAATACCAGGTACAATAGATAACGATATTGCATGCACAGATTATACAATTGGATTTGATACAACATTAAATACTGTTCAAGATGCAATTAATAAAATTAGGGATACTGCGACTTCACATGAAAGAGTAAGTATTTTAGAGGTAATGGGTAGACATGCGGGACATATTGCCTTACTTAGTGGAATAGCAGGTGGAGCAGAATCAATAATTATACCAGAAAAAGGAATTGATAAAGAGGAAATAATTAGAAGAATTATTGAAGGTAAAAACAAAGGAAAGCTTCACAATTTGATAATATTAGCCGAAGGTATTGGTGGAGCAACTGAACTTGCAAAGGAAATTGAAGAAGCTACTGGTATTGAAACAAGAGCAACAATTCTTGGATATATACAAAGAGGTGGATCACCAACTGCTCAAGATAGAGTTATGGCAAGTTTAATGGGGGCGAAAGCAGTCGAGGTAATTAATGAAGGTAAGAAAAATAGAATTATAGCATATAAAGATGGTAAAGTTGTTGATTATGACATTGATGAAGCACTATCCATGAAGAAATCAATTGATGAATATATGTATCAGTTATCTAATATATTATCTCTATAATGGAGGGAAAAATGAGAAGAACAAAAATAATATGTACATTAGGGCCTGCCTCCGATTCTGAAGAGATGATACGAAAATTGATTCTTGATGGATTAAATGTTGCAAGAATCAATTTTTCACATGGTACCCACGAAGAGCATAAAAAAAAGATTGATATCATAAAAAAAGTAAGAGAAGATTTAGATCTACCTATTGCTATTTTATTAGATACTAAAGGTCCAGAAATTAGAATAGGTTTTTTTAAAGATGGCAAAGTTGAACTAAAAAATGGACAGCGTTTTGTTTTATCGACACAGGATATTTTAGGGGACGATTCAAGGGTAAGCATTACTTATAAAGAATTAATATATGATGTTGAGCCAGGTCAAAAAATTCTTATAGATGACGGATTAATAGAGTTAGTTGTTATTGATAAAACAGACGCTGATATTGTCTGTGAAGTAAAAAATGGAGGGATAATATCTAACCAAAAAGGAGTAAATGTTCCAGGTATATCAATAAAATTACCTGCACTAACACAAAAGGACAAAGAAGATATTCTTTTTGGAATAGAAAATGATATTGATTTTGTAGCTGCATCATTTATTAGAAAAGCAAGCGATGTTATAGAAATAAGAAAATTTTTAGATGAACATAATGGTAAAGATATTATGCTCATTGCAAAAATTGAGACACAAGAAGGCGTAAATAATGCTGATGAAATAATACGAGTAGCAGATGGTATTATGGTAGCAAGAGGAGATTTGGGTGTTGAGCTACCTTTTGAAGAGGTCCCTCTTGTTCAGAAAATGTTAATTGAAAAGTGTTATAAAGCAGGAAAACCAGTTATTACTGCTACACAAATGTTAGATTCTATGATTAGAAATCCGAGACCTACACGTGCAGAAGCAAGCGATGTTGCAAATGCCATTTATGATGGTACATCTGCTATAATGCTATCAGGTGAGACTGCTATGGGTAAATACCCACTTGAAAGTTTAAGGGCAATGGCAAAAATTGCCACCAGAGTGGAAGAAGAAATTAATTACAAAAAAAGATATTTTTCACAACAATTTGAAATGCCAGTCAATGTTACTAACGCAATTTCACATGCAACATGTACGACTGCACATGATCTTGGAGCAAAGGCAATTATAACAGTAACAAAATCTGGAAATACAGCAAGAATGGTATCTAAATTTAGACCTGCTTGTCCGATAATCGCAACAACACCTTCTGATAAAGTTCGAAGGCAACTTGCACTATCTTGGGGAGTTTATCCATTTTTATCTGAATATAAATCAGCAACTGATGATATTTTTGAACATTCGGTAAATATTGCTGTTAAGTCTGGTATGGTAAAAAACGGTGATTTAGTAGTTATAACAGCAGGTGTTCCAGTTGGAATTAGTGGAACAACAAATATTCTTAAGGTTCATGTAGTTGGGCATGTATTAGTTGAAGGACAGGGATTTGGCGAAAATGTTGCAACAGCTCCTATTTGTGTAGGTAAAAAAATAGAAGATATTGCATCTAATTTCTGCGATGGGGATATTATTGTTACATCAAAAATTGATAATGATTTTATCCCATATGTGAAGAAGGCATCTGGTATTATTGTTGAAGAAGGCGGAAATAATTCCCATGCTGTAATTGTAGGATTAGCACTTGATATTCCTGTCATTACAGATGCAAAAAATGCAACAGATCTATTATCAAATGGTATTGTTGTTACAATTGATCCTAAAAGGGGTATCGTTTTTAGTGCTGAACACAAAGATTAATCTTAAAATTATTATAAATTAGTAAAAATCTTAAATTAGATTGACACTATAAAAAAAGGTGAGTTATAATATAATCTAAAGCGTAATAATATGTTCAAAGGATAGGTACTAAAGTGTTATCTTCCGTTGAGGCGTATTATTGGTTTAAGAGCCTGTTCGAGGGGAGGGAAAATGATGTCAGAAGTTAAAGTAGGAGAAAACGAGTCACTTGATAGTGCTCTTAGAAGGTTTAAAAAGAAATGTGCTGAAGCAGGTGTTTTAGCTGAAATTAGAAAAAGAGAACATTATGAAAGCCCAAGTGTTAGGAGAAAAAAGAAATCAGAAGCTGCTAGAAAGAGAAAACATAGATAGTTTTTAGGAGGGTTTAGTTTGAACCTGAAAGAAAAACTTATGGAAGATTTAAAAACCTCCATGAAAGATAAAGATACTATTCGAAAAAATGCAATTGGAATGGTTCGAGCTGCCATTCTTCAATACGAAAAGGACAATAAAGTTGAACTTGATGATAAAGGTGTAATAAATATTATTGCTAAAGAAATTAAAAAGAGAAAAGACGTCTTACCCGAATATATAAAGAGTCAACGACAGGATTTAATTGATGAATTAAACAAAGAAATAGAAATATTAGAGTCATATATGCCGGCAAAGCTTAGTGATGAAGAACTTAGAAATATCATCAATAAAGTAATTACTGATACTGGTGCACAAAGCATTAGAGATATCGGCAAAGTAATGCCAATTGTTATGAACCAAGTATCAGGTAGAGCTGATGGATCTAAGATTAATCAAATGGTTAGAGAAATTTTAAATAGCTAATTAAATGCAAAAATAAAGTCATCTGGTAATTCCAGATGACTTTATTTTTTTGTTATAAAGATAATAATCAAAAAATAAAATTAATTATGAAAAATATTAAGTGAGAGTTAGATGAAAAAAGAAAAAAGGAATAAAATTGAAAAAGTAATAGATAAAACAGGTTTACCAAAAGAAATAATTGAAAATAAGACTAAATTGATATTAATAGGAGATGATGAATTAACTATTGAAAATCATAAGGGTGTGATGAAATTCGAAGAAGATTCTATAGAAATAAATGCAAAGCCTAAGCCAATTAAAATAGTTGGGCATTCCTTTTCAATAGAGAAAATTGATGATGAAGTAATATTTATTAAAGGAAAAGTTAAATCCATCGATTATTCATATTGAAGGTGATATTGATATGAATGATAAAATGAGTTTTGGTAAAGTAAAAATATCTGCATCAGGCAGCGAAATAAATAGGTTACTAAATATATTAATATATAATAAAGTAAATGTAAAAATTATATCAAAAAGCCAAAATGAAATAATTTTTATTACTGATATAAAAAATGTAAAGATAATAATAAAATATTCCAAAAAATATAAAATAAAAATAAGAATAATAGAAAAAAAAGGAATATATTTTATTCTAAAGAAATTATCAATATTTAATTTATTGGCACTTTTATTTGTCGCAATTGTTTTTTACATACTGAATAGCTTCATTTTTGATGTTAAAATAATAGCTCCTTCAGAGAATATAGAAAAACAAGTTGAAACTCAATTAAATAGTTTAGGCATAAAGCCATTTATATTTAAGAAAAGTATAGATATTAATGATTTAAAAAATAGAATTCTATTAAATAATCAAAATATATTTTGGATAAATACAAAGATTTATGGGTCTATTTTGATTATTGAAATAGTTGAAAGAAATAACCAAAATATTACTAATAAAAAAGGAACAAAGATAATTGCTTCACGTGATGGTATAATTACTAAAATAATATTAAGATCAGGCACAGCAGTTGTCAAAGAAGGGGATACTGTAATTAAAGGCCAACTGTTAGTTCATAATCAAGAAGTTTTAAGAGATAATACTACTTATGAGTTACCAAAAGTTGATGCTGATATATATGCAAACACCTGGTATGAATATAAAAAACAATATATTCATAATGAATTTAAAAAAGAACCTACAAAATACTCATATATACCAGTAATACAAGTTAATAAAAAGATGTTTTCTACATTTTTTTTGCTACCTAAACATAAAAAATATGATAAAATAATTGTTAAAGAAAAAAAAATAAAAATTTTCAACATGTTGATAGGCTTGTATATAGTTAAGATTCAAAATTTTAAATATATAAAAAACAATTTAAATACTGATAATGTTATTAAATTATTAGAAGACTCTTGTAATAAAGAATTTTATAAGGATACTATAAATCGAAATATAATTGAAATAACCAAAATAATAAAAAATGGAAAGATATATAAAAAAGCAGGTAAAATATATATGATAGAATTAATCCAAAGATATCAATGTGTTGAAAATATATCATTATATCAATAATTTTATGCCTAAGGAGGAAAAAATTTGGATCAAAAGATTTCATCAACTATTAATATAGATAACACTAATGATATTAACAACATATTTGGTAAGTATGACGAAAACGTTAAAATACTTGAGGAACTTTTAAACATTAATATAGTTGTAAGAAATGATACAATTAAGCTTGTATCTGATAGTAATTATATGCTTAAGAAAGCTGAAAAAGTGTTTAATTCACTAAAAGAAATGAGTTCAAAGAATATTACTATTGATCAACAAACAATTAGATATTTAGTTCAAACAATTGAAGATGGTGAATTTGCGAATTTATCTGATGATATTATTTTCATTACACATAGAGGTAAACAAATTAAACCAAAAACATTGGGGCAAAAGAAGTATTTAGAGGCAATTAAAAATAACACAATTGTTTTTGGAATAGGACCAGCAGGTACTGGAAAGACTTATTTAGCAATATCAATGGCTGTTCAACTTTTGAAAAGGAAGGAAATAAATAAAATCATTCTTACAAGACCTGCTGTTGAAGCAGGTGAAAAACTTGGTTTTCTTCCAGGAGATTTACAAACCAAAGTTGATCCGTATTTAAGACCAATTTATGATGCTTTACATGATCTAATTGGTACTGAAAGTTATCAAAGATATATGGAAAGAGGTATAATAGAGGTTGCACCATTAGCATATATGAGAGGTAGAACTTTAGACGATGCTTTTATTATTCTTGATGAAGCTCAAAACACTACAGGTGAACAAATGAAAATGTTTTTGACAAGACTTGGTTTTAATTCAAGGATGGTCGTTACTGGCGATATTACACAAATTGATTTACCAAATGGTGCTGAATCAGGTTTGATTCAAGTTACTAAAATTCTGAAAGATATTAAAGGAATAGAATTTGTATTTTTAACTTATCAAGATGTTGTAAGACATCAACTTGTTCAAAAAATAATTAATGCTTATGTGAAATATGAAGAAAATAAGAAAAATGATAACAGATAGTTATGGGAGGAATGATATTGAATATTGAAATTCAAAATAAGCAAAGTAAAATCCTGTTTCATGATAGTTATAAGGATATTATTGAAAAATGTGTCTATGGATCTTTAGAACAACTAAAATTAGATGAACAAAATTTTGAAATAAATGTATTTATTGTTGATAATGAATATATAAAATCTTTAAATAATCAATACAGAAACATTGATAAGGATACAGATGTTTTATCGTTTCCAATTTTTGAATTTGTTGAAGGTAAGCTTAATGAAGAAATTTTTATTGTTGAGGATAATATTCCTTTAGGGGACATTGTAATTTCTTTAGAAAAAGCTATAGAACAAGCTAATGAATATAATCACCCTATTGAGAGGGAACTGGCTTTTTTGACTGTTCATTCTATGTTGCATCTTCTCGGATACGATCATGAGGAAGAACAACAAAAGTATACTATGAGAAAAACAGAAGAAGAAATATTGACTAAATTGGGGTATGTCAGATGAAAAAAAGAACTCTCATCGAAAGCTTTGACAATGCTATTAATGGAATAATACTCGGATTTAAAACACAGAGAAACATGAAAATTCATTTTGTTTTAGCTATTTTAGTATTAATATTATCAATTGCATATAAGTTAAATAAAATTGAATCATTATTTATTCTTATTTGTATAGCATTAGTAATCTCATCAGAATTGTTTAATACTGCAATTGAAGCAACAGTTGACTTACTTGAAGATAAATTTGATAAAAATGCTAAGATTGCAAAAGATGTAGCTGCAGGTGCTGTTTTAATAAATGCAATTTTAGCTTTTAGTTTAGGATATTTATTATTTTATGATAGATTAAAAGTTCAAATAAATTTTACATTAAAACATATAAGAGGCATATCTGTACATGCAATTTTTATTTCTTTATTGTTAGTTGCAATAATAATAATAGTTGTAAAAGCAATGAATAAAAGGACAAGCTTTTTAAGAGGTGGAATGCCAAGTGGACATACAGCACTTGCATTTTCTGCTGCAACAGCAATAACTTTTATAACAAACAATGCCATTGTTATGACTCTCAGCTTATTTATTGCAATTCTTGTACTTGAAAGCAGGATAGAAGCTAAGATTCATTCGGTATTTGAAACTCTTGTTGGGGCAGCAATTGGTATACTTGTAACTTTATTAATATTAAAACTTATTTAGGAGGATAAAATGAAAAAAAGAGCAACAATCATTTTTATTTTAATATTTATTTTAATTCTCAGTGGTTGCTCAAGTAAAACAGTTTCTACAAAAGAAACAAATAACGATAATATGGCAAAATCAAATGTAGTTTCAAACACTTATCAAAAACAGCCTGAAATAGTTCAAAATATTTGTTATTTTACTGGTAATGAATACAATAATGATCATTATATTTTTGCTGTTATGATAAATAATGAACTAGGAGCAATCCCACAATCATCACTAAATGAAGCTGAAATGCTTTATGAAGCACTAATTGAGGGTGGTGCAACTAGAATAATGGCTATATATCATCATACTTATCCTAAAAAAATAGGACCAATAAGAAGTGCTAGGCCTTACTTTATGCAGATAGCAAAGTCGTTAAATGCATATTATGTTCATTGTGGTGGTAGCCCACAAAGCTATAGATTAATTAGGAATAAATATATAAAAGATATTGATGCAATTTACATAGGAAATAATATATTTTTCAGGACTACTGACAGGAAAGCACCACATAATCTTTATTCATCACAAGAAAAATTAATCTCATATGCAAAGAAAAAAGGTTTTGATAAAAATCAAGCAAAAGATTTATATAAATTTACTGATAGTTTTTCTAATGTTTCAAATGGAGATAACTCAGAAATTATAATTAGGTTTTCAGGATGGTATAATATAAAATATAAATATGATTCTTCAAATTTAAAATATTTGAGATATATAAAACAGAAACCTCATATTGATAAAGAGACTAATGAACAAATTTATGCTAAAAATATTGTAATTTTAAAAGCCCATTATAATACAATACGTAATGATGATAAAGGTCGTCAAGAAGTTGATTTTTCAAATGGTAGTGGTTATTTGATACAAGAAGGCAAGACTGTCAATATAAATTATACTTTTGATTTGAATAATTCATTTAAATTAACCGACTCAAATGGGAAAGAAATTAATCTCTTGAAAGGCAATACATGGTTTGAATTAGTTCCTCAATATGGAGATATTCAAATTAAATAAAAGTGAGGTAATGACATGAAGATAACATTTCTTGGTGCAAGCCAAACTGTAACAGGTTCGTGTTATCTATTAGAGACTAAAGCAACAAAATTTTTAGTTGATTGTGGATTATTTCAAGGAGGGAATATTGAAGAAAGCTTAAATTATGAACCATTTGCTTTTAATCCAAATGACATTGATTTCATGATACTTAGTCATGCTCATATTGATCATAGTGGCAGAATTCCCAAATTATACAAAGATGGATTTAAAGGAAAGATCTATTGTACAAATGCTACTTTAGATCTATGTAGAGTTATGTTACCTGATAGTGGGCATATACAGGAATCAGAAATTGAATGGATAAATAGAAAGAGAAAAAGAATGGGAAAAGAACCAATTGAACCATTATATACAATGGAAGATGCATTAAAAAGTTTAGATTTATTTTTTGGCCTTAAATATGATGAGTTCTTTAGGGTAAATGATGAAATTGCATTTACTCTACGTGATGCTGGGCATATGTTAGGATCTTCAATTATTGAACTTTATATTACAGAAGAGAATAAAACATATAAAGTGGTTTTTTCGGGTGATTTGGGGAATAAAAATATACCAATACTAAAAGATCCAACTATAATTGATGAAGCTGATTACCTAATAATTGAATCAACATATGGAAATAGACTTCACGATAATAGCATTGATAAAACAGAAAAGTTTTTAAATATTATAAACAATACAATAAAGAAAAATGGAAAAGTTATTATCCCTTCTTTCGCAGTTGGTAGAACTCAAGAAATACTTTACGAAATATATAAAAATTATGAGAATAATAATGAAAAAATTTCTTTCTTAGAAGATATTGAAGTTTACGTTGACAGTCCATTAGCAACCTCAGCATCTGATGTATATAAAAAACATATTGAATGTTTTGACAGTGAAGCAACAGAATTTATAAAAAGAGGTAGTTATCCTCTTGAATTTAAAAATTTAAAATTTACAAAATCTGTTGAAGAATCAAAATGGCTTAATGAATATGATAAGCCATGCATTATTATTTCTTCAAGTGGTATGTGTGAAGCTGGACGTATTAAACACCATTTAAAACACAATTTATGGAAAGAGAATACAACAGTACTTTTTGTAGGATACCAAGCTCCAAACACATTAGGTAGAAGAATATTAGATGGAGAGAAAAAGGTAAAAATTCTTGGTGAAGAAATTGAAATAAAAGCTAACATTGAGTATATAGAAGCTTATTCTGGACATGCTGATCAAAATGGATTATATGATTGGGTTTCACATATAAATAAACTCCAAAAAGTATTTATTGTTCATGGTGAAATAGAATCTCAAAAAGCTTTTTCTGATTTGTTAGTAGAAAAATTAAATCTTGATGTTACAATTCCACAGAGGGGAGATATATTTGAAATTACACCTTCTTATCTAAAATCGGCATATAAGTTATTCTCTGATAGAAGCCAATTTATTAATCTTACTATATTATCAGAAATTGAAGAGATAAATAATTATCTACAAAATCTTAGACACTCACTAAGAAATACTGTACACCAGACAGATAAACTTATTGAAATTGGTGACTCTCTTGATGAAATTAGATATATGCTTAATATGATAAATGGGAACCTATAAGATAGGTACATTTTTTAATATGAAAACTGAATTATTAAAATAAAAATATATATTTATTTTATCAATATCCTTTGGCAAAGGGAGAAATTTAGCAAAAAATTTTACCTTCCACTTCAAGGGATTATCTGGTGGAAAATCTTCAATCAAAAAATATGGTATTGGATAGTATTTCCTACCTTTGTTATCTTCTAAATAAACTTTTTCATATTGCAATTTATTTATTTTATTATGATTAATGTCCTCAATTATCAATGTTATACCAAAATAGCTTTCATTTCCTGTAATAAAAGAGTAAACAATAAAATATTTTTCGTTTGTTATTTTTTCCAAGCTTACCTTAATATTTTTCTTTGTTTCAGTAAATTCTGATTCACCATACTTAAAAACACCAATGGCTGGTTCATGAAATGGAAGATAGTTTACTCTTTTTATTGAACTAATAATAATTATTGATAAAATTATATAAATTATTGAAACTGTAATTATTATTTTTGCTATTTTATTTTTCATTTTAATTTTAATAGTTTTATTTTATTTCAATATTATTATATTCAGTAAGTTAATAAAAAATATATTTCAAGGAGTGAATTTTGTTGAGATTTTTAGATGCAGGAGAAACACATGGTTATGGCCTTGTTGGAATTTTAGAAGGATTTCCAGCAAATGTTCGGATAAATATTGATAATATAAATAAATTACTTAAGTTAAGACAAAAGGGATATGGCCGTGGTGGGAGAATGAAAATTGAAAGTGATCAAGTAAAGTTTTTATCTGGTGTTAGGAATGGTAAAACATTGGGGTCTCCAATTTCAATATTTATAGAAAATAAGGATTACAAAAATTGGGAAGAATATATGTCTCCAGATAGATGTGATATTGAAACAAAAAAAGTAACAATTCCTCGGCCAGGGCATGCTGACTTGCCTGGAATTATAAAATATGATACTAATGATGCAAGAAATATTCTTGAAAGGGCAAGTGCCAGAGAAACAGCAATGAGAGTTGCAATAGGTGCTCTTTGCGAAGAATTACTTAAATATTTTAATATAAAATTATACAATCATGTGGTTGAAATAGGAAATATAAAATCAAATTATAATATTGATGATGTGATAAATAATTACACTAAAATAGAAAATTCAGAACTTTTTTGTGCTGATCCAATTAGTGAGTTAAAAATGAAAGAAACTATTGATATAGCAAAAGAAAATGGGGATAGTTTAGGAGGTATTGCTGAGGTTATTTGTGAAAATGTTCCGATTGGACTTGGAAGCCATACACACTGGGACAGAAGATTAGATGCACAAATTGCTTATTCTGTTATGGGAATCCAGTCTGTCAAGGGAGTTGAAATTGGGTTAGGATTTGAATATTCAAAAAGAACTGGTAGTAAATGCCATGATGAGATTTTTTTTGATAACCAAAAAGGTTTTTATAGAAAAACAAATAATGCTGGTGGAATAGAAGGTGGAATATCTAATGGAGAAAAGATAGTTGTAAGAGCAGTTTTTAAACCTATACCAACTCTTTATAAACCTTTGAAAAGTGTTGATATTGTTACAAAACAAGAGGTCTTGTCTTCTATTGAAAGATCTGATATTTGTGCTGTTCCAGCAGGTAGCGTTGTGATGAGATCTGCAATTGCTTTTGTATTAGCCAATGCATTAACTGAAAGACTGTCATCAGATACAATTGAAGATATGTTAGAAAGTATTAAAATTATATGAAAAAGAATAACACCTCCAATTAATGCTCAACTTAAATATAAGGAGGTGTTTTTCTTGAAAAAAGTTTTAGCAATAATGCTGATATTATTTTTATTAATAAACAATAAAACGTATGGAACAACAAAAAGTTTCCTAAATATTAGTGCAAAATCTGCAATTGCAATAGAACAAGATACAAAAAGGATATTGTACAGTAAAAATGCAAATGAAAAGCTTGCTATGGCAAGTACAACTAAAATTATGACAGCAATCTTAACTATTGAGGAAATTGATATTAATAAAGAAATTGAAATTCCTAAAGAGGCAATTGGTGTTCCTGGTTCATCAATGTACCTTGAAAAAGGTGAAAAACTAAAGATAATTGAGCTTCTTTATGGCTTAATGCTAACTTCAGGGAATGATGCTGCTGTTGCATTAGCTATTGCTGTAGCTGGATCAACTGAGAATTTTGTTAATATGATGAATCAAAAAGCAAATGATTTAGGTATGTTAAACACTAAATTTTCATCTCCTCATGGTTTAGAATTAGGACCTCATTATACAACTGCGTATGATTTAGCAATACTTACTGCATATGCAATGAATAATTCTGTTTTTAGAAAAATTGTATCAACTAAAGAAATTGAAGTTAGATGGTTAACACGGGAATATAACAGAAAATTAAGAAATAAAAATAAAATGTTGAACATATATCAAGGAGCAGATGGTGTAAAGACTGGTTTTACAAGGAAAGCAGGAAGATGTTTAGTAAGTTCAGCATATAGAAACCATTTTCGTGTAATAACTGTAGTATTAAATGCTCCTGATATGTGGAATGACTCTAAAAAAATACTTGATTATGCCTTTACAAAATATAGTAAGTATAATCTATATAATAAAATGGAAGAAATCGGTTTAATCTTTATACGTGATTCTGAAGAAAAATGGTATCCTTTTGGTATTTTACAGCCATTTTCAGTTATTAAATTACCAGAAGAAATTTTGAATACAAAGATTTTAGTTAACAAAGTTAAAGCACCCTTATGTAAAGGAGCAAAAGTAGGAACTATTGAGATTATATATGGGGATAAAAAAGATGCAAGAGATTTAATATTATTAAAAGATTGCAAAAAGGAAAGTATACCAAATAAATTTAGAAGAAGATTTAGGATTATATTACCATAAAAATTATTAAATAAAAAATCCCTATATCTTAATTTATATAGGGATTTTTATTTTTATTTTAATTCAGTTTATTATTTTTCAATATATGGTTCAAGCTCTTTTAATAAGTCATCGCATTCATCAGCATGAATTTCAACTTTTATTGGTTTGCTAAGATCAAGACTAAAGATACCCATTATTGATTTTGCATCAACAACATACCTACCTGATGTTAAATCAATTTCGTATGGAAATTTACTAACTGTATTAACAAAATTCTTTACAGCATCAATTGTGTTAAGTTTTACAGTTATAGTTTTCATTCTACATCCTCCTTTTTTAATTTAATTTTCAATTAATATCATATACTTAAATTATATTACAAGTCAATAAATAATTTGACTATCAATTATATATTACCCAATTAAAAGCAAAGAATAACATTTATTTTTATTCTTTATAAAAATATTTATAAAGTATATAATATAAATTATGGTTTATGGAGGTGAATAAATATTTGAATACAATTGCTTTTTATACGCTTGGTTGTAAAGTAAATCAATATGAGACAGAAGCTATCTCGGAATTGTTTGAAAATAATGGTTTTCGGGTTGTAGATTTTGAGGAAGCAGCAGACGTTTATGTAATAAATACTTGTACGGTTACTAATGTAAGTGATAGGAAATCAAGACAAATAATTAAAAAAGCAAGAAAATTATCGCCGGATGCTTGTATTGTTGTAGTTGGATGTTATGCACAAGTTTATCCTGAAGAATTGAAAAAGTTTAAAGATATAGATATTATAGTTGGGACTAAAAATAGGTCAAAAATAGTTGAACTTGTTATTGATTTTTTAAATAACAAAAATAAAATAGTGAAAGTTGATGAAGGATACAAAAGAGAACAATTTGAGGACTTAAAAATAAGTAAATTTAGTGAAAGAACAAGAGCTTTTGTAAAAATACAAGAAGGATGCGAACAATTTTGTTCATATTGTATAATTCCGTACGCAAGAGGATCTGTTGTTAGCAGAAAATTAGAAAGCATAGTTGATGAAATTAATAGGCTTGTATATAATGGTTTTAAAGAAATTGTTTTAACCGGTATTAATGTTTCGTCATATGGAAAAGATTTTGGGTATAATATTAAGTTAATTGATGTTATTGAAACAGTTAGTAGAATTGAAGGAGTAAAAAGATTAAGGTTGAGTTCTATAGAACCTTTTATTTTTACTGAACAATTCATTCAACGAATTACAGAATTAGAAAATGTTTGCCATCATTTTCATATATCACTTCAAAGTGGTAGTAATTCTGTTTTACAAAGAATGAATAGACATTATACTACAGAAGAGTATAAAACAATAGTTGATAAGCTGAGAAATAAATGGCCTGATGTGGCAATAACCACAGACATAATTGTTGGATTTCCAGGTGAAACAGAAAAGGAATTTTTAGAAACTTATAATTTTGTAAGAGATATTGGTTTTTCAAGAATTCATGTTTTTCGATTTTCTCCAAAAAAAGGTACAAAAGCTTTTGAAATGCCTGCTCAAATATCTTCAGAAATAAAAGAAAAAAGAAGCAATGCTTTAAAATTATTAGCTGATGATCTTTCTTTTAAATTTCATAATCAATTTTTAGATAAAGAACTTGATGTTTTATTTGAACAAGAAAGTAAGGATATAAAAGGATATATTGAAGGATATTCAAATAACTATATAAGAGTTTTGTGTAAAAATAATGGAATTGATTTAGGTGAAATAAAAAAAGTAAAAATAACTGAAGTAAAACCCCATTGGGTAATAGGAAGAATAATATAAATGGAGGCGTTTTTGATGAACCAATTAGAAACACTAAAGAATAATTATAAAAACGAGTTAACTGCAATAAAAAACTTAAAGGATCTAGAAGAATTTAAAGTAAAATATCTTGGCAAAAAAGGTGTATTAAAAGAACTATTAAAAGATTTAGGTAATATGGATCCATCAAAGCGTTCTGAATATGGTAAAGAGATTAATTTATTGAAACAAGAAATTGAAGAAAATATTAATATAGTTTTCATTAAACTTAAAGAAGAAGAAAAAAAATTAAAGATAATGAATGAAAAAATTGATGTTACAATTCCGGGGAAAAGAACTGAAATTGGGTCTATTCATATTTTAAGCTTTGTACAGAAAGAAATTTCAAAAATATTTTTAAATATGGGGTACACTATTGCAGAAGGGCCTGAGGTTGAATTAGATTACTACAACTTTGAAGCTCTTAATATACCAAAAAATCATCCAGCACGAGATACTCAAGACACATTTTACATTAATGATGAAGTTTTGTTAAGAACGCATACATCACCTGTTCAAATAAGGGTAATGAAGAGTCAAAAGCCACCAATAAAAATAATTTCACCTGGTAGAGTTTACAGAGCTGATGAAGTTGATGCAACACATTCTCCAATTTTCCATCAGGTAGAGGGTTTGCTTATAGATAAAGGTATTACAATGTCAGATTTGAAAGGTACTTTAGAAGTTTTTGCTAAAAGTTTTTTTGGTAATCAAACTAAAGTTAGATTTAGACCACATCACTTTCCATTTACTGAACCAAGTGCCGAAGTTGATATTTCTTGTATTTTTTGTGGAGGGAAGGGTTGTAGAACTTGCAAAGGTGAAGGATGGATTGAGATTTTAGGTGCAGGTATGGTTCATAGAAATGTTCTTTTAAATTGCGATATTGATCCAGAAATTTATTCTGGTTTTGCATTCGGAATGGGTGTTGAAAGGATTGCTCTTCTTAAATATAGTATTGAAGATATGAGATTATTTTATGAAAACGATATTAGATTTTTAAAACAGTTTAGATAGGAGTGGTACAAATGAAAACTTCATTAGAATGGTTAAAAGAATATGTTGATATAGAAGTGAATATTGAAGATCTTGTTTCAATGCTTACGATGACTGGAACAAAGGTTGAAGGATATGAAGTAAAATGTGGTGATTTGGAAAATATTATTGTTGGTAAAATTGAAAAAATAGTAAAACATCCTTCATCAGAAAAACTATTAGTATGCCAAGTTAATATTGGTAGTAAAGTTATACAGGTTGTGACAGCGGCTACGAATATTTTTGAAGGAGCTTATGTACCTGTTGCAATAGAAGGTTCAAAGATAAATGGTGGTTTAGTTATTTCTAAGGTGGATTTTAAAGGTGTTTTTTCAGAAGGAATGATGCTTTCTATTGATGAAATGGGTGTTACAAAAGATGAATTTGTTGATGCCCCTGATTATGGAATATATATAATAAACAAAAAATGTAATTGTGGGGACTCTGTTATTAATGTGCTTAATTTAAATGATATTATTCTTGACTTTGAAATTACATCAAATAGGTCTGATTGTTTATCCACTATTGGAATTGCACGAGAAATAGCTGCAATATATAATAAGGATCTAAGACTTCCTGATACTATTATTAATGATCAGAAGGATAGTATAAAGAATTTTTTAGATAGTGTGATTATTGAGGATCCTAATATATGTAAGAGATATATAGCTAAAGTAGTTAAGAATATAAAGATATGTGATTCTCCAGAATGGCTAAGAAAAAGACTTATTGCTGCAGGAGTTCGACCAATAAATAATATTGTTGATATTACAAACTACGTTATGCTTGAAATTGGCCAACCAATGCATGCCTTTGATTATAGGAAAATATCTGGAAAAAGAATAACTGTAAGAAAAGCAAAAAATGGTGAGCAAACCATTTCTTTAGATGGGAATCAAAGAGTATTATCAACTGATGATATTGTAATTGCTGATTCAGAAAAAATAATTGCAATTGCAGGTGTTATGGGTGGGGCTAATTCAGAAATATCTACTGATACTAATACAATTGTTATAGAATCTGCAACATTTAACAACACATTTGTAAGAAAAACTGCACAAAGATTAGCATTAAGAACCGAAGCTTCATCAAGATTTGAAAAAGGCTTAAGTACTTATTTAGCTAAATTAGCAATTGATAGAGCTTGCAATTTAATTCAACAATTAGGTTATGGCGAAATTGTAGAAGGAGAAATTGACAATTATTTAGTAAAGGAAGATCAAGTTTTAGTTGATGCTGATTTTGAGTTTATCAATAAATTTTTAGGTATTAATATTGATAAACAGTTAGTTATTGACATCTTAAATAAGCTTGAAATTAAATATGACCAAAATAGTAATACATTTATAATCCCTCCATTTAGAAATGATCTTTATACAATGGAAGATATTGCTGAAGAAGTTATTAGAATTTATGGGTACGATAAGCTTAACTCAACAATTCCATTTACAATTTCAGAAAATTTTGGGTTAACTAAAAAACAAGAAATGGTTGATAAAATAAAAAATTATTTAGCTGTTTCTGGATACTATGAAATTTTTAATTATTCATTCGAATCTCCAAAGGTATATAATATCTTAAAAGGATATGACTTAGCAATGGCAGTTAAAATAATAAATCCACTAGGCGAAGATTATTCAATAATGAGAATGCAACTAATAAACAGTATGTTAAAGACTTTGTATTTAAACTATTCAAGAAATATAAAAGATGTTAAGCTTTTTGAGATTTCCAATATATTCGAAAAATCAAAAGATGTTTTACCTAATGAAATATTAAAGCTATCTGTTGGAAGTATTGGAAATACGGATTTTTATGCGTTGAAAGGTATTGTTGAGAATATTTTTGATTTAGTAAATATAAATAAAAATATAAGATTTGTATCAAAACACAATAATCAGAATTATCATCCTACTAGATCAGCTGAAATTTTAATTGATGAATATAATTTAGGATATATCGGAGAGCTTCATCCAGATGTATTAGAAGGTTATGATATTTCTCAAAGAGTTTATTATTGTGAATTGAATTTAGATTTACTTTACGAAAATATTGAGCATGATAAAAAATATTCACAGTTACCTAAATATCCAAGCGTTCAAAGAGACTATGCTTTTATTGTTCCAGAAGATATAGAAAATAGTCTTATAGAATCTATATTCTATAAACATGCAAATGATATCATTGAAGATTTTTATCTCTTTGATATTTATAAAGGAGCACAGATCAAAGAAGGCTTTAAGAGTTATGCTTATAAAGTAACTTATAGATCTGCTAAAAAGACTTTAAATGACGCAGATATTTTTGAAATACAACAAAAAATATTAGATGATCTTTCAAATCATAATATTCATTTAAGGGAGTAGTAATATTAATGAAATGGCTTAAGGAATTAAATAATGAGCAGTTGCAAGCGGTTCTTTCAACCGAAGGACCGCTTCTTGTATTAGCAGGTGCAGGTTCTGGTAAAACAAGAGTTATAACTTATAGAATTGCTTATATTTTGAAGATGGGATTAGCAAAACCACATAATATTTTATCAATTACTTTTACAAATAAAGCAGCTGATGAAATGAAAGAAAGAATAAAAAATATTCTTGGTGATTTATATCAAAATGATATGTGGATTTCGACATTTCATTCTGCTTGTGCAAGAATATTAAGAATGGAAAGTCATAATATTGGTTATGATAACCAATTTGTTATATATGATATGTCCGATAGGGATTCATTAATAAGAGAATGTTATAAAATTCTCAATATTAATGAAGATTTATTAAACATTAAATATGCATCAAAGAAAATAAGTGATCTTAAAAATAATATGGTTTTACCAGACGATTTTTTACAAACTGTTCAAAATCATAAAGATAAATTACTTTATGAAATATATTATTTATATAATAAAAGACTGAAAGAAAATAATGCAATGGATTTTGATGATTTACTTTTGAATACTGTTAGGTTATTTTTAAATAACGATGATATTTTAAGAAAATATCAAGAAAAGTTTAGATATATTCTAGTAGATGAATATCAAGATACCAATCATATTCAATTCTACTTAATATATCTTCTTTCAAAAAATCATCAAAATATTTGTGTTGTTGGTGATGATGACCAGAGTATTTATTCTTTTAGAGGTGCAGATATAAAGAATATTCTTGATTTTGAAAATGTTTTTCCTAACTGTAAAGTAATAAAATTAGAACAAAACTATAGATCAACAAAAACTATATTAACTGCAGCAAATAATCTAATTAAAAATAATACTTATAGAAAAGATAAAACATTGAAGACAGATAATCCTGAAGGTAAACATATAAATATTTATGAAGCATTTGACGAAAATGACGAAGCTAATTTTGTTTGTGAATCAATTAATAATCTATTTAAAGATGGAACGAAATTATCACAAATTGCTGTTTTATACAGAACAAATGCTCAATCTTTAGTTTTTGAAAAAGGATTAGCAGCTTTAGGGATACCCTATAAATTAGTGGGAGCTTATAAATTTTTCGATAGAAAAGAGATTAAAGATATTATTGCTTTTTTGAGGGTAATACAAAATCCAAAGGATAGCTTAAGTTTATTAAGAATAATTAATATTCCCAAAAGAGGTATAGGCAATGCAACAATTGAAAAAATCAGATCACTTTCAATGCAAAATGGTATATCTATTTATGAATTAATAAGTGGTCAGATATTAAATCAACTTGATAAAAAGGTTCAAACAAAATTGTTAGACTTTATTCAACTTATTGAATATTTGAAAGATGTTTCACATAATGAGAATGTTAGTAGTCTTATTAAAATTATACTTGATAAAACAAAGTACCTCGAATTACTGACTCAAAGTAACTCAGAAGAAGATCAACAAAGGATAAAAAATATTGAACAACTTATTTCTTTTGCAGCTAATTTTGAAGAAAGCAATGAAGATAAATCACTTGATAACTTTTTAAATTCAATAACATTAATAAGTGATTTTGACCAAGAAAATAGTGATGAGAGAGTCTCTTTACTAACAATACATGCTGCTAAGGGATTAGAATTTAGTGTTGTTTTTTTAGTAGGTTTAGAGGAAGGATTATTTCCTTCAGTTAGAAGCTATGATCTAAATGAAATTGAAGAAGAGCGAAGATTATGCTATGTTGCACTTACAAGAGCTAAAGAAATGCTTAATATAACTTATGCAAAATACAGGCGTAACTATGGAAAATTAGAATATCAATTTGTATCGAGATTTTTATCTGAGATACCAAAAAGATTAATAAGCGAAGTAAAATCTCCTATTGGTAACAATAGAAATTTATCAGATAATAATTTATTTAGTGAAAATCAAAAATGTAATTCTGAAAATCCCTTATCACAGGGTGATATTGTTGAGCATGCTAAATTTGGCAAAGGAAAAATAATTAATATATCAAAAGACTTGTCTGAGATTGAAGTAGATTTTGAAAAGTATGGTTTAAAAAGACTATTACTAAACTATGCAAACCTTAAAAGGATTGGTTGATTTTGATGAGAGGAATATTGATAGATATTTTTTCAAATAAGGCATTACAAGCTGGTATTTTATCGTGGTTTATAGCTCAATTTATAAAAATATTAATTGTTTTAGTAACAGAAAAGAAATTTGATGTTACAAGATTTATTGGAGCTGGAGGAATGCCCAGTTCACATTCTGCTTTTGTAAGTAGTTTGACAACTGTAATTGGTATTATTGATGGATTTAATTCTTCTAATTTTGCTATCTCATTAACATTCGCTTTAATAGTTATGTATGATGCTGCAGGGGTTAGAAGAGAAGCTGGAAAGCAAGCACAAACACTTAATTATCTTATTGAGAGTTTTTTCTCCACTTATATTAAACATGACCCTAAATTAAAGGAACTAATAGGTCATAAACCAATAGAGGTTTTTGCAGGTTCAATTCTTGGGATTGTTATTGCCTTATTACTGGTTTGACTTAAAACAATCTCAATGATACAATAATAATTACGTAAATTAGGGATAGGGTGATGCAGTATCCTAGTCAGAGAGGCTATTTTCGAAGGCGGGCCTAAAAATCCGCTAAAGGGCATACCGATGAAGTTCCTGGTTTTGGCTTCTGACGCCCAGTTAGGGGTTGAAGCTGGGAGTAAGGATTAAGGGAGTTTTGCAATGGCATGCAAAATAACCCCTTTTTCCGTGGAGGCTAGTGTGATATAAGCACATTAGTTAAACCTACCACCAGGTACAGTGTTGCTTGGGGTAGTGTAGCCTGCCTTGAGCGAAGTAGACGGATAGCAAAGTTTGTAGCCTGAAAATAATTTGGGCCCAATTGTTTTTAGGTGATTTTGCTTGAAATCTATTTTGCAAAAGAGGCTAGAAAATAGACCCTCTGTTGAGGAAAGCTCCTAGGCTGTGCATTTTTGCGTCATATAGGGGATTAAAGTGTGGTCTAAGTGGTGATCTGGTTGTGTGATGGGCGACCTCACATCAAGGTTTTTAATGGGAAACCGCCTATTGGCGACGATAGGTAAACCTTGGGGAAATCCTACCAGACCTAAAGCCGCAAAATTTATCCTTTATGATATCACCCTATCCTTTATTTATTTACATGGAGGATAAATATCAGATGAGTAGAAAAAATGGTAAAAATAATAAATATACAACCTGGGTTATAACTCTTTTTATTATATCCTTTTTAATATCTGCTGCTCTTAATTACATTTCAGCAATTGTCACTAATAAATTATCTATTTTTGTTTCATTTGTTAGCTTAATTATTGTTATTATTATTGGTATACTATTTGATATAATTGGGATAGCTGTAACAGCTGCAAACGAAATACCTTTTCATTCAATGGCCTCAAAGAAGGTTAAAGGTGCAAAAAATTCAATATGGTTAATAAAAAATGCAAGTAAAGTATCATCAATATGTAATGATGTAATAGGTGATGTTTGTGGCATATTAAGCGGTTCTATATCAGCTGGTATTGTATTTTTTATTTCAAAAAATAATAATATTAATATAGTACTTTTTTCTATATTATTAACTGCATCAGTAGCTGCAGTGACTATATCTGGTAAATCTATTGGGAAATACTTTGCTATATCAAAAAGCCATGAGATAGTAAAAATTGTTGGAAGCATTATTAGCATTTTTATAAAATAAATTAATTAAGCAAGAAGGGATACAGTTGAGTTTGTTAGATAAAATAGATAATCCACAACAACTAAAAAATTTAAGCACAAATGATCTAAATAAATTATCAGATGATATAAGAGATTTCATAATAAAAAATGTTTCAGTAACTGGAGGACATTTAGCTGCAAACCTTGGTGTAGTTGAACTTACACTTGCACTTTTATATGTTTTTAATCCACCTAAAGATAAAATTGTTTGGGATGTTGGACATCAGTCATATATTTACAAAATTTTAACAGGTAGAAAAGATAAGTTTAATACGCTTAGAAAATTTGGAGGATTAAGTGGATTTCCTAAAAGCAAGGAAAGTGTATATGACCATTTTGATACTGGACATAGTTCTACTTCTATTTCAGTTGCATTAGGCTTTTCAATAGCTCGAGATTTGCAAAATAAGGATTATAATGTAATTGCAGTTATTGGAGATGGAGCTTTAACAGGTGGATTAGCATATGAGGGCTTGAACAATGCTGGCAGATACGATGGGAAATTAATTATTATTCTTAATGATAATCAAATGTCAATATCTAAAAATGTTGGAGCTATTTCGAGGTATTTAAATTTAATAAGAACAAGAAGAAGATATTTCAAAATTAAAAAATTAACAGATAATGTTTTGTTAAGAATTCCATTCGCTGGAAAGAGCTTAGCAGACTTATTTCATAAAATAAAGGGTGGTATTAGATATTTATTCTTACCAGGTACTTTTTTTGAGGCAATGGGTTTTGAATATTATGGACCTATTGATGGACATAATATTTCGAAACTTATTGAAATATTTGAAATAGTGAAAGAAATCGAAAAACCTGTTCTTATTCATGTAGTTACACAAAAAGGAAAAGGATATCAACATGCTGAGATGTATCCAGAAAAATACCATGGTGTCCCTCCATTTGATATTGAAACAGGTAATCATTATAACCAAACTAATCATAAAACTTATTCAACAGTTTTAGGAAATACATTAATTGATTTAGCTAAAGAAAACGATAAAATAGTAGCAATAACTGCTGCTATGCCTGAAGGAACTGGATTAGACAAGTTTGCACAT
Organism: Caldicellulosiruptoraceae bacterium PP1; assembly: GCA_041320695.1. Classification (NCBI taxonomy): domain Bacteria; kingdom Bacillati; phylum Bacillota; order Caldicellulosiruptorales; family Caldicellulosiruptoraceae; species Caldicellulosiruptoraceae bacterium PP1. Next base: position 496,362 of record JBGGOQ010000001.1, on the reverse strand, counting down.
ATCCATCCACAACGATTTTTTGATGTTGGTATAGCTGAAGAGCATGCAGTAACCTTTGCTGCTGCTTTGGCAAAAGAAGGGATGAAACCTTTTGTTGCAATATATTCAACCTTTTTACAAAGATCTTTTGACCAAATAATTCACGATGTTTGTATACAAAATTTAAATGTTACATTCTGCATAGATAGGGCTGGTATTGTAGGTGAAGATGGTGAGACGCATCATGGCAGTTTTGATATATCATATTTATCATTAATCCCAAATATGACTATAATTGCACCAAAAGATACTGATGAATTTAAATACATGTTACATTTTGCAAATAATTATAAAAATGGTCCTTTAGCAATACGATATCCAAGAGGATATAGTAATAAGATTGGTATTTGTAGTAAAATTGAGTTTGGCAAGTGCGAAATAATTAATTATGGCTGCAATGGACTAATTATTTCATTAGGAAAACATGTCTCAATATTATATAATATTATCAAAAATGAAAATTTAGATTGGACATTAGTAAATATTAGATTTTTAAAACCTATTGATGAGGCTATTTTTGATTTAATAAAAAAATATGAAAAAATATTAATTGTTGAAGATAATAGCATTATTGGTGGTATTGGAGATAGAATAAAATCGATGTGTATTGAAAAAGGGATTTACAAACCAATTAAACATGTTGCAATACCAGATAATTTCCAGCCACATGGCAATGTTGAAGAAATATATAGATTAATAAATTTAGATTATGATAATTTAAAAAGAATTATTTTGGAGATGAATCAAAATTGAAAAAAAGGATCGATACTTTAATATTTGAGAAAGGTTTGATTGACTCAAGAGAAAGGGCAAAAGCATTAATTTTATCTGGGAATGTATACGTAAATGGACAACGAATAGATAAACCTGGAGAGAAAGTTGATGAAGATGCTGAAATAATCATTAAGGAAGGATTAAAGTATGTTAGCCGTGGTGGATATAAGTTAGAAAAAGCTATTAGTTTTTTTAATATTGATGTAAAAGGTTTAATAGCAATGGATATTGGTGCTTCTACTGGTGGTTTTACAGATTGTTTAGTTCTAAATGGCATTAAAAAAGTATATGCAATTGATGTTGGCTATGGTCAATTTTCTTGGAAACTAAGGAATATGCCAAATATTGTATGCATAGAAAGAAAAAATATTAGGTATCTTCAAAGGGAAGAAATAAATGATGAAATTGACTTGATTGTCTGCGATGTATCTTTTATTTCACTTAAGTTAATTTCACAAAAGATTAATGAATTTTTAAAAGAAAACGGAATAGCTATTTTATTAATAAAACCTCAATTTGAAGCTGGCAAAGAAGAAGTAGGTAAAAAAGGTGTAGTTAGGGATAAAAAAATTCATGTAAGAATAATCAATGAAATTGTATCTCATTATTTGGATTTAGGTTTTTCTACAAAAGGACTAACACACTCACCTATAAAAGGTCCAGAAGGCAATATTGAATATTTACTTTATATTGAAAAAGAAAAAAGTGAAACTTATTTGGACTTTGAATATATTGAACAAATTGTTAACAATGCTTTTAATGAGTTGAATAATTAATTTGGAGGTTTTTATATGAAATTATATGAAATTAAGAGATTACTTAATTGTAAAACCTTTTATGAAAATGAACATTTGCTTAATGAAGAATTCTTAAATGCATGTGGCAGTGATTTAATGAGCGATGTTTTAGCTTTTGTGAAGGAAAAAGTAATATTATTAACAGGATTGATTAATCCACAAGTTGTTCGAACGGCTGAAGTAATGGATATAAGAGCAATTGTTATTGTTAGAGGCAAAGAACCCACATTTGATATGATTAAATTAGCCCGTGAAAAAGATATAGCTATACTTAGTACTGACTATCCGTTATTTAAAGCATGTGGAATTCTATATTTTAATGGGTTAGGTAGAGAGGAATGATACATAATGGAGCTAGTTTTAGAATATGACGTTAAAGCAGGTGACTTTTTTAGTGCTGGTGAAGCTTCAAGTAAAATAAAAGACACATTAAAAAAATTAGGATTCAATCCAGAAATAATAAAAAAAGTAGCAATAATTACTTATGAAGCAGAGATGAATATTGTAATACATTCTGTTGGTGGAAAAATAATTGCTAAGATATCAAAGGAACAGGTAGAAATAACTGCCCGAGACTATGGACCAGGAATTTTAGATTTAGAACTTGCTATGACAGAAGGATATTCAACAGCGCCAGAAGATATAAGGAACTTAGGATTTGGTGCTGGTATGGGACTTCCCAATATGAAGAAATATTCTGATTACTTTAACATAACATCATCTGATCACACTATTGTAAAGATGATTGTTTTAAATGAATAAATTTTTTCTTAGAATAGGAAGTGACTTAAATGTCAAACAACTATTTTCACTCAATAACATTAGATAAAGAGAAATGTATGGGGTGCACCAATTGTATAAAAAGATGTCCGACCGAAGCTATTAGAGTAAGAAATGGTAAGGCACAAATTATTGAAGAAAGATGTATTGATTGTGGTGAATGTATTAAGGTTTGCCCTTACCATGCCAAAGTTGCTATAACAAATAGTTTAGATGAGATAAATAAATTTAAGTTTAAGATAGCCTTACCAGCACCCACTATATATTCTCAATTTAAAGAAAAGGATATAAATAAAATTATTCATTCATTATATAGCCTTGGTTTTGATTATGTTTTCGAAGTTGCCATCGCAGCAGAAATTGTATCGCTTTGGACAAGAGAAATAATTAAAAGTAATCATATTAAAATGCCAATAATTTCTTCAGCTTGTCCTGCTGTTGTAAGATTAATACAAATTAAATTTCCTAATTTAATTGAAAATATTTTACCATTATCTTCACCAATGGAATTAGCTGCTAGGATTTCAAAAGAGTATATATCACAAACTAAAAATATAAAGATAAATGATATTGGTGTATTTTTTATTTCACCTTGTGCTGCAAAGATGACATATATAAAGAATCCAATAGGATTTAACAAATCTTATGTTGATGGAGTTATTGCAATTAAAGATATTTACCTTAAAATGCGAAATCTTATGAAAAAAAGCGAAAGTATTGAAAATAAAATATCAGATGCAAATCCAACAGGTATATTATGGGCAGCTTCAGGCGGTGAAAGTTTAGCTTTAGGTATTGATGAATATGTTAATGTAGATGGAATACATAATGTTTTGAAGGTATTAGAAGAGATTGAAAATGGAAAAATGGAAGATATTAAATATTTTGAAGGGCTTGCATGTATTGGTGGATGTGTAGGTGGACCATTAACTGTAGAAAATTCTTTTGTTGCCAAAAATAGAATAAAAGCATTATCCTCTAAGTATAAAAAGGAAAAATCTTCTAATATATATTATAATAATATAAATTATAATAATTATTTATTTGAAAAGAAAATTTTCTCAAATCCAGTGTTGGAGCTTGATTCAGATATTGTAGAAGCAATGAAAAAATATGAAAAAGCAAATGAAATAGTTAAAATACTACCAGGGCTTGATTGTGGAGCATGTGGTTCACCAACATGTAAATCTTTAGCTGAAGATATTGTAAGAGGACAAGCAAATGATACTGATTGTATATTTATTTTAAGAGAGAGTATAAAACAATTAGCAAATAAAATGCTTGAATTATCTAATAAATTACCTCCATCTTTAGAAAGTGAGGAGAAAGAATGATTTCAATATCTAATTTAAAAAAATATTTTGAGTTAGAAAATGGAATTGAAACTGATTTATCTTTTAGAAATATCTACATAGGTGATGTCTTATCGCTTGCTATTTCTCAATTAAAAGAAGACAGCCTGTGGCTAACAATGCAAAATAATATTAATGTTTGTGCAGTTGCTGTATTAAGAGAAGTAAAAGTAATTCTCATTACATCAGGGATAAAACCTGATAATAATCTTCTAACAAAATCAATACAAGAAAATATTCCTATTTATACTACTAATTTAGATCATTTTCAGGCAATTAAATTATTGATAAAGAATGAGGATTTGTAAGATGCAGCTTAGCTATGATCTACACATACATTCATGTTTATCACCTTGTGCTGATGATGATATGACACCTAATAATGTAATAAATATGTGCAAAATTAAAGGTCTTGATGTTATTTCTATAACAGATCATAACTCCACAATAAATTTAGATAGCTTTATAAATACTGCAAAAAAGATGGATATTATTTTCATTCCAGGTGTTGAAATAGAGACTCAAGAGGAGATACATGTTCTATTATATTTTAAGGATATATCAATAATTAACGAGTTTCAAGATTTATTAGATAGTAAACTAAAAAAAATTCCTAATCATAAAGAAATATATGGTAATCAATTCATTGTTGATGAACAAGATAATATCTTGTACGAGTATAATGATTTACTTTTACAGCCATTAGATGTTTCAATTGATGAGTTATTTAATATTTCAAATTTTTTTGATATGCTTTTTATTCCAGCTCATATAAATCGAGAATCTTATGGATTAATAGGAAGGTTAGGTTCGATTCCAGAATATATTCTATTAAATAATATTTTTGAAATATCTCATAACCAAGAAATAGACGTTAAGAATTTTATTAAAAAAGATTCATTGATTTTTAAGTCTTCTGATGCACATAGGTTATGGGAAATAAATGAGAGGGTTAATTTTATTGACAGTAGTATACTGTATACAATATTTTTTTAAACTATTTTGTTAAAAAAATATTTATTTACTCTTTAAACTATGTTACAATAATAACGATGTCTTTTAATCATGAATGTTAATTTTATAACAATATAGAAAGGGGAATAAAGGATGAGCTGTTGCCAAGGAAAAAACCTAACAGAAGAAAATTTTAAAAAATTAGACGAAATAATTGAAAAAAATAAAAATAGAAAGGGAGCACTGATCCCTGTTCTACATGAAGCACAAGAGCTTTTTGGTTATTTACCTTATGAAGTTCAAAAAAGAATAGCATTAGGATTAAATATACCAATGGCCGAAGTATATGGTGTTGCCACCTTTTATACAAGATTTACTTTAAAACCAACAGGAGACCATAAAATCAGTATTTGTATGGGTACAGCATGTTATGTTAAAGGTGCAGATAAACTATTAGATAGATTAAAAGAAAAGCTTAAAATTGACGTTGGTGAAACAACTCCGGATGGAAAATTCTCAATTGAAGCTACAAGATGCTTGGGTGCTTGCGGTCTTGCACCAGTTCTTGTTATTGATAATACTGTCTATGGGAAGTTAGTACCTGAAGATCTTGATGGTATTTTAGCAAAATATTAATTATGAATGAATTATCATTAAATATTCTTGATATTGTTGAAAATTCTATTTCTGCTGGTGCAAGCATTATAGAAATTGAAATTTATGAAGATACAGTCAGTGATATATTAAAGATAAATATAATAGATAACGGATGTGGTATTCCTAAAGATAAAATAAAGCATGTTTTAGATCCTTTTTATACTTCAAGGAAAACACGAAGAGTTGGCTTAGGTTTACCATTAATAAAACAGGTAGCAAATGATTGTGGTGGAGATATTAAAATTGAATCAGAAAAAGGACATACATGTGTTAGTATTTGGATGAAGTATTCTCATATAGATAGGCCACCAATTGGAAATATAACAGATACTATTATTACAATTTTGGTTTCAAATAACAATATTGATTTAATTTATAAGCATTATTATAATGACAAAAACTTTAGTTTTTCAACAATTGATTTAAAAAAAGTATTAGGTGAGCAAGTACCTTTAAATATTCCGATAGTTATTGAATTTATTAAAAAAGAAATAAATGAAGGTTTAGCAAATTTATACGGAGGTGTAAGAAAATTATGATTAAATCCTTACAAGAATTAGAAGAGATTAGAAAAAAGGCTTTAGAAGACCTTGAATTTAGAAAACAAAATGGTGAAGGTATAAGGATTGTTGTTGGTATGGCTACTTGTGGTATAGCAGCTGGTGCAAGACCAGTTATGCTTAAATTTGTTGAAGAGGTTCAAAAGAGAAATTTACAAAATGTAACTGTTGTTCAAACTGGATGTATTGGAATGTGCAAATTAGAACCTATTGTTGAAGTATACGAACCTAATAAAGAAAAAGTTACTTATGTAAAAATGACACCAGAAAAGGCAGCAAGGGTTGTTGCTGAACACATAGTTAATGGGAAACCAGTTAATGAATACACAATAGGTGTAGAAGAAAATCAATAAAGGAGGTTATATTAATGCCAATCTATAGATCACACGTTCTTGTTTGCGGTGGGACTGGATGTACTTCAGGTGGGTCAGATAAAATATATGATTCTTTAATTAGTGAAATTGAAAAGAATGGATTAAATAATGAAATACAAGTTATAAGAACAGGATGTTTTGGACTTTGTGCTGAAGGTCCAATTGTAATAGTATATCCAGAAGGAGCTTTTTATTCAAAGGTAGAAGAAAAAGACGCAAAAGAGATAGTTGAAGAACATTTATTAAAAGGAAGAATAGTAAAAAGATTATTATATAAGGAAGCAATTGAAGAAGAAAAGATTAAATCATTAAATGAAGTTAAATTTTATCAAAAACAATTTAGAATTGCTCTTAGGAATTGTGGTGTAATAAATCCAGAAAATATAGAAGAATATATAGCTTATGATGGATATAAAGCATTAGCAAAAGTGTTAACCGAAATGACACCAGAGCAAGTTATTGATTATATAAAACGTTCAGGACTTCGTGGTAGAGGTGGCGGTGGATTTCCAACAGGTCTTAAATGGGAGTTTGCAGCAAAAGCTCCGGGTGATATTAAGTATGTTGCATGTAATGCTGATGAAGGAGATCCTGGTGCTTACATGGATAGAAGTGTTCTTGAAGGTGATCCACATTCAGTTATTGAAGCAATGGCAATTGCAGGATATGCAATTGGAGCTAAACAAGGATATGTTTATGTTAGAGCTGAATATCCATTAGCTGTTCAAAGATTAGAGGTTGCTATAAAACAAGCAAAAGAATATGGATTATTAGGAAAAAATATTTTTGGTACTGATTTTGAATTTGATTTGGAAATAAGACTTGGTGCAGGTGCTTTTGTTTGCGGCGAAGAAACTGCTCTTATGACATCAATTGAAGGCCATAGAGGTGAACCAAGACCAAGGCCACCATTCCCAGCTATAAAAGGTTTATGGCAAAAACCAACACTACTTAATAACGTTGAAACATATGCAAATGTTCCAGTAATTATATTAAAAGGTCCGGAATGGTTTGCAAGTATTGGTACTGAAAAGAGTAAAGGTACAAAAGTATTTGCATTAGTTGGAAAGGTTAACAACACAGGACTTATTGAGGTTCCAATGGGTACAACTGTAAGAGAAATTGTTGATGATATTGGTGGAGGTATTCCTGGTGGTAAAAAGTTTAAAGCTGTTCAAACAGGTGGTCCATCAGGTGGATGTATACCTGCATCATTAATGGATACACCAGTTGATTTTGATTCACTGACAGCTATCGGAACAATGATGGGTTCTGGTGGTATGATTGTTATGGATGAAGATACATGTATGGTTGATATTGCAAAGTTCTTCTTAGAATTCACTGTTGATGAATCATGTGGTAAATGTCCTCCATGCAGAATTGGTACACGTAGAATGTTAGAAATATTAAATAAAATTACTAGCGGAAAAGGTACAATGGAAGATATCAAAAAACTTGAAGAACTTGCATATTCAATAAAAGATACAGCTTTATGCGGACTCGGGCAAACTGCTCCTAACCCAGTATTAAGTACTCTTAAATACTTTAAACATGAATATGAAGCTCATGTTAATGAAAAGAGATGTCCTGCTGGTGCTTGTAAAGCATTATTAAGGATAGAAATAGATAAAGAGCTTTGTAAAGGTTGCGGAATATGTGCTAAAAATTGTCCAGCAAATGCTATTACAGGACAAATTAAAAAACCATATGAAATAGATCAAGATAAATGTGTTAAATGTGGTGTATGTATAGAAAAATGTCCATTTAAAGCAATTTCAAAAAAGGCCTAAAAGGAGGTAAATCCAATGGAAATGGTTAACATAACAATAGATGGTAAGAAATATCAAGTGCCAAAGGATTACACAATTTTACAAGCAGCAAGAGAAGCAGGAATTGAGATACCAACACTATGTTATTTAAAAGGTATAAATGAAATTGGTGCTTGTAGAATGTGTGTTGTTGAAGTTAAAGGAGCAAGAAGCCTTCAAGCTGCATGCGTTTACCCTGTATCAGAAGGAATAGAAATTACTACAAATTCTGAAAGGGTTAGAAAAGCAAGAAAGGTAAATCTTGAACTTATTCTTTCAAATCATGATAGAAGTTGTCTTACATGCGTAAGAAGTGGCAACTGTGAATTACAAAAGCTTTCTGAAGAACTTAATGTAAAGAATATTAGATTTGATGGAGAAAATATTAAAAGGCCTCTTGATGAAATGTCACCTTCAATAGTAAGAGATCAGAATAAGTGTGTACTATGTAAAAGATGTATCAATGTATGTAGAAATGTACAAGAAGTTGGAGTTATTAATGCAAACTATAGAGGTTTCAAAACAATAATTTCAACAGCATTTGACAAGAGCTTAAATGATGTTGCTTGTACTATGTGCGGTCAATGTATTCAAGCATGTCCTGTTGGAGCATTAAGAGAAAAAGATTCAACAGATTATGTTTGGGAAGCATTGGCTGATAAAGATAAATATGTTATTGTACAAACAGCTCCATCTATTAGAGTTGCTTTAGGCGAAGAATTCGGATTGCCAATTGGTACAAGAGTAACAGGTAAAATGGTAACAGCTTTGAAAAAGCTTGGATTTGACAAGGTATTTGACACAGATACTGGGGCAGATTTAACAATTATGGAAGAAGGAACAGAACTTTTATCAAGATTAAAGAATGGTGGTAAACTTCCATTAATAACATCATGTTCACCTGGATGGGTTAAATTCTGTGAACATTATTTCCCAGAATTTTTAGATAATCTATCTACATGTAAATCACCACATGAAATGTTTGGAGCTATTTTAAAAACATACTATGCTGAAAAAATGGGTATTGATCCTGCAAAGATATATGTGGTATCAGTAATGCCATGTACAGCTAAAAAATACGAAGCTCAAAGAGATGAGCTAAAAGCTTCTGGTTATAACGATGTTGATGCTGTTTTAACTACAAGAGAGTTAGCAAGAATGATAAAAGAGGCTGGTATAGATTTTGTTAACCTAGAGGATAGCAATTTTGATGATCCAATGGGTGAAGCCTCAGGTGCTGGTGTTATTTTCGGCACAACTGGTGGTGTTATGGAAGCAGCATTAAGAACTGTATATGAAGTTGTAACGGGAAAATCTCTTGATAATGTTGAGATTTCTGCTGTTAGAGGATTGGAAGGAATAAGAGAAGCAGAGATTGATCTTGGTGATAAAAAGATTAGAGCTGCTGTTGCACATGGACTTGCAAATGCAAAAAAACTATTAGAGATGGTCAAAAACGGTGAAAAGCAATATGAGTTTATTGAAATAATGGCATGTCCAGGTGGTTGTATAACAGGTGGAGGTCAGCCAATTGTTCATTCTAAGATTAAAGAAAAGATTAATGTAGCTAAAGAAAGAGCTAAGGCTATATATGATGAGGATAGATCATTAAAGATAAGAAAATCTCATGAAAACCCAGCTGTTAAAAAAATATATGAAGACTATCTTGGTAGTCCAAATAGTGAAAAAGCTCACCATATTCTTCATACACATTATGTAAAGAGGGATTTATATTAATTTTAAAAAAGCTGATGTTATATTCTTTGTAGCATCAGCTTTTTTTATGTAGAAAATGATTAATAATTATTTTTTTTGAACATTTTAAATGATATAATAAAATATCGGATATGCTATTATTTTAGAAAAAAAATATTTTGAAAGGGGAATTAATATACAAATAAATGAAAAAATTAGTTTTAGCTTCTGCGTCACCAAGAAGAATATCATTGTTAAAGCAATTTAAAATAAAGTTTGAAGTAATACCATCAGATATAGATGAGGTATTTGATGAAAGCCTATCACCTGATATGGTCGTTAAAAAATTAGCAAAAGAGAAGGTACTAGACGTTTCGAAAAAAATCAATTTTAATGATGTTATTATTATTGGGGCAGATACTATTGTTTATATAGATAATAAAATTCTTGGTAAACCTAAAGATAAAAATGAAGCATTTGAAATGTTAAAAATGATTAGTGGTAAAGAACACATTGTATATACTGGTATGTGCCTTTATGATACTGAAAAGGATAAGATTATAGAAGATTTTGAAGCTACAAAGGTATATATTTCTCATCTATCTGATGAAGAGATAATAAAATATATTGAGACTGGTGAGCCTTTAGATAAAGCAGGTGCTTATGCAATTCAAGGATATGGTAGCTTAATTGTTAAGTCAATAAATGGTTGCTATTTCAATGTAGTTGGCTTACCATTATATAAGCTTAATAAATTATTAAATGTTTTTAATATAAAATTGTTATAATTTTTAGAAAGGAGAATAAAAATGGGAATTTTTAATTCATTTTATAGAGATTTAGGAATAGATTTAGGTACTGCAAATACATTAGTTCATTTAAGAGGGAAAGGAATTGTTGTAAACGAACCATCTGTAGTTGCAGTTCAAAAGGATACAGGTAATATTTTAGCTGTTGGTAATGAAGCAAAAGAAATGATTGGAAGAACACCAGGTAATATTGTAGCTATAAGACCATTAAAAGATGGTGTCATTGCTGATTTTTATACTACACAAATAATGTTAAAATATTTTATTGAAAAAGCATATAAAAAAACTATGTTTGGACTTTATCCTAGAATAGTAATATGTGTTCCTTCTGGTGTGACTGAAGTTGAAAGGAGAGCAGTTGAAGAATCAGCTTATAAAGCTGGTGCCAAAGAGGTATATCTTATGGAAGAACCTATGGCAGCAGCAATTGGAGCTGGTTTACCAATTGAAGAGCCATCTGGTAGTATGGTTGTTGATATAGGTGGAGGAACAAGTGAAGTAGCAGTAATTTCACTTGGTGGAATTGTAACTAGTAAATCACTTAGGATAGCTGGAGATGAATTTGATGAAGCAATTGCTTCTTATATAAAAAAAGAATATAACTTAATGATTGGTGATAGGACTGCTGAAGAGATAAAAATAAATATTGGTTCAGCTTATCCTTTAAATAGTGAAGAATGGTTTGAAATTAAGGGCAGAGATTTAATAACAGGACTACCAAAAACTGTTAAGATTTCATCCTCAGAAATTAGGGAAGCATTGAAAGAACCAGTTATGGCTATTGTTGATTCTATCAAGCAAACACTTGAAAAGACACCTCCAGAATTGGCATCTGATATTATGATAAGAGGAATTATGTTAACTGGTGGGGGAGCATTACTAAAAGGACTTGACAAGCTAATAAAACAAGAAACTGGTCTTCCAGTTAATATCGCTCAAAGTCCTCTTGATTGCGTTGCTCTTGGGGCTGGTAAAGTGCTGGAAGAAATTGAGACATTAAAAAAAGTGGTAATTAGTGGGAGGAGAAAATAACTTAGGAGTGAAATAATTTGAAAAAAAGGCTAATTGCTATAATTATAATATTAATTTTTATTTTTAGCATAAATGCCACTATATATTCTATTAAAACAACAAAGTCATTGAATTTCTCAAAAGTAATTAGAAATCTTTTTGTACCTTCAAATTCGATATTGTATAAAATTTCAAATAATATTAATCAGTATATTTATGATATAATACATTTAAAAGATATTAAAAATGAAAATATAAAGTTGAAATCACAACTTCAAAAATTAAAAACTGACAAAGAAACAATTGATGAAATAAAATTTGAGAATGAAAAATTGAAACAACTATTAGGTTTGCAAGAGTCACAAAAGAATAATGCCGAGTTGATTACTGCACGTATAGTCCTTAGATCTCCTGATTCTTGGTTTAATACATTAATTGCAGATAAAGGAAGCAACTATGGTATAAAACCTAATATGGTTGTTGTTAATAATCAGGGATTAGTTGGATATATTGTAGAAGTAGGTTATAACTGGGCAAAAATTCAAACTGTGCTTGACTCAAATTTTGCTGCCTCTGCAATAGTTACAAGAACAAGAGATATTGGTGTAATTAAAGGTAGAGAAGACATGATAAAAAAAGGATTATGCAAATTATTTTATATTTCCAAAGATTCAGATGTCAGTTTACATGATATTGTAATGACATCAGGTATGGGGGATATTTTTCCAAAAGGTATCCTTATTGGTGAAGTTCTCTCAGTTAAGAACGATGAAAAAGACTTAACAAAAGATATAACTATTAAACCTGCTGTTGATTATAACAATATTGAATATGTATTTATAATAAAAAAGATAAAAAACATTAGTTTTTCTGTGGGTGTGAAATAAGTGCTTAAAAATAAATTATTGCTATATTTATTAAATTTTTTATTAATTATATTCTTGCAGTCTTTTTTACAACCTTTAGTAAATATAAAAGGGAATTCAGTAATTTTTATTATTCCATTTATAATTTCGAATATCTTATTATTTGATTATATAGATTCAATAATTGTAAATATTTTGTCAATATTTATATTTTGCTCTGTCTATACAAACGACTTTGGAGTGTATATAATAATTGCAATTGTAATCTCTTATGCAATTGAACAGCTAAAGAAAAAATTATATATTGAAAGAATCGAGGTTTCAGTAATATCAGTATTTATTGTTAATTTATTAATTGTATCATTATATAGTATTTTTTATATTATGTTAGCGAAAGGGATAGATATCAAACAATTATTCGAAACTTTTTTAATAAGATCAATTATTGATTCAGTTACAAGTGTTTTTTTATTTTCACTTTTTAAAAAAGAAAGTATTTATTTAAATAGGATTAAAAAGGGGAGAAATCTTAAAGAAGAATGAAATTTATTTCTTTAAATATCTTAAAAGAAAAAAGGTTTACAAGGAACCATTTTATTATTATATTACTTATTTTTGCCAATATTGTTCTAATTACTAGATTATTCTTCTTGCAAATTATTAAAGGTGATTATTATTTAGAAGCATCCGAGAAAAAGATAATGCAAAAGATTTCGGTTGAAGCACCAAGAGGGGGAATATATGATAGATATGGAACTGTATTGGCTGATAATAGACCAGCATATGTTGTTCAGATTGTCAAAACAACAGAACTAAACAAAGAATCATATAGAAAGGATTTTACAAAAAGACTAATTGAAGTAATAAAAATACTTAATCGAAACAATGAAAAGATTTTTAATAGTTTTAAAATAGATTTAAATCCTACTAAATTTGATTTTGGTATATCAGACAAAAATTTAAGCAAAAGAGTAGAAAAACAATGGAAAAAAGATAGATTAATTGACGAGAAAGCAACAGCTAGTGAAGCGTATGAAATACTAAAAAATAGATTCTATATATCGAATAATATAGATAAAAATTTAGAATATCAATTAGTTTCAATTGAAGATAAAATATTTTATGAATATTTTCAACTTTATCAACCTGTTACTATTTCTATTGATGTTTCCCAAAAAACTGTAGCACAATTAGAAGAAAATAAATCTAAGTTTCCTTTTATAAATATTGATATTATACCAATAAGAGTTTATAAAGATGCATTAGCAAATGCTCATATTATTGGTCGTATTGGAAAGATTTCACAAGAACAATATGAATCATTAAAGGATAAAGGGTATTCTAATGATAGCATTATTGGAATAGAAGGTATTGAAAAAACTTTTGAACAATATTTAAAAGGTAAAGATGGGGTTCAATATATTGAAGTAGAAAAAAATGGTATTGTTAATAATTCGTTGAAATCTATCTATCCAGTTAAAGGTTCAAATGTTTATCTTACAATAGATGAAGAACTTCAAAAGGCTACATATAATTCTCTCGAAAATGTTATAAAAAATATTAGAAGTGGGAAATATGGAGAAACTTTTTCAAAAGCTACTTCTGGAGCAGCAGTTGTTTTAGATATAAAAAGTGGAGATGTTTTAGCACTTGCCAGTTATCCTTCATATGACTCTAATTTATTTATCAAAGGGATAAAAAAAGATGACTGGGATAGCTTGATAAATAATAAAGATAGGCCTATGTTCAATAGAGCGATTGCAGGAGCCTATCCTCCCGGTTCTACTTTTAAGATATTATCAGCTATTGCAGGACTTCAAGAAGGTGTAATAAAACCTGATGAAAAGATTCTTGATACAGGAAGATATATGTATTATGCTTCTTCAGGTTTTACACCTGCGTGTTGGCTATGGAATAGATATCGTCAAACACATGGTTGGGTAAATGTTTCTGATGCATTAAAGGTATCATGTAATGTATTCTTCTATGAAACTGGAAGAAGATTAGGTATAAATAGAATTGAAAAATATGCAAGGCTATTTGGGTTAGGAGAAAAAACTAATGTACAATTAGATAATGAAAGTTCTGGAATAATTGCAAATGACCAAAATAAGAGAAAGATTTTTAATCAACCTTGGTATCCTGGGGATACAGTATTAGCGGCTATTGGACAATCAATTAATTCATTTACACCTATACAAATGGCCAGTTTCATCGCAACTGTAGCAAATGGTGGTACAAGATACCAAGTAAATCTTGTAAAAGAAATAATTAATTCAGAAGGTAAAACAGTTTATAAAGCAAACAAAAAAATTGTTTCAAGAATAAAAATGAGTGCATCTACTAAGAATGCAGTTTTTGAAGGACTAAAAAGTGTTACAAGTGAAGAAGGTGGAACTGCAAGAGCTGCTTTTCTAGGTGTCCCATTTATTGTTGCTGGTAAAACTGGAACATCACAATATAATCTTTCATCAAATGCACATGGATGGTTTGTTGGATTTGCTCCATACGATAATCCACAAATTGCCTTTGCAATAGTAATTGAAAATGGTGGACATGGTTCTTATGCAGCATATGTTGCACGAGATATAATTGATACTTATTTCGGATTGAAACAGACTAATAATAAATTAGTTGAATAATGGCATTATTAAGGGGGAAAAAAGTTTGAATGATGCTATAATTATGAAAGGGTTTAATAAAGGAATAGCAATAGTTTTAAATCCTGTTACTGATTTCAATATTTTATGTGAAGAATTAAAGAATAAAGTAATATCTGCTAAAAATCTTTTTTCAGGAAATGAAGTTCCTATTCAATTTATTGGTCGTAGATTGACTTCAAGTGAATTATTTCAATTAATAGAAATAATGAAAACTTTTGGGGGAATGCATGAAGCTATTTTTTTATGGAATGAATTAAATTTTCAAACTTTATTAAACTATAAAGATGAAATTAATGTAAGTCAAAATAATGACAATTTTAAAATTTTTAAAGGAACTGTTAGATCAGGTCAAGTAGTTGAATCAAATGGTGATTTAATTGTAATAGGAGATGTAAATCCAGGTGCTCAGATTATGGCTATTAATAATGTGTTTGTTTTAGGAGCACTTAGAGGAGTAGCACATGCTGGGTTAAATGGTAACAGTAATGCAATAGTCTTTGCACTTGAATTGAATCCTGTGCAAATAAGAATTGCTAATGTAATTGCTCGTTCACCAGATTATGATGAAACTAAATCAAATGTACCTGAGGTTGCTTATATACAAGATAATATGATTGTTGTAAAATCAATATACGATTTGAAAAACCAATAAAAAGGAGAGTTTGATAATGGGAGAAGTTTATGTTGTTACTTCTGGAAAAGGTGGAGTAGGTAAAACAACTACTACAGCAAATGTTGGGACTTATTTAAGTATATTAGGTAAAAAAGTAGCTCTTATTGATGCTGATATTGGTCTTAGAAACTTAGACGTTGTTATGGGATTAGAAAACAGAATTGTATTTGATATTGTTGATGTTGTAGAAGGTAGGTGTAAACCAAAACAAGCTTTAATTAAAGATAAAAGGTTTGAAGGGTTATATCTTTTACCTGCTGCACAATCAAAGGATAAAACTGCTGTTTCACCAGAGCAAATGAAGGAATTGTGTAACGAATTAAAAAATGATTTTGATTTTATTATTATTGATTGTCCTGCAGGAATTGAACAAGGATTTAAAAATGCAATTGCTGGAGCTGATAAAGCAATTGTTGTTACAACACCAGAAGTCTCTGCTGTTAGGGATGCAGATAGAATAATTGGATTACTTGAAGCTTATGAAATACATAACCCAAGACTTGTTATTAACAGAATAAGATTTGATATGGTAAGACGTGGGGATATGATGGATATTGACGATATTCTAGAAATTCTTTCAATTGATTTATTAGGAATAATACCTGATGATGAAAGAATAATAGTATCAACAAACAAAGGTGAACCAGTTGTTGTTGATGATAAATCGAAATCAGGTAACGAATATAGGAACATTGCAAAACGAATTTTAGGAGAAAATATACCAATTATTAGTAACGAAGTCCAAGATACATTCTTTAATAAGCTTAAAAGAATATTTGGTTTAAGTAATTCTTAGGAGGAGATTAAATGTTTGAATTTTTTAATCGATTTTTTTCAAAGCAAAACTCTAAAGATATTGCTAAAGAACGTTTAAAGTTAGTTTTAATACATGACAGGGCGAACGTATCCCCAGAATTACTTGAGATGATAAAAAATGAAATACTAAAGGCTATCCAAAAATATATAATAATTGATGAAAACTTACTCGAAATTCAAATAACAAGAACTCAATCAGAAGAAAAGGGAGATTTAGTGCCAGCACTGGTTGCTAACATACCTATTAAATCACTAAAAAATAAAGAATCAGATTCAAAATAATAATTTCTGGAGTGTTTATCAAATAATGAAAGGTACAAATTCAGAAAATGTAAAGAAAATAAAGATAGATATTGTTATGTTCATATTAATGATAATACTAATATTTATTGGATTTTTATTGATCGCTAGTGCCTCTAATTTATTGGAAACAGGACAATATAAACTTTTATTTACACAGTTTATGTGGTTTTGTATAGGACTTATTGTTTTTTTTGTTTTCTATCTAGTCGATTATAAAATTATTATAAATTTTTATATTATATTTTATATTTTTGTAATTGGGATGCTTTTATATGTAGATTTTAAGGGTGTAAATATTTTAGGTGGTCAAAGATGGATAAAATTAGGGCCTTTTTCTTTTCAACCTTCAGAAATTTCTAAACTACTTATGGTTATTTTTATTGCAAAATATGTTTCAAACACAAATGATATTAATAAAATTACAAATTTATTGAAGGTATTATTACTATCTGGTATTCCTATTTTATTAGTTTTTAAGCAACCAGATTTAGGAACTGCTTCAGTATTTATTGCTAGTCTTATTATTATTATTTTTGTAGCAGGACTAGATCTTAAATATATTTTTTATTCTTTAATATTTGCTATTATTATGATACCAATATCATGGAAATATATATTATTTCCTCATCAAAAAGACAGAATATTAATACTTCTTAATCCCTATAAAGATCCATTAGGTAAAGGTTATCAAGTTCTTCAGTCTATTACTGCAATTGGATCTGGTAAACTATTTGGTAAGGGACTTTTTTTAGGCATAAAAAATATACCTGTTAAAGAAACTGATTTTATTTTTGGAATTGCTGGAGAGGAATTTGGTTTTATAGGTTGTATAATAATTATTATTTTATTTACTCTATTAATTTTAAGAATCGTAAACTTGGCTATGAAACTCAAAGATAAAGAAGGCTATTTCATAGTTATAGGTATAGCAACAATGTTTTCTTTTCAAGTATTTGTAAATATCGCTATGACCATCGGACTTATGCCAGTTACAGGTATTCCATTACCTTTTATAAGTTATGGCGGAAGTTCGTTACTTACTTGTATGGCTTCTCTTGGGCTTGTGCAGAACATTTATAAACAAAATTACAAAACCATTTTTTAGGGAGGATTTATAATGAACATAGCATTAATAGCACATGATAAAAAGAAGGAATTAATGATTCAATTTGCAATTGCATATAAATTTATACTTTCTAAGCATACACTTTATGCAACAGGAACAACAGGAAGATTGATAAATGAAGCAACAGGTATTGAAGTAAATAGATTTTTACCAGGTCCTTTAGGTGGAGATCAACAAATTGGTTCATTAATAGCATATAATCAAATTGATATGGTAATATTCTTAAGAGACCCATTAACAGCTCAACCGCATGAACCTGATGTAACAGCACTTTTGAGACTTTGTGATGTTCATAATATACCTCTTGCAACAAATATTGCTACAGCTGAATTATTAATTAAAGCTCTCGATAGAGGTGATTTATCTTGGAGAGAGATTGTTAATCCTAACTTACAAAAATAATAAAATGAGTGATGAAATAATGAAATTATCTGGTTATGCCAAAAAAGATGCTAAAACAAAAAACTTAGTTAAAAGACTCAAAAAAAATGATATTCCAATAATTTTTCATGAAGATATTGATGAGGTTGCAGCATATTCATTGATTGAAAAAGGAGTTAAATTAGTTATAAACTGTGCTCAATCTTTTACTGGTAAATATCCTGCAAATGGCGTAAAGATATTATTGGAAAATAATATTATTATATATGATAATGTTGGTATTGATATTTTTAATAATATTGAAGAAGGAGATTTTGTTGAAATAAATGATGATAAGCTTTTTATAAACAAAATATTCTTATGTAATATAAATCAACTTGACTATAATGATTTTTTACGCAAATATGAAATAAGCTATAAAAATATGGAGACATTACTTGATGAATTTATTCAAAATACATTAGAATATGCAAGAAAAGAAAAATCTTTTATTCTTGGTAATTTTGAAATGCCAACACTAAAAACATCATTTGCTGGGAAACAAGTTTTAGTTGTTACAAGGGGTACAAGCTTTAAAAAGGATATTAAAGCAATAAAAAATTATATTAAAGAAGTAAAGCCTGTTATTATGGCTGTTGATGGAGCAGCTGATGCACTGTTAGATGAAAATATAAAGCCAGATATAATTATTGGTGACATGGATAGTATTAGCGAAAGAAGTATGCTTGCTTGCAAAGAAATAATTGTACATTCATATACAAATGGTTATGCTCCAGGGCTAAAAAAAGTGAAAGAAATAGGAATTGATGCAAATATTATATCTTGCCCTGGAACAAGTGAAGATGTAGCTTTATTATTAGCATATGAGAAAGGTGCTGAGCTAATAGTTTCTGTTGGATCACATACAAATATATTAGACTTTTTGGAAAAAGGTCGTAAAGGAATGGCAAGCACTCTATTAGTTAGACTAAAAATAGGATCAAAATTAGTTGATGCAAAAGGTGTAAGTAAGTTATACACTGAAAAATTCAGCGTTAAATATTTATTGTTTATTATAATGGCTGCATTGATACCATTGTTTGCAATAATATTGACAACGCCACCATTTCAGTATTTGTTTTATTTTGTTCAGTTAAAACTAAAATCACTATTGAGGTAAGAAAAAATGAATGGAGTAAGTATTAAATATTTTGTTATAACAATTGTTTCAATTTTTCTTGCATTAGGGATAGGAATTTTTATTGGTTTTATGACAAATGGAGAAAAGCTTTTACAAAAGCAATTTAGTCAACAAATTCAAGTAATTGATAGAAATATTGCTTTATTAAGAAATGAAAATGAAAAACTATTAAAAGATTTGAACCAAGCAAAAGATGATTTATCTCAAAAAGAAAAATTAAATCAGATGTTAGTTAACTCATATATAAATAATGGCAACAATTTATCAAATATAGCATTATTAGTTACGTCAAATGATTATTCATACAATGAAACTATAGATTTCTTAAGAAAAAACAAGATAAATTTGATTAAAACTATAAAAATAAAACAAAGCTTTTTAAATAATTATAACAATTTAGTAAATTATATTCAAAATTCAGATATAACAGTAGAAAATAAAGAGGAATATATATTTACTAGTATTACAAATTATCTTTTATTTAGTATCAATAATGATGTGATAAAATACTTAAAAGATAATAAGATGATTGAAGAAAATAATTATGCAAAAGGTATTGCTGATTGTGTATTGATTGGTGGAGGTAATTCAAAAGGTAATAATAATTTTGATAAGATAGATTTTAAGATTATAAAGATATTAAATAAGCTACCTAAATTATCTTTAATAGGAGTTCAGCATTCATATAGTGAAGAAAATTATTGCGAAAAATATAAGAACAATGGGTTAGATACTGTTGATAATATAGATGAGTTGACAGGCTTAGTATCTATGATCGAATTAATTAGAGGAAATTCAGGTAATTATGGAGTAAAAAAAGAGGCAACAGCAATTTTACCAGGTAACTTTCTAAATTATAAGGATAGTGAAAAAATTATTATTACAAGAAAACAGAATATGCTAAGTTATTATAACCAAATTGTTAGTTCACAACAATAGTAGAATGGGATGATAATTTTGAAAACAGTGGTAATTATTCCAGCTTACAATCCACCAAGCTCTTTTAAAGTGTTATTAGATAATTTACTTAATATTAAATTCATTGATAAAATAATTGTTGTTGATGATGGTTCGAGTAATGATTTTAATTATGTGTCAAAAGACATAATATATATTAGGAATGAAAAAAATATGGGGAAAGGTTTTGCTCTTAGAAAGGCTATTGAGTATGCAAAACCTTTTAATTTTAATAATTACATTTTTCTGGATTGTGACTTAGTTGTTGATTTTATTGAATTAAAAGAATTTTTAACATATATTAGAGACTTAGAAAGATATGATGTTATTATTGGATATCCAAACAAAGTAAAAAAGAAGGGTTTCGGGATATTAAAATTAATAACAAAACTTGTATTATTTATTTATACAAAAAGAACAATTAAATATCCATTATCTGGTCAAAGGATTTATAAAAAATTAATAATTGATCATATAGTTATAAAAGAAAATAGATATGGTATTGAATTATCAATGACAATTGATATTTTAAATAAAAATTACAAAATCTTAGAAGTTCCATTTAATTTCAACCACAATGAGAAAGGTAAGGATTTAAAAAGTTTATTGCATAAAGCAAAGCAACTCAAAGACATTTTAAATGTGGCATTAAAAAAATGGTGGGAGTAGTTTAGATGAATTCATTTATATTTTTATTTATATTAATTATTAATTTTTTGCTTGAAATAATATTGATAAAAGTGTTTGTGGAATTGCAAAAAGCAAAAAATATTACAAAAAGAAATTATAGAGATATTGAATTACCATCAAGTGTTGGTGCTAGTATAATACTAATTTCTATATTTAATATTAGTTTTACTTATATAATATATCAGTTTAAATATATTCAATATTTTGAATTTGAGAAATTTATATTATTTTATAGTGTTTCTATTTTTGTTTCATTTATTGGTTTTATTGATGATATTTTTGGCGATATTAAAAATAAAGGATTCAAAGGGCATATAAAAAGTTTTTTAAAAGAAAAAAAAATTTCAACTGGCTTTATCAAAATGGTGTTTATACCAATAAGTGTAATTCCAATAGTATTTTATAAAAATAATAATTTATATAAAGCAATTATTCTTCTTTTATTCATTTCTTTATTAATTAATTTAATGAATTTATTTGATTTGAGACCTGGTAGATGTTTAAAGATTTTTATTTTATTTTATGTTATAACAATACCTTTCTCAAGTATTAATATAACTACTATTCTACCAATTATACTGGCAATAATATTAATTAAAGGTGATCTTCAAGAAAAATATATGCTAGGGGATTCAGGATCAAATCTTTTTGGTTTTTATTTATCATATAATATAATTCATAATTGTAGTTTTAATTTTATATTAATAGTAATATTATTAATAATAGTTTTCTTGCTAAATATATTATCAGAAAAGATTTCATTTTCTAAAATTATTAGCTCTAACAAAGTATTAAATTTCATAGATATGATAGGAAGGATGAACTAAATATTTTTGACAATTAATATTTATTTGTTGTAATATATTCACTGTTTATAAATAGTTTAAGGAGGTATTACAATATGTCTGAAATGGAATTATGGTTTACAGAAAAGCAAACACCTGATCTTGGTATTACTTGCAAAGTATCAAGAACTTTGTATACACAAAAAACTGAATATCAAGATTTAGCTGTTATTGATACAAAACAATTTGGAAGAATGCTTGTTTTAGATGGCACTGTTCAAACAACAGTTGAAGATGAATTTTGTTATCATGAGCTAATTTCTCACGTTGCTTTATTTACACACCCTAATCCAGAATATGTTGCTGTAATTGGTGGTGGAGATGGTGGTGTAATAAGAGAAATACTAAAGCATAATTCAGTTAAGAAGGCTTATCTCATCGAAATTGATAAATATGTTGTTGAAGCAAGTAAAAAATATTTTCCTGAGATAAGTGTTGCTTTAGATGACCCAAGATCTGAGGTTATAATAACTGATGGAATTAAATATGTTGCCGAAAATAAGAACAAATTTGATGTAGTAATTGTTGATTCAACAGATCCAGTAGGACCAGCTGTTGGATTATTCCAAGAAGAATTTTATAGATCAATTTTTGAGTGTTTGAAAGACGATGGAATATTTGTTGCTCAAACAGAATCTCCATTTTTCAATAAAGATTTGATAAGGAGTGTATTTTCAACAGTAAAAGGAATATTCCCAATTACAAGATTATATGCTGGATTTGTTCCAACATATCCGAGTGGTGCTTGGACATTTACTTTGGGTTCAAAAACATACGATCCATTAGAAGTTGATATATCAAAAATAGAAGATATACCAACAAAATATTATAATAAACAAGTTCATAAAGCACTGTTTGCATTACCAAATTTTGTAAATGATATTATTAAATAAAGGAGAAGTAAATTTAATGCCAAGTAATATATACAAAAGTCAATTTTTATTATCATCTGATAATTATGAAAGTAGTAAGATAGTAATTGCTGGAATTCCTATGGATTTTACTGTTAGTTTCAAGCCAGGATCAAGATTTGGTCCTTCAAAAATAAGAGAAGTATCTGCGAGTATTGAAGAATACTCTGTCTATCAGGACAAAAATCTTTCAGATTCAAAATATATTGATTTAGGAGATCTTGAATTACCATTTGGTAATACAAAAAAATCAATTGATTTAATATATGAGTTTGCATATGATATCTTTAAAGATGGAAAAATACCAATATTTTTGGGTGGTGAACATTTAGTTTCATATCCTCTAGTTGAGGCAGCATTTAATTTTTACAATGATATTGTGGTATTGCATTTTGATGCTCATGCAGATATGAGAGATGAATTTTTAGGTGAAAAATTATCTCATGCAACAGTAATGAGAAGAATTGGGGAAAAAATAGGATTTACAAATATATATCAATTTGGTATTAGGTCAGGGTGCAAAGATGAAATATATTTTGCTAAGGAAAATAGCAATCTTAATTTAATTAAAGCATTTGAACCACTTAAAAAAGTTCTTCCATACCTAAAGGATAGAAAAATATATTTATCAATTGATATTGATGTCTTAGATCCAGCATATGCACCTGGGACAGGTACTCCTGAGGCAGGTGGAATATCTTCACAAGAAATGATTGATTCAATTTTATTATTGAGAGGATTAAATATTGTTGGAATTGATATAGTTGAAGTTTCGCCATACTATGATAATTCTGATAGAACTTCATTATTAGCAGCAAAGTTAATAAGGGAAATTATTCTTGCAATTTATTAAAAAGTTATAAATAAGGGAGGAAAATCCTCCCTTAATTTATTGATATTTATTTTTAATTTGATATTATAAATTTATAAACAATTTTGGTGGTGATAAATATGGAAAATGAAAAACTTGAATTAATTTCATCAATGGAGTTTGAAAAAGATGTTCCATTATATAAGATAATTGATTTTTTAAATAAGAGTCTAAAATCTCAAAATATAATATTTGGAATTTCTCATATAAATGATAAAATTATGATAAGTATATATAAAACATAAGGGGTTTTATTTATGGATAAGAACTTAAGTGAAAAAATTAATGAGTTAATGCCTGATTTTAGCAAAGGACAAAAAAAGATTGCTCAATTTATACTACAACATGCTGAAAAGGCAGCATTTATGACAGCTTTCACATTAGGAAATAATGTTGGGGTATCTGAATCAACAGTTGTAAGATTTGCTGAGAAATTAGGTTATGATGGTTATCCTGAACTACAATTGGCATTACAAGAATATATAAAAGGTAAATTAACTTCAGTTCAGAGAATAGAACTTTCTAGTACAATAATAAATGAGGATAATATATTAAAAAATGTTTTACAACTTGATATGGAAAGAATAAAGAAAACTTTAGAAGAAATTGATGTTGACATATTTAATACAATAATAGACCAAATCCTAAAGGCAAAAAGAATTTATATTATTGGAATAAGAAGTTCAGCAGCTCTAGCAGACTTTCTTGGATTTTATTTGAATATGATTTTGGATAACGTAAAAATTGTATCTACAAGTGGTATTAGTGATATATTTGAACAAGTATTTAGAATAACTAAAGATGATGTAATAATAGGAATAAGCTTTCCAAGGTATTCAAAAAGGACAATAAGAGTATTACAATATGCAAAAGATCAAGAAGCTAAGGTAATATCATTAACAGATAGCATTTCATCACCATTATGTAAATATTCTGACCATGTATTACTTTGTAGGAGTGATATGGTATCTTTTGCAGATTCTTTAGTAGCTCCATTAAGTGTAATAAATGCTATTATTGTAGCAATTGGACTTAAAAAAAGAGACGATTTAGCAAAATCATTTGATAAGTTAGAACAAATATGGGATGAGTACCAAGTATATCAAAAAGATAATAAATAGTATATTTATGGAGGGATATTTTGAAAAGGCTGTATTTTATAAGACATGGAGAAACAGAATGGAATAAATTAAATAGAATACAAGGTTGTTCTGATGTGGAACTGAATAATACAGGAGTTTGGCAAGCAGAAAGAATAGCATATCGATTAAAAGATGAAAAATTTGATTTGATTTTATCAAGTAATTTAAAAAGGGCATATGACACAGCCAAAAAAATAATTCAATATCATCCAAATGCTGAATTTAAAACAAATGATCTGATTAGAGAGATTGAATTTGGAAGTTGGGAAGGCTTAACTATTGATCAACTAAAAGATAATTATTTAGAGCAATATAAAATTTGGCGTGAGAATCCCGAAATTGCCATTTTCCCAGGGGAAAGAAGTTTAAGCAATGTAAAAAAAAGAGTTGAAGAATTTATTAACACAATTATGAAAATTGATAAAAAAAGGATTGCAATTGTTACTCACGGTGGAATAATAAAACTTTCTGTAATTATTTTGCTGGAGTTAGATTTATCTTTCTATAAAAAATGCTGGTTTGGCAATACCAGCTTAACAATTATTGATATTAAGGACAATAAACGAATAATTAGCGTATTAAACGATATGTCTCATTTACATCTAGAACAAATGAAACCATTATTATAAAGGATGATGATTTATGAATAAAGAATTAGGTTCAAGAGAGATATCAAGAATAGCTATAAAAATAGCATTATCAGCTGACCGATATGAAGAAAAAGCTTTGCAACAAGAATTTTTAAAATATCAAGTAAAAACTGCAGCAGTTGATTTTGGTGGTGAATTTATTTCATCTGTTATGAAAATAGTTGAAAGAGCTGTTGTTGCGGCAAAAAGAGAAGGCTTAATTAACGAAACGCACCATGAAGAAGGTGCTGTTGCTGGTGCGACAAGAGAAGCAATTTCTCAGATAATGCAAAAAGCAATAGGCTTGAATGTTGGTGGTAAAATAGGGATTGCCAGGTATAATGAGCATGTAGCTGTTGCTATATTTTTTGGAATAGGTTTATTACATTTAAATGAAATTGCTGTTGGACTTGGACACAGAGTTATTTAAAGGGGTGAAATTTCTTGATTAAAGCAATAAGAGGAGCTACGACAGTAGAAGAAGATAATAAAGAGGAAATTATAAATAAAACGCAAGAACTAATAGAAAAGATTATAACAACAAATAATATAAAAAAAGAGAATATTGTTTATATTTTTTTCACTATGACAAAAGACTTAAAAAGTGAATTTCCAGCAGTAGCTGCAAGAAAAATAGGTTTTAATGATATTCCTTTGATGTGTGCACAAGAATTAGATATTGATGGTTCGTTAAGAAAATGTATTAGAATTATGATGTTAATAGAAACTAATCAAAATGTCGAAATAAAACATGTTTATCTTCATAATGCTGTTAAACTTAGAGAAGATTTAATGAGGTGATATTTTTGAAATTAATAAATATATCAATTGATGGTCCTGCTGGTGCTGGTAAAAGTACAATATCTAAATTACTTGCAGAAAAATTAGGATATATTCATATTGATACTGGAGCAATGTACAGAGCAGTTGGACTTAAAGTATTACAAAAAGGAATTAAATCTTACGACAGAGAAAATATAATTAATATTCTTAATGAAACTAAAATTGATATTAGAATAATTGATAATCAACAAACTATCTTGTTAGATGGGATTGATGTTTCAGCGAAAATTAGAGATAATCAAATTTCAATGTATGCATCTGATGTATCAAAAATAAAAGAAGTGAGAGAAAAGTTAGTTTCAATTCAACAAGAAATTGCTAAAAGAAAAGGTATTGTTATGGATGGAAGAGATATTGGAACTTGTGTTATTCCAGATGCAGAACTTAAAATATTTTTAACTGCTTCTGTCGAAGAAAGAGCAAAAAGAAGATTCATCGAACTTACTCAAAAAGGTATAGAAGTAGATTATTTAAAAATTTTAGATGAAATAAAACAAAGAGACTTAAATGATACTACTCGTGAAATTTCGCCATTAAAAAAAGCTGAAGATGCAATTGTTATTGATTCAACAAATTTATCTATAGATGAAGTATTAGAAAAGATATATAGTTTATTTATAAAGGTGATCAATAATGAAATATAATTTTTTGCAAAATATATTAAGAAAGATGGTTTTTATTGTTGCTAAGCCTATGTTTTTTTTATCATTAAAGGGTAAAGAAAATATACCTAATTCACCATACATAATTTGTGCAAATCATAGAAGCTATTGGGATCCAGTATTTATAATTATCTCCTTTGAAAAACCAGTAATATTTATGGCTAAAAGTGAATTATTTAGACTATGGTTTTTGTCACCAATATTAAAATTATTTGGTGCATTTCCTGTACAAAGAGGAAAATCTGATATTAAAGCTATAAAAAAATCAGTTGAAGTAATTAAGGAAGGGAAAATTTTAGGTATTTTTCCTGAAGGAAAAAGAAATAAAACAGATCAAACAATTTTGAAAGGTGAAAAAGGTGTTGCTACAATTGTTAAGTTAACTAATGTTCCAGTATTGCCTGTTGCAATATGTGGAGAAATTAAACCTTTTCATAAGGTAAGTATTGTGATTGGTAATCCAATAAAATTTAATAAAGAAGATAACAATGAAGAAATAGTTGAAAAAATAATGTTAAGTATTAAAGAATTGATTGAAAAGGAGAAATAGTATGAAAATAAAGGTTTCTCAGAATGCTGGATTTTGTTTTGGAGTGGGAAGAGCAATTGATAAAGTTATTACTTATGCTAAAGCGAATAAAAACAAAAAAATAAAATCATATGGAATGCTTATTCATAACAACTATGTAATTGAAAAATTAAAAAATTTAAATATTGAAGTTTTAGAAAATATTGATGATGTTCAAAAAGATAATGTTATTTTCATAAGGTCTCATGGTATACCAAAAGAGGAAATGAATTTGTTATCGCAAAAAGCACAGTCAGTTATTGATTGCACTTGCCCTTATGTAAAAAAGATTCATAATATTGTAGAGGAATATTCAAACAACGGATATGATGTTTTAGTAATAGGAGATAAAAGTCATCCTGAAGTAGTTGGAATAATAAGTTATATAAATAGCAATAGAAAATATTTTATAGCCAATAATTTAGATGAAGTGATAAATGCATTAAAAGGGAATTTGCTAAATAATGAAAAATTAATTGTTGTAAGTCAGACAACATTTGATTTAAACAGATGGAGTGAAATTGAAGAATATATAAAATCTAATTTTGATGTATTAATCTTTAATACTATTTGTAATGCAACGCATCAAAGGCAAACAGAAGCAGTAAACTTAGCAAAGACTGTTGACATAATGTTGATAATAGGTGATAGAAAAAGTTCGAATACTAATAAGCTATATAATATTTGTTCCAAAATGGTAAAATCAGTTTTCATTGAAGATATAAATCAACTTAAGGATTTAGATTTATCAAAATATGAGAAGATTGGAATAACAGCAGGAGCATCAACTTCTACTGATCAGATAAATGATATTATTGATTATCTAGATAAAAAATATAATCAACAAGATAATATTTCAATGGATGAAGTTATCAATTTTACTTTTAAAAAGATTCAAGTAGGTCAAATTATAAAAGGAAAAGTTTTAAAGATTACCGATGATTATATACTCCTTGATATTGGATATAAAGCTGAAGGTATTATTTATAAAAACGACTTCATCAAAAATATTGACATAAAGCTTAATACAATTGTTAATATTGGTGATATTATAGAAGCTAAAGTGATAAAAGAATACAATAACGAAGGTAATGTTGTTTTATCAAAAATAGAAGCTGATATAGAAAATGGTATTGCTGAACTTCTCGAAAAATTTAATAATAATATTCCAATTCCAGTAGTTGTAAAACAAATAAAAGAAAAAAGTATTGAAACAGATTTTAGAGGTGTAAAAGTATATATATCTTTTAACCAATGGGGTGAGGAATTCTCTCAAAGCATAATAGGGAAAAAATTTGATGTACTCATTACGAAATTTGATAGTGAAAAGGGTATTGCTTTCGGTAGTAGAAAAAATTTAATAAGATTACAATTTGAAAAAGCTTTCGATAGTATATATGGAGAAATTGATTTTCAAAAGACTTATGAAGGAACAATAGTTAAAATTGTTGAAAAAGGTTTAATAATTGGGTTTAATGGATTGCAAGGGTTTGTTCCCTTAAGTGAAATATCCTATACAAATAATGCAAATCAGTTGAAAAATATTTATTCTATTGGAGAAAAAGTAAATGTAAAAGTTTTAAATATTGATAAAGAAAACAAGAGAATTTTTTTGAGTATTAAAAAGACACAGCCTGATCCATGGATTGAAAAAGCTAATAAACTTTATTTAGGGCAAATAATTACCTGTAAAGTAAAAAAGATTCATAATTTTGGTATTATTGTAGCATTTGATGATATTGATGCTTTTGTTCATATATCAAATATAGCATTATCAAATAATCAGCCTTTATCTTCTGCATTTCACATTGGTGATGAAATAAAAGCTAAGATAATTGAGATTGATGTTGATAAAAGAAAAATATCATTATCTTTAAAAGATATCGAAGAATATAATAAATCTGAAGAATATAAAGATGATTTTGTAATAACTCTTGCTGATTTAATAAAAAATAATAATAAAAATAAAAAAGAAATGAAATAAAGATGAATATTTACTGGAGTCAATTATTTAGTAAACCTGTTTATCATATAAATTCAAATGAAACTTTTGGTAAAGTAATAGATATATTATTTGCTTTTTATGAAATAAAGTATTTTGTAGTTCAAAAAAATAATATAATTAATAATAATAATTATTATATTTCAGTTGAAGATATTGAGTCATTTTGTTCAGAAAAGATATATTTTACTAATATTAACAAAACATCAAATGATATAAATGGTTTATGCACAATTAAAGAATTTTATAAAAAAGAATTATATACTGAGGATGGAGATTTTATAGGCATTATTGACGATATTTTAATTGATAATCAAAGTTTCAAAATTAATAGTTTTATAATTGTTGAGAGTTTTTGGGATCAAATTATAAATTCAAAAAAAATAATTTTAGCACCTGAGGATATAATATTTAAAGAAAATAAATTTATTATTTAAGTGAGGGATAATATTATGAGAAATGATATGACAAAAGGCATAATTGTTGGAAGTATTATCGGAGCAATGACAGGTGCTATGATGTCCAGAAGGGATAAGAAAAGATTTAAAAAAAATTATCCAAAGAAAGGTCTTGCTTCTAAAGCGTACCATTTAATTGAGCTTTTATTAGATTAGGGAAGATTAAATCTTCCCTTTTTGTATAATGAATGGAGGAAGTTTTATGTTTTCCAAGAAAAATATAGATTTGAAGTTGTTAATAAGTATATTGTTTGTTATTTTTATATTGTTTATTATTATTACAAATCTACATGAACTTTGGTCAATTATAATACCTATAATTATATCTATTTTTCTTGCTTACCTAATAAAACCTATGGTTGACTTTATGAATTTATTTATAAAAAACAAATCAATATCAATAATGTTTATTTTTACAATATTTTTAACGCTAATTATTATTTTTTTCATTTATTTTATTCCTATATTAATAGATCAAATAAAACAGCTTATTATTACAATACCTTATATTATTAATACAATAAATAATTGGATAATTAAAGCCAACACTTCATTTTTTAATCAATTTAACATAGATATAAATAATATATTAATTAAAAACCAAGTTAAGATAGAGAACATATTCAATCAAATGCTAAATAAGATATTAAATATTATACAATACAGTTATGGCAATCTTTTTTATTATATTATTATTCCTATATTAGTATATTATTTTATTAAAGACTGGGATGAAATTGCAAAATGGTTCAAATGGCTTTTACCCAAAAGTTATAGAAAAGATGGTATAAAAATAATTAGCGATATTAATTTAGTAATGAATCAATATATAAGAGCACAATTAGTGGATGCATTAATAATAGGAATTATTATTACTATTGGTCTAATAATATTTGATATTAAATTTGCTCTAATATTAGGAATTATTGCAGGTTTATCAAATATGATACCATATTTTGGTCCAATAATTGGAATGATACCAGCTTTTATTGTAGCATTGCCTGATTCACTTTTAAAAGGTATATTAGTTATTATTTTTTATTTTGTAGTTCAACAAATTGACAGTTTATTTATTTCTCCAAGACTTATAGGTAGTAGGTTAGGCCTTCATCCAATTACAGTTATAATAACATTAATGATTTGTGGGAAACTATTTGGTATTTTCTCAATGTTTTTTGCTATACCAATAATAACTGTTTTTAAAAAGTTAGTTATAGAAATTTATAGCAAGTTTATAAAAAAAGAATAATAATATATGTATAATTTTTATTGACTTTATTAAAATGCTTTAATAAAATTTAGTTGTCATTGTATAATTTCTCATGTATAAATCATTTAAGGAAGGCTGATGAATATGTTTATGAGTGCAAATGAAATAAGAGAAAAATATTTATCTTTTTTTGAATCAAAAGGTCATTTAAGGCTACCTAGTTTTTCTTTAATACCTAAGAATGATAAAAGTTTATTACTAATAAATGCAGGAATGGCACCATTGAAACAATATTTTTTAGGTATAGAAGAGCCACCTAAAAAAAGAATTACAACATGTCAAAAATGCATTAGAACTCCAGACATAGAGCGTGTTGGTAAAACAGCAAGACATGCAACTTTTTTTGAGATGCTTGGTAATTTTTCATTTGGTGATTATTTTAAAAGAGAAGCAATTACTTGGGCATGGGAATTTGTAACAGAAGTATTGAAATTACCTAAAGATAGGTTATGGGTTACAATATATCAAGATGATAATGAAGCATTTGACATATGGTACAATGAAATTGGTGTAGAAGCTGAACGCATAGTTAGAATGGGTAAGGAAGATAATTTCTGGGAAATTGGCACTGGTCCATGTGGCCCTTGTTCAGAAATCTATTATGATAGAGGCCCAGAAAAAGGATGCGGCAAAGAAACTTGTGGTATAGGTTGTGATTGCGATAGATACGTTGAATTTTGGAATTTAGTATTTACACAATTTGATAAAGATGAAAATGGTAATTATAATAAATTAAAGAATCCTAACATTGATACAGGCATGGGTTTGGAAAGAATTGCAGCAATAATGCAAGGAGTTGATTCTTTATTTGACATTGATACTGTAAAGTATATTAGAGATAGAGTATGTGAAATTGCTAATGTTAAATATGGTGATAGCAAAGAAGTTGATGTTTCCATAAGGGTAATTACTGATCATATTAGAGGTTCTTCGTTTATGATAACTGATGGCATTTTACCTTCAAATGAAGGGCGAGGATACGTATTACGAAGATTAATAAGAAGAGCTTCAAGACATGGTAGATTGCTTGGAATTAAGTCTGCATTTTTACATGAAGTTGTTGATGCAGTTGTCGAAATGTTTAAAGGAGCATACCCAGAGTTGGAAAATAGAAAAGAATATATTAAAAAGGTTCTTTTTAATGAAGAATCTAGATTTTTGAAGACTATTGATAATGGACTTGAACTTTTAGAACAAGAAATTGAAAATATCAAAAAATCAAAAACAAGTATTTTATCGAGTGAAGTTGTTTTTAAATTATATGACACTTATGGATTTCCAATTGATCTTACAAAGGAGATTGCGGCTGAAAATAATTTGGTTGTTGATGAAGAAGGATTTAATTTGTTAATGGAAAAACAAAAGGAAAGATCTCGTGAAGCAAGAAAAGATTTAGAAAATGTAGGATGGAAGGAGACAAGCTTTGATTTTGAAGACCTCCCTCCAACTGAATTCTTAGGCTATAATACTCTATATACAAATGCAAATATAATTAAGATTTTTTCTGAAAATGAAGAAGTATCGAAACTTGAAGAAGGAAACGAAGGTATATTAATATTAAATAAAACTACTTTTTACGCTGAGAGTGGAGGACAATTAGCTGATAAAGGCATAATTAAAACACCTTTTGCAACTTGTATTGTAACTGATGTAAAAAAAGGTCCTAAGGGAGTAATATTACATTATGTTAAGGTATTAAATGGTTGGATAGAAATTAATATGCAAGTTGAAACAATTGTTGACGAAGGAAAACGTAAATCTACATCAAGAAATCATACTGCAACACATTTACTTCATAAAGCATTGAGAACTATTTTGGGAGAACATGCTACACAAAGTGGTTCTCTTGTTTCAGATGAAAGATTAAGATTTGACTTTACACATTATCAACCATTGACAAACGAACAAATTAAAGAAATAGAAAATATAGTTAATAGAGTAATTTTATCAGCTATTGATATTGAAAAAATTGAAACAGATTTAAACTCAGCTATAAAAATGGGAGCTACGGCACTATTTGATGAAAAGTATTCAAATAATGTTAGGGTTATTAAGGTATCTGACTTTAGTATGGAATTATGTGGTGGTACACATGTTGATAATACCGGAGAGATAGGATTATTTAAAATTATATCCGAAGGTAGTGTTTCTGCAGGTATTAGAAGAATTGAAGCTATAACAGGAGAAAAAGTATTTAATCTATTAGTAAATTACGAAAATATTTTGGATCAATTAAAGAATAATTTAAAAGTAAATAGTTATGATGAAATAACTAAAAAAATTACTATGTTAGAAGAAAAGATTGAAGAATATGAGGATAAAATTAAGTATTATAAATTACTTCAAATTGAACAATATATTGAAGATATTTCAAAAAATAAAGAAGTTATTAATAACTTTAATATTTATCTTCTAAAAACTGATACTTATGATATCGAAACTACAAAACTAATAATTGATAGAATTAAAGAAAAGGATTCAAAAGGTATAATTATTAGTTTTGTAATAGCTGAAGAAAAAATAACAGTTATAATTGCATCGACAAAAGAAACTGTTAAAAGAGGAGTAAATTGTGGTAAATTAGTTCAACAAGTTTCAGAGATTTTAGGTGGGAAAGGAGGAGGAAGACCTGATTTTGCTCAAGGTGGAGGCAAAGAGAAAGATAAAATAAATGATGCAATAAATTATGTTAAAAAACAAATTAGTAATCTTTTACAATGAAGGAGAGATTATTATGGATGATTGTATCTTTTGTAAGATTATATCTAAATCAATACCTGCTGAGATTGTTTATGAAGATGATCTATGTTTAGCTTTTAAAGATATTAATCCAACAGCTCCAGTGCATCTATTAATTGTACCTAAAACACATATAGAGAGTATTATGGATATAGATGAATCTAATATAAATGATATATCTCATATTTTGAAAATAATACCTATATTAGCTAAAAAATTTGACATTAATAACAATGGATTTAGAATTATAAATAATTGTGGTATTGATGCTGGACAAACTGTAAAGCATATACATTTTCATTTATTAGGCGGGAGAAAATTTGGTTGGCCTGCTGGATAATTATTTAGAATGGTAGGATTGATATGAAAATAGGTTTGTATGTAAATAAATCAAAAGATACTGAGTTAAAATTAACAAATATAGTAATTAGTCAAATAAAAGAAAAATCCTTTGAGTATAACTTTATTGAACAATCAAATGAAAAAAACTACGATATCATCATTACAATTGGTGGCGATGGTACATTACTTAATGTTGTAGATTTAGCAGCTAAAAATAATATACCGGTATTTGGAATAAATGCTGGCAGATTAGGATATTTAACAGAAGGAAATAAAGATAATATTGTTGAAGAATTAAAAAAAATATTTGAGAAAAATTATAAAATTGAAAAAAGGTTTTTATTGCAAACAACAATAGACCAAAGAACTTATCTTGCTTTAAATGATATATGCCTAATTAGAAATGGATTTAATATTATTAATTTAGATGTTTATATAGATCAAGTATTTGCTCAAAATTATAGAAGCGATGGAATAATATTATCAACTGCAACAGGTTCAACAGCCTATTCTCTATCTGCTGGTGGGCCTGTTGTAGAACCTAATTTAAATATGATTATGATAACTCCAATATGTCCTCATTCATTATATTCAAGAACATTGATATTAAATCCTGATAGAAAAGTGATGATAGTAAATAATAATAATAATACATTACTTACTATTGATGGCAAAGAAATAACCCCCCTATACGAAAAACAAAAAATTTGTGTTACTACATCTTCATATTATCTAAATTTAATTAGAGTAAATAATACTAATTTTTATAATGTTTTAAGAGAGAAATTAAAAGGATGAGGTGGGAAAATGAAATCTGATAGACAACAAAGAATTTTAGATATTATTCAAAATAACGAAATAGAAACTCAAGAGGAATTAGTTGAAATATTAAAGAATCTCGGATATGATGTTACCCAAGCAACAATATCAAGAGATATAAAAGAATTAAGGCTAACAAAAGTATTAACAGAAACAGGAAAATATAAATATGCAGTATTAGGAACAAAAGAGAATAATATTACAGAAAAATTAATAAAAGTATTTTCAGAGGCAATCATTAATGTTGACACAGCTGACAATCTAGTTATTATTAAGACTATAATGGGTGCAGCTCAAAGTGCAGCAGCAGCAGTTGATAGTTTAGATTGGCCAGAAGTTGTTGGAACAATTGCTGGCGATGATACTATTTTTATTGCAACTAAGAGCATTGAATATGCAGAAAAAATAGTTGACAGAATACAAGCAATTAAATCAAGGTGATAATATATGTTCAAACGATTATATATTGAAAACATAGCTATTATTGAGAAACTTGAAATTGAGTTTGAGGAAGGATTGACTATTTTTACAGGTGAAACAGGAGCAGGAAAATCAATAATTATAGATTCAATGTTACTATTAATGGGTATGAAAGCAAATAAAGAAATTATAAGAACTGGTGCAAATAAAGCCTCTGTATCAGCCATTATTGAGATAGAGAATAATAGTCAACTAGAAAAGATAGTTAAATATGGAATTAATGTAGATGAAAAGACTTTATATATTCATAGAGAAATATCTTTAAATGGTAAAAATATTTGCAGAATAAATAATAGCTATGTTTCCCTTCAACTATTACGTGATATTATGAAGGATTTTATTGAGATACATGGACAATTTGAAAATAAATTATTGAATGAAAAGAAAGAACAATTAAAATTACTAGACAGATATTGTTATCAGCAATTAGAGCCATTATTAGGAGAATACACTTTTTTATACAATGAATATGTGACTAAACAAAAAGAGTTAAATGAGTTATTATTAAATGAAACTGAAAAAGAAAGAAAATTAGATTTAATAAATTACCAAATCAATGAAATTGATTATGTAGATCCCAAGATAGGCGAGGATATAATTTTAGAACAGAAAAAAGATATGATAATAAATGCTACAAAAATTAAATCTAATATACATAAAGTTATCAATGAATTAGATAAAGGTGAGGGATACAATAGAAGTATTATTGAAAAAATAAACTTGTGTCTTAGATATATAAGTGATTTAACTAAATTTAGCAATAACTTTTCTAATTACTATGATAGGCTAAATAATATATTGGCTGATTTAGAAGATATTAGGGATCTAATTTATAAGGACATAGATAAATTAGATGTTGATGAAAATGATATTAACTATATTATTGAAAGATTAGATAAGATTAATAAGATTAAGAAAAAATATGGTAACTCAATTGAAGATATATTAAATTATAAAAATAGTCTTTTAAAAGAAAGAGATTCAATTGAAGGATCAAATTCAAAAATAAATCTACTAAAAACAGAAATAATTAATTTGAAAACTCAACTTGAAGACTTAGCTATTCAAATTTCTAAAATTAGAAAAGAATCTGCTACAATATTTATCAATAAAGTTATTGAAAATCTTAAACAGCTAGAAATGCCAGATTCAAAATTTGATATTAAATTTGAAAAAAAAGAATTATCAATAAATGGAGTAGACGATATAGAATTTTTGATTTCTGCAAATGTTGGACAAGAATTAAAACCACTATCAAAAATAGCATCAGGAGGAGAATTATCAAGGATTATATTATCAATTAAGGCTATAATTGCAGAAAAAGACGATATATGCTTAATGGTTTTTGATGAAATTGATAGCGGAATCAGTGGTGTAACTGGTTTAAAATTATCGTTATTATTGAAAGGAATATCAAAGAATAGACAAGTATTAAGTGTAACTCATCTACCACAAGTTGCTGCAGCTGCAGATAATCATTTTTATGTATATAAGGAGGTTGTTGATAATAATACATTTTCGAAAGTTAAAAAGTTAACAGATAATGAATCAGTATATGAAATTGCAAGAATGTATGCTGGGAACAATATTTCAGAGTATTCAATAAAACAAGCGATAGAATTAAAAAAATTTTATATGAATAATAAAAACTAATAAAGAGCAACATAATCTTTAGACTAACCTTTTCGGTGAAAGTTTATGAAGAAATTAGTTGCTCTTTTTATATTTTATATAGTTTGTACATTTTATAATTTTATTTATTTTAATACCTTACCAGACTCAATAACTTGTTATAAAAATGAAAATTTTGTTTCAATAAATACACCATTTTATTTTAATATCAACTGTAATGGATACTATAAAAAGAAAACCCAAATTGGATTTTTATTTAAGAAAGAAAAGATATTTTTAATTAGTAATAAAAATCATGATATTTATATTAGTTTATTTAATATACCATTAAAAAAAGTTGAAGTTAATTTTTCAGAAAAGAGATATTTAATTCCTATGGGTCAAGTTATAGGAATTAGAATTTCAACGAATGGAATATTAGTAATTGGGTTTTCAGATGTAATTGATAATAATAACAATATTTCTCACCCAGCTAAAGATGCAGGGTTAAATATAGGTGATAAAATAATAAAAGTTAATGGAATGAATGTTAATTCATGTGAACAATTATATAATATTATAAATGCATTTGGTGGTCAGACACTTTCATTCTTAATTCTCAGAAATAATAAATATATAAATATTAATATTAAACCTGTGTTAACTGATGAAAGGGAATATAAAATTGGTTTATGGGTCCGATCAGGAACAAGCGGGATTGGTACTTTAACATATATTGATAAAAACAATATGGCTTTTGGAGCTCTAGGCCATGGCATATCTGATACTGATACCAATATATTATTAGATATTAGCTATGGTGAAATTTATAATTCACACATTTATGATATTAAAAGGAGTAAAAATGGAGAAATTGGCGAAATAATAGGAAGAATAGATTATGATACTAAAATTGGAGATATTAAATTAAATACTAAAATAGGAATATATGGTAAAATATTCTACAAACTAAATCAAGAAAATTTAATTGAAGTGGGAAGAATTCAAGATATTCATGTGGGACCTGCAAAAATTTTAATTGGAGTTAATAATGTTAAAAAATTATTTAATATTGAAATTTTAAAAATATATCCTCTAAATATTAATTCTTCAAAAGCATTTATAATTAAAATAAAAGACCCTGAATTAATAAAATTAACTGGTGGTATTGTGCAAGGAATGAGTGGAAGTCCAATTATTCAAGATAATAAATTAATAGGAGCTGTAACTCATGTTTTTCTAAACAATTCTTCAATGGGATATGGAATATTTATTGAAAATATGTTAAAAATATCTGATAAAATAAAATAAAAATTGTTCAAAATATATAAAAGGTAAGAATGATATTTTGTAGAATATCTTGTAATATAAATAATATTTAAGTAAAGGATAATGATTTATGAATAAGATAAATGTTTTAATTGCAGATGACAACAAAAAGTTTAATGAGTTATTAACAGATGTTTTTAACTCTCAGCCTGATTTTAATGTTTGTGGTTCTACTTATGATGGTATTGAAACATTAAAAATGATTGGAGAATTAAAGCCTGATCTGTTGATACTTGATATAATAATGCCTTATTTAGATGGAATTGGAGTTATTGAAAAGTGTAAAGAATTATTAAATTCACCAAAAATAGTTGTTATTTCTGCAGTTGGGCAAGAAAATATATCTCAAAAAGCAATAAATATGGGTGCACTATATTACTTTGTAAAACCATTTGATTTAAACGTTATGGTTGAAAGGATAAGGCAACTTTTAAAAAATCAAAATTTTCAAAATGATCCATCTATTTCAGAAACAAATATGCATATTAGCCTAAAAAATAATGATTTAGAGAACGAGGTTAGTGATATCTTAAAAGAATTAGGAGTTCCTGCACATATTAAGGGTTATCAATTTCTTAGAGATGCCATAATTGAAGTTACTTACAATATGGATTTAATTAATTCTGTTACTAAGACATTATATCCACAAATTGCTGAGAAATATCAAACAACTCCTACAAGGGTTGAAAGAGCAATAAGACATGCTATCGAAGTTTCTTCAACAAGAGGTAAACTTGAATCATTATATAAATACTTCAAATATTCAACCTCAAACTCAAAAGGGAAACCTACTAATTCTGAGTTTATTGCTATTATATCTGATAATTTAAGGCTAAAATTAAAATCAATTCAAAAAATATAAATGTAATCAAAAATGATATACTTTAATAATAATTAAATAGAGCAATTTTCTAAAAGTAATCTTATGGGCAATAAAGGAATATTATATTCAACAATAGTATTATCTGTTGCTTCTATATTATCAAAAATGTTAGGTGTAATATTAAAAGTTCCATTAATTAATATTGTTGGAGATTATGGGATGGGGTTATATCAATTACCTTATCCCATTTATACTACACTTTTAACCTTTTCATATACTGGATTGTCAAATGCAATGTCTAAATCAGTATCAAGCTATTATTCTGAAAATGATATTATTTCAATAAAGAAAATATTTAGATTATGTTTAATCACTGTTATTTTCATTTCATTAATAATATCTATTTTATATTTTTTGTCAGCTCATTTTATAATAAATATATTTAAATGGCCTAATGATGCTTATTATGCATATATTTCTTTAGCACCAGCTATATTTTTTGTATCTTTGGCATCAATTTATCGAGGTTTGTTTAATGGTTTAAAAGAAATGGAACATACAGCTATATCACAAATAATTGAGAATATTTTTCGTGTTACAGTGGGGCTTTCATTATGTTTAATTCTAATAAAAAAAAGTATAAGTTATTCAACTGCTGGAGCAATGTTAGGAGCTTCTGTTGGATCATTTTTTTCATTATTGTATTTGGTAATATCAAAATCAAAATTAAATAAGGAAATATTCAATTTCTCTAGAATGAATAAAAAATACAAATCAAATAAACATATATTTATTCCTATTATTACAGAAACCTTTTTGTTTTCTATAACATCATTAATAACTTCTTTAATATCAATCACAGATTCATTATTATTTCCTTTTTTAATGTTCCAAGATGGTTATCCAATGAACTTTTCCTCTCAAGTTTATGGTATTTTTAGCGGTAAAGTAATGACATTAATTCATGTTCCTTTAACGTTTAGCATTTCAATGTCAATTAGTCTAATTCCTTATATTTCATCAAATAAAAATAATAAAAATATGATTAGTAGATTAACATTAAGTTCATTTAGATATATTTTTATTTTTTGTGTTCCATCTTTTTTAGGATTTATATTTTTTTCGAAAGAAATATTTTCAATTATTTATTTCAACAATCAAAATGGTGAAGAAATATTAAAGGTTTCTGCAATTCTAATTTTATTTATTGCAATTTCTCAGATTACTACATCTATCTTACAAGGTATTGATAGGTTTTATATACCTATTAAAAACATACTAATCTCACTTTTAATCAAAATAATACTAATGTTTATTTTTATTCTTTATTATCATTTAAATATTTATGGTTGCATTTTAGCAAATATTGCATGTTATGCTATTATTTCAATTTTAAATATTATTGAACTAACGAAATATTTAAATAGACAATTGAATCTAACTAACTTTCTTTACATTTTAATCGCAAGTGTTATAATGGTAATTACAGGTGTTTTAGCAAAAGAGAATGCTCAAATATTTAATAATTATTCAATAAACTCTATATGCATTTTATTCATATGTTTTATCTCGTATATATTAGCATTAATTATTTTTGGTGAAATACCTATAAAAATAATACAAACAATAATAAAGAGGGTGAAAAGATGAAAATAGGAATAATTGGTTGTGGCAATATGGCAAGTTTTATTATCGATGGGTTAAAATCTAAAAAGGAAGATATTGAATTTTGCATTTATGATATTGATAAAAATAGGATGAATATGTTTAGTGAAAAATATAATGCCAATCCAAAGATTGATGAAAAACAAGTTGTTGTTGATTCTGATATAATTATATTAGCTGTTAAACCTAAAGATATTATAGGCGTATTAAATAATGTAAAAGATGAAATTGATAATAAAATTATAATATCAATTGCTGCTGGTATTAAAATAGAATCATTAAAAAGAATTTTAGGAGATAAGAAAATAATTAGAGTAATGCCTAATATTAATATTTCAGTCCAAAAAGGTATTTTAGCTATGACTTATATTAATCTTAATAATGATGAAATAAAACAAATTGAAGAATTATTAAACCTACTTGGGAATGTATATACCTTATCAGAGAAATATTTTGATTTAATAACAGCCTTAATAGGAAGCGGTCCAGCTTTTATTGCTCTATTTATTGAAGCACTCTGTGATGGAGCATTAAAGCTTGGATTATCAAAAGATATATCACTCAAAATGATTCTTGATTTGATTGAAGGAACAATAATAAATATGAAGATAAATAATTATAAACCTCAAGATATTAGGGATTTTGTTTCTTCTCCAGGTGGTACAACTATTGAAGGTCTACTAGAAATGGAAAAAAACGGTGCGAAAGCTGCTATTATTGATGGATTAATTAAAGCTTACGAAAAATCAATTGAATTAGGGAAATGAGGTATAATGAAGGAAGTAATTATTTATACAGATGGTGCTTGCTCAGGGAATCCTGGCCCTGGTGGATGGTGTGCAATTCTAAGTTATAAAAACTATGAGAAAATCTTATCCGGTAATGAAAGCAATACTACTAATAATAGAATGGAACTTATAGCAGTAATAGAATCTTTAAAAGCCTTGAAGGAACCTTGTAATGTGACTATTTATACTGATTCTCAATACGTAGTAAATGCATTTAATAATAAGTGGATAACAAACTGGATAAAAAACAATTGGAAATTGAATGATGGGAATGAAGTAAAAAACAAGGAACTATGGCAAGAGTTAGTAGACTTAATTAAAGTTCATAAAGTAAATTTTAAATGGGTAAAAGGACATGCGGATAATAAAAAAAATAATGAATGTGATAAAATAGCAAGGGAAATGATTAATAAAGTGGTGAAATAAAAAGTGATTAAAATAAAAAAAGGCATAGTAACTAAAAATATAAAAGTTACAAATAATATACAAATAGTTGAAGTTAAATTAAACAACAGAACATCTTATGCAATAAACTTTTTAGATATAAATAATCCTGTAGATATTAATCAAGAGGTTCTTGTAAATATTACAGCAAATTATCTTAATTTAGGAACTGGTGGTTACGATTTTATTATCCCTCAAGGACAATTTGAAAACAAGAAAAATGGTCATATTATGAAACTAAGATATACACCATTGCAATTTTCAGTGCTTACTGAGGAAGAGAAAGATAAAACTATCTTTGAGAGAACGCCATATCTAAATAAAGAAAATATTGTTGTATGTGAATTGCATAGTATGATTGCTCCAATCGCCATTTATTTAAAACAATTTTTACCTAAAATTAAGATTTCAGTGATTTTAACAGATTGGGGAATGTTAAATGCAAATCTTTCTGAAAATATACAATATCTAAAAAGTAAAAAGTTAATTGATTTTGTTATTACATGTGGTGAGGCTTTTAATGGTGATTTTGAATGTATAAATGAAATAAACTCGATTATTTTATCTCAGCAACTACAAGCAGATGTTATTATTATTGGCCCATTACCAGGAATAGTTGGTACAGGTAGTAAGTTTGGTTTTAGCACATATAATATGATACATGTAATTGAGGATATTTATAGATTT
The DNA here is from genome assembly GCA_041320695.1 of Caldicellulosiruptoraceae bacterium PP1. Lineage (NCBI taxonomy): Bacteria > Bacillati > Bacillota > Caldicellulosiruptorales > Caldicellulosiruptoraceae > Caldicellulosiruptoraceae bacterium PP1. Next base: position 453,169 of record JBGGOQ010000001.1, on the reverse strand, counting down.
AACGGACAAGCCATATTACCAATAAGATTATCAAAAATGGATAAAAGAGATAGACATAAAATAATAAGCCACCATTTTATTACAATACTAAATTACTTAAATGCTCAAGCCATTATTCCACTTTATAAATTTGAAGATAACGTGTTTTATGATAATATATTAAAAATAATAGAGAAATATAAAGTTAAACATAGAATTATATATATTGATAGTTTATATAAATTAGATCTTAATCAACATTTAGCAATTCTAAATACAATGAAAAAAGGGATTAACGACGAAAAAGAATTTTTTGATGAATGTTTTGCTACAGCACATTTTATTTTGCAAAAAATTAAGGGAGATGTTAATTTTGAACCTTGAAGAAAAAACAATAAATGAAAAATTAATTTATGAAAGTTCATTTTTATCATTTAAAGTAGAAGATGTTCTTTTACCAAATGGAAGTACATCGAAAAGAGCGATAGTAGTTCATCCAGGTGCTTCAGTAATAGTGCCAATAGATGAAAATCAAAATGTTATAATGGTAAAACAATTCAGAAAGCCTTTAAATAAAGTAATTTTAGAGCTTCCCGCAGGAAAGCTTGATGATGGAGAGGATCCACTCAATTGTGCTAAAAGGGAGTTAGAAGAAGAGACTGGATATACTTCTGAACAGTTGATTAAACTTACAGAAATATATACTACACCTGGTTTTTCAAATGAAGTTATTCATGTTTTTCTTGCTTCAAATCTAAAAGAAGGTAATACTAATACCGATGTTGATGAATTTGTTGAGGTTATAAAATTACCATTAAAAAAAGTAGTTGAAATGGTTATGAATGGTGAAATAAAAGATGCAAAAACTATTATTGGTCTTTTGTTAGCAGAGAAATATTTTAAAAGTGATTCAAAATGATAATTAGTGCTGATTTTCATATACATGTTGGATTTGCTAATAATAAATTTATTAAAATACCTTCATCCAAGAATCTTACACTTACTAACATTTTTTATTATTCAAAGAATATAAAAGGACTAAATGCAATTGCTATTGTTGATTTTTTATGTAATGATGTATTATTTGAAATAAATAATATGTTAAGACAAGAAAAAATTAGATTAATTAAAGGGAATTTATACTTTGAAGATCTGTTAATTATTCCAGCAATGGAATTAGAAATAAAAATTAATAATAAAGGTGTTCATTTTATTATATTATTTAAATCGGTTAACTCAGCTAATAAATTTAAAGATAATTTTATAAATGCTATTTCAAATTTTAATTTTAGTTGCCCTCAGTATGTGGGGGACTTAAATGAATTAATTGACTATATTAATAGAAATGGTGATTTGCTAATTCCAGCACACGTTTTTACTCCCTTTAAAGGATTTTATTCTGCTTCAAAATCATTAAAAGAATTAAATGGAATAATATATGCATCAGAAATGGGTTTATCTGCTGATAGATATATGTCTTTAAAGTTAATAGAGCAGACACTGTTAACGTTATTATCTAACTCTGATGCACATTCACTTGATAATATTGCAAGAGAATTCAATTTAATTGATGTACATAGTCTAGACATAAGTTCTGTATTTAATGCTATCATAAATAATAAAATTGTAGCCAATTTCGGATTAATACCCAAGTTAGGTAAATATCATATGACATATTGTAATAATTGTAATACTCAAATTGAAATAAATGAACCAAGTAAACTAATTTGTCCTAAATGTAATAAAGGTAATATAGTTTTAGGTGTTAGTCAAAGAATAGAACAATTAAAAAACAATAATGATATTGAATCATTAATTCCATATTACTGTACCTTACCATACAAATATATAAATGGTCTTGGGAAAACGACTATTGAAAAATTAATATCTTTTTTCGAAAATGAAATTAATATGCATATAAAGTTAATAGAATTATATAATACTGATTCTTTTAATTTACTTCAAAACATAGTTAGTAGAAAAAGCTTTTTAATAATAAAAGCCTTTTATGATGGTAATTACAATATTAAATATGGTTCAGGTGGCTATTTTGGTAAAATAATACCAAATATATAAGAAGGTGGTTTTATGGATACACATGATATAATTAAACATAATTTAAAGAATATTTTTGACAAAGTAACAATAGCGTGTCAAAAATCTAATAGAGATATAAGTGAAATAAAAATATTGGGAGCATCAAAAACTGTTAGTCCTGATATTATAAATATTGCACATAGTTATGGTATCAATATTTTTGGAGAAAACAGGGTACAGGAGTTTTTGGAAAAATACCAATATGTTAACAATGTTGAATGGCATTTTATAGGAAGACTACAAACAAATAAAATAAAATATATTTATGACAAAGTTAGTCTAATACATTCTATTGATAAAATTGATCAATTAATTGAACTTGAAAAAAGATGTGACATGGGAAAATGCAAATCTAATATTTTGCTAGAAATAAATATATCTGGCGAACAATCTAAAGGTGGAATATCACCAGATAAGATAGATATTTTTATTGATCAAATAATTAAATTGAAAAATATATTTTTAAAAGGTTTTATGACAATTCCTCCTTTTGAAGAGAACCCTGAAAACAATAGAATTTATTTTAAAAAAATGCATGAAATCTTTGAAAAATATAAAAATTTAAATTATAATAATGTTAATATAGAAATATTATCAATGGGAATGAGTGACGATTTTGATATTGCTATAGAAGAAGGCTCTAATTTAATTAGAATTGGAACAAAACTATTTGGAGAAAGGAAGAGGGAGTGAATTTTATGTTAGAGAATATTCAGAAAAAGGTTTTTGAATTAATGGGCATTGAAATTACTGATACTGAACAACCTTCTACTGAAAATGCAACTCCAAAACCAGAGACAAAAACAAAACAAGAGAAGTCAAAAGAGTCCAAAGTTGTTTCATTTTTAGGTCATAATGATACTGAAGTTACTGTTTATAATTTAAAATTTTTTGATGAGGTATCAAAAGTTAGTGAATCATTAAGGGAAAATAAAATAGTTCTATTCAATTTAGAACAAGTTGCAGATGATCAATGCCAAAGAATTATTGACTTTGTTAGTGGTTCAGTATATGTACTGGATGCTAAAATTCATAAGGTTAGTAAGAAAATTTTTGTTGCAGTTCCAAGAGGAATTGATCTAGAAGTTGATGAACAACTTCAAGATGAGATTAAATCAAAAGGATTTATGTCATGGTTAAAATAATTTAAGGGGAGTTTATATGGTTGCATTTATTTTAAAATTAGTTGATAAGTTATTTTCTTTTTTAGAATTCGCAATAGTTTTGGATGCATTGTTATCATGGTTTATACCTGATTCTTTTAATAAATATAGACGAATTACTAATACTATTGTTTCACCTATTTTAGAACCAGTTCGAAGATTAACAGAAAGATTTATCAGAATACCAATGATAGATATATCACCTATTATTGCTATATTTTTACTTGAATTATTAAGAACTGTAGTAATAAGGTTTTTAGCTGCAATATTTTATTGGTGAGGTATATATGAATATTCCAGATAATAACAAAGAAGAAATTTTTAAGGTAAAAAACATATTTGATTTGAAAGATAAGTATAATATTGTTTTTTCCGATTTTATTTCACCTTTTACAAGAAAATATACAGAAGTTGATTATATAAAAAAATATAAACCCAAATTTATAAGTTTTTTTGGTGGATATGAAGATGCTGAAAGAACAATAATAGGAGTTTCTGAATTTAATAGCATAGAAACTTTTGAGTTTCCAATTAGTACGATATTATTACAATGTGAGGATAAGATAAATCATCGGAGTATTCTTGGCAGCATTTTAGGTTTAGGAATTAATCGAGGCAAACTTGGAGATATTTTAGTTGATAATAATAAAGCCTTAGTATTTAGTCACAATGATATTGCTGAATATATAGCAAATAATTTGAAAAATATTGGTAAATCTCAAATTGATGATATCAAAATAATCAATGATAATTATTTAATTGATGATTTTTTGAAAAGAAACTACAAAATAATTAACATTATATTGAATTCATTAAGATTAGATGGTGTTTTATCACATGCTCTTAATATCTCTAGAAATGAAGCTGAAGAACTAATAAAAAGTCAATTAGTTGCTGTAAACTGGTTATATATTCAAAAGTCACATTATGAGGTTAAAGTGGGGGATATTATTTCTGTTAGAGGTTATGGCAGGCTTCAAATAACTGATGTATTAGGATATACCAAAAAGGGAAGAATTAGTATTGAAATAAAAAGATATATGTAAAAATGGAGGGCAATTTAATGTTAACTCCACAAGATATAGAAACCAAAGAATTTAAAAAAGCCATAATTGGTGGTTATAAAGCTGAAGAAGTTGATCAATTTTTAGATGAGATTATTAATGATTACGAGAAATTATATAAGGAAAATTTAGAACTTAAAGATAAAATTGCTTTATTGAATGAAAATATTCAAAATTATAAATCTATAGAAGAGACATTACAAAATACATTAATTGTTGCTCAAAATACTGCTGAAGAAATTAAAAAGGTAGCTTATCAGAAAGCTGACAATATTATAAAAGAAACTGAAATAAAGGCATCAAAGCTTATTGAAGAAGCTAATAGCAAGGTTTTACAAATTACCTATGAATATGGTGAACTGAAAAAAAGGTATCAAATATTTCTAAATAAATTTAGAAATTTATTGAATACAGAGTTATCAGCTTTGGATATGGTTGATAAAGAATTACAAAATGACCAATAAGTTATTTCTTAGGAGGCATGAACATAAGATGGACTATAGTAAAACACTAAATTTACCTAAAACAAACTTTCCAATGAAAGCTAATTTATCCCAAAGAGAACCTGAATTTTTAAATTATTGGTATTCAAATGATATTTACAACAAAGCATTGCAAAAAAATAAAGAAAATAAAAAATATATATTGCATGATGGTCCTCCATATGCTAATGGTGATATTCACCTTGGACATACATTAAATAAAGTTTTAAAAGATATTGTTATTAAATATAAAATGCTGTCAGGATATTATACTCCATATATTCCTGGCTGGGATACACATGGACTTCCTATTGAACAACAGGTTATTAAAAAATTAGGTGTTAATAGACATGAACTTAGTAAAGTTGAATTTAGGCAAAAATGTAGAGATTTTGCTTTATCGTATGTTGATACTCAAAGAGAACAATTTAAAAGATTAGGTGTTTTTGGAGACTGGGAAAACCCTTACTTAACTTTGGATAGTAAATTTGAGGCAAAACAAATTAAAGTTTTTGGTGATATGGCTAAAAAAGGATATATATATAAAGGGTTAAAACCTGTATATTGGTGTCCTTCATGTGAAACAGCATTAGCTGAAGCTGAGATAGAATATCAAGAAGATAAAGCATATTCTATTTATGTTAAATTTGAGGTTATTGATGACAAAGGACTATTATTCAATATTTCTAATGGTAAAAAAGTATTTATTGTTATATGGACAACAACAACTTGGACCCTTCCAGGTAATTTAGCAATAGCTCTTAATGCTGACTTTGATTATAGCCTTGTTGATGTTGGCAATGAAATATTGATAATTGCTTCTGAACTTATAGAAAGAGTTATGCAAACAAATAAAATAGATGAATATAAAGAAGTTGCAAGGTTTAAAGGCAAAGATTTAGAATTTGTAAAATGTAAACACCCATTTTTAGATAGAGAATCAATATGTATATTAGGTGAACATGTTACTTTAGAAGCTGGAACAGGTTGTGTTCATACTGCACCTGGACATGGTGAGGAAGACTTTGATGTTTGTAAAAAGTATAATATACCAGTTATTGTTCCTGTTGATAATAAAGGTTATTTAACAAATGAAGCTGGTCAATTTAGTGGTTTATATTATGAAGACTCTAATAAAGAGATTGCTAAGCAATTAGAACAATCAGGCAATCTTCTTGGAGTTGAAAAAATAGTGCACCAATATCCACATTGTTGGAGATGCAAAAATCCAATTATTTTTAGAGCAACTGAACAGTGGTTTGCTTCAGTAAAAGGTTTTAGGGATGAAGCTGTAAAAGCAATAGATGAAGTAGAGTGGGTCCCAGAATGGGGACAGGAAAGAATAAAAAATATGGTAGTTGATAGACAAGATTGGTGTATATCAAGACAGAGAGTATGGGGTGTTCCAATTCCGATTTTCTATTGTAAAGATTGTGGGAAGGAACTTATAAATGAAGAGACTATAGAATATATTTCAAAAATTTTTGAAAAAGAAGGATCTGATGCTTGGTTTTCAAAATCTGAGAAGGAACTATTACCAGAACGAATTAAGTGCAGCTGTGGTTCTAGTGAATTCATTAAAGAAACAGATATTATGGATGTGTGGTTTGATTCTGGTTCTTCTCATGCCTATGTTCTTGAAAGTAGAGAAGATTTAGAATGGCCATGTGATATGTATCTTGAAGGTAATGATCAATATAGAGGTTGGTTTCAATCTTCACTTTTAACAGCTGTTGCGACAAAAGGTAAAGCACCATATAAGACAGTTTTAACTCATGGTTTTGTTGTTGATGGTGAAGGTAAGAAGATGTCAAAGTCTGAAGGTAATGTAATATCACCTTTAGATGTTATTAACGAATATGGTGCCGATATATTGAGATTATGGTGCGTATCAGCAGATTATAAAGTTGATATGAGGATTTCCAAGGAAATTCTAAAACAATTAACAGAGGTTTACAGGAAAATTAGAAATACTATAAGATATCTATTAGGAAACTTATATGATTTTAATCCTAAAACTGATAAAGTTGCAAAAAGTGATCTATATGAATTAGATAAATGGATTTTACAAAGATATTATAAATTGATTAATAAGGTTATAAAAGCTTATGATGAATATGATTATAATCAAGTTTATCATTTAATCCACAATTTCTGTGTTGTAGATATGAGTAATTTATATCTTGATATTACAAAAGATAGAGCTTATGCATCATATTCAGAAAGTATAGAAAGAAGAAGTGCCCAGACAGCTATGTATGAGATTCTTACTGGTCTTATAAAACTTATTGCACCTATACTTTCATTTACTGCCGAGGAATCATGGCAATTTATCGAAAACAAAGAAGAAGAGGAGATATCTGTATTTTTATCAAAAATGCCAACAGTAGATTTTGATATTTTGAATGATAATGAATTAGAAAACAAGTTTGAAAAAATACTTGAATTAAGGGATATTATTGCAAAAAAATTAGAAATAGCCAGAGCAAGTAAAATTATTGGAAGTTCATTAGATGCAAAAGTAAATTTAAAAATATCAAAGGAATTATTCACATTTATCAATAATAATTATGATTTAATAAAAGAATTTATAATTGTATCTCAACTTGAATTAGAAGAATTTGATGGTGATGTGGAAATACAAGTTAGCAAGGCAGAGGGTGAAAAGTGTCCAAGATGTTGGAAATACTTTGATAGCAAAGACAATCAAGAGGTTTGTCAAAGATGCCATTCTGTTTTAAAAAATTAAAAAAAGCCGGATATCCCGGCTTTTTTTATAACATGAGATTGGAATCTAATTAATATTAGTAATAAATGATTAAATAGAGGTTTTTGAAAAGCTAATAATGTATAGGTATAATTAAGTAGCTAATATTATTATTTTAGTTCAATATGAAATGAAAAGTATAAAAATAGTGATATTGAATTTTACATTATAAAAAACAAATGATTAGAAACTAAAGATAAGAGATTATAACTTTTATAAAATTAATCAGAAAATTTATGGAAGGATGTTTTGCTATAAATGGAAATTATAAATATGTTAATAAATCAAGAAAACCAAAATGTAGATATAGTTTTTCTGAATAATTTTAATGAAATAGAAGATATTATTTTGAATATAAATTTTAGTAAATGTTTAGTTGTTGTTGATAGTAACGTGTATAATTTTTACAAAAATTTAAAGTTTAATTTTACTTATGATCAAATTATAATAGAAAGTTGTGAACAAAATAAAAGTATTGAAAAATATCTAGAAATAATTCAATTTATGATAGAAAAAGAATATGATAGATCCTCATTGATTATAGGAATTGGTGGAGGAGTAATTGGTGATTTAATCGGATTTGTAGCTTCTACATATAAAAGAGGTATAAAATTTATTAATATACCTACTACATTACTTGCAATGGTTGATAGTAGTATTGGAGGTAAAACTGCTGTAAATTTTAATTACTATAAAAATCAAATAGGAACTTTTTATCAGCCTGACAAGATATTAATATATACTCAATTCTTAAACTCATTATCTTATTCAGAGATTGTATCTGGTTTTGGAGAAATTATTAAATATGGCTATACATTAGATAAAGAAATTCTTAAGATTCTCGATAAAAATAAATTTGATATTAAATCAATCATTATGAATGAATCCTTAATTTATGAACTTATTAAGAGATCAATTATTTGTAAAAAGAGTATTGTTGAAATTGATGTTAATGAGAAAGGACAGAGAGAGGTTTTGAATTTTGGTCATACTTTAGGGCATGCATTTGAAAGTTATTATAAATATAAATATCCTCATGGTATTAATGTTTTATTTGGTATGATAATTGAATTATATATTTCTAAAATGGTATTTAATTTTAATCAAGAAAATATTGAGAGATTATTTGCTTTTTTGAATTATGCTAATATAAAATTTCCGAATGATTATGATGAAGAGCAAATAATTAAAATAATCATGAATGACAAAAAAGTTAAGTATGGGAAAATTCGCACTACTTTGTTAAAAGATTTAGGTGTATACGAAAATGGGGTTGAAATTGATAAGGATATAATATTAAAAGCTCTAAAAATGATATAAAAAGGAGGCTTACCAGAAAGTAATCTGGTAGCCTCCTAATTCATAATAATGACTTTATATTTATTTCATATGGTGGATAAATTATACCTTTTTCTGTTATAATTGCAGTAATATTTTCGGCTGGAGTAACATCAAAAGATGGATTAAAAATATCAGAATTATTAGGTACAATTTGCTTTCCATTAAAAAATCTTATTTCATCTTTTGGTCTTTCTTCAATTGGAATCTCTTGGCCAGATTTAATTTTTAAATCGAAGGTTGAAAGTGGTGCTGCAATGTAAAAAGGAATATTGTGATGCTTTGCCAAAACAGAAAGAGAGTAAGTTCCTATTTTATTTGCTGTATCTCCATTAGCAGCAATTCTATCAGCACCTACAATAACACAATCAATTTTACCTAGCTTCATCAAATAACCTGCCATGTTATCGCAAATTACAGTGTTAGGAATATTTTCTTCACACATTTCAAAAGCTGTTAATCTTGCACCTTGTAGATATGGCCTTGTTTCGTCTATATAAACATGTATATTTTTATGATTTAGATGAGCTTCACGAATTACACCTAATGCTGTTCCATATCCCCCAGTTGCTAAAGCACCAGCATTACAATGTGTAAGAATATTTGAATTAGGTTTTATTAGTGTATTACCATATTCACCCATTTTTTTATTTAATTCTTTGTCCTGATTGTCAATTGCTGTTGCTTCTTTTAATAGTATTTCATATATTTCTAAATAATCTTTATCAATATTTTCATCAAAAATTTTTTTCATTCTATTCAATGCCCAAAATAGATTAACTGCTGTAGGCCTGGATTTAGACAATTCATCTATAATATTATAAAGATATTTTTTATCCTTTTTATTTTCTATTATTTCTTTGAAACCCAATACAACTCCATAAGCAGCTACTATTCCAATTAATGGTGCTCCTCTAATAATCATATCTTTTATTGCAACATAGCAATCTTTATAAGTTTTACATTCTAAAAAGCTTTTTTCATAAGGTAAAAATCTTTGGTCCAAAACAGTAAGTGTTTGATCTTTCCATTCAAAGTGTTTCATATCATAACTCCTTTTTGATTATTCTTTACATTCGAACTCAATGTCAATTCTTTTTATCATTTCAAAAATTAGTTCTTTTACCTTTTGATTATTTTCATTAAATACTTTATATACCTCTTCTTCTGAAACTGGTTTTATATCATCTCTTCCTTCTAATCCAGCATCATAATCGGTAATTAATGAGATATTGACATAACAAATACCTAACTCCTTAGCCAAAAAACATTCAGGATATTGTGTCATATTTATAACATCCCATCCCATTTTTGAATACCATCTACTTTCAGCAGTTGTTGAAAATCTTGGCCCTTGTATTACAACAACTGTTCCTTTTTCATGAATATTGATTTTTAAATCCTTTGCTGAATTTATTGCAATTTGTCTTAAATATTCACAATAAGGCTTTGCTGCAGATACATGTTTTACCTCGGGGCCTTCAAAGAATGTATCTTGTCTTCCCCATGTTCTATCAACAAATTGATCACAAACAACAAAATCTCCAGGTTTAATTTCAGGTTTTAAACTTCCTGATGCAGTAGGTGCTATTATTTTTTTAACTCCTAACATATGCATTGCATAAATATTTGCTCTATAAGGAATAAGATGAGGTGGATATTGATGATTCTTACCATGGCGTGGTAAAAAAGCTACCACTTTATCTCCAATATCTACTAATGAAATCTTATCACTTGGCTTACCATAAGGAGTTTCAATCTCTATTTCAGTAACATTATCTGCGAAACTATAAAAACCAGATCCACCAAATACTCCAATATCAGCTTTATATTTCATAAAAAGACCTCCATTATCATATTTTAATTTAAGAAAATTATATAAATAAAATCTATTAAAATCAATAAAAATAAATATAAGAAGGTGAATATTAATTTGAGTAAGGATAAATTTGAAAAGAGCCTTGAAGAAATAATTCAAAGTTTTGAAAAAATGCATTTAGCAGATTATATAGAATATCTTAAAAATCCAAAAAGGATACTATGGGTAAATTTTATTAGTGGTGTTGCACGAGGATTTGGAACTGCTTTTGGTTTTTCAATATTAGGAGCTTTACTTATATATATATTAAATTCGATAGTTAAATATAATTTACCTATAATCGGAAAATATATTGCCCAGTTATTGAACATAATAAAATTTTATATAAAGTAATAATGAAGGGAGAAAATTAAAATGAATAGTAATGAAATATCATATTTCAAAGAACTGTTAGAATACGAAAAAAAGAAAGCTTCAAGTTTAATTGAAATGATGGAAAAAAATCAATCAGCAAAATATGATTCCTTTACAACAACAGAACTTTCTAATTATGATAATCACCCTGCAGATATTGCATCAGAGGTTTATGAAGTTGAAAAAAATACTGCATTAAGAAATGATACAATAAGAAGGCTGAATTTAATAGAAAATGCATTAAAAAAAATAGAACATGGCAATTTTGGTATTTGTGACTATTGTCAAAAAGAAATAGAAAAAGAAAGACTTGAGGTAATACCATATGCAAAGTTTTGTATAAAATGCGAAAATGAATATGAAAAGGATTCAAATAATAATGTAAAACAAAGACCTTCAGAAGAAAAGGCTATGGGTAAATCTTTCAATGATAAATTTACTTCCCAAAGTAGTGAGGAAGAATATACTGGTATTGATATGTGGAGTATAATGTCTACACATGCAACAAGTGATGGTCCTCAAGATAATACTGACTTTAATTCAATAAGTTATTATAAGAGCGTTAATGAAATTAATGATAAGGTTGAAGAAATTGATTCAATTTCAAACCAAGACCAAAAAAGATTTATTGAAGGCATATAAAGCCTTCTTTTTTTATTATTTTTATTTTATAATTTATTTAGTTAATAATTTGGTAGGTGTAGTTATGCAATATGTTATTATAATATTTTCTATAGTTTCAATTGATCAAATTGTTAAGTTCTTTATAGAAAAAAACATAAAATTATATGAAAGTATTCCAATAATAAGTAATATTCTTTACTTTACTCATGTTCATAACAAAGGAGCTGCATTTTCTATACTTTGGAATCAAAGGATTTTCTTTTTAATTTTATCCTCAATAACATTTGTAATTATGTTTTTTCTTATTTTTTTTACAAATATTGAAGTAAAGTACAAGTATTCTATATGTATAATTTTATCTGGTGCTTTAGGAAATTTCATTGATAGATTATTTAAAGGGTATGTAATTGATTTTATTGATTTTAGAATTTGGCCAATTTTTAATGTAGCTGATATTTTCATTTCAATTGGTTCAATTTTAATGATTATATTATTTATAACAGAAAGAAGGGATAAAGAATTAGTGAACAGAAAATAATTATGGTAAACCAATATGAAGGAAGAATTGATATTTATTTATCAGAAAAGTTAGAAAAGACAAGAAGCAATATACAAAAATTAATTGAGGATGGGAATATTAAAGTCAATGAAAAAACTATAATTAAGTCATCATTAAAAATTAAAGATGGCGATATAATTGAAGTATTAATTCCAGAACCCAAAAAACTTGATATTGTTGCACAAAATATTCCTTTTGATGTTATTTTTGAAGATGAACATTTGATTGTAATAAATAAACCAAAAGGAATGGTTGTTCATCCTGCTGCTGGTAATTATGAAAACACTCTTGTCAATGCTTTGTTATATAAATTTGAAGGTAAACTTTCAGATATCAATGGTGTAATAAGACCAGGAATTGTTCATCGAATTGATAAAGATACATCTGGTCTATTAATTGTTGCAAAAACAAATATTGCACATCTAAGATTATCTGAAGATTTAAAGGAACATAAAATAAAAAGAACATATTTTGCAATTACAGACGGTATAATAAAAGAGGATAGAGGAACAATAAATGCACCAATAGGAAGAAATCCAAAAAATAAATTAAAAATGGCTGTTGTACCTAATGGTAAAGAAGCTATTACTTTTTATGAAGTATTAGAAAGATTTCAAAACAATACCTTTGTAAAATTAAATTTAAAAACAGGGAGAACGCATCAAATTAGAGTTCACTTAAGTTATATTGGATACCCTATAGTTGGAGATACAGTATATGGCAAGAAAAACAACCAATTTAATATTGAAGGACAGATTTTACATGCAGGAGAAATTGAGTTTTATCACCCTATAACAAATGAATTAATGCAATTTCAATGTGAAATACCTAACTATTTTAATGAAGTTTTAAAAATTCTAAGAGATAAATAATGTTATCTTTTTGCAAGTTTCATTCTATACAATGTATACAAAGTATCCTTATTTTTATATATGAAAACTATTAGATTCAAAAACCATAAAACAGTTATATATTCAGCAAAGCTATTTGCCAATATGTAAATAAGTAATATTAAAAATCCAATAATTATCATAAGGGCATCCTCTTCAGGTGTGGTAGGATAGCCCTTTTTGTCTTTTATAATTTTTGCTCCCAAAAATAAAATTGCTAAAATAATAGCGTAAGCAAATGATATTTCAAAGTTTGAGACTGCACTCCAAACACCAAAAGTAACAGCAACAGATTTCCCACCATTAAATTTCAAAAAAGGTGAAAATGCATGACCTAATATTGGAGCTAAAGCAACTATAATTTTCATTTTATTATTTGGTAAATAATAATTATTATTAATAAATAAAATTAATGGGAAATATCCTTTTAGGAAATCTAATAATACTCCTAATATACCAATCTTAAATCCAGCTGCATATATTAAATTAAAAGCTCCTGGATTACCATCTCGAATACTTCGTAAATCTATATTTTTAATTTGTCCAAACCAAAAAGAAAACATCAATGAACCACAAAAAAACTCTAACACCAAAATATATATTGTTTTCAAGAGTTTTTTCCTCCTACTTTAATTTCTCTTCCTTTCCAGTAAACATGACCTAAAAATGTTGTTTGATAAAATGAGTATAAAATCATTATAATAAAGAAAATTGATGATAAAAAATAAGCAAGTAAATTTATGAAACCAAAATAACCAGTATATTTTGAAAAATAGATTATCTGTAAGAAATACAATAGATATATAAAGATAAAAGTATTTAAAAGAGGTGATTTTGTGATAAATAGTATAGGAGTAATAAAACCAGATAAAATATAGCCCAAAAGCCATAAAAATATTAACATAACTGATTGTTTTTTTAAAGTAGATGTGCTTAATGCAGCACTTTTACTTAAGCCTTGGAGAGCACTTTTTATGCCATTTGGATACATTCTAAATGAAACATAATTTACACCAATAAAGTTTTCTATTCTAACACCGGCTTGAGAAAATTTCTTTCCTAAACTTAAATCATCAATTACTTCAGCACAAATACTTCTATGACCATTAATTTTAAGATAGTCTTCTCTTGTTGTAACAATACAAGAACCATAAAGACCTTTGTCATGTCTTTTTCTTTCTTTAGGGGCAGTAAAAGCAAAAATACCTAAAATGTTTACCAAAAGTAGTAATCTTTCATAAAATTTTTGTGTAAAATGAAAAGGTACTACAGAAATAACCCCATCAATTTTGTTTCGAGTTTTTATCAGCGTTTCAATTGCATCATTACTTAATCTAACATCAGCATCAAGGAATATAAGAATATCACCAGACGAATTCAAAAATCCATTCCATAAAGCCCAGTTTTTACCTGTCCAACCTAAAGGTAAATCAGGATTATTTATAACTTTTATATTGTAACTTTTAGCAACTGAATATGTATTATCTTCAGAAAAGTCATTAACAACTATAATTTCATGTGGTTTTATAGTTTGATTTTGCAATGAATTAAGTAAGTTTGGTATATTTTTCTCTTCATTTCGAGCAGGAATAATAACAGAGATTTTATCATTTTCATTAATTTTAATATTTTGGTCATTTTCTAAAATCTTTTTATTAAATAATTTGAAACCAATTAACCATTGAAGAATAAAAATTAATAATATATATTTCATTTTTTCCTCCAAATATAAAATAAAATATTCTTTTATATATTTTACCATAAACTCGCATTATATTATATATTTTATATTATTATAAATAATATTAACCTTATATTAAATATTTATGATAATATCAGAATATAAGAACAGAATAAAAATAATTAATATAGATTAGTATTATTGATGATTTACAAAGTTTTAATGCATTTGAAAAAATTTATGTAACTATATGGACATTGCTATAATAACGTGCTATAATATCTAAAAATAATAAATAGCTTATTTACCTTTAAGCTAGCCCTGTGAGGCGGCAAGGTGAAAGAGAAGTGTAATTTTAGGTTATTAGCTTCTTGCCTGTTCTCACATGGTAAGAAGCTTTTTTTATGTAAAAATTAGGAGGTGAATATCTTGGTAATTAAAGAAATAATGGATTCTCAACAAATGGAAAGAGCACTTATGAGAATTTCGCATGAAATTATTGAAAAAAATAAAGGAATTGATAATCTTTGCATTGTTGGAATCCAAAGAAGAGGGGTAACATTAGCTAAAAGTATTAATAATAATATTGAAAAAATTGAAGGTAAAAATCTTCCTTTTGGTATACTTGATATTACATTTTATAGAGATGATTTATCATTCCTTCATGAACATCCAACAGTAAATTCAACAAAGATTGATTTTGAGGTAAATGATAAAAAAATAATTTTGGTAGACGATGTACTTTTTACAGGTAGAACAGTTAGAGCAGCAATTGAGGCAATAATGGATATGGGTAGACCCAAAATGATTCAGCTAGCGGTATTAATTGATAGGGGACATAGGGAATTACCAATAAGAGCAGATTTTATTGGGAAAAATGTTCCAACATCAAGAAATGAAATAGTTCATGTTTTAGTTGACGAATTTGATAAAAGGAATTGCGTTATTATTGAGCAATTAGATAAAGAAATATAAATTTTTTATGGAAGGGGATTTTTATTATGGCTAAAAGAACAATTCAAGTTGAAGAAAAATTACCCATACTACAAACATTACCACTTAGCTTACAACATTTATTTGCAATGGTAGGTGCAACAATCTTAGTTCCTATCTTAGTTGGATTAAATCCAACAGTAGCATTATTTACAGGTGGTGTTGGAACACTATTATACATTCTTATTACGAAGAAAAAGCTTCCTGCATATCTTGGCTCATCATTTGCATTTATTAATCCCATAATAACCATTTCAGCCTCATTAGGTGGAAGAGAATATGCCTTATCAGGATGTATTGCTTCTGGTGTAGTTTATTTAATTGTTGCTTTATTAGTATATAAGTTTGGAACAAATTGGATAGATAAAGCTTTACCTCCTGTTGTTGTTGGTCCAGTTGTTATGATAATTGGTTTATCACTAGCAAGAGTTGCAGCAGTCAAATCAGCTGGATTATTTAGTGAAGTTGTAAAAGATGGACAAATACTTGAGCTTGCAGTAAATGTTATAAAAAGTCCAGTTTGTTGGGTATCATTATTTACATTGTTTGTTGCTGTAATAGGCTCGGTTTATTTTAAAGGATTTTTCAATGTTATTCCAGTTCTTATTGGTTTAATCAGCGGATATATCTTTTCATATATATTAGATTTAATTGGGTTAAATACACATCTTTTAGATAGCTTCTATCCCAACGGAAAATATACCCCATTTATAAATTATGATGTGATAAAGAATGCAAATTGGATAGGACTACCAGGATTTGTTTTTCCAAAATTTACATGGACTGCAATATTATCAATAGCACCAATTGCTATTGTCACAATAACAGAGCATATTGGTCATTTACTAGTTACAAATAATGTTGTAGGTAGAGATTTTACTAAAGATCCTGGATTACATAGATCACTTACAGGTGATGGTGTAGCTACTATTGTTGCAGGGTTTTTAGGTGGACCTCCTACAACAACTTATGGTGAAAATATCGGTGTAATGGCAATATCAAAAGTATATAGTGTATGGGTAATAGGTTGGGCAGCTATAATTGCTATTTCATTATCATTTGTTCAGAAGCTTGGTGCATTAATACAAGTTATTCCTTCACCTGTTATAGGTGGTATTAGTATACTACTTTTTGGTGTTATAGCTTCATCAGGTTTAAGAATGCTTATTGAACATAAAGTTGATCTTTCAGAAACAAGAAATCTTGTAATAACTTCGGTAATATTGATTATTGGTGTAGGTGGAACAAGGCTTCAAATATTCAATATAGAATTTGAAGGAATGGCATTAGCAACATTTATAGGAATAATATTAAACTTTTTATTACCAGAGAAAAAAGCTGCACAATCTAATATTAAAGAACAATATGCAAATTAAAGGTAGGGGCCACCCTACCTTTTTTATAAAATTATGTTTTTGAAATTAGGAGGTGTTATATTTTGAAAAAAGATCTTTTGGGATTGAAAGATTTATCAATTGAAGAAATAGAAAAAATATTAGATCTTGCAAAGAACATGAAATTAATAATTACCAAAGAAAATAAAAAAACACCCCACCTTCAGGGATATTCCATTGTTACATTGTTTTATGAAAACAGTACAAGAACAAGGGTCTCTTTTGAACTTGCTGGTAAATTTATGAGTGCTAATATAACTTCTATAAATGTCCAAGCAAGTTCTGTTAAAAAAGGCGAGTCTTTACTTGATACCATAAGAACTCTAGAAGCATTAAAAACAGATATTTTGATAATAAGACATTCTTCTTCAGGTGCACCTCATTTTGCTGCTAAAAATGCAAATTTTTCAGTCATAAATGCTGGTGATGGGATGAATGAGCACCCCACTCAGGCTTTATTAGATATGTTTACTATTCGCGAAAAATTAGGTAAATTAACAAGTTTAAAAGTTGCTATTATTGGTGACATATTTCATAGTAGAGTTGCAAGAAGTAACATATGGGGGCTTTTAAAATTTAACAATGAAATAACAGTTTATGGTCCAAAAACTTTAATACCGCCTGAAATAGATAGATATGTTAAAATATCTGATTCTTTAGATGATGTTGTTAGTGAAAAAGATGTAATTATTGATTTAAGAATTCAGTTAGAAAGACAAAAAAATGCACTTTTCCCTTCAACAAATGAATATTATAGCTATTTTGGTTTAAATAATGGACTTTTAGATAAAATTTCACCTGAAACTTTAATTCTTCATCCAGGACCTGTTAATCGTGGAATAGAGATATCTTCAGATGTTATGAGTATAAATAACTGTTTAATAGAAGATCAAGTTACAAATGGTATTGCGGTTAGAATGGCAGTTTTATATTTATACTCAAGAAAGGGTGAGTAAATTGTTACTTATAAAAAATGTTAATTATTTTGATTATTATTCAAAGCAATTCAAAAATGCTGATGTTTTAATTGATAAAGAAATTATTGTTAAGATTGATGAAAACATAAATGAAAATAATGTTAATGATATTATTGATGCTAAAGGAATGTATGCAGTTCCACCTTTTGTTGATTGTCATTGTCATTTAAGAGATCCTGGATATGAATATAAAGAAGATATAATGTCGGGGGCGATAAGTGCTATTAATGGTGGTTTTGGAACAATATGTTGTATGCCAAATACTAATCCTGTTATTGATAACCAAGCTGTTGTAGCATATATTAACTATAAATCACAAAGAGTTTTGCCGTTAAAAGTCTATCCAATTGGTGCAATTACAAAAGGATTAGAGGGTCAAGAGCTTGCTGAAATAGGTTTTATGAAAGAGGAAGGAATTGTTGGATTATCTGATGACGGAAAGTGTGTTTTAAATAGCTCGGTTATGCGAAATGCTTTATTATATGCTAAAAATTTTGATTTACCTGTTCTTTGCCATTGCGAAGATACAAATCTATCTGAGGGTGGACAAATAAACTATGGAATTATGTCTACCTTTTTGGGGTTTAAAGGAATTCCACGTGAAGCAGAAACAATTATGGTTGCTCGTGACATTATATTAGCAAAAGAAACAAAAGCTAAAGTTCATATTACTCATGTTTCAACAAAAGAATCAGTAGAATTAATTAGAAAGGCAAAAGAAGACGGAATAGACATTACAGCTGATACATGCCCACATTATATATCATTAACCGAACAAGAGGTACAAAACTTTAATACATTAGCTAAAATAAATCCACCATTAAGAACAGAAGATGATATAAAAGCTTTACAACAAGCATGTTTAGATGGGACAATAGATATAATTTCAACCGATCATGCACCACATCATATTGATGAAAAAAATCTTGAATTTGATAAAGCAGCATTTGGAACAATAGGTTTTGATACTGCATTTTCTGTATTAAATACTTATCTAATTAAAGATGACATTAGTAAATTAATAAGAATAATTGATATGTTAACATATAATCCCTCTAAATTAATTCAAAAAGAAATACCAATAATAGAAGTTAATAATAAAGCAAACTTATTACTTTTGAATTTAAAATATGAATTTGAAGTTAACAATAAATTTATTATGTCAAAAGCAAAAAATAATGTATTTTTAGGTAAAAAGTTAAAAGGCGTTGTTGATACAGTAATTTTAAATGGTAAAGTTATGAAAAGGGGTGGAGAAGTATGCAGCAACATTTTTCAGACAAGGTAATTGCAAAGATAAAATTGAAGCAAAGTTTTGTAATTGTAGGGATAGACCTTAGTCTAAATAAACTTCCAAAAAGCTTTATAAATAAATACAATATAGAAAAATCCACTAAAGATATAATTACAACAATATTAGTTGATTACGCAAAAAAAATTATTGATGCAACATGTGAGTATTCTATTGGAATAAAGATACAATCAGCATATTTTGAACAGTATTATATTTATGGCATAAAAGCAATTAAAGAGATTTCTGATTATGCAAAATCTAAAGATTTAATTGTTATTTTTGATGGTAAAAGAAATGATATTTCTTCTACTGCTGAAGCATATGCAAATAGTTATATTGGTAGTGTTGATATTTTTGGTGTTCAGCAAAGTTTTTATGAATTTGATGCAATGACAGTAAATCCATATTTAGGTTCTGATTCTATAATTCCATTTATAAATGAATGTCAAAAAAATAATAAAGGGTTATTTATATTAGTTAAAACATCAAATCCAAGTTCTGCAGAATTACAAAATCTTATTATTGATGGAAAACATATTTATGAGATAATTGCTTCAAAAGTAAATGATTGGGGAAAGAATTTAATAGGATATAATGGATATTCTGATATTGGTGCTGTTGTAGGTGCTTTAGATGAAAATGCAGCAAAGAATATAAGGGAAATATTACCAAAACATATATTTTTAGTTCCTGGAATAGGTGCTCAAGGTGGAGATATTAAAGCACTTAAATATTTTATAGATTCTAATAACAATGGAATTATTGTTAACTCATCCAGAGATATAATATATGCTTATATGAAAGAGGATACTGAAGATTTTGAAAAAAGTGCTAATAAGGCATGCAAAGACTTAAGAGATAGAATTAACTCAATTTTATAAGAATGAGGTGAGATTATTTGCCATTAAGAAAAGATATAAAAAACGTCTTAGTTATAGGTTCAGGCCCTATTATTATTGGTCAAGCTGCGGAATTTGATTATTCAGGAAGCCAAGCATGTAAATCAATAAAAGAAGAAGGAATAAGAACTATCTTAATTAATAGTAATCCAGCCACAATAATGACAGACAAGTCAATGGCTGATGCAGTGTACATTGAACCTATTGAAAGTAGCATAATTGAGAAAATAATAATAAAAGAAAACATTGATGCAATTCTTCCTACATTAGGTGGGCAGACTGGTCTTAATATGGCTATGGAGCTATACAATAAGGGAATATTAAAAAAACATAATGTTAAATTGATAGGTACTAATATAGAAGCAATTGAAATGGCTGAGGACAGATTAAAGTTTAAAGAAACTATGGAAAAAATAAATCAACCAATTATACCAAGTAAAACTGTTAATTCAGTAGAAGAAGGTATTGAATTTGTTAAAGAAATAGGATTTCCAATTATTATAAGGCCTGCATATACATTAGGTGGAACAGGCGGAGGAATAGCCGATGATATGGATCAGTTTATTCAAATATCAGAAAGAGGTCTTTCATATAGTCCAGTATCTCAAATATTAGTTGAAAAAAGTATTAAAGGTTGGAAAGAAATTGAATATGAAGTTATGCGTGATTCAAATGATTGTGTAATAACTGTTTGTAATATGGAAAATATTGACCCAGTAGGTATTCATACAGGAGATAGCATTGTTGTAGCCCCTTCACAAACATTATCTGATAAAGAATATCAAATGCTTAGAAGCTCAGCACTTAAAATAATATCCACTTTAAAGATAGAAGGTGGATGTAATGTTCAATTTGCATTAAATCCAGAAAGCTTTGAGTATGCTGTTATTGAGGTAAATCCAAGAGTTAGTCGTTCATCTGCACTTGCTTCCAAAGCAACTGGTTATCCAATAGCAAAGGTTGCTGCAAAAATTGCATTAGGTTATACATTAGATGAGATTGAGAATTCAATTACAAAAAAAACCTTTGCAAGCTTTGAACCTACTATTGATTATATTGTTACAAAAATACCACGATGGCCTTTTGATAAATTTAAAGATGCTAACAGAGTACTTGGTACTCAAATGAAAGCAACAGGAGAGGTTATGTCAATTGGACGTAATTTTGAAGAAAGCCTACTTAAAGGTATTCGTTCATTAGATATTGGAACTGATTATTTATATTTAAAAGATTTTGAGAATATTGATAATGAAGAATTATTAAATATTATAAAAGAAGCAGACGATAGAAGAATTTTTGCTGTTGCAGAAGCAATTAGACGTGGAATTACTTTATATAATATTTATGAAATATCAAAGATAGATTATTTCTTCTTAAGTAAAATACAAAATATAATATCAATTGAAAATGAAATAAAATCATATAAAGATAAGAAACTTCCTATTGAACTAATTAAAAAAGCAAAAAAATATGGTTTTAGTGATAAGACAATTTCTTTTCTTTCTGGTTTATCAGAAGATGAGATAGCATATTTAAGAAATAACAATGTATTGCCATCATATAAAATGGTTGATACATGTGCAGGGGAATTTAGTGCGACAACCCCATACTATTATTCAACATATGATACCCATAGTGATACTGATACTTCATGTATAAGTGATAAAAATGTAATAGTGCTTGGTTCTGGACCAATAAGAATAGGACAAGGTATAGAATTTGATTATACTTCGGTTCACTGTTCATATTCTTTGCGAAAATTAGGATATAAATCAATAATAATAAATAATAATCCTGAAACTGTTAGTACTGATTTTGATACATCAGATATGCTATTTTTTGAACCACTAACTTGTGAAGATGTATTAAATGTAATGAATACAGTTAAAGCAAAAGGGGTAATTGTTCAATTTGGAGGTCAAACAGCTATTAAATTATCACAAAGCTTATCTAAAAAAGGAATAAAGATATTTGGTACTTCAGCAGATGGAATAGATATTGCAGAAGATAGAGAAAGATTTGATAAAATATTAAATAAACTAAACATTAAAAGACCAGAAGGATATACTTGCTACACTATAGAAGAAGCCATAAAAATAGCAAATAAATTAAACTATCCTGTTTTGGTAAGACCTTCTTATGTTCTTGGTGGGCAAGGTATGAAAATAGCTTATGAAGATAAAGATATATTAGATATGTTAGAATATGTTAAGGATTTGAATGAACATCCTATATTAATTGATAAATATATAATAGGGAAGGAAATTGAAGTTGATGCTATATCTGATGGTGAGGATATTTTAATTCCTGGTATTATGGAACATATTGAAAGAGCGGGAGTTCATTCTGGTGATAGCATATCGTTGTTTCCTGCAAAAAATATATCAAAAAATATAAAAAATAAAATTGTTGAATATACAAGTCTTATTGCAAGAGAAATTAAATGTAAAGGACTAATTAATATTCAATTCATTGTTCAAAATGAAAACCTTTATATAATTGAAGTAAATCCACGTGGAAGTAGAACTATACCATTTATAAGTAAAGTTACTGCAGTGCCTATGGTTGAGATAGCAACAAAAGTAAGTATGGGTTATAAACTTAAAGATATAACAAATACACTTGGTTTATTAAAAGAACCAAACTTTTATGCTTTTAAAGTTCCTGTATTTTCATTTGAAAAATTGCCAGATGTTGAGATTTCATTAGGGCCAGAGATGAAATCTACTGGTGAAGTAATGGGTATATCAAATAATTATTATATTGCACTTTATAAAGGTTTGTTAGCAAGCGGAATGAAAATTCCACTCGAAGGTTCTGTTTTAATTTCAGTATCAGATGCTGATAAAAATGAGGTTATACCTATAGCAGAGGAGTTAGAAAAATTAGGATTTAAGATTTATGCAACTGCAAATACTGCTAAACATTTGAATTCATATAATGTTGCCTCAAATTATATTAAAAAAATATCCGAAGGATCAAATGATATAGTTGACTTTATAAAAAGTAAAAAAATAAATTTGGTTATTAATACTCCTACAAAAGGTAGAATTATTCAAAGAGATGGCTTTATTATCAGAAGAACGGCAGTTGAAAATAGGGTGCCTTGTCTTACATCTATTGATACTGCAAAGGCTACTATTGAAATAATTAAATTCTTAAAGAAAAAACATGATATTGATATTATTGATATAGGTGGTATTGAAAATGAAAGTTTTAGATATAGTAATTGAAGAGAATATAAAAATAGCTGAAGATATTTATTTATTATCATTTAAAAATAAATACATTGCAGAAAATTATAAACCGGGTAATTTTGTAAATATAAAAATTCAAGATAATTCTATATATCCATTATTGAGACGTCCATTTAGTATATCATATATACAAGATGATGTGGTGTATATTGGCTATCAAGTGATAGGTGTTGGTACAGAGCTTTTAGCAAAAAAGAAAAAAGGATATATATTAAATATCATTGGCCCATTAGGTAATAATTTTGAAATACCTCAAAATATAAAATCTGTTTCACTTATTGGTGGAGGAATGGGGATATGGCCATTATATGGACTTGCAAGACAACTAAGTCAAAATAAAGTTATGTTTGATGTTTATTTAGGCTTTAGAAATAAAGAAAAAAGTTTTTTTATTGAGAAGTTCAAAGATATTGCGGAAAATATATATATTTCGTCAGATGATGGTAGCATAGGTTTTAAAGGCAACATAATTGAATTATTTACAAGCAATAAGAAAAACTATGAAATTATTTATTCATGTGGACCAAAGGTAATGCTTAGAACATTAAAAGATTTGAATCTTAATAATCAAATTTATGTATCTTTAGAGGAAAAAATGGCTTGTGGAATTGGTGCATGCCTTGGATGCAGCATTAAAGGAGAAAATGATAATATTTTTCATGTTTGTTCAGATGGTCCTGTATTCAATATAATGGAGGTTAATTTAAATGAATCTAAAAGTTAATCTTGCTGGCGTTGAACTAAAAAATCCTATAATTGCTGCATCGGGAACATTTGGTTTTGGAAAAGAGTTTTCTAAGTTAATTGATATTAACCAGTTTGGAGCAATATCTACGAAAGGATTAACACTAAAGCCACATAAGGGGAATCCCTCCCCAAGAATTGCAGAGGTTTATGGAGGTATAATAAACTCTATTGGACTTGAAAACCCTGGAATTGAACACTTTATTGAAAACGAGCTTCCATTTTTAAAACAACATGATATTAAAATAATAGCAAATATAAATGGATTTACAAAAGAAGAATTTTATGAGATAACAAAATTAATTGATGATAGTGTTGACTTGATAGAGGTAAATATTTCCTGTCCTAATGTGAAAAATGGAGGTATGAGTTTTGGGACTGATCCAAATATGGTTTATGATATAATAAAATTAGTTAAAAAAGCTGCAAAAGTACCTGTAATAGCAAAATTATCACCTAATGTTACATCAATAGTTGATATAGCAAAATCAGCTCAGAGTGCTGGTGCTGATGCAATTTCATTAATTAACACATTAAGAGCTATGGCAATTGATATCAAAACTCGCAAGCCACATATTAAACAAATTATCGGAGGATTATCTGGCCCATGTGTTAAACCAATTGCAATTCGTATGATTTATGAATGTTTTAACAATATTAATATACCAATAATTGGCATGGGTGGAATTATGAATTATAAGGATGCTATTGAGTTCTTTTTAGCTGGTTCAACTTGTATCTCTCTAGGTACAGTGAATTTCATAAATCCAAATGCTATTTTAGAAATAAAAAATGGTATAATTAAATATTTAAGTGATAATAATTTTACTTCTATTTATGAATTGCGAGGAAATATCATTATATAAAGGGGAGAATAAATAAAATTCATGATTACAGAAATCTTTATAATTAGACATGCTGAAGCTGAAGGGAATTATATAAGAAAATTTCATGGTATTACAGATTCTAACCTTACTCAAAAAGGCTATCTTCAAGCACAAAGGCTAGCTCAGAGATTAAAGAATATTCATTTTGATGTAATTTATTCAAGTCCACTTAAAAGAGCTTATTTTACTGCATATGAAATTGCTAAAGATAGGGGTATAAATATTATTAAAAGGAATGATTTAATTGAAATAAATGGAGGCGATTGGGAAGGAATTGAGTGGGATAAACTTCCTGAACTTTGGCCGGAAGAATACTATTGTTGGGAAAATAAGCCTCATGAACATTGTATGCCAAATGGTGAAAGTATGTATGAGTTATACCAAAGAGCAGTTAATGCTTTAAATGAAATAACAAAAAGTAATGCAGGCAAACGTATATGTATAGTAACACATGGAACATTAATAAGATCCTTACTAGTGTACTTAAAAGACTTACCCTTTAATAAACTAAATGATATATATTGGCAAGATAATACTTCAATTAATATAGTAACCTATAATGGTGGAAAATACATCTTATCATTAGAAGGGGATAGCTCACACTTAGGTAAAGATTTAAGTACCTTTGAAACGCAAGATTGGTGGAAGGATTTTTTAAGTAAAAGAGAAATAAATGATTGATTAGGAGGATATTTATAATGGATTCTACAAAATGGATTGAAATGTTAAAAGATGTTGATGCTTTATTAGAAGGTCATTTTTTATTGACATCAGGCAAACATAGTGGTAAGTACTTACAGTGTGCAAAAATTTTACAATATCCTAATTTAAGTGAATCAATATGTAAGGAATTAGTAAAATCATTTATAGATTGTTCCATTGATGTTGTAATAGGACCTGCTATTGGTGCTGTAACATTTTCGTACGAAATGGCAAGACAACTTCATGCAAGGTCAATATTTGCTGAAAGAGAAGAGGGAATTATGAAATTGAGAAGGGGATTCAAGATTGAAAAAGGAGAGCGTGTATTGGTTGTTGAAGATGTTATAACAACAGGCGGGTCAGTAAAAGAAATTATTGATATAGTTAATGAATATAACGGAGAAATTGTTGGAATTGCAAGTATTGTTGATAGAACTGGTGGAGAAATTGATTTTGGAGTAAAATATAAATCATTAATATCAATGAAGGTTGAAGCATATGAGCAAAATGAATGTCCATATTGTAAAGAAGGTATTCCTATAGTAAAACCAGGTAGTAGAAAAATAAATAAAGGGTAGGTCATTCTACCCTTATTTTTTTATATTTTTTAACCACCAAGATATGCCTTTTTAACATTTGGATTACTTGCTACTTCTTTTGCACTTCCGCTTAAAACTATCCTTCCAGTTTCAATAACATAAGCTTTATCTGCAATATGTAAAGCCATATTAGCATTTTGTTCAATCAAAAGAATTGTTGTTCCTTGTTCATTAATTTCCTTA
Source organism: Caldicellulosiruptoraceae bacterium PP1 (assembly GCA_041320695.1). NCBI lineage: Bacteria > Bacillati > Bacillota > Caldicellulosiruptorales > Caldicellulosiruptoraceae > Caldicellulosiruptoraceae bacterium PP1. The sequence continues at coordinate 426,363 of JBGGOQ010000001.1, read as the reverse complement.
ATAATCTTAAAAATCTCATTTACTAATATTGGTGCAAGCCCCATTGAGGGCTCATCTAATAATAAAAGCTTTGGCCTTGCCATAAGTGCTCTTCCTATAGCTAACATCTGCTGTTCTCCACCACTTAGAGTTCCAGCCAATTGATTTCTTCTTTCGGATAATCTTGGAAATCTTTCAAAAACATTGTTCATATCTTTTTTTATATTTTCTTTATCCTTTCTCAAAAAAGCACCGAGTTCAAGATTTTCATATACACTCATTTCTGGGAAAACTCGTCTACCTTCAGGAACTTGAGAAATACCAAGCTTTACAATATCCATTGTTGTTTTTTGATGAATTTGTTCATCTTCAAACTCAATTGAACCATTTTTTATTTTAACAAGTCCTGAAATACTCTTAAGAAGGGTGGATTTACCTGCACCATTTGCTCCAATTAATGTAACGATTTCTCCTTGATTAACTTCAAGTGATACAGAAAAAAGTGCTTGAATAGCACCATAGTATACATCTATTGAATTTATTTTAAGCAAAATTAAGCTCCCCCTCTCCTAAATATGCCTGTATAACTCTTAGATTATTTGTTATTTCTTCAGGGGTTCCAGATGCAATGACCTCTCCATAATCTAAAACATAAATTTTTTCACATATATCCATTACAACTGACATATCATGTTCAATCAAAAGAATAGTTAAATTAAATCTATCTTTAATAAATTTAATAAGATTTTTAAGCTCTTGAGATTCTTGAGGATTCATTCCTGCTGCAGGCTCATCTAATAATAAAAGCTTTGGTGAAGTAGCTAAAGCTCTAACAATTTCTAACTTTCTTTGTTCACCATAAGGTAAATTCTTAGCATACTCATATCTTTTTTCATAAAGATTAAATATTTTTAGTAACTCCTCAGCCTTTTGATGTTTTTCTTTTTCAATTTTATAGTATTTGTTTGTTCTAAATATTGTGTGAAAAAGATTATATTCAATATCTTTATGAAAAGATATCTTTACATTATCAATAACACTTAACTCTTTAAACAAACGAATATTTTGAAAAGTTCTTGAAATTCCTAATTTAGCAACTTGGTGAGTTTTCTTTGTTGTAATATCATCACTTGAAAAAACTATACTACCTTGATTTGGTGTGTAAATACCAGAAATTATATTAAAAACTGTAGTTTTTCCGGCTCCATTTGGACCAATAAGGCCAATAATTGATTTATGTGATACATCAATATTAACTTGATTTAAAGCTGTAATACCACCAAAATTAACAGTTACATTATTAATTTTAAGCATTATTTCCACCACCCAATTTTTTCCTTAAAAAGAGATTAGCTAAACTTATCTCTTTTGTTCCTAACAAGCCTTGAGGTCTGAATAGCATTATTAATATAAGAATTACAGAATAAAGAACCATTCTAACCTGTGGAAATTCTTGTAGGTATGCCGAGATAAGTGTTAAAACAATTGCAGATATAATTGAGCCTGAAATACTTCCAAGTCCACCTAAAACAACAATTACTAAAATATCAATGGATTTAAAAAAGTTAAATATATCTGGTTGAATGTAACCAAAATAACCTGAATAAACTGAACCCGCTATACCTGCAAAAAAAGCACCTATCATGAATGCTAAAACTTTATAAAAAGTAGTATTTATACCCATTGCTTCTGCTGCAACTTCGTCTTCTCTAATTGCTATTAAAGCTCTACCATATGAAGATTTTATAATATTTACAATAATTATAATTGTGATAAGAGTTATTACATAAAAAGATGTCCAATCAAGGCCTTGAGGAATATCATTTATACCACTTGCACCACCTAAATACTCAATATTTTGTATTATAATTCTTATTATTTCACCAAAACCTAAGGTTGCAATAGCTAGATAATCACCTTTAAGTCTTAAAACTGGTAACCCTATAATAAAGCCAAACAACATAGCTAATATGCCGCCAATAATCATTGTTATATAAAAGGGTAGAGTAAAATTGGTGGTCAAAACACCAGTTGTATAAGCACCTATTGCCATAAAACCAGCATGGCCTAATGAAAACTGTCCTGTAATACCATTGATTAGATTTAAACTTACTGCAAGCATAATATTTATTAGTATTAAGAATATATTTAGTTTAACATAGTCATCTATTACTCCAAAGTGCATAAGTAAAGTAATAATTGTATAAATAAAGATTATTATCAATATATTAATAATCCATTTCTTTCGCATAGCTTACACCTTCTCTTTAATGTTTTTACCAAGTAACCCCGTCGGTTTTACAAGAAGAATAAGAATCAAGATAGCAAATGCAACAGCATCTTTATACATAGAACTACCATAACCACTTACTAAAGTTTCAACAATTCCTAATGAAAAACCACCTAACATAGCACCAGGGATTATACCAATACCACCAAAAACAGCTGCAACAAATGCTTTAAGTCCAGGTAACACACCCATTAATGGATTGATACTAACATAATAAAGTCCAACCAAAACTCCTCCAGCTGCAGCAAGAGCTGAACCTATTGCAAATGTAAAACTAATTGTTGTATCAACATTTATTCCCATCAATCGAGCAGCATCAGAATCTTGAGCAACTGCTCTCATTGCTTTCCCCATTTTTGTATTTTTAACAACATAATTTAATAGAATCATTAAAATAATAGTTATTATAATCATATATATCTGTTTATTACTAATTAATAAATGATTGTTGAAAAGTTTATAATTATTATCCGCTACTACTTTTGGAAAAACTCTCGAATCTGCTCCCATAATTATTTGCATTAAATTTTCAAGTAAAAGTGATACACCTATTGCAGTTATTAAAACTGATATTCTTGATGAATTCCTGAGTGGTTTATAAGCTAATTTTTCTATTATTACACCAAGAAGAGCACAGAATACCATAGAAATTATAAGTGCTGGTAAAAAACCCATATGTAAATAAACAACACATATAAAAGCTATATATGCACCTACCATATAAACATCGCCATGAGCAAAGTTAATAAGCTTGATGATACCATATACCATTGTATAACCTAATGCAATTAATGCATAGACACTGCCTAATGTTATTCCATTTATTAATTGCTGTAAGAATGTCCACAAATTTAATTCACCTCTTTTATAAATTTAATTCATAAGAGGAGAAGGCGGGAAGGTGTCCCCACCCACCTCTCATGAAATGACTTATTTAATTTATGGATTTAATTTTTGTTTAAATGTTTGAACTCCATCTTTTAATTCTATTATTACAGCTGATTTTTCAGCATTATGATTTTTATCAACATTAATTACACCAGTAACACCAACAAAGTTCTTAGTTGTTTCTAAAGCCTTTCTTAATTTTTCTCTATCAGTTGTTGTATTTGCTCTTTTTATTGCATCAGCTACAAAATATCCTAAATCATAACCAAGAGCAGCAAAAGCATTGGGTTCAGCATTATATTTCTTTTTGTAATTTGTAATAAAGTCTTTAACTTTTTTATCTGTATCTTGTGATGAATAGTGAGCAGAGAAGAAGACATTATTTGAATATGTCTTTCCAGCTTTTTCTACTACCTTTGGATCATCAAAACCGTCTGCACCAAGTATTGGTACATTTAATCCAAGCTCTCTTGCTTGTTTGATTATTAGTCCTGCTTCATCATAGTAAACAGGTGCAAAAATAACTTCTGGTTTTTTATCTCTTATCTTTGTTAATATACTATTAAAATCTTGTTCACCTTTACCGAAAGATTCTTCTGCAACAATCTTTCCACCAGCTTTTGTAAATGTGGTCTTAAAGTTCTTTGCAAGTCCTTTACTATAATCACTTGAAGCATCAGTAATAATAGCAGCATTTTTAAGTTTTAATGTTTTTGCTGCAAAGTTTGCCATAACATTACCTTGGAAAGAATCATTGAAACATGTTCTAAACACATAAGTTTTAACTTTGCCTGTTCTTTCGTTTATTGTTACTGTATCATCAGTTGCTGAAGGTGATATTATTGGAACTTTATATTGCATTGCAGCTTGAGAGGCTGATTTTGTAGCACCTGAAGTAGCTGGGCCAAGTATTGCTAAAACCTTTTCTTTAACAGCTAATTTTGTTGCAACATTCATTGCTTCTGTCTTATCTGACTTATTATCAATAATAACTAATTCAATCTTTTTACCTAAGATACCACCTTTTTTGTTAATTTCATCAACTGCTAATTTTATACCATCTAATTCACGTTGACCATATTGAGCAACAGCTTGTGATAACTCAAGATCAACACCTATCTTGATAGTATTATTTGATGCAGCCAAGGTAGGTAGTATTATTAAACAGAGAAATAAAACAAGTACTAAAACACTAAGAAATTTTTTCATATAAGATAACACCCCTTTATGTAAATTAATTTTTAATGATTATACCATATTTTATTTATAAATTGAATACGCGTATGCAATCAAATTTAATGTATTCAATAAATATTTATATGTTATAATTACTGTAGAACAATAGTTTGAGGTGTTAATATCTATGGATTTTAATGATGTTCCATCATATGTTAAAGAATTTTTAAATTATATGCTAACTATTAAAAATAAATCTTTTAATACAGTAAAAGAATATCATTACGATTTAAGAACTTTTTTGAGATATTTAAAAGCTAAAAATGAAGGAAGTTTAAATTGTATAAGTAATCATGAAGATTTAAATAAATTTGATGTCTCTGATTTTGATATTGAAGAAATAAGAAAAATTAATTTAAGTGATTTATATGAATACTTTACTTTCATAACAATAAAGTTGAGAAATTCCTCATATGCTCGTTCAAGAAAGGTTGCATCAATAAAAGCATTCTTTAATTATTTATTTTCAAAAACAAAACTAATTCCAAATAATCCTGCAAAGGAGTTAGAATCACCTAAAATAGGATTGCGTCAACCAAAACATTTGACATTAGAGCAAAGCTTAAATCTTTTACAGGTAATTGACGGGGATAATAAAGAAAGAGATTATGCTATTATTACATTATTTTTAAACTGTGGACTAAGATTATCAGAGCTTATCAATATAAATATTACAGATATACAAGAAGATAAACTAAGAGTAATAGGAAAGGGAAATAAAGAAAGAACAATTTATTTGAATAAGGCGTGTATTGATGCTATAAATACATATTTAAATGTAAGGCCGAAAGAGGGAGTTAAAGATAGATATGCTTTATTTTTAAGTGAACGAAAAACAAGAATAAGCAGAAGAACTGTACAGTATATTGTAAAGAAATACGTTCAATTATCTAACATTGATTCAAAAAAGATTTCACCACATAAGTTAAGACATACGGCAGCAACATTAATGTATAAATATGGTAATGTTGATATAAGAGCATTACAGCAGATATTAGGACATCAGAGTGTTGCAACAACTGAAATATATACTCATATAGATGATGAACAACTAAGAAATGCAATAAAAAAGAATCCCTTATCAGGGGAATAAAGAATAGTTACTTTTATTTTTCAAAACTATCTATTAAATAGAGCATTACCATATTTCTTTTTTTGATTCAGGTATAAATGATAATTGCCACATTATTATTCAATCTCCACAATATCAATATATATATTTATGTCATCATGTATTAGTTCAGCTTCTTTCAAAACTTTATCATACGTGAAGATAAAGAACTACAGAAGAAAGTGCGAAAATACACTGATAAATTTGTACCATTTGTCAATGGGCTACCGAATATTATATTTAAATAAATATAAATAAGCAATAAAAAATATAATTGCACAAAATAAAAATTATGTGCAATAATGGTAAATATGTAAGCAGTAGGGTGATAAGGATGAGGTTGCCCGAAGAAAAAATAAAATTAATAATAAACAAATACTACGAAGAACACAAAGAGATGGTGGACATAGCAAAAGAAGTAGGTTTGAGCAGGCAGACTGTATCAAAATATGTGAAACAAGATGAACGATTTGAAGAAGAAAAAAAATATAGAAAGAGTATAAACCATGAAAAACAATTAGCTCGTGTTAGAGAGTATCAAAAGAAAAAAAGAAAACAAGCACAAAATCGCTTGTTTGATGAAACATGGGAAATAGTAAAAAAGCAACATAGACAAGCTGTTGCTGAATTATCTAATGAATTTTCACATAGCAAATATCCTCCAATTACAACTTCTTTTGAATTTGTTCATAGAGCTTATGACTGGATAAAGGGCAAATTCGTAAGAAAAGATATTCTTGAAGATGGAACTGTTGTCCCATCATGTCTTCCAAAAGTAATTAAACCAATTCATTCTTTATCTGAAGGTTTAAAACGAAAAAGAAATACTGTTATAAACACAGCAAATAACTTTGCTATGTAAGGGTATTATTATGCTTAAAATTACTGAACATGCTATTAAAAGATATATCGAAAGAATAGAAAAATGCTCTTTTATTGAAGCAGAGTGTAAAATAAGGGAAATATATTTAAATGGAAAAATAATAGCTAAAAAAAGAAAACAAATAGCATTGCAATATAATAATGCTATTTTAATAATAGAGAATGAAGGTTCTTTCACCACTGTAAAAACTGTGGAACACATTAATTTTAATTCATGGTGGAAAGTTTGCAAATGAGAGTTCGCTCTTTTGATTAATTCAAAATGAGTGGCTCTCATTTTGTGTTTTTTAGAAACTAATTGGAGGTGATAATTTGAATGAATTAATAAAACCAGTCAGTCCAGATGAATTTACAAGTATAGTAACAAAACTATTAACCGCACTTCTAAACATGGTGCAAAATTTTATAAAGCCAATCTCTACACTTGGTATTGCTGTTGCAATACTTTTGCTAATGATTGGTTACATTTTTCATGTTGGGAGTGCTAAAAAGCTTGGTGCTTCTATTTTAGCTGGAACTGGGTTTGTATTTATCCTTTATCTTCTTGCCCCATATATTCTTGGGGTAGTTTACAATTCAATAAAATAAAGAAAGGGGTAGATGTTATGAAAAACAAAATTAAGAATGTTTTTCTTATGTTAGTGAGTGCTATTATGTTAATACCAGCAAGAATATTCGCAACAAATATTGGTGGAACTGATGTTAGTGGTATTATACAAGCCCAAGACGCAAGATCAACCTTAGGGAATATCATTAAAAATACTATTGCACCTGCGGCTATAACAATCGGTGCAGTAGGCTTGGTTGTTACTATTGTAATAGTTGGCTTTAAAATAATGGCTGCTGGTGAAGCAAGAGATAGAGCCGAAGCAATAAAAAGTCTTGGTTGGAAGCTTGTAGGTGCATTAATCGTATTCTTTGCTCTCACAATAGCAGGGGGTATAATGTATTTTATAACTCAAAGTTCTAAATAATGTATGTAGATGATTATAAAAAGCAGGGACAAAACCCTGCTTTTTTTATTTATTGGAGGTGGTTACATGAGAAGTTTTAAAATACCTTTTGAAGAAAAAATAGAGGATAAAATTATTGGCGGGATTTTGACAATAAAACAATTTCTTATTATACTAATAATTCCAATAATAGCAATAGGATTGAGTTTTCTTATAAAGTTGCCTTTACTAATTAGCGTTATATTTGTTTTGATTTCATTAATAATTGCTTTTCTATTTGCATTTTTAAAAATTAATGAAGATACACTTACAAAATATTTATTTAGAATTATAAAATTCACCAAAAAAGAAAAACTTATAAAATACAGGAGGTTTGAATAATGAAAGTAGCAATTATAATAATAGCAATAACAATAATTCTTGGTGTAGCAGTATTCATAATAGGAGCAAGTATAATTAAGAAAGATAAAAAAACAAAACCAACAAAAAATAATGATAATAAAGAAGCCGTAACAGAAAAAGATAGAAATAAGCTGAAAAAATTATTAGAGATAAAAAATATCCTTCCAAATGGAACTATCATTTTTGATGGCAACCGGTATGGAAGGATTTTTTATATTTCATCACAAGACTTTGACTTATTATCAGAAGCAGAACAAACAGCTTTTGAAAATGAACTTATAACATTTGCAAGAGCATTAACAATACCTGTTCAATTTTATACAACAACGCAGAAAATTGATACTACAAAACAAATTAAACAAGTAGATGAGTTTATATTAAATTCAGATATTAATGAAAATTTAAAAAGATATGCAACATTGTTAAAAGATAGATTAGATAACATACAAAAAGAAAAAGGTGTTTATGTAAGAAAAAGTTATATATCATTTAATATTTACGAACCTAATCCAAAACTTGCAGAAGAAAAGATACAAAACGAAACAAGAAGGATAATGGGTATGATAGCAAAAACAGGAATGAGAATAGAAAGATTAAATAGGGAACAAGTATTACAGTTATTACATGATGAGTTAAATAAGAATAAACTATTTAGAATAGAGGACGCTATAAAAAATGGTGTTTTAGATTTATTAGTAACAGGGAAAGGAGTTGTAATCGAAGATGAGCAAGAAACAGAAAATAGAACAAACAATCCAGAAGAAACAAGAGAACCAGAAACAATTGCAGGATAAAAATATATTTGAAAATACAGTAGGTCTTTTAGATTTAGCATTACCAGACATATTTTATGAAGATAAGGATTACATTTATACAGGTAGTGAAAGATATAGCCGAACTTATGTCATTTCGACATACCCACAAGAAATGTATGTTACCTTTTTTAATACATTCTACAATGTTGGACAAATATCAATATCTGTATATATAGAACCATCAGATACAAGAACAATTATAAAAGATCTAACAAACAAAATAAATGTATTAAAATCAAATGCATATCTAAAAAAAGGTGAACCTAATTATGCAATGTTACAGCAAATTGAAGATATGGATATTATAAGACGAGAAATACAAAGAAATGTAGAAAAAATTCTTTATGTTCAAGTGCTAATAACAATATATGCACAAAGTATAGAAGAATTAATTGAGAAATGCGAGGAATTTGAAACAAGATGTAGTGGTTTTTCTCTAAAACCAAGGTGCTTATCTTATGAACAAAAAGAAGGATATATAACAAGCTTGCCATTATCAAGCCAAAGATATATCGAACACATAAGAAGCATGACAACTGGTGGTGTTGCTTGTTGCATACCCACGGGCAATACAGAGGTATATTACGAAGGTGGGTTTTATATGGGATATAATTTGCTTACAAACAGTCCGATATTCTATAATCAATTTGCGAATGAATTAAACAATGGGCATATTGCTTTATTTGGAACTACTGGGTCTGGTAAATCAACAACTATAAAAACAATAGCGGGAAGAATGGCGTCATTTGGTTGGTGGTTATGTATGCTTGACCCAGAAGGCGAGTATGAAAAAATTACAAATTTGCTTGGTGGTAAATATATAAAAGTAAAAGCAGGGGAAAAGATAGGCATAAATCCATTTGAACTTGATGTAGAAGAAGATGATGATAAAAGAAGATATGTTGATATAAATTCAAAAATATCTGAAGTAAGATTTATGCTTGGGATAATAGCAGATAACTATATTGGTAAAAAGCTTGATGGGGTTCAATTAGCAATAATAGAAAGGTTTATTAGGGAATTATATGATGAAAGAGGAATAAATACAAATCCAGAAAGTTTATATTTAGATTGTTCAGTTGATGAACAAGGAAATATAAAAGTAGGAAAAATAAAAAAACAAATGCCAACATTATCAGATTTAAGAAATAAACTAATGCAGGAAGAAGAAACAAAGGAGCTTGCAAAAGCGTTAGAGATATTTACAGGCAATAACAGTTTGGCATTATTTGATTGCCAAACAACAGTAGATGTGAATGAAAGAATAATAGGTTTTGACCTAAAAGAATTTGACAAAGATAGATTTTTAAAATTCTTTGCTTCAATAAACATATTGAACTGGATATGGAACAAATATTCAAATCCAAAATTCAAGAACCAAAAGAAAGTAGTTATATTTGATGAGGCTTGGATGTTTGCAAAATACGATATATCAGCAGAATATTTAGAGTCAATATCAAGGAGAGGTAGAAAATATAAAACATCTTTAATGATTGCATCTCAAACAATAAACGAATTTTTATCAAGTCAAGCAGGTGAAGCAGTAATTAATATGTGTGCAACAAAAATATTGTTGCGACAAGAACCAGATATGGCAGAGAAAACTGCTAAATATTTTTATCTATCAGAAAATGCAAAAGCATTTTTAACAACAGCAGATAAGGGACAAGCTATACTATTAAATTCAAGGGAAAAGGTATTAATGCAGGTAACTCCATTTGACTTTGAATGGAATTATGTAACAACATAAATTTTTTTTACAGGTTTATAACTTTTTTTAAAAGCGTGGTATAACCATTAATGAGGTGATAAATATGTTTATTAAACTACCTCAAAAAATTTCATATATAATTGATGAAAAAACAAAAGAAAGCTTATCTATGCCAATTATAGGGGATAATCTTATAAGAGTATTAGTCCCTCGATGTGATACTTACATCGATAGTGCAGGTAAAGCAGTTTATTGCTTTATGGAGCTTTATTTTAAAGATGAAACTATTGCAAAGAAAGCATATTCTACTGAACTAACCTCATTTATGTTTTTAACAAAAAACAAAAAACTTATATCATTAGCTATAACAAACGAAGGAACAACACAGAGCGGAAATATTGATAATAATATTGCTAAACACTTTGCTACAATATTTACTGAAACAAAATATATTGTAATAGCTCACAATCACCCAAATAATAATGTTAATCCTTCAAATACTGATGTAAACTCTTTAAAATCAACAAAACAAATATTATGGCAATATAATCTTATATTACTTGATGGAGTAATATTACCAAAAACGTCTTATGCATATAATGCTTATTCAATGAATTATGGAATAATTGAAACAAGAAAAGTGGAAAAATTATATAAAATTGAATTTAAAGAATTATTTAATGTGTTTAAAACAAACAAAAAAATAGATCCCGATTTATTAGGGGCATTAGTATTATATGGAGGTGTTCCAATATGGGAAAAATACAAAAAGTCCTAACGACAATGTTAGGGCTTGTTTTTTTATTACTACCAAGTATAGTTTTTGCAGGAACAGCAGAAACTGAAACAATGGATTTTGTAAGAAGTGTAACAACAACAATAGGAATATTTGCTTTTGTGATATCAATTATATTAATAGGTTTCAAATTTATGTCTGTAAAAAATTCAGAAGATAGGCAACAAGCAATGGCAGGTATAAATTATGTCATTGTTGGTGGTCTTATAATTGGTTTTTTATCATTTATAGCAACGATGTTGATAAGTTATAGAAATGTTTTATACAACACAATGGAAATAACAGGGGCAAATACTGATGGCAGTAGTATATCAACACCCCAAGATCCATCAAATGAAGGCTTTATTATAAGAATGATTATTATTATATTGAACGCAATAACGCAATTTATAGAATGGCTTTGCAAAGTAGCTGGTTTTCAACAATTGAACACACTATTTTTTGACGCAAATCCTTTTTCAGCCGAACAATATAGGTTTTTAATGAAATTCTACTGGTTAGTTGTATTAGTATCATCAGCACTAATAGTACTGATGGTAGGTAGGTCAGCAATAAAATTAATGTATTCGGGTTTATCAGCAAAACAAAGAACATCAACGATGGAGGAAATACAAAACTGGTTTTATGTAATATTATTAATTGCAGTAGCACCATGGATAGTTTTATATTTATTTAAACTATTTGATTTATTAGGAACATGGCTATATACATTAGTCGATAGCAGTTTTGGATACACAAACAATGCTAATACAAATGCAACAGCTTTTGCTCAAATGTTTGGTTTAGGAGTAAGTGAATCTGATGTTGCTAAAAATGGAGTAATAGATATATTTGCTCAATCAATAGGTTCTTCTAATCCATTAAATACAGCAATAGCAAAATTAATATATATAATGTTATATTTTAAAATAAATATGGTCTTTTTAGTAAGAAAGTTTGTTTTAGGGATATTCTTTTTGTTCACACCAATAGCAGTAACTATGTGGGGAATTAAAAGAGATTCTCACATTGTCAATGTGTGGTTTGGTGAAATACTCACAAATACATCTATGGGTTTCTTTTATGCATTTACATTTTTAGCAACATTGCATGTATTTACAGCAACAGGATTTACAGGGTGGCTTGGTGGAATAATTGCTATGTATAGTATACCCAAGATAGCTGATGTATTGAGGAATTTGCTACAAAACTATTTTGAAAGATTATCTGGGGTTGATGAATATAGTTTAGCAAATCCTGTTTTAGGTTCTGGGTTTGCTATGATGACAGGTATGAGAAATGCTTTTACCAGAACATTTAGTAGTGGTGGGCAACAAGTAGAAACAGGAAGAAACTATATTGGTAGTAATAGCAATAGTGGAGGCACAGAAAAAACAAACAATAATATTGACACTGGCTTTGCTGGTGGGAGTGTCGCAACAGCGAACAATCCAGTATCTCCATCAAATAGCGGTTCATCATTTGGAGGTGCAATACCAATGGGTGGATTTAGCTCTGTTCCTGCAAGTCCAGCAGGCGGAAATATAAATATAGATAGAAGGAAAACAAAACCAGATACAATACCAACAAATCCAATAAATATACCACCAGAGAACCAGTATATAGGAACAGATTTTACAAGAAAAACATTCGCTAAAAATATGAATTTATTAAATGAAGGTGGACTTGCTAAAGCAGGACAAACATTGCAAAAGATAGCTTATGCAACAGCACACGATAATCCAGCATTTGCGATGTTTGGACATTTAGCAGGTGGTGTTATGAACTCTTTGGGTAATAAAGGTAAACTAAATAAAGCAATAGAGCTTACAACATTTGAAAGAATGGCAAATGATAGCAAATATAAAGAAAGTTTTAAAACATTATCACCAGTAGTTGATGAATTGATGAATAAAGGACAGAATGGACTAATTTATGATGTTATTAAAAGTGGAGATATTAACAAACTTAAAAATGCAGGTATTAATGTAGATGATAATATTAAAACAGCAATTGCACATATAAATAGTGGTTATGACTATGAAAGACAAAAAACTTTAAAACATTTGAATATAGATGAAAATGTTGCTTTACGTAAGATTGGAAGTGGAACAGAACAATTTAATAGATATTTCCAAAGAAGAAATCCATATGATAATGCTTCAGAGGCGTATATATTTAGGGTGTAGCAAAATATAGTAAATAGCTATCTTTTTGTTGACACCCCCAAGTTAATATTAAAAGAAAGGAGATATTTTTATGAAACCTCAAGAAATTGAAAAGATTATAGAATCTCTTGCAGATAAAAGAGTCTTTGCCTTGTTAATTGGTGTAACTCAAGAAGGTGAGATTGTATTAAGACCAATTGGTGGTGAATGGGGAAGTGGGATAATAAATGCAATACAAGAGATGAATGAAAAATATCCAAACTGTAAAATGAAACTACTGGAAGAAGATTATACTAACTGGAACAAGTATTTTAAAGGGATTGTTGATAGAGAACAGTTGATATAAAATAGCAATATATGAAAAGATAGGGGGATTAGTTATATTGATTTTCACAAAGCCAAAAATAGAATTTGTTGAAATTGAAAAAATAAAGGAATATCCTACTCGTCTTGGTAGTAAATGTTTGCTATTAAAAAAACTTGGCTATGATCCTTATAGCGACACTGAAGAAGAAATTATGGATGTACTAATCAAAACAGAGAAAGACAAAAATTATCTAAACATATGCAAAGAAAGTAGCAGATGTAGTGCTTTTTATAAAGAGTTTTCACAAGGAAATATTGAGCCATATTTTGAAAGAGATCCAATTTATCTTGAAAGATTTGAAAATAATTATTGGGTAATTGAAGGGAAACACCGTATATGCCTTGCTAAAAGGGCAGGAATAAAAAAAATAAAGGCTTATATTTACGAAACTACTAATTCCCAAATGCTTCTTCCTAACATAGGTCAGCCAGAAGAATTTGTATTGGAATATTCGAAAGGAATATTTACGAAATTTTCAGGGAGTAAAGCTTTATTATGGATAAAAGGACTAAAAGACCCAGAATATTATACTTTGATAAAAGGACCTATTTGGTTGGATAAGAAATTCAATACATGTGGAAAGATTTTTGAGCTATTGCCTGGAGTCAAAATGTCTATTAACGTTCAGACAGAGAAATCTTTTATTAGAAAATATATCATTCAAACAAGGGTAATTATTGAGAACAATCACAAAAAAACAAAGGTATGGCTGCTAAAGATACCTTGTCATAAGAAGATAAATTATTTTGATATAGCTGAAATTGAAAGTTATACTTTGTATCGTTATGGATTGTGGAGAGAACATGATAGGAAAGAATTAATTCTTGGATTTCTTGAAAATAATTTACATTTTGACTAAAAACTAAAGGGTGACATATTTATATTTTTATAGATAAAATATTAATATATATACTCAAAAAAAAGGGGGAATTTGTATTGTATAACTGCACATTATGTGGGCAATCTTATGAAGGGTATGCACAAAATTATATAGGAGATAATCCTATATGTCCTTTTTGTGCGGAACGTTTATCATCACAGTATAATAAAAACACAAAGCATATGTTGTATTGGGCAAGGTTTATAACTGGCTATACTATTTTATATTTTTTATGGCATGTTTTTCTTTACATTAAAATAGGTCATGCTTCAAAAATATTTTCAGAATTAGTACAAGTTCCATTTGCCATATATGCATTAGCTTCTTTTCCTTGGGGTTGGCGAGCAATGAAAAGACTATCAATAAATAGACAAGCACCAGAATGGTTTTTAGCTGTTCAACATGTTCCAGTATTGATGTTAGTTGCGAAAATTATTGAATTTTGGGTAGCTTTTTTCCTTGGACTAATTGTTTTCCCAGTGCAATACAAGAAGGATAAAGAAGATTTAAAGAAGGCAATAATAAGTCAAGAAAATATAGTATATTCTTTTGTTGACATAGTAAAGAAATTGAGAAAGAAAAATGCACATGCAAAATATGGTTGGATAACTGCTGTGTTAACAATAGAACATTTAAATGATATTAATAGAGAACTAAATAGATTTTCAAATTCTATGAGAAGATAAGCTAAATCCCTGCTAAAATATGGCAGGGATTTTTTATTTTATGCAGAAATTATTTATTACTAAAAGTTGATGAAAGGAGCTTTATACATGGCAAATAAAAAAGGCAATAAGGATTTAAACGAAAATGAATTAAAAGAAGCATTATTACCTAATTTAGAAACTAAAAAAATAAATGGGGGTGATGTAAAGGTTAAACTTGACAAATATAATACAAACTTAAATGAGGCAATAAAAATACTTTATGAAAGGGACAAGTTAAGCTTTGAAGAAATTATAAAAATTAAGGACGCATTAAACAAACTAATTGATGAGTTTAATACTTTAGGACCAACAATTGAAAAACTAATGAACAGCCAAATGATGATAATGGAAGACATGGAGCAAGTATTTAACAAAATATATGGTAGAAAAGGTAAAGTTGTAAATTACCGAGAAATAGCAAAAAGGATGGGCTTTATGCCAAAAGAAATCGAAGAAGTTGAAAAACAAAATAAAGATAAAAATGAGGAGGAGGATAAAGAATGAAAGTAGCTGTTGATATTGGTTTTGGGTATACAAAAGCTATTGCTGAAAATGGGAAAAGTGTTGTGTTCCCATCAATGGTATCTAAAAGAATGACTGCAAATAGTAAAATGGGCTTTGCATATAAAGAAAATTATATTGTAACATATATGAATAATATATATGCTATTGGAGAAGCTGCTTTAAATTCTCCAAACTCATCTGCAAATTTTTCTGAAGATAGATTTACTGATGAATTTTCTAAAATATTATTATTAACTGCTCTTCATGCTCTTGATATAGAAGAACAAAACATAGAATTGGCAATAGGACTTCCAATAATGCTATATTCTAATTATAGTGATAAAGTTAGAGATTATATTGAATTTGCAGAAGAAACAATAATTATAAATAACGAAGTAAGAAGATATAAAATAGATGTGTGCGAAGTATTTCCTCAAGGAGTAGGTGCGTTATTCTCAATAAATGATAAAATACCAAATGGATATATAAGCGTAATTGATGTAGGATTTAGAACAACAGATGTCTTATTAGTAAAATATAACAAAGGTGATATAATTCCTCTAACAGAATTTTCATTTTCAGTTGATGAAGGAACATCAAGAATATTAACAACACTTACCAAACACATCCAACATAAGTATGGTATAGCTCGTAATGAAACAAACATATTAGATGTATTTGAAACAGGTGTTGTATTAGTAAAAGGAAGAGAGAAAGATATAACAGAAGCAAGAGATGAAATAGTTCGTGAAGTAACAGAGTCAATTATTAATAAAATAGTAACAAAATGGAATGATTTTGTTAATGATGTTGTAAGAATATATGTCGCAGGTGGTGGTGCATATATGATAAGCCCTCATTTAAAGGTTATTGGCGAAATGGAAATAAAAATAGTTGATGACCCTCAATTTGCAAACGCTAAAGGATTTTTGAATATGTTAGAAAGTATCTCTGTGGAGAATAATACTTAATAAAAATTATAATTTGTTTACAGGCTCTATAACAGTAATGACAAGTGATAGAGATATATAAAATGTCAAAATTGTAATACAAAAATGTTTACAGGCTATAAGCATTGAGAAATCTAATATAGATGAACATAAAAAATGAATTTTGTAATACAAAATTATAAAAACAAACAGAAATTTAGTAGGTTTGTAATACAAAATTGAAAAATTATATCAATAAAAATCAGTAGTGATAAGGAATTGAGCCTGTAAACAAAAATGTAATACAAAAATGAAGTTGCAATGTCATACAAGCTATGATATATAAGAGATAGAACCTGTAAACAAAAAGGAGCAAAAAAATGGATAAGGAAAAAACAAAAACAATAAGTATAAGATTGCCAGACAATCACCCAATATTTGCTGAAGAAAATAAAAATCAAGTATTAAGAGATGCTTTAGAATTATATTATGCAACAAAAGGAATTGTAACAGGACAAATAAAACTAAAAACAATTCAGTTTAACTATCAAGAACAGAAAGAATATAAAGAAAAAAAAGCTCCAATAACAAATCCAAAAGTAATTAAGTCGTTTATTAACGCATTTCAAAATAAATAAAGCCCCAGTAGAAACTGGGGCATATTTTTTCACAGTAGGGTGACAAGAGTCACCCGTGAACAAACTGTATATGGCAAACTATATTTAGGCAAACTACTATACTTAAAGTATAACAACATATATCAACGAACATACAGACGAACAATATTTTAATAAAAGCAAAAACCCAGAGAAATTACTCTCTGGGTTTTCTTATTTTATATCAAAATAAAAAAAAAGGAGTTGTTGATAATGAATCAACAAAAATTCAAAGACTTTGAAAAAAGTCTTGAAACCCCTTATTATTATTATCCATCATTCCAGCATATTTGTAAAGGGGTTTCTTCAATTTTATTTTTATCAAATCTTTTACGCTGGAATGGAAAACAAAAAGATCCGGAAGGTTGGATTTATAAAACACAAAAAGAAATAGAAAAAGAAACAGGATTAACAAGGAGAGAACAAGAAACGGCAAGAAAAAACTTAAAAAAATTAGGTTTTATAGAAGAAAAATACAAAGGATTGCCAAGAAAATTATATTTTAAGATAAATATTGAAGCTATAAATGAGGCAATGGAAAAATACATAAGAAGTCAAAAAGAAAACAATGCAGACAATAAAACAAAATTCTCTAATGATAAAGAAACTTCAAACTATACGAATAAAAAATACAGCACAACCAAGGATTTATCCATAATGGCGGAAAACGACATTATTGAATGTCGAAAAGAGACATTATTGAATGAACAAAACAGTCAAACTGTAAAGGCGAAAAACGACATACAAGAATGCCCGAAAAATACAGGCAAATCTGAACAAAATGAGCATGCTAATTATATATATTATATTAATAATAATATAAATAATAAAACAAATATAACTACAAGTAATACTTACAGAGATAATAAAACACACAAAAATAATAACTTACTAAGAAAAAATAACAAAGTAAGTAATAGTGTGTGTAAAAATCTCCCAAAAGAAAAAATTGACAAAATTAAAAATCTAATGAAAGGGTATAAACTCCAAAACCTTGAAACCTTTGTGTTTGCTTATGCAACAACAGATGACAAATTAGAAAATTTGACAACTTTACTTGAAAGTAGATATTTTGCTAATATGGTTATTAACAAACCAGCATTTATTAAGTCAGCAATACGCTATAACTATGACTTTAGCTATTTGAAAGACGAAGAAAAGGCAAAAGGCAATAATACCGCTACATACCAGAAGTCTGCTAAAAAACCAGTAGATATATTCTTAACACGAGATCCAAATGAATACGATGGCTTAGAAGAAATATTCAAAAATGCAGTTAGAAAGAATGGTGTGGACGAAGCCAATTATGAAACTGCTTTTGAACATTTCAGTAAGTTACAAGAAGAACATAAGACTCAAGAAACTATAAAAGCAGATACATCAAGAGATTCAAACACATCAATAGATAACGACATTGATGAATTAATCAAACAACTTGATATTGAATTTGAATTAGATTTCAAAAACAGACATGGACACAGCCCTGTATTTCAGGCAGTATCAACATTAGCAATATAAAAGGGACAAAAACGATACCGCTTTAAATTGCATATAAACAAATAAAAAACATAAAACATATTTTTATATTAACAACCTTATTTTTGTTTAACAGTAAGCCTAAAAAACGCATTTAAGACGATTTTAAAATGGGTAGTTTGCCTATAACATAAATTCTACAAGAAAGGGTGTTGTAAATGGAAATCAATGACATAATAGAGAGAGTATTGCAAAATGACAAAGGCTTTGAATACAACAAAAACCAATTTGAAAAGTGGATTAAAGAAACTGAATTTGCTATTTTCAAACTTCGAGAGGCTTTATTCATTCAACAAGGACAATTGGACAAGTATGTGAGAGTATTAAATTCATATGGCATTAAACTTGATACCGAACTTGTAGTCGACAAGTTTGAAGCAAGCTATGAAGATGGTATGCTTAAAATCCTTATTTATGATGTTCCTCCAATTTACAAAGTGCAAAACCAAGCAGATACATTCAAGTGGAAAGACATTATAGAAAATGCAATTAAATCTTTATCTCAAAAGCCAAGATTTAAAAAAGCATTTGCTTGTTTTGAGTATTATGTTCCTCATTATGTTGCAATAAAAGCAGATACTGATAACCGAATGATGAAAACAATAACTGATTCTTTTGTGACAAATGGTGTTATTCCAAACGATACAATGGAACATTATGCTTTTTGTTGTTTTGGATTTCCCATAGAAAATATGTTTGCCAAAACATATATTAAAATTGTTTCATGGGAAGAAAGATACAGAGTATTTGATAACCAACCTAACCAAGAAATAGCAAATAAATTACCAGTAATATAATGGGAAATAAGATAATAATTAATAGCTATAATAAATCTAAAAATAACAAATAAAAGCATAATATGTAATTTAGTAAACATGTTTTGGATATGCAAAAATATATCCAAATCAATAACCAAAGAAAATATAAAAAATAATTAATATGGAAAGGCAATTGGATAGCGAATTAGATACAAAAAAACAAGTAATATCAAGTATTTTATAATAATTATAAAATAAAAAAAGAAACAGGTGTGCGAAATCAATTTTCGCACACAAAAGTAGTAAACAAAAATCACACAGACAAAGGCAAAAGCACGAAAAGAGAAAAAGCATAACAAAATGGCAGAACCAAAATAAACCAGAAGCGAAATAAATACCAGTTGGAATAACAATAAATGGCAGGAAAGAGCCATTTATACCAAAGTATAAATGGCGAAGTAGAGGCAGATATGAAATAGAAATAGCAATATGGATATAGGCACAATATAGCCATTAATTCAAAAATTAATGGCGGTGAGTAGGGAAAAAGCCAGAAGAAAAAACAAAGTAATGATTGAAATATTGTAAAAAGTATAAGATATAGCAATTAAAAAGCCAGTAGTATAAAAAAGAATAAAACAGGAAGGGGTGTAATAATGAGTATAAAATCATATATGCCACAAATAACCGAAAGAGATAAACAATTGCTTGATATGATAATTAAGTTTAAGATGGTGTCTTATGATATGGCAAGAGAATTATACCAAAATAAGTGGGCAATATATAAGAGAATTAATAAATTAGTTAAAGATGGTATGTTAAAGAAAGTAGGGAGAAACCATATAACATTAGGACAAGTAGGGATAAGTTTTGTCAACTTTGAATGGTATGTAAATTTTGAGCCATTGAATAACCCAACGAGTAAAGAAATGTTATATAGATGGACAAAAGTAGTAGAAATAGCAAACAGAGAATATATATATCCACATTTCATAAACTGTTGGGATTTAAAATCAGAAACCAGAAAGCAAGGAAATGAAATGAGCGACAAGAATAAAATTCTTGGAGTAGCCAGAGGATATGGGATATACAAAATATCAAAGGATACAGGTATGAAAACACTATCCGACCTAATAACAAATATTAGAGAAGCAACATCACATAACATTTATGATTTCATAGTCTTTTGCGAAACACCAGAGAAAATAAGAGATTTTCTACAAGTAGTAGAACAAGTAGGGAAACTGATGAATATAAGAAGATTGCATATATTACCATATACAGAATCGGGCTTAAAAATCATGGACACAATAATAGGAATACCAGATTGGAAAGATAAAGTTGTAAAGGTTGTGTATAGCGATGGTGTAAAAGCCAGTAGCAAAAACTATGCAGAATATGAATGGCAGGGCAAAGAGATATATGTTGGTATAGATACAGATTTGATAGGTAAGGAGATAATAAAAGCAGAACAAAGCATAAGAGGGAACATGAATTTAGAAATACTATGTATAAGAGGGCAGGAAGAAAGATACAAGGACTTAAATCTGCCAGTAAAAACAATAACAATGCCAGAATTTTTAATGGCAGTGGGATATAAAAACAATGAAAATAGAAATGAGGAGGAATAAAATATGAAAAAAGCAATAGCAGTAGTGATAATAATTTCAATATATTTTACAATGACAGCATACATTGTTGGTATGTTTGCAGGTATGATAAGCAATGGTGATGTATGGAAATCAACAATGGAAGGCAAAGCTCCGAAACTCACAATAGAAACAGATCCAATAAAAGCAATAAAGAATACTACCAGTAGTAAAAATGCTATGAATATATGGCTTATAGGCAGTATTGGTATTGCAGTTATTGGATTAATATTTATATTAGCATATAAGGAGGAATTTGAAATGCATTTTGGGACAAAAGTTCAAACAGACAAAAGGAATACTTACGGGAGTGCAGACTGGATGGCAAAAAGCGAGGCGAAAAAGGTATACAAATTAGGAAGTAAGAATAAAGGTATTCTCCTGGGGAAGTTAGAAGGCGAACATGTAATATTTCCTCAAGAAACCAAATATAACAAGCATATTGCTATATTTGGTGCAAGTGGAACAGGAAAATCAAGAACATTTGCACGTCCCAATATAATAAAAATAGCACAAATGGAACAGAGCATGATAATTACAGACCCAAAAGGCGAATTATACGAGGATATGGCAACATGGCTTATAAATCAAGGTTATGATGTTAAAGCACTCAATCTTGTTAATATACAATATAGTGACAGATGGAATCCATTGGACGTTATACAAGATGATATGGACGCAACAGTGTTTGCAGATACAATAATAAAAAATACACAAATTGGAGTTAAAAAAGGCGGAGATCCTTTCTGGGATAGAGCAGAAATGAATTTACTAAAAGCACTTGTGTTGTATGTAAAGGAAGTAAGACCTCCAGAAGAACAAAATTTAGGAGAGGTATATAAACTTCTTGCAAACACAACAATGCAAAACTTACAGGCACTATTTTCAAATATACCAAATGATAGAGCCTCTAAAATGGCATATAACATATTTGCACAGGCAAACCAAACTGTTCAAACAGGTGTTATAATAGGACTTGGAACAAGGTTGCAAGTATTTCAAAATACTCTTGTTCAAGCAATGACAGCAGTTAGTGATATTGATTTAGAGAAACCCAAAAAAGATAAAGTAGCATATTTTTGTATAATGAGTGATACACATAGTGCATTTGATTTTATAAGCTCACTGTTTTTCAGTTTTTTATTTATCAAGCTTGTAAATTTGCACGATACAACTCAAGATGCAGAAATAAGAGCAAGAGAAGTATACTTTATACTTGATGAGTTTCCCAATATTGGGGAAATACCAGACTTCACAAAGAAAATAGCAACTATAAGGAGTAGAAATCTGCATTGTTCAATAATATTCCAAAGTATAACCCAATTAGAGGAGAAATATCATGAGCAATGGGAAACAATAATAGGCAATTGTGATACAAAGCTATTTTTAGGTGCAAATGATACAAGAACATCAGAATATATATCAAATGTTCTTGGAATAAAATCAATTCATACCAGAAGCACTTCAAGACAAGGTGGACTTGAAGGATTAACAGAGGTAGAGAGGATAACTCAGTCAGTAGGTAAAAGACCATTACTAACACCAGATGAGGTTTATAAACTTGATAATTCAAAAGCTATTGTAATGTTAAGAGGAAAAAAGCCATTAATGGTTGATAAAGTAGATATATCAACCATGAAGGAAAGCAAACAATTAATATCAAAAGGAATAAGCACTTATGTAAAGGAATGGAACAGCCCTCAACCAGTAGAAACACAACAACTAATACAAACAAACGTTCAAACACCAACCCAAACAACACAGCAGCAAACACCAACAGCAACAGGACAAATGCAAGCACAACAAGTAAATGATAATATAAAAGAACAAGATAATGATGAACCTAATCCATTAACACCAAATGATATTAGTCAAAATAACAATAATAATCAAAATAATACATTACCAGTAGATGATGATAATGATTTGTTTTAATGAGCAGGGGAATACCCCTGCTTTTATTATTTTATAAAGAAATAAAAATAATAAGGAAGGTGTAGATTATGAACAATCAAGAAATAATTAATAGCCTTGCTGATAAAGGAACTTTTGCATTGCTTGTAGTTTTAACACAAGATGGTGAAGTTATTTTGCGTCCAATAGGCGGAAAGTGGGATAGTGGTATAATAAATGCAATACAAGAGATGAATGAAAAATATCCAAATTGCAAGATGAAACTATTTGAACAAAACTATGATGATTGGTTTAGATATTTTAAAAATGTTGTTAACAAAGAACAACTGATATAAAATATAACAAAAAAGCAAGGTGTATTAAATGTTAATGGAAAAAGAGGTCAAAATAATAAAAGTAGAAGATATAGCTGAATATCCAACAGAATTAGGAAATAGGTGTTTGTTACTAAGAGAATTAGGTCTAAATCCATATAGAAACACAGAAGAAGAAATTATCGAAGTATTAAACGAAACAGCAAGTCAACCTAAATATTTAGATATATGCTTAAAATATAGCAGGTGTCAATATTTCTGGAAAGAATACCAAAAAGGAGACACACCCTATTTTGAACGTGATTCAATAATAGTAGATGAATATATGGGTAAATATTGGGCGTATGAAGGCAAACATAGAATATGTTTAGCAAAAAGAGCAGGAATTAAAGAAATTAAAGCTGTTGTTTATAAAATGGATAAAGATTACTATACAATGTTGAATTCTATTGGAGAGGCAAATCATTATCAATTTCACAGTGAAATAATACAAGGTGAAAAAATACAATATAAAGGTGAAATAGGTGCATTATGGTTAGGCAAAGTAGAGGATTTAAGAATTCGTGCCAGTAGTAGCTATCCATTGCTATTAAACGAAGAATGCAATACAAAAGGAGAATGGATTGAGATTGTAAAAGGTGTAAAATTTAAAACGAACATAGAAAAGAAAAAGAAAAAAATATCATTGTTTACTACAAAAGATGTTTTCAGTATAAATACAGAAATAATAATAGAACGTGAACATAGAAAAACGAGAATATGGCTCATGTCTGTTCCAATGAGTAAAGAAATATATTATGTTCCATTAGGAATAATAGGTTTCACAACATTGTATCGACATGGCTGTTGGAGAAAACACCATGAAGAAAAATTAAAAGCATTTTGCCCCATTAAAATATAAAATGTGGTATAATTAAATTAAAGCGACCTCTCTTTTTTTGGAAGTTAGCCAAAGCTTCCTAAAAAATAAAGGAGAGGAGTTTGCGAAATGGAGTTGAGTAATATGGAAAATCAAAAAAGAATAAGAAAAATTACATCAAACGAGAGGTTGCTTTTAGAAAACAGAATTGACCTAACAAGAATTGAACTTAAAGAAGAAATCAACAGTTTAAGGCAAGACATAACAGAAACAAGAAAAGAACTAAACAATAGGATTGACAATTTGGATAACAGGCTTGGGAATATTGAAAATAGGCTGGGAAATAGTGAAAACAAAGTTGCAAACACAGAACACAGACTTGGAAATATTGAAAATAGGCTCAACAATATGGAAAACAGACTTGAAAATTTAGAAAGTAGAATCAATAAGTTGGACGACAAAATTGAATTAACTAGACAAGAAATAAATCAAATTAGAAATGAACTTAATGAATTTAAAACTAACATCAAAAGTGAGTTTGCTGATTTTAAAGTTGAAATAGCAAAAGAAATTAAAAGCACAAAATGGCAGACATTTGGACTAATAGTTGCTATGGTAGCAATATTTGTAACTATTATATTAACAAAATTTCCAACGAAATAGGCATTATTTGTTAAAAGCTGGCTTTGTCCAGCTTTTTTTATTGTATATAATAAAAATATAGTTTGCAGGAGGTTAAAAGATGGGAAAAGATAAGAGAATTGAGTTTTTAGAGAGAGCTTACAATCTAAACAAAATACTTCATGGCAAAATAATAGCAAGGGAAATAATTAATGACGTCCAATATGGAGTAATAAACTCAAGAGGGATTAGACTCTATATGCCAGAAACTGAGTTAGGAGTTCAAGAACAAGTATCTAATAAGATAGCAACACTTTTTGGTGTTCCAATTGAATTTGTTATTTATAAAATTGAAAATAACAAATTTTTTGTATCACGTAAAAAAGCAATGGAAATAAGACATAGACAATGGGAAAGCAAAATCAAAGTAGGAGATAAACTTTTTGGGACAATAGTTGGTATATCACCAAAAAACGCATTTATTTATCTGTTTGGATATGAGATACCATTAAAAGCAGAGGATTTAACATGGAATTATTATAACGATATAAGGAGAATATTTAAACTTGGTGATAGGGTAGATTGCATAGTAAAGAGCAAAAATCCACCTATTGTAAGCGTAAAAGAAGCATACCCTAATCCATGGGATAAACCA
Source organism: Caldicellulosiruptoraceae bacterium PP1 (assembly GCA_041320695.1). Taxonomy (NCBI): domain Bacteria; kingdom Bacillati; phylum Bacillota; order Caldicellulosiruptorales; family Caldicellulosiruptoraceae; species Caldicellulosiruptoraceae bacterium PP1. The sequence goes on along the minus strand of JBGGOQ010000001.1, from coordinate 400,804 downwards.
CCAGTAGTAAAACCAGAAGATATACTTGTATGTGTGGTTGACGCAATAGCACCATATGGGATATTGGTAAGACTTCCAGATGGCAAGCAAGCATTGTGTCCCCCATTTTCAACAGCAAGAGAAATGCCAACAATCGGTAGTGAGGTTGTTGTAACAATCAAAGAGGTCAGGGTAGAAGATAAAAGGATATTTGGACTCATATCAAGAATATTAAGATAAGCTACTTATTATGGTATACAAATAGAATCAATATTATCAATAGGTCTACAAGTTTACAATATTAATAAAAGCATTGGTAAATAAAAGCCAATGCTTTTGTTTTTTTGCAATAATTATAGATGTTATAATAGAGGTGAAAAAGATGAATAAATTATATTTCATATTAGAGCCATACGACGATTGGAAAAATGATGTTCCAGAAGAAAAGAACCAAGAAGCTAAAAAAGCTTTAGTAATATTTTATAACGAATTGAAAAAATATAAACCTTCAAAAATATATGAACAAAGAAATAGTATGTTGCTTCATACTTCATATATACTACATTTTGTCAACATTAAAAAGGCATTCATGGAGAAGAAATATCTACGTGTTTGTAACGAAATAAGAACACTTATGTTTAATGAACCATTTTTACAAGCGAGGATATATTACAATTTAATAAAACTACTGAGAGAAGAATTAATGGATAACAAAGGAGAGGAATAATTTTGCTTAGAGGGTTGTTAAAGAAGAAAAACAATATAAAACAAAATATAATCACAGATAGCAAAGAATTATACAAATTAAATGCAGAAAGAGAATTTTCCTATGCGATTGAATTTGTTAATAATGCTATTGAAGGGGAAACAAAAATAGAAGATAAGATAAAAATGATTGATTTTATTATGGACCTAATAAAAGAAGATATAAAGACAGATTTATTGACAAAAATAATATACAATCCAGAAGCAAATATAACAAGATATTTTCCTTTTCCTATGTGTTATTATGATAAAAATAATAATGCTTATAGATTACATGAAGGAGAGGAAATAGAAATTGATTTGTCAAATGAGTGTGTAATAACTTATCCATATAATAGAGAAAAATATGTTAAAAACATTAGAACTATTTCCAAAGAACCTTTTATCTATAAAAATAATAATCATACTGCTTATTATTTTTCTCAAGTTAATATTTGCTATATTGCAAATGGTTATCATTCAATAGCAAGTGGTATAATGTGTAACAAAGGAAAAATAAAAGCTAAGAAGATAGATATAACTCCTTTATATGACTATGTTTATACAAATGGGGTATATTGGTATAATACACATACAAATAATATACTAACTACATTAACAGATTTTAGGATAGGGATATTATATGAAATTGCCAAAATAAAAAATAATCTTGCAAAAATATAATAAAGTGCTATAATAAAACTGTCAGCAAACCTATGAAAAGACTGTATAAATAAAAATGTTAATAAAAAAAGCATTGGATAAAAACCAATGTTTTTATTTTTTATATAAACTAATAACAAAATTATTTATTGTGGTATAATTATATTAAAGTAATACTTCAATCCTACTCCTAATTTTGGCAGTTAGCAAAAAACAGTTAGCCAAAATTTGTTTGATAGGAGGAGTAGGAAATGGAAGTATTACCAAGCTCTATATTGATTGACAACTTCAAGTGCAAATTAAATTGGAGCAATCACTCAATATTAAGAAACATTCAAAGACAAATAGCAACCGAAGGCATAATCGAAACATTAGAAAAAGCTGATGAGTTATTGGACTTAAAAAATAATTCTTTCTGTTGGATAAGAAATAGTCAAAAGAAAATAAGCGTGTTGGTTTTAATTCATACTAAAGGTAAATCAATAATAATCGAAGTTATAACGGTTATAAATAAAATAGCGATACCAACATGCGAAAAAGACAAAATAATCGAAGTGGCATAAAATCAAATAACTTGGGTGGGAGCAAAAAGGCAAAATCCTGCCCTTTTGCTTTTACAATACCAAAAGGAGAGATGCTAAATGAAAATAATATTTTCAAAAAATTTCCCACCCAGCAGAGAAATATTAGAATATGCATATAATTGTATAAGTGAATACAGAATAAATCTTAATGATGAACAAGCCTTTATTGATGAAGAGAAGAAAATAGTTGTTGTAATAAAAAGACTCCCAAAAAATATTTATAAAGTTATAGAATATCATCACTTTGATGTTATTATTAATAAAAATATATAAATTAATATCTTGTCTATTTTCTAAATTATGCTATAATAAAACTGTCAGCGAAATAGTATGTAGAAGTGCATAAATGAAAATGTTAATAAAAACAGTTTGCCTAAAAAAGTTAGCCTTAATGAACAAGAAAAATTGTTCGTTTGGGCTTTTTTGTTTTTTATAGACTCTCCTTTTTTGGCAGTTTGCCAAATACAGTTAGTATTATAAAGTTAGTAAGCAGTAAATAATGTGGTAGGAATCACCCCCAACAAATAGACATGGGTGCGTTAGGGACAAGAAAGGGGGTGATAAGATTGGGTTCATATATTGTAAAATATGCTTTATTTATTGTAGGTTCAATAATAGCACTGTTTATTATATCATTTGCTAAAGCAAATTATGAAATAGAATTTAAACTAAAACCCTTTAAGATAAGCATAAAAAAAGAAGTAGTGAAATAAGCCTTACCTTTTCACCACTTCTTTACCCAATCACCACATTAATATAAACCTAACGCACCCTTAATTAAATTATACCACAATATAAGAAGAATATTTTAAAAATATTATAACCTTGGCAGTTAGCCAATAATAGTTTTCAATACATTGTTTGTTCCAGTAGTTGATAATGCGGTAATCACCCCTTTTTAGATATGGGCGTGTTAGTGGTAATAACCTAAAACATAAGGGGGTGATTGTTTTGGGGAAAGAAGAAATTAAGATTATATCACTTGTTATAGGATTTATAGCTGTCTTTATAATTTTTAGCATTGTCAAAGCAAATTATGTAATTGAAGTTTATACAAAGCCTTTTAGATTAAAGATAAAAAAAGAAGTGGTCAAATAATAACCACTTCTTAATCCCCAAACCGCATAATTAAAATATAATATCCACTAACACGCCCTTAAATAAATTATACCACAAAGATAGGAGGGTTAAAAGTGGCAGTAGTATCATTTATTATTAACAACATATTAGCAATAATTTTATTAGCTTTTGCTTTGCTGGTCTTAATTGCTTCAATAACAAAGAAGAATATCCACTGGAAGTTAGGTAAGGTAGAGATAATAATTACAGTTGATGAGCAAAAAGAGAAAGAAGGAACTCTTGCCCAGCAGTAGCAAAAGCTACTGCCCTCCTTTCTGGCAGTTAGCCAAAAATAAATTTGCAAAAGGAGCAGTTTGTTATGGATAAAGAAACAATAGTAGTAATTATATTAGGTATATTGGCAGGAGTTGTCAATTTGTTTTATTTAGTGGAAGGAATTAGAGGGAATATTGTATCAGATGATGACTGGTTATAATTCTTCCACAAGCAGGGGCTAATCCCTTGCTTTGGCAGTTTGCCAAAAATAGTTTACTTGTTCAGTTTGCAGGAGGTAAAGATTATGAGCTGGGGATACTTGTCTATTTTCTAAATTGTGCTATAATAAAAAAGTAGTTAGCTCATGTTAGAGAAATTCACAACCCACGTAGTATAAATAAAATATCAACCCGTGTAGTATATGAGTTTGTGACACAAAAAAGTATTTGCAACAATTAGAAAAACAAGCAAGAAAGCAACAGACAGAATATCCTAGGAAAATGTTATCGAAAGCAATTGATGAAAAATTAAGTGAAGGGAAATAACTCAAAAATTTTAATTACTATTTTTTTTTGTTCGCTGTTGATGAAATAAAAATAATATGTTATTATAGAAATAACCCGTTGAGGAAAATAAGATAAAGTAGCATAAATAAAAATGTTAATCAACGGGGAAGTTAACCATTTTGAGTATACCATGAGGAGTTTACATTAAACAGTTTGCAAGTTGCCACGTAGAGTTTATATTCTACGTGGCTATTATATTTATTGTTATGTCTACTATTTTTTCGTTTGTTAAAATAAAGGTCTTTTACTTCTTTTATTTTATGTTCTTTCACTTGCATTTTTTCTATTATAGCCATATGAGAGATTTTCTCATGTGGCTATTTTTATTTTATATGAACAAAGCAAAGGTGAGATAAAATGCAAACAATATTAGATGTATTAAGCCAATATTTTGCAGATAAGCCTTATTTGTTGAAGGATAAACCCAAAAAGCAATCAATAAGAACATATCTTGCTTCACTATGTCTTAAAGAAGATTTCGGGATTATAAGAGATTGTAAAAGATGTAACAAGCCAAAATGCTGGTTAGACACAATAGACAAAGAAAATCTGACATCAAGCATACAAAATTACGAGAAAAAATATATAGCTGAAAAGTTTAAAGGAAGAGGGGTCCAATGATGATAGCAATAGCTACTGGGATTGAAATACTTGATAAAGCAATAAATGAAAGGCTAAAAGGAGAAATCATATATTTCAGAGAGTATTTAATAAGAGATGAAAACAAGTATGAAACAGTTATTTTATCAGAAAGTTTAGATGGTGCAATAACAATAGAAGAATTAACATTCAAGTTAAGAGAAAAAAACACAAGAATAATCTATATAGGCAAGGATTACGAAGATAATCCTTCTCTAATAAAACACTTAATAAGCATAGGTGTTTATGATATTTTATTTGGAGAAACAACAATAGATGATGTAATAAACATATACAACAATCCTAAGGCATTTGCTGATATATCCAAAATATATTCAAAAGTTTTATCCTCACCAACAATTCAAATAAAGTCTGTTCCAGAAGTTATAATAGAAAAAGAAGTAATAGAAAAAGAAAAGGTTGTAGAGAAGGAAAAAGTAATTGAGAAAGAAAAAATAGTAGAAGTCGAGAAAGAAAAAATAATAGAAGTTGAAAAGCCAGTTATTATTCAATCTAAAACAATAACTTTTTGGTCGTATGATGATGGAGAATACCCTGCAAGGATTTCAATAGAGATTGCCAAACTATTAAAGAAATACAGCAAAACAGATATAACTTTACTTGACTTTGAAGAAATAAGCTCAAGAATAAGCCATTTATTAAAAATAAAAGATACAAACATAGAATACTTAACAAGAATGATAAATACAGAAGAAATTACTTCTAAAATATTAAATGATAACTTAATAAAAATAGAAGGTATCAAAGTATTTTCTGGTATTACAATTAAAAATGCATTTAGAATTAACGATAAGCACTTAAATACATTAGTAAGTATTCTTCAAAGAGATAGTAATTTTATAATAATTAATGCAGGTAGTGGAGTGTTCACATCTGGTGTTTTATCATCTTTTACAACTGCTGATAAAATAGTTGCAATTGCTAAAGCGACAAAGATTGATGTAATTAGAACACTCGAAATATTAAATTTTATTTCTAATTCCTGGGGAATTGAAAAAAGCAAAATGAATTTACTACTGGTAGAAAACAGTTTAATCTCTGAAATAGATGATAAGACGACTCAAGAATTATCAGAAACTAACGGGATTAATTTTTTAGGAGCTTGTGGCAATAAGAAAAAGTATGTTAAGAACCTTGCCAAAATTGCTCCTAAACTTATAAGTTCAAAAGGAGTGAGAGAAGATTGATTATAAATCCATACTCTGTAAATATAAATGAGGCTTTGGAGATAGAAGAAGAAAAAATAACTGATGTAATAGAAAGGTTATTAAAGAAGAAACCTAATATAGTTTTAGAAAATCAAGATCCATTTTTACTATTTGATGAAGTCCAAGCAGTAATAAATGAGCTTGGTTATAAAAATATACATCCCAAAGTTGTTTTGCAAAACTTATTGGAATATGGTCCACTACAACCATATATTGAAGATCCAGAAGTAACAGATATATTCATCACATCATATAACAGTGTAATAGTTCGCAAATATGGTGTTGATGAAAAAACAAATATTAATTTTAAAAGTGTAAAGAAATTAAGAGAATATATTAAAAGAGTTGTAATAACAAACAAAGGAAGAATTAACGAAAATGAGGCAAAAGTTATAGTAACAGATCCAAAATATCATTTACGAATAGTTGCAACATTTGAAGCAATTTCAGTAGATTCACCACATTTGCATATAAGAAAGCCACCAACACATAAAACATTATCAACATTAGTAGAAGAAGGAATGCTATCTTATGAAATGGCAGAAAGACTAACAAAATTAGTTAAAAAAAGAAAGACAATAGTATTTTCTGGTGCACCAAGTAGTGGAAAAACAACATTGTTATCAGCACTTATAAGAGAGATACCAGAAACAGAAAGATATGCAATAATACAAGAAACCTTTGAAATACCAAGGATACACGAAAATTCAATGGTTGAAATTATAAGAGCATCAGAAATGCAAGCTTGGCTTAAACAATATGACTTATTCGAGTTAACAAGAATAGGCTGTTTAGAAACTCTAAACAGAATAATAATTGGTGAGGTCAAAGGGAAAGAGGCATATCAATGGGTTTTTGCAGTCTATTCTGGTATGAATGGGTCTATGACAACAGTCCATACAAATTCAGCAAGCGAAACAATACCTAAATTAGTTATGCTAATGAAAATGGCAAGCACAGACTTACCAGTAGAATATTTAGAAAATGTGCTTGTAAACTCATTAGATTATATAGTGTATATGAGAAGATATAGACTAATGCAATTATATAACGTAAAGAAAAAGGAGTATGAATATGATATTTTACAGGAAAATGAAAGAGAAAGAGAAATATATCAGAGCAGTAATCAACCCTTTACTTCTATTTGAAATATATTTTATTTTACAAATAGCAATTACAATAGCAGTATTTCTTATAGCAATGCAAACAAATTTATATAAAGCAATAACAATGTCAGTTTTGGCATTTATTTTGCTTTATTTTATATGGGAGTTTTTAGTGTCCTTTTCTAAAGGGAAATTGCAAGATGAATTTATATATTTTACTTCAACCTTTGCAAGCATATACGCAGTCAGCAATAATACATTAAGGGCATTAAAAGAAGTTTGTGATTTCATAAAAGAACCTATAAGACACATATTAATTGAAAATATTTTTTTATATGAAAAAGGACAATTAACTTTTGAAGAACTGTTTAAAAAAATAAGCAAAGATATAGGTATGCCAAGTTATACAAACTTTTTTACACTTGTCTATTACGCAGATGAAAGCGGTGCTAATATAGTTGATATAACAACAAGATTACTTGAAAGTGAGTATGAAAAGCAAAAAATAAGAAGCCAGTTAAAAGGAACAATAAGTGTAGGAATTGGAGTTATATTTTTTACAATATTAATTACTATATACATGGTATCAAATGCATTAACGACAAAAGAGATTATTGAAAAATTAGGATTTCAAGCAGTATTAGTAACTTTAGTTGCCGATACAATAGCATTAATAATAGGCAAAATGCTTATGAACTGGTTGGAGGAATAGAAATGAGCCAGATAGTAAAAACAATTCCTTTTGCAATACAAATAATTGTATTAGCAGTAGCAATATATTTTATTTATAGTTTTATAATATCATTTAGAATACAAACAAAAATAGATAAAAAAGATAATGAAGATAAGAAAACAAATATAATAAAAATATTATTAGCTATAATAGGCTTTATTTTAGGCTCAATTATAGGTTATTATTGGACTGGAACGTATATTGGAATAGCTGGGGGTTTTGGCTTTGGAATATTAATGTATAAACTACCAGAAGAATTCAAGAAAAATAGATTAAATAAAATAAGTTATCAATTATCTTCAATTGTTACATTATTTGAAGTTGGAATAAAAACCAATGTTCCAATTGAAAAGATTTTTGAAGCTTCTGGGGAAATGTTTAAAGATGAAAAAATAAAAATGATATTTAAAAGGGCGGGTGCGATATACTTAAAAACAAAAGATATAGAAGAAGCCTTTTATGAACTTGAAAAGGAAATACCAATTAGCGATATTAAACTATTGAAAAATTCATTAAAAGAAATAGATAAAATGGGGACAAGCGGGATAATAGCTCTGGAAACATTTTCAAAAATGCAGGCAGTTAAGAGTGCAGAGAATTTAATTAAAAAGAAAGAATCAGTAACATCGTTAGTTACAGTTGCAATAGCAGTAATTCTTTTTGGTGCAATGTTTGTATATTTTTTCCCAATATACAATTCAATAATGGAAAACATGTCAGTATTCTTTGGCAGTTAGTTTTATAAGTTTGCTTGTATTGGAGGAATTAAATTGAGTGATAGAAAAAAGAAAACACTCATATATTTAGGTTTTTCTTTTATATTAGCATATTTTTTAAGCATTATGTCAATTAACTATTTTATTCAAAACGATACATTATGGCATTTAAAAGCAGGACAGTATATGGTCGAACATAAAACAATACTTACTAAAGATGTTTTTTCATGGGTTGTTGAAGGTAAGAAATGGTATTCGCATGAATGGTTATGGGAGATAATGGCATATTTAATATATAAACCTTTTGGTTTTGCTGGATTATTTGTAGTAAACTTAATTACATTAGTATTGATATTATTTATAGGGCAATTGATATTTGATAAGTTAATTTCCAATACAATATTTATTTTAGGGATATTTTTATGGTCTAAATATGGTTACACTTGCAGTCGTCCACATGTCCTTGCCTTATTAATGCTTTTATTGGTTATTTATATAATAAAAATCAAACCCAAATATTCATATCTATATATATCAATGATATTTCTTATATGGACCAATATTCATTCATCAGTAGTATTTGGAGTAATCTTGGTAAGTTTTATTGAATTTTTAGACTTTTTAGAGGATAAAAAAATAAAAAACCATATTAAAACTCCAATAGTTACATTTATTTCGTCTTTAATCAATCCTCATTTTATAAATGTCTATTTGTTTTTTATTAAACTTACAACAGCAAAAGAGTTGGTTGATGTAATAAATGAATGGTTAAGTCCTAATTTTCACGATAAGCTAACTATAATAATTACAATAGTAATAATTGCATTAATAATAATATCAGCAAGAAAAATGAAATATAAAGACATAATAATAGTTTTGTTAGGATTAACAATGTATTTAACATCAATAAGGAATATAGCAATATTTGCGATATTATCTGCTTATGCGGTAAAAGATATTGATATTCTACCCAGAAGTATTAAAAATATAGAAAATCAAGCCATGATACTAATTCAAGTAACAATCATAATGTTTATTATTAATAATACACATCTTTTTATTCCTAACAACCAATATTTTACGAAATCAGACGCAATGAAGCCATTTAGAGCAATAGAATATATGATTAAAAATAATATTAAAGATAAAATTTTAAACGACTATCATTTAGGAGGATATTTAATATTTAAAGATATAAAGTGTTCAGTAGATAGCAGAGGAGATTTATATTACTTTGCTAATAGAAACTACTGGAATGAATATGTTAATTGCACGTTATTACAAAAAGATCCAGAAGAATTTATAAAAAAATACAAGATAAAATATATTTATTATCCTACTGCATCATCTTTTTACAAATACTTATTAGCAAAAGGATATAAAGTTCTATACAAAGACGATATATCTGCTGTTTTAGAAGTTAAACAATAAGGGGGGTTCAATGTGGAAATTCAAGAAATACTCAAAATGAATAAATTATATAATACTCATTGGTGGTTCAAGGGAAAGTATAAAATTGTTCATAAATTAATAGAAAAGAATTTAAAGATTAAATACACACCAAGAGTTTTGGATATTGGTTGTGGTCCAGCATACTTTGCAAAGTTTTATCAATACACAGGAATTGATCCATATTCAGAAAATCATAATATGAATATAATTAAAGTCCCTATTGAAGAAGTTGAACTAAAGGAACAATATGACGTTGTATTAGTATTAGACGTATTGGAACACTTGCAAGATGATAATGTAATAAAAAAATTTATAGATAATAACCTTAAAGATGATGGGATTGCTATAATAACTGTTCCAGCTAACCCCAAATTGTTTAATGAGCATGATATTAAATGTGGACATTATAGAAGATATACTAAAAATGATTTAATAAAGTTATTATCAGGATATGAATATAAAATATATTATTACAACAGTATTTTATATCCCATGGAATATATTTACAGAAAAATAACTAAAGGTAAAGACAATTTAAGACAAATACCAAATTTAGTGAATACAATGCTCTATTTGATAATATCAATAGAGTATTTTTTATTACCATATTTGCCTAAAGGATTATCAATGTTAGCAATAGTTAAGAAGAAAGGAGGTGTAGGAGTTGAGAGGGGTATTAGTAGTTCCAGCATATAATGAAGCATTAAGATTACCAGAAAAGCTATTAGAATGGCAACAAATAAAAAAAGAATTTCATGTAATACTTGTAGATGATGGATCTGATGATATAACTTCAAGTATCGCAAAAAAGATGGGCTTTGAAGTAATAAGGCTAAAGAAAAACATGGGAAAGGGTTATGCGGTGAGGGTGGGAATGTTAAGAGCTTTAAATTATAATCCAGACTTTATTATTTTTTCTGATGCAGATTTAAGCGTATCATATAATCAATGGCAAAATCTAATTAAATATATTGACAGTTATGACGTTATAGTAGCTTCAAGACATTTAAAAGGTGCAGTTGTTGATAGAAGTTTTAAAAGAAAACTAATGAGCAAAGTTTTCTCATTCATTGCTAATGATATTTTTAATCTTGGGATAAAAGACACTCAATGTGGTTTAAAAATATTTAATATTTCGGTGGTAAAAGATTTGTTTGAAGAACCATTTATGCTCAATAAATTTGCTTTTGATGTTGAACTCTTATTAAGAGCAAAAAAGAAAAAATATCGAATATTAGAAATGCCAGTAGAATGGAAAGAAGTTAAAAATAGTAAGGTTAATAGTATAAAAACGTCAATTGAGATGTTTTTATCACTATTTAAACTATATAAAAAAATAAATTTATGGAGGTAAGAATTATGATAATAAAGTTATTTAAAGAAATCAAAAACATTTTAACAGACAACAGAGGTATGTCAGAAATAATTGGTGTTGCATTTTTATTAATATTTGTAGTATTTGTTCTTGGAAAACCATTGCAAAATATTGGTGGAACTTTAGGGTCAGGCTACAACAATTTAAACAACAAACTTAACAGCAATCTGCAATATTTAAACCAAATCAACTAAAGTGGGGTAGAGAAAATCTGCCCCATTTTTTTATGGAGGTGATAAGAATATGACAAAAATATATTTATATGTAATAAAGGTATTTAATACTATTATGGAAATGTTAGCAGACAACAGCGGAATGTCAGAAATTATCGGAGTTGCATTTTTGATTATTTTTATTGTCTTTATTTTAGGTAAACCACTACAAAGTATAGGTAACACATTAGGAACAGGATATAACAATTTAAACGACAAAATAAATAACAGCATGAACTATTTAAACCAAATAAATTAGAAGGTGATTTAATGAAAAGATTTATTTCATTAATAAGAAACACATTAAAAGACAAAAAAGGTAATTCAGAAATAACAGGGGCATTAATTATATTGCCTCTGATTATTTCTATATCTTTAAATCCAATAATAATGTTTTTGGATCTGCAAAGATACCAAAGATTAGAAGAAATAGGGAAAACATATATAATTCGTATGGAAACAGAAGGTGGTTTAACAACAGAAGCATATTCTCAATTACTGCAAAGTATATCAAATGCAGGCTTTGATTTAGGTAACACACAAATTGATTACACCCCGTCACCAGTAGATTTCGGCAATGAAGTAAAATTAAAAATAACTACACAAATGACATTTAAAAGAATTTCCATTATCAAAGCTGGAGGATTAACCAATGAAACAAAAGCAGTCGTTGTTGGTCCTTATTATTCAGTCAGTAAGAAGAATTTTGAAAAGCAATAATGGTAATGGAGTTGCACTTATGGGTTCAATTCTTTTACTGCTGGTAGTCATGCCTCTTTCGTTATATCAATTAGATATAACATTAGCAATAAATTCAAAGAACAGAATTGAAAGAGCAGTAACAATTTCAGCATTAGCTTCATTATATAACGTTTCGATAGGAGTTGATTTAGGAGATGTGCAAAAATCAATTATTGCTGAAAATTTTGAATATTTTTTGAAGAAAAATCTTAATTTAGATAATAATTTTATTCCTAAATCGGGACTTATAAAAGATCCAATAGTAATAAAAGAAATTATTGTATACGATTCAACAGATACACCTACAATATGTCCTTATGGGAAAGAGATAACACTACCAAGTATTCATATTGTTATAGAAACCCAAATAAAAAGGTTATACAAAGGAGATGTATTAGGCGAGTATATTCCTATAACAGTTCATAAAGATATAGATATATTAGAAACAGGGAGTGATTAATTTGATAAAAATGTTTATTGCATTAGGAATAGCATTAATAACAACAACAATAGCAGGTTATTACGATTATAAAAAAAATGTAGTTCCAGATATATTATGGGCTATTAACTTAATAGCCTCAATTATTATTTTCAGATTAGAACTATTAAAAAATGGACACCTACAAATAGCTCTTATGATATTTTTTGTTATGTTATTAGTAGCTTTATTATTAAAAGCTTTTGATGGTGGAGATGTAAAATATATACCATCAATTGCACTACTAACAGGTGAATATATAGGATTAACAATACTAATTGGTGGATTAATAGAAATAGTATATGCATATATAAGAAGTTATATTAAAAAAGAGTCAATATGGGCAACAAAGCTACCTACAATGCCATTCATATTTATAGGAATGTTGGCAAGTAGTGGCTTTGAAATATATAACATTATTAAATTATACATGTAGGAGGTTTTTTACAATGAAAACATTTTTAATTCAAATTGGTCTTATTATTGCTGGTTTTGGATTAGGTATTTACACAACAGGAGCTATTCTTTTTGGTTCAGCTTCACCATTTGATGTAATGAAAAAAGAGAATAATGTAAAATTGCCAACAATAAAATCATTGTTTTGGCTATGTGTTGTAATTGTAGCAGTTTTATTTGCAGGTGCGTCTTTCATTAAGTAAGGGGCAGAATTTTCTGTCCCTTTTTTATTTTATAAGGAGGTGTATATAATTTGCTAAAAAAAATATTAATAAGAATTATTGAAATATTAAAGGATAATAGAGGCATGTCAGAAATAATTGGGTCTGCCTTTTTAATGTTATTTGTAACAATGGCAGTAATGCCATCTATTACTGGTTGTTCAATAACAGCAGATAAATTAATAAAAACCATTGATGACAGAATGAAAGAACAAATGGGAGTTCAACTAAATTAAAAGAGGGGATAAAAATGAAACTAAAAAAAATCATATTTGCAATAGTGGGGGTAATGATAGCTGGGATAATAATTATTGGTGAATATCAGTTATTTCAAGAAAAAACAAAAAACTCAATTGAAACAATAATAATAGCTGGAACAGATATAAAAAAAGGAGAAAAAATAACAATAGATAAACTGGCAATAACAAATGTAACAAAGCCTTGCGTTATTCCAGCAGTAAGAAATCCTAACGAAGTAATAGGTAAATATGCCCCTTATGATATTTTAAGAGGTGAACCTATAATAAAAAATAAATTGTTAGACCGAGTATATATAAGTGCATATAATGAGTATGCAACAATAGTTAAAGTAGAAGTGTTCCCAATTTCGTTTATAGAGAAATATGAGAATATAAAATTATTATATATGCCTGAAAAAAAAACCGAAAAGCCTGCAAAATCTGAATACATTGACAATGTTCGCGTGTTTAATATGTATGACGCAGGATTTAGGACAGCAGAAGAAATACAAAAACAACAACAACAAAACAATTATCAACCAATAGGAATAAGTTATATTGAAGTTGGAGGCGATAAAGAAAAAATAAAAGCAATAAAAGAGAAAGAAAAAGAAGGAACGTTCGTTGTAATTAAGAAAGAATAAGGAGGGTATATTATGAACAAGTGTATATTTCTTGGCAACCTTGTAAGAGATCCAGAAAGCTATGACACACAAAATGGTAAAAAACTTATAAGAATAACAATAGCAATTAACAGGATTGTAAATGGGGAAAAGAAGGTTGATTTTCTAACATGCATTGCATTTGGAAAGACAGGGGAAGCAATACAAAAATACTTTAACAAAGGCAAGCCAATACTTGTTGAAGCAAAGGCAGTTAATACAAAAAGAAAAACAGCTTCTGGTGAAGAATACAATACAGTAGTATTTATAATTGAGTCTTTTAACTTTGCAGGTGGGAAAAAGCTTGAAGAACACTCTGAAACAGCTCATGAACAATTACAATCAAATGATGATATACCAGAAGGATTTGAAGAAGTGTCGGAAGATGAATTGCCTTTTGATATTTAAAGCAGGGTTTTAATTCCCTGCTTTTTTGTTTATTGGAGGTGAAATAAGTGCAAAAGAAATACTGCTATTTTTGCGACAAAGATGTTGAATATGAAATAAAAGACGAAAATATTAAACTTAATATTGATGGCAAAACAATAGAGTTTATAGGAAAAATAGCAAGATGTTCACTTTGTGGGCATGAAATTGATTGTGAAGAAATTGAAAAAGAAAATATTAAAATGGCAAGGAAGAAATTAGCCTTATCATATTTAGAAGAAAATATTGATATTAGCGAATGTAACGTTATTTCACTGCAATGCATTAATTGTAAAAACAATATTGTTGTTATAAGCGAAAAAGACGTTAAAAATCTTCATTGTTCTTTCTGTGGGGGAAAAGATTTCAAAATAAATTTTTCTATTTTGAAACGATAAAAAATGAGGTGTAAAAGGATATGCAATATAGAAAGCCAGTATATATTTGCTCACCATACAGGGGTAATCCTAAGGAGAACTATCAAAAAGCATTAGAATATTGCAGATTAGCATATAAATTTTTTGGTATCTCCTACTTAAACTAACATTGTAGAAAATAGAGGGGCAAAAAGAGATAAGGAGGAATAAGAGATGAAAAAAATAATAAGAATGATAACATTAGGGCTTATCACGATATTTGCAATAACATCAATAGCTTTTGCAGTACCGGTAAAAATACCAGAAATACCAAACAAGCCACCTATTATCAAACCAGTTAAACCAGTTAAACCAAATCCAATTAATATTTTTATAGCTTAGACCCTTAACTGCCCCTCTATTTGTATAAAACTATAATGAGGTGTTGCTATTGAGCAGAGTTAAGAACTATGCAAAAAGTAAAGCCAAAAACTATGCGAAGAAAAAAGTTAAAAATCTTTTGTTAAAAACAGCTCCTTACTGGATACCAATAGTAGCAATATTATTTATAGTCTTATTAATAACAGCTACATTACAAAGTTTTCTTGAAGATGGTGCAATTGCAGATACTTTATCAAAAGAAGATAATCAAAAGCTGATACAATATTCAATTGACAAAGCAAGAGAAGTAAACGGATCTATGCTTGATTATTACGGAACTGATGAGGAACTCTCTTTAAATTCGGCACTTATTAATTCATATTACAAATATCTGCAGTTGAATGAAAGCGAAGAACAAACATTAGAGAGTATAAAAAGAAAGCTATCAACAATAGCAGAAAAAATGAAGCCTGAATGGGAATATATAAAAAATCGTAGGCAAGTAGAAACAATTAAAACAGTAACCTATGAGAAAATAATAACAAAACAGTATTCATATTCATTAAAAGAAGGTGTTGACGCAACAGTATATAGCGTTTATTTACCAAGTCCAACAACAGTAACAACCATTGAAAGATGGACTGAAAAAATAAAAGTAACAGATGTAGAGCCTATATACCTATTAACAAAAGCAGATACAATAAAGAATACCTATGATATAACTTATAAAATGCAGAAATCAACAGATTATTATGAGAATAATCAGCCTAAAAGTAAATCCTCAACTTTTCTAAATGAAAAGGTAGAGGACAAGCAATATGTAAAGTCAACTACACAAGAAATCATATCAAAAAATGATCCACAGAAAACAACAAATGGAACAAAACCAAGCTATAACTCGTCTATTATAGTAGAAAATTGCACTACAAATGAATATCAACCTTATGTTGTTTCGGAAGAAATAAACGAAGTAAGCGAAATAATACCTGTTCAAGATGAATTTAAATCTTTGAATAGCAAAGACTATACAAGACTTGAAGATATGATAAAAGAAGAAAATAAAGATGAAGATATTGCAATGGTTAAAGCTATGATAGTAAACAACGCACAAAGTTATATCAATGGGCAAAGGAACGCTGATTGGGTATTTTCAGAGATAAACGACTATGAAAATGTGGCAGGATTTACCTCATCAGCATATATACCAGCACAATTATTACCTTTTTTCAAAGAAGCAGAACAAAGATATAATATTCCATATTGGTTACTGGGAGCAATAGCATTTAGAGAAAGCTCTTTCAACATACATGCAACCTCAAATGTTGGGTGCTATGGGCTTATGCAACTTCAACCATTCAACTGGGAAGCAATAGCACCAAAGCTTGGTTTTGATGTGGTTGCAGACAGGGACAACCCAGAAGCACAAATTCTTGCAGGAACACACCTTTTATCTGGTTATATTCAAAAATGGAGCAATAAAAACCCAGAACAAATAGATTGGCAAGGTGAAGGTTGGAAAGATGAAATAATGCCTGCATTGGCTCATTATTGGGGAATAAATGATGTCGAATATTGTCGAAGAACCTATGGGGCAAAAGTAGTCGAAACAGCACAAACATATAGGAACATAGATACATTCATGGCAAGTGGAACAGCAAAACCAATAGCAGGGGAAATACACATAACCAGTCCATTTGGAATGAGATTCCACCCTGTATATAATACATGGAAAATGCATAATGGCATTGACATAGCAACAGGCTATGGAGAACCAATATTTGCGGTAGCTGACGGTGTAATCACTCATGCTGGCAACTGGGGAGGTGGAGGACTAACAGTTATACTTAAAAGTGGTAATTATGAGTTTATCTATTGCCATCTATCCAAGATAGATGTGCAAGTAGGAAAACAAGTTAAAGAAGGTGAAATATTAGGTGGGACTGACTCAACAGGTGCGTCAACAGGTAACCACTTGCATTTTGGAACAAAGTTAAATGGGGTATATGTTGATCCATTAAGCGTATTACCAACTTTGCAATGAATTGAGGTGCAGAAATGGACGAAAGCATAAGCATATTAATACAATTAATGAGTGAGAAGAACCCTACACTTCTCACTCATTCGCTAAATGTAGCAATGTTATCTTCACTTATGGCAGAAAAATTGGAATATGACTGCCATTATTTTTATACAGCAGGTCTTTTGCATGATGTAGGGAAAATATTACTTCCCAACAGCTTATTAGACAAATCTATACAGTTGACAAGTGAAGAACTCCAAATAATAAAAAACCATACTTATTATGGAAGTATGATATTAACAACTCTAAACTTAAAGGAATACGCACATATAGCTTTGAATCATCACAACGATACACAAAGTCAAGCAATTAATGTTCAAATAATATCAATTGCAGATAAGTTTGAAGCGATGACATCTTTTGCAAGGTATTATAAGAAGCCAAAGACAAAAGAGCAAGCATTAGAAGAATTATATACGCTTAACATTTATGAACAAAAATTATTATATGCATTAGAAAAAACAATATTCGACAAAAAACAACAAAGGGCGTGTGAAAATGTTAAGGCTCGGGCAGAAGGTTAGAATACAAGAAAGAAACAAGGGAAAGCAAGGGAAGAAAGAAGGCACAACAACAAAAATAGGGATAGTAACAGCTAAATACAGAAATTTTTTTGTAGTAAGTTTTGCTCACTATAAGGAGTGTTTCCAGTATTCAGATATATCTTTAGGGATTGTAACTCCACTTGTAGGGAAATTAATTCAGTTAAAGGAGAAACAGCAAAAAGAGAAGGAGATGTGATAATGTGAAAGCAAAACTAATTGTTATAATCACATTTATTGTGATAACAATAGCATATACTTTTGCTATTGTTAAAATATATAATGATGGAAAAACAGAAAATTGTGAAAAATATTCAATATCTATGTATAATGCGATAACAAACACAAAAGAATTGGAAGTTAAAAAAGGCATAATTAATGTCAACAATAATAGTTATTATTTCTATAAGGATAAGAATTATCTATATGTATTTGATGATAAATTTACAAATCGATACAAAATAAAGATAACAGGGTATAAAAACGAAATGACATATAGCTTAATAAGCAAACAAATTGAAAAATGGATTCAAAGAGCAAAACCATTTAATAACAACTCAATAACACAAGACATAACCAGTCAAGCAAGCAAAGAGGCAATAATAATACCAATAGTATTGTTTTTCCTGTATTTCGTATTTATTTTTATAGCTATATCCATGTTTGATACAGAACTTGCAAAAGAAGTATACGAGAAATGAGTCAATACTCCCCCAAGAGCAAGGATAAAACCTTGCTTATTTTTTTATAAAAAATAATAAAAAAATAATAATATGTGATATAATATAAATATAAGGTAAAAGTAAACCAAGTAAACTATATATAAATATGAGCAATAGGAGATAAACCTTATATAAGAGGTGTTTATAATGTATCTATATCAAACAGGAAAACTAAATAAGAAAGGTCAACTACCCCCGACTAAAGTCGGAGGCTTGAGCCTTGGGTTGACTACCCTCAGCCACCTGGTGTAAACCAGACGGGGCTACGTTATTCCTGTGATGACACTCTGGAATGATGCCCAAGTTCCAAACTCTGTCGTCTACTTGCTAAACAGTTCTGTGGGGTAGGGACAGTGCAGTAGACATAACAAGCAGGAATAACATTGGGGATGGGCAAATAACTCCAAAAGGAGGAATACTTTATGATAGTGTTCGTACTTAACAAGCATGGCAAACCATTAATGCCATGTAAACCTTCAAAGGCAAGAAAACTGCTGAAACAGGGAAAAGCAAAAGTGGTTAAGAAAGAACCTTTCACGATTCAACTTTTGTATGGAAGTAGCGGATATAAGCAGAAGTGTATAGCAGGAATTGACGCAGGAAGTAAAAATGTTGGTATAGCAGTTACAACTGAAGACGGCAGAATAATTTACAAGGCACAAGTAGAGTTGAGGCAGGACATAAAAGAAAACATAGAAATAAGACGAAGGCTCAGAAGAACAAGAAGAAATAGAAAAACACGTTATCGCAAACCAAGATTTCTTAACCGTAAAAGACATGAAGAATGGTTACCACCATCTATAAGGGCAAGAGTAGAGGCACATTACAATATCATCAAAAAACTTGCTCAGATAATTCCGATAACAGAAATCAAAGTAGAAGTAGGGCAATTTGATACACAAGTGTTACAAAATCCTAATATATATGGGAAAGAATATCAACAAGGAGAAATGCAAGGATTTGACAGTGTTAAGGAGTATGTGAAAATCAGAGATGGTTTTAAATGTCATTATGCCAAGTTAAGACCTGATATACCATGTTCGGGCAAATTGACAGTAGATCACATTATTCCAAGGAGCAGAGGAGGAACAAACAATCCATCAAATTTGGTGTGCTGTTGTGATGCCCATAATATAGCAAAAGGAAATATGAGTTATAAGCAGTTTACTGGGAAGCAACCACCTACAATCAAGGATTTTCGTCCTACAGTGTTCATGAATGTTTTAAAAGATTACCTTGTCCCGAAGTTGCAGAAGATAGCACCTACAAGATATACGTTTGGACTGTATACCAGAAGAACACGCAAAGAATGGGGATTGGAAAAGTCGCATATAAACGATGCTATTACAATTGCAGGGATAAAACCAGGATGGCAGGATGACACATGGTATTTTGTAAAGCAAGTTCGCAAAAAGAAACGCAGTCTACACGAAGAAATCCCTCGCAAAGGTAGGAAAGAACCAAACAGAAAAGCAAAACGTAACAACAAGAATATAAAGGAAATAGTGGTTAACAGTAAGAAGTGGTGTTTATGGGATAGAGTATATATACCCCTTATTAACAAAATAGGTTATATTTCAGGTTTTACAGGCAAATGGGTATATGTTCAAGATATAGATGGGAACTACTTGCAGGTTTCAAAGAAATACAAACAAATTAATCCCAAAGAGATAGTTTTATTAAGCAGAAGCAATAACTATATTTGTCAGCAGTTCATCTCATGACTAAAGTCACAAGAGTTCTTGCTGACTTATTAAAAAGTAAATCTAATGGGGGAAAGTAAAAATGTCAGATACTACATGGTCGGTAAAAATACCAGAGGAATTAAAAGAACAGGTCGCAAAGTTGCTTGAAGAATCGGGACTAACAGGAAAGGACTTTATGAAGCAGTTAGTTTCTTTATACCAATTAGAAAAGACAAAACAAAGGATACCAGAGATAGCAGAGGACATAAACGAATTAAATATACTGCTAAATAGAATAAATACAATATATGTGAACATGGCAGAAAGATTTGAAAATATAACTAAAGCAAAAGAAGAAGAATACAGAGAAACTTTAAAAGCAAAAGATGAGTTAATTCAAGAATTGCAACAAGCAATAAGCACAATTAAGAAAGAATTAGACAACCTAAAAGCAGAAAAAGAAAATATAGATAATCTAAAAAAACTACTGGTAGTAAAGGAAGAAGAAATAAGCAAGCTAAAAGAAAGCATAAAGAACATAGAATATGAAAAAGAGAAAGCACTATTTGAAAAAGAAAGAGAACTTACCCAGCAGTTTCAAGAGAAATATCAAATACTACTTATAGAACTACAAAATAAAATAGTCGGCAATAATCAAGCTAATGCTTGATTATATAAAAAACATAGGGGGTAAATAGAAATGACAAAGGAACAATTAATCAAAGCAATGGCTACAAAAAGTGGACTAACACAAAAGGACACTGAAAAATTGCTTAACGCATTTGTTGACTCAGTTACAGAAGCACTTCAAAATAATGATAAAGTTCAATTAGTTGGTTTTGGCTCATTTGAAGTTAGAGAAAGAGCAGAAAGGAAAGGCAAAAATCCACAAACACAAGAAGAAATACTTATACCAGCAACAAAAGTTCCAGTATTCAAGGTAGGCAAGCTTTTGAAAGAAGCTGTAATAACAAAGTAAGGCAGGGTAAATCCTGCCTTTTTACATAGATAATAAAATATTTTAGATGCACAGAGTGTCAGTTTCTGATAATCTTGCAAGTAAAGCTGATAAAGATGTAAGATAAGTTATGATAGTATTGTAAGAACAGATACATTCTAAAATATAAAAAATGGGGAGACCATTTGATTATTTAACTAAAAAATACCTAATATTATTTTAAAGTATAAAATCTATTGGATTACAACATAATCAACATATATTGAACATGCATCTCCATTAGCACAGTCTGAGCTTGAAATAAACTGAATTCCTATTTCTCTTACTTGGTCTAAATTACTTACATTACTCAAACTGATTTGAACTAATGAAGCATTACTACTATTAATGCTAACAGCCCCTCCATCATACCAAGTCCAACTGCTACCGGTTTTAACATATAATTTTGCTTGCATTCCACTTCCTACATTGCCCCAAGCTGCATGTTTAACATACGCCTTTATTGTTGATTTTCCAGATAGGTTTTGATCTGATGTTAATTTTAAATAGTATTGGTTACTAGGCTTTAAAGTGATATCTGCTTTTAAAGAATAACTACCATTATATTTCCATTCGGTTACACTCCACGGTCCACCACTTATATTACTTCCGGTCCATCCTTGAGTTGAGTTTTCAAAGTCGTAGATAATGCTACTACTGCTGGTACCGCCATTTTTAACTAAATTACCCCAATAGGTTAATGTGGTCCAATCTGATTGTGTCATATCAAGCCACGCATTAGCCGAATCATTTCCACACCATGACCAAGCAATATAGCCAATACCAAGACTATTACAGGTATTCATTAAGTATGCTGCATCTACTTTGCAACCAAGATTATTATTCCCATTGTTATAATTATAACCAAATTCTCCTACCATAATTGGAATCCCTTTATTTTTGCAACTAGTTAAAAAGTTATAAATTTTGCTATTATCATTCCAAGAACCATACATATGAATACTAAATACTACATTTTTATTAGGATCGGCATTAAGAACATCTAATGCATAGTTCAAGATATCATCTTGATCTTGTCCCCATCCACCTGAATCAATAACTATTGTATTACTCATACCATTATTTCTAAGTTTCTGCACAGCACTTTTATAAGTATCTCTCCACGTTGTGCTGTTAGCTGGTCCCCATTCATTAGCTATATTAATCCATACGTCACTTGATATATAAGACTTGTTACTTATCCACCAATTTACCATTCTATCAATATCACTTGAATTTGTTCCACCTGTTACATCATGCAATTCTGGAATAGGTTTTAGACCTAAAGTTTTACATCGGTCTATGATTTGTTTCAATCTTGAACCTGAACCACTGGTTTGCCATACAATTCTTACAGTATTAAACCCATTATTCTTAATAGTGTCTAAAGCTGAATAAGATTGGCTATCAAACCAGATATGCGGATTATTAACCCCTTTAATACCTGAAGTGGAAGGGGCAGCCTTAGCTATGTTTTTATTGTAGCTAAAAAATATAATACCTATTGCAAGTGCAATAACCAATAATGATGATAGTGTAATTCTCTTAAATTTCATAATTTTACCTCCTTTTTTTATTTTAATATTATTGATAAAGGTCTCCCCATATGTAAGCTTTATTATTGACATGTAATAATATAAAGAAAGTAAAATATATAACTAAAAATATAAAATAATTTTGTATAGTATATGCACTATAATTATATATTGATTTTTAAAAAACAACTATTTATAAGTTATTTTACTAAAAAATTTGTAGAAATATTGTTAAATACCTTTGTCCCCTGTATTATTAAATAATAATTATATATAATATAAAAATATTAATAATTAATTTTTGCAAAATATACATTTTAAACGATAAAAAAACCATATAAAATAATCGTAACATTAAGAATTATATTTAGCAATATTATTATATAAATAATGTAAAAATATTATGCATAAAATAGAATATAATAATACTATAAATAATTAAAACAAAAAACATAACAATATTTGATTTTCGAGATACTTTTATAATGGATTGAAACACCTTCTAATCACTAATACCATATCAATACGCTGATGATATAAGGCTTTTTATATAAATAGCAACAATGGAACAAGGAGTGATAATAAAGAGGTTGCTGTCATGGAAAAAAGGCAATCTCTTTTATTTTTATTTAGAAAAGAAAAATTAAAGAAAGGAGATATTTTTATGAAACCTCAAGAAATTGAAAAGATTATAGAATCTCTTTCAGATAAAAGAGTCTTTGCTTTGTTAATTGGTGTAACTCAAGAAGGTGAGATTGTATTAAGACCAATTGGTGGTGAATGGGATAGTGGTATAATAAATGCAATACAAGAGATGAATCAAAAATATCCAAACTGTAAAATGAAACTACTTGAAAGAAGTTATGATGATTGGTTCAAATATTTTACACATGTTGTCCAGAAAGATCGAATGATTTAAAATATATATATTAAAACAAAAATAGAAAAAGGAGTTAACTCTATGTCAAAAGAATGTATTGAAAAAGCTATCAATGTTTCTGATATTGTAGAATTCCCTACTGAATTAGGCAATAGATGTTTGCTTCTTACTGAACTTGGACTAAACCCCTATATTCACACAGAAGAAGAAATATTAGAGGCTTTAGAAAAAACAGCAAATGATTCTTAATATCTCGATATTTGCATTAAATCAAGTAGATGTCAATGTTTTTATGAAGAATTTAAACAAGGCATTACTCCTTTTTATGATAAAGATAAAATAAAAGTAATAGAATATAATGGGAAATACTGGGTAGATGAAGGTAAGCATAGAGTATGTTTAGCAAAGAGGATAGGAGTTACTAAGATTAAGGCTGAAGTAATACAATTAAAAGAAGATGTCTATACAACATTAGAGGCTTTAGGAAAGCCTGGACATTACAATTTTGATTTTACAATGTCAATAAATAATGAAAAAAGAAAGTTCACAGGTAAAATTGGCTTGCTACGGGTTGGGACAATAAAAGACTATGATTTGTTGTTGTTAAAAAAAATGCCAATTACACTTGATTGGACTTTTAAATATAAAAGGGATTGGGTTGTTCTTGATAATGGCATAAAGGTAAAAGTAGAAACCAGTTCAGAAACCAAGAAAAGATTATTGCAACCAGAAGAAACAATACGTCGAGTTCATTCTGAAGTAATCATAGAAAATAACCATCATAAAACAAGAGTATGGCTTTTTGCAGTCAATGCAAATGAAGAAATGTTTAGAACACCATTAGGAAAGCTAAATATAGACAACTTGTATCGTTATGAGTGTTGGAAGAAAATACACGAACACATGTTAGAAAGAATTATATTATAGATTTGCAAAACAATGAGTTATTATTATTGTGTATGTTTATTATTTGACTTTGTGGTATAATTATAATAGAAATATGCTTAAAAAAGAGGAAATTGATATGAGTTTAGCAAAAATAATTTATAAAAATGTAGGCGATTTATCAGAAAAAGAACAAAGAAAAATATTAAGGTATATTAAAATAAAAAAAATAGAAGAAGATGATAGAAGAATAGATAAAGCAATAAGTAATTTTATGAATAAGCACAAAAATGCTTTAATAGAACTTGCAAAAAAATGAAAAGAATAACAATTGAGAAAGTTATAGAATTCCATAAAATTATAATTAATAAAACTGGTGGTTTACATGGAATTCGAGATATAAACCTATTGTATTCATCAATAGAAAATGCATTTCAAACATATGATGAAAAAGAATTATACCCTACTGATATCGATAAAATTTCTATGATTTGTTATAGCGTAATAAGAAATCACCCTTTTATTGATGGAAACAAAAGAATAGGTGTTGCTTTATTATGTGTTTTATGTGATATAAACAATATATCAATAAATTGTTCCGATGATGAGTTAGTTCAATTAGCCCTCAATATTGCTCAAAATAAATATAAAAAAGAAGAAATTAAAGAATGGATTATCTCACATACAGTTAGAAATATAAAAACAAAACGAACAATTATTAAGCATAAGAAGAAATAACCTTCAAAGCAACTCCTCTTTGGTAGTTTGCCAATAAAAACAGAAAGGGGAGAGAAGTAAGATTAATGAGTATAGGGATAGATGAAATTAGAAAGTTAGCTAAAGAAGAAAAAATACAATGGTGCGGACATATGATGATAAGAATGAAAGAAAGAGGTATAACAATTTATGACGTTTTTGAAGCTATAAATAACGGTGAGATTATTGAAATCTACGAAAAAGACTATCCTTTTCCAAGTTGCCTAATATTAGGGTATACTAATGAGAAAAAACCAATTCATGTCATTTGTTCTATTGGTAATGACTTTGTATGGTTTATAACTTCTTATTTCCCTACTCTTGATGAATGGTTGGAAGATTATAAAACAAGGAGAGATAATAAATGAAGTGTGTTTTGTGTAAAGCAAGTCTAAAACAAGGAGAAGTAAATCATATTATTGACATTAATAATAAAATAATAATAATTAAAAATGTTCCTGCACTTGTATGTCAACAATGCGGTGAGTATTTTATTGATAATGAAACAGCTATTAAACTTGAAAAAATAGTAGACGAACTATTAAAAAACAAGACAGAAATAGTTATTGCAAATTATTCAGAAATAGCTGCATAAAAATAATACAGTGAAGTTAACCACAGTGAGCAAAAACTCATTGTGGTTATTTTTTGTGCAACAACATTATTTTAAGCTAAATAGTAAACATAGTAAACCTTATGAAGCACTAATATAACAAGTAAACCTTAAAAGTATGATAAAAATGAGAATTAAATTAGAACCAAAAATATATATAAAAATATAATAATTATGGTATAATAATAAACATAATAATAAAATAATATAACTTAAATGTTATAGAGGTGTTTGTTATGAATAATGAAATTTATAAAAAAATAGGAATTAAATTACAAGAAATTAGAAAAATGAGGGGTTTAACACAAGAACAAGTAGCAAAATATTTAGGTATTACTCAAAATCAACTTTCCTACTATGAAAACGGTAAACGAGAAATTAGTATAGACATGCTTCAACAACTTGCAAGGTTGTATGGTTGTGATTATAACTATCTTCTGGACGACAGAGAAAATTTAGATGAGCAGGTTGCAATAAACTTTAGGGCAGATGAAATCTCTGATGAGGACTTAGAAGTCATTGCTTTTGCAAATGAATTTATAATGAATTTAAGTATGATGTATAAAATGAGTGAGGGAATAGATAATGAGTGAAAAAGCAGTAATAAAAGCAATGGAGACAAGAAAGGAACTTGGGCTTGCTTTTTATGAATCGGCAGATATTTTTAAAATACTTTATGAAGTAGAAGGAATATCTCTTGTATTTAAAGAAATGAGCGACAAAATGTCCGGACTGTTTCTAAGAAAAGATAAAGCAAATCTTATAGTAATTAATTCAAGAAAAACTTTAGGACATCAAAGATTTACTGCAACACATGAATACTATCATTACAAATATAGTAATGGTGCTTTAAACAGAATATGCTCAATTAATAAATTTGTAGATGATAACCCAGAAGAAAGAGAGGCAAATATATTTGCACTTAATTTTCTACTGCCAAGAGAGGCAGTAGAGTATGTTTTATATAAAAAAAGAAAACAAAGAAAAGGAATTGACATCACTGATATTATTTTTTTAGAACAATATTTCGGAGTCAGTCATCAATGTATGTTAATAAGATTAGAGGAATTAAAATTAATAAACAAACAGCAAAAAGAGGAATTTAAACACAATATAATTACAAAAGCAAGGGAATATGGTTATCCGATAGAACTATACAAAAGTACAGCAGATAAAAATATACAAGTTTATTCGGAATATGCTGAACTTGCAAAAAAGCTACTTGAGGCAGGTAAAATATCATATGGTAAATATGAAGAATTGCTCATAGAAGGCGGATATGCACATATGGTTTTTGAACCTACTCAAGATACAGAAGGTGAAATTAATGAATTTGAAGATGCCGATAGTATTTGATAATGATTGCCTATGCTCTTTTTCATGGATTAACAGGCTTGATATTTTGGATAATCTTTTTTCTAACAATATAGTAATACCAATGATTGTATATAACGAAATACGAAGAATGTTGAACTACAAGGCGTATAAATTCGTATTTCAAAACATAGAACAAAAAGTTAATACACAACAATATCAAATCAAAGAAATACCGCTATTCTCACCAATAGCCGAAGAATACGAAAAACTAACTGACATAAGTAAACAAAATTCAATAGGGAAAGGTGAAGCTTCAGCAATTGTATTAGCAAAATATCTTAACGGAACATTAGCCAGTAATAATCTAAGAGATGTATTACCTAATATCAAACCAGACCATCCACCGCTTATAACAACCGAAATTATTCTTTATATGTCATATCAACAAAATTATATTAATGCTGTTCAAGGACAAAATATTTTGTCAAAAATGAAGGCAACAAAAAGAAAGCTGTCAACATTTGATTTTCAAGAAGTGATAAGAAAATATCAAGGGAGATTATAAGAAAATAACCATAGTCAACAAAACTTGCTACGGTTATTTTTTATTAAACTATATCACTTGATATAAAAAATAAAAGTAAACAAGTAAACCTTATGAAATAACTAATAAAACAAGTAAACCTAAAAAAGTATAAAAGATTTGGAAGTGGTATATGGTAAAATATAATTAGAAAGTAAACAAAAAAATATAAACTACCATAACAAACTTAAAAACCATGGTATAACAATAATAAGGAGGTTGATTGCAAATGAAAAAACTAATATCAGTAATCCTTGTATTAGCAATGTTTTTATCAATACCAGCACAAGCAGGAACAATATCAAAGGCAATTTCAACAGTTACAAACAAGATAGAGTATATAACAGCAAAAGAGTTTGTAACATCACTACTACTGGGCACTAAAGTGAAGCCAGACAAGCCTTTGGACTACTGGGGAAAGGCAGTAAGCATGGGCTTGATACCAGGAGAAGTCAAAAAGGACAAACCGCTTACAAGAGCACAGGCAAGCTATATTGTGTGGAAGTTAATCAATGCAGTGCCAGAGCTGAAGGATAAGAACATACCAGTCAAGACAGTGGTACTTTCACCAGTAGACTATACCTTCTGGACAGGTGGAGACCCTACTCACAATTTCAGAGGTGCATACGTTGCATGGGGTCCTGGTGATAATGGTGGTTGGGGCGACCCATACACACGGTTTAACTCCAAATACGCTGTAATGGCTTATGATTTGGTTGTAATTGACAAGTATTACAAAGACGGTACAGTCAAGACAGTGCATGTATGGAACAGACTCAAGGATTACTTCCTCCCGCTTGACTGGTCGAAGGTTTTGCAGAGGTTCATGAGAGAAAATCCTGACAAAGTCAAGTTTGACCTGCCAGCAGAAAGACTAAAAGCTCAGGTATGGGTGTTGGGGCACAACAGCTTGTTAGGTGGTTTTCCTGCAATATCAAGCAAAGAATTCCTTACAACAGCCCAGAACAGACAACTTTATACACTTCATTATGAACCAGTAGATAAAGCTCATGAGTTTTTCTCAGGTTGTTATACCTTTTTCACACTGAAATCCATAAGTAAATTTGAACAACCCAATTACTATCAAATATTTCTCAACTATGTTGAATTTGGAAAATACAAGAGCACAAACATAAATGACTGGCAGTGGACAGCAGAACTCAATCCAATAACAAATGAGGCACTGAACAAATGGCTTATGAAGATACCAAGAAAGTTTCCTCTTGACTACACAAGATTTAAATACTTCTGTAACGACTTTGGCAAGATACCAACCTTATATCAAGAACCAATGTTGAGGCTTGCTGATTTAGGTATCATTACACCAGAAGCTAATGTTGATGAGAAAGTGCTTAAAAGTTTTAAACTATTAAAAAATATTGATGGAATTATACACTATCCTCCCAAAATGGACATGCCAGATATAAGATTTAATGCAGGCAAACTTTTAACAAGAGCAGAAGCGATTGACATAATAACAAGGGTATTTGATGAGAGTAAAAGAGTGGTGTTTGATGATTTGACGTTTAAAGAGGACACTATAGATGATTATGGTTATAACTACGGTTTCAAAAAGAGAACCGGGTCCGAGCCTAACAGAGAGTTCAATGTCCTATATTATCACGTAGGAAAGACTGTTACGTATCGTATAGATGAACTGTGGCAGTTGTTATATGTAAAGTATGACCTTACTCAAAAGTTTAACATTGTAAATGCTACATCTGATCCAAAAGGAATAGTATTCTATCGTGGTTATGGTTCTATTGGAACAATGTCAAATCTAATATCTTTGTATGATGGAACAATTTAATATTTCAGGAGGCGATCAAAATGATAATATTTAAAAGCAGGGGAAAATATAAATCCCTTGCTTTGTTTTTAGTATTGGTATTTATATTTGAGTTAGTAGTGCAGTTTGTACCTTCAACACGGGCATATGCAATTGATTACAGTGCAGTGGCGAATAATTATTTTGAGTTAGGATTTGACAATTATAAAGGAATAACAAGGGCAGATGTCATAAGAGATATATTTAATAATAATGTTTCATCAACTGCGACAGTACGTGGTTATGGCACATACTCTCTCAATACAGAACTTGCAATAGATTATAGAAAAGCAGTTTATGGACTGCCAACAAGCATACCAGGAAATCAGTCCAAGCCTTCCTCAGTAGGCTACTGGTATGTGAAAAACGGTGCAATAGTAACACCTGGGACAGCAGGTGCAACAAGGGTTGTCTTTCAGTATATGGGGTTTGATAAAGACGGGGGAAAAGTTCAAGACCCCTACTGGGTAGCAACAGGTGATGACAATTTGCAGTGGTCTGATTTGACACTGTCCAATCTTGCATCCAAAACAGACAGCGATGTTGCTCAGAAGTTTGCTGGGATTATCAGCACCGACGATTCATCACAGTATAATTCGTCTATTCAAACAGACATATGGAACAATGTTAGAACAAGTCCAACTGTGAAGTTGATAAGCTCTAACTCATCACTTTCTGGGCATACAATAGGTGATTTAAGCTGGCTCAATGCAGGTTTGCTTTTCAGCAAGGGTGTTATAGATGGTTCACCACAAGAGGGGACAGCAGCATTTTATCTGTTTTTCAGGAAAAATGGGCAGGTATACAGCGTCAAGTTTGCAGGTTCGGTAAACAAGATATTGCCTTCACAACAGCAGATTTCAGCCTACAGCATTTCATATGGTTCAAGTTTACCAAAATCATCAGATGGCAGTGCCTTTGTGCTCGACCCGACTAAAAACAGCACATTTTCGTTGAATTTGAGTGTCAAAGGAGTATTCACTGATTATCACAGCAGTTTGCCTCAAACTACTCTGGGCTGGATATTCAATCGTGATGACGCAAGGTATTTCACAGTAATCAACTATTTCAAGATAAACGGTGTTGATTATACAGACCAGCTAATATACAAAGGCATAAGAGGTGAAAACCAATATAGAGAGGCTTCACACGTGGACAAGCAATCAGACAATGTTGTATTCACAAGCAGTACTGGTGACTACAACCTTACAATACCTGCTGACCTGTTGCAAACGGGTGATAACACAATAACAGTCAGCGCAAAAGTCAGAGTATTTTTCACTGCCGGTTACCATACAGATTCTTACAACTCTGCTTCACAGACAATAAAGATAACAAAGCAACCCACTTTGCAAACACCCCAGCTCCAGCTTTCGGTAACACCTTCGCAGAGCACCATCACAATTACAAACGGACAGTACAGTCCAAGCCAGTACGTAACTCACAATATCAGTGCAAAAGTTACAGTACCATCACCACCAGCAGG
The DNA here is from genome assembly GCA_041320695.1 of Caldicellulosiruptoraceae bacterium PP1. Taxonomy (NCBI): domain Bacteria; kingdom Bacillati; phylum Bacillota; order Caldicellulosiruptorales; family Caldicellulosiruptoraceae; species Caldicellulosiruptoraceae bacterium PP1. Next base: position 369,602 of record JBGGOQ010000001.1, on the reverse strand, counting down.
CTATCAGGTGACAGCAATGGAGTTCTATATTGACACCAGCAACCCACCGGCAGGAAATGTAATTACAAAGACAATCTCAAACGGTACAGGCACAAGCTACAGCTTTGACAATATAAAATCATTCCAGTATGACGCAAGCAAGATACCGCTCAAAACAGACGGTACAGGCCAGGGAACACCAGCGTATTATGGCAAGGTTAGATATAAACTTGAAAGGATAGGGAACTCAAACGAATACTACTGGTCAGGATGGGGTTCTGCAAACACAAAAGCTAAAGTAGATATAGTTACAAAGACAGGCACACCGACACTAACAGCATCTACGGCAGACAGAATCAGTATTGATAGCAGTGGAACTCCAAAGAGCTATACAGTCAAAATTACTGCGAATGCTAATATAGATGAGATTGGCAACAAAACAATCCAGAAGTGGGTATTCACCGCTGTGCATAACGAAAATACATCAGAAACAGGTACAAGCACTGTTACAACAACCAGCAAAAATGCAAGTACAACCATTTCAATACCAATTGCAACAAACAAAGACAGGACAACAGAAACATTTGATGTAACCGCTACACTGTATTTCACCGACGGTACAAAAAAGGAGTCCAACACAGTTGAGGTTGAGGTTCCTGTAAACGTCAAGATGGATATCAACCTTGACTTTACTGGACCAACGCAGATTGTTGGTAACGAAGGCGACAGTGTTACAATACCTCTCAAGGCAGTAGCAACAATACCTAATAAGACACAGACAATCAAGCTGTGGCGTGTATGGATAAGGCAGGATACAGAGTCGCTGTTATCTCCCACATACCAGACAACCAGCGATGTGGCAAGTGTAACAGCAACAAAAACATATCCAACAAGTGGAACCTTGAAACTCACAAAAGATATGAACGGTCAAACACTAACATTCATAGCACGAGCAAAGGCTCAACCAGCTACTGGCGATGAACTTGATTCAGGTCAGAAAACACTTATAGTTAAAATCATAGTCAATACCACAGACAAACCAGTGCCGACAGTCAAGCCACCAGCAGGAGATGTAACATGTGAAGGACTGCTTGACCCAATGACAGTACCAGCAACACTCAATCCCTTCACAGGTGAAATTACCCCCGACACAACCACGGTTAAAACAGGTATCAGAGCTTCAATCTCAGACACTGGCGGTAGAACAGTTGCAAGATGGGAACTATATGTCGGACGTGATACACCTTCTGATTTGATGGCAACATACTACACAAGAAACACGTCTGTGGAGATTCCGATAAGCAGTACTGACAGCAGACAATACACTGTAAATAACAAGGATGGACTCGTCAAGTTTGCATATAAAGCTGTTGTGTACTTCACAGATGGAACATACAAGGAAGGAACGGATGAGAAGGTATTTGCAGTCAGCAGGAGCTATGCAAATCATCCACCAAAATGTTTTGTAACAGTCCCAGGTATTGTTGCACAAGGCGATGATATTACCATTAGTGTAAGTGGTTATGATGAAGACGTGGTTTATGGGGATTATGTAAAAGTAAAAATATTAGACAATGAGTGCCCAATGAAAGATGTACAGTATTTGTATAATTCTGATAACTTAATAGTTATGCAATTTTGGACTGATACTTTAGGAGTATATAAAATTCGTGGAATTGCTGTGGATAAAATTGGAGCAGGAAATATCGGAGAAGCAAATATTACAATTGCTCCAGCTTTACCGCTACCAAAAATCAATGTAAGTGGAGAATTGAAAAGTAATAGAAAGATATTATTAGACGGACTAAGCTCATACTCAGGCTCAAAACGTGCAACAATCCTGTGGGATAAAGCACAGTGGAAGATAGAACCTTATAGTGGTTTGAGTTCAAGTGATATTGTTGTAATTGACCCAACAACAGGAACACAGCAGGTCCAAATAATAGCCAAAAAGGAGGGGCAAATAAAAGCAACACTTACCATCACCAACAGCTATGGGAATACACAGTCAACCAGCAGGATAATCACCGTCAAGCCAGATAAGCCACCAGTAGCTAGCTTTACAATGCCAACAAAGATAATAAGAGATCCTAACGATTCTTCGCAAGCAACAATACAGATTAACAGCACAAGTTACAGTCCTGATGGTGATGCAATTGCAAAACATGCGTGGTTTTACGCTTATGACTCCAACAACGATGGCAACTTCGATGATGAAACTTGGTACATCCGCAGAGCAGACGGAACATGGCAGGCAGTAGGGGACTGGGGTACAGTGCAGAACTTTGATATTGAAACAGTTGATACGGGTAACAATACGGCAATTACGCTCAAAACAGCTAATGTTGGCAGATACAAAGTTGCACTTGTTGTAAGAGAAGGGCTTGACCTGACAGGGGTTGGCAACTGGGTAAGCGTATATGACCTGCAGAAGGGCAACACATATGACTGGGATGAAAATAAGGTAACTGCCGAGGTTATAAATATCGCACCTATTACAAGTTTGGGAACAAGTAAAGTAAGTAGGAAAAAAATTAATTTAACAATTTTAACAGACAAAACAGATTTATCGGATGTTAATGCAATAAAATCAAAACTAGATAATTTGAAGGCACAAATCTATTCGTATGGAGTAGACATAAACTATAGTATCAACAACATGGAAACAGTTGTAGGTAAGTATTCGGGTTATACTACAATGACACAATATATATACAAAGGACAAAACTGTATACAGGGTTGGCAAGACACAACTATTTACAAGCTGACGGGTAATTGGTGGAATTCAATAGGAAGTGTACGACATCCTGTAACATCTAAAATACCTATAATAACACGACAAGAAAGCTTTTCTGAATACAAAGATTCAAAAATCTATAGTGAGTACTTGGACCAAAACAAAATCAGTATCCACAATCAAACATCAAATTATTATTGGGACTACATTTTTAATGAAGCAGTTGTGGATTATACTATTAATTACTACGTCAATGGAACCTATTATTCATATTATTATCATGCACATGACCGTTGGGATCTTGGCGATGTATTATTTTCCTACCCTACTGTTAATCCGTTTCCTGGTTATGACGAGTGGCTTTTGGCACAATATATGTACCAAAGCCTTAAGTATATTCGTACCATTCAGGGTTACCAATTTGTAGCAGTCAATGACCCATATTTATACTTTGACCACCAAGAAACTAGTAATACGTATGTTACTAAAGATATATTAGGTGTTACTCCTTCTATTTTATTTTCATCCTCTAATGATGACAATATTTGTATATTTTTAACGGATTCTACTTCGACCAACTTTATGAATACAAACTATTATCCATTTGGTAGCATAACAAAGAACTTTTTAAGATTCTTAATGGACAAGAATACCGATGTCTACATGGTAGTACCAAGTAGCATATTAGATACAAACATTAAGAATATTAGTGACGTTTCTAATGCTACTCAAGATTTAACTCTACGTCAGCTTGCCAATGCAACCGACGGTAAACTCTACGACTCGGCAGGCAATGCAATAGCAACCTTAGACCAGGCACTGAACGAAATCAAGGCAAAATACACCAACACGCAGATTACACCTGACCCACAGTATGTGCTTGCCAATGAGGAAAAGGTCATCTACTATCCATACTGGGAAGACTATGAGAACGACCCAATCATCAATCAGAGATGGCGTTATGAACACGATGAAACAGTGTTCGATAACAGCCTTGGCAAAGCAGAGTTTGATGGTATATGGCTGAACACACCAATTGAAGTATTCCCAAAACCGGGTAAGTACACAGTAACATTCCAGGTACAGGACAATCCACCACCAGGGACAAGCGACTTTGATGAGTACAAGCTCTGGTCAAAGCTTGAACGACAGATGGTGCTCTACGTTCACAGAAGACCAATTGCAGACTTTGTAGCAACCTATAACAAATCTACTGGGAAGGTAACAATCACTGATAAGAGCTATGACCCCGACCACCAGTATAACAGAAGCGACAAAGGAATCATAGCATGGAAATGGCAGTACAAGACGCTTGACGACACCAGCTGGATAGACACAACACTTGCTAACCTGCAGAGCATGACATTACAGAGCGGCAAGATATACCTCATCAAGTTAGAAGTACAGGACTGCGACGGACCAGGTGGTGTCGGTGTTTGGAGCAAGCCAAAGATAGCTATGATTGATTTAAGTGTATCGAACAACCCACCAGTAGCTGATTTTACGAATGATTCCGAGATTCTAAAAGGCAACCAGCCAAGCAACCTAACAGACAAGAGCTACGACCCAGACAACGATCCAATTACAACATGGCACTGGTGGATTTACAACAGCGACAACACAGTCAATAAGGATTTCGCAGAAGTAGGGAACAACAACATAGCAAATGTAAAGAGCTATATTGCAACATTAGGTGTAGGCAACTATATTGCAAAATTACAAGTAAAAGATTCAGCAGGTAATTATTCAGCAATAGCAAGTAAAAACTTCACAGTATACACCGAAACACAGCAACCAGAAGCAACAAATAATGCACCGACAGGAACATTCACAATGACAATTAACGATTTTAGGACAAAGCTAAAGCCGACAACAACATACACCGACCCCGACAGCGACCCCAAAAACGCTGAACAATGGTATATTAAGTTTAATGGGCAAACTAAGTATTATAACAATTTGCCTAATACACTTGAAGAAGCAGGATATATCTATGATGGGCAATATGAAATAGGATATAGAGTTCTAGACAATCCAACAGCAAGGAGTTCAAAATTAACTCCATTATGGAGCAATTGGTATACACAAGTGTATAATTTAAGTAGCACGATAACAATTAATGCATGGACTGAAAAAATTGCTAAAAGAGCACACCGAAAATCAGAAGTAGACTTAACAACAAAGAAAACCTCAACAGTTCTAATTGGTGAGGGAATTGTTGTTAAAGCTAAAACTACTGGGTATGTATATAAGATTGATGCATGGTTTGATAGAGTAGACACAGTAGTATATACACCAAATAGAACACCAGTAACGAAGACTATTGTTGGTTATTGGGAGTGTAATATAAAAGCTAAAACTATTGCAGAATCAATGGTTTTAACCAACATTCATACAAAACTTGATCCAGCGAAAAGTTTTACTCAACCCCCAAATAGCATGGATTGGAGTTCAGATGTATATGATAGAAAGCTACAAGTAAGATTTATTATTAATCATGATAATTCATTTGTAAGGAATAATGATTATAGCGAAGGATTAGGTTGGGGAGATCAAGCAAAAAATCTATGGGAAGGTGTATATTGCTGGTCAGATTGGAACTTAACCCAATATCCAACCTTCAATAAAGATAAAGCAATGGCAATGTATGGACGTGTCCCATATTTCAAGATAGGAGATAAGTTATGGATTAAAGTAAGAGCATATAAGAAAAATGCAGATGGAACAGACACAACAAAAGATGTAGATTTACCGATAACAATAAATGGTTCGTTAGTAATTCAAGCTGGTTTTTAAAGCAGGGTATTTAACCCTGCTTTTTTTATAACAGATAGAATGTTAAAGCAACCATATATTATACCACCAGTAGTTGAATAAGGTTATAAACAAGATTTTCTTAATAGTTAAGATATTATCTAAAATAGCTCAAAAGGGAAAGATTGTGACTACCCTTTATTTATTTTTCAGAAAAATATGTTGAAAAATATAATGTTAATTGATAAAATTAATAGTAAATAAAGGAGTTGCAGGTAAATGAATGCTGAACTTTTAGACTTGATAAAATGGCTAACAAATAAAAAAAGAAATATACATTGCCTTTTAGTAGAACCTAAATATTACTCAACATATCCACCATTGGGTTTACTTAAAATAAGTTCTTTAGTTAAAAGCTATTCATATACAACCGAATTAGTTTCTCCGTATGAACAACCAAAATTAAAACCAGACATTATATTTGTTACAAGCTTGTTTACTTATGGTTGGAGAAAAGTAAAAGAAGCAGTTGAATATTATCGAACGCTTTTTCCTAAAACACCAATTATACTTGGTGGTATATATGCAAGTCTTATGCCTGAACATGCAAAATATGAAATCCGACCTGATTACATTTGGCAGAGGGTGATACCTGAAGCAGAAGATATATGTCCAGATTATTCATTAGTTCCTGAATGGGATGGAAGTATATTATTTTCTAGTAGAGGATGTATTAGAAGATGTCCTTTTTGTGTTGTATGGAAAATTGAGTCTCAATATGAAGCAAAAAATACAATATCACATCTTATAAATCCTAAATATACAAGGATTATATTTTGGGACAATAATTTTTTGGCATCACCTTACAAGTTAGAAATTTTTGAGTTCTTAGAAAAATATCGAAATATAGAAGGTAAAAAAGTAAAAGTTGATTTTAATCAAGGGCTTGATGCTAGATTATTAACTTTACCTTTTGCAGAAAAAATATCTAATTTAAAGTATGACCTTATTAGACTTGCTTACGATAAAATTGAAGATAGAAAATATTTACTTAAAGCTGTTCAAAATTTAACTGAAGTAGGTATCAAAAAAAGAAAAATATTAGTATATATGCTTTATAATTTTCAAGATACACCAGATGATTTCTTAGAACGATTAAAAGATGTTATGGATTTAGGGATTGTGGCATATCCAATGAGATATCAACCAAATGACTCTTTAGAAAAGGACAAATATGTAGCAACTTCATGGACGCCAGAACTTCTTGAAATGGTAGCAAAAGCGAGAAGAGTTTTAGGTTCACATGGAGCTTTCCCACCTTATGATGGACTTATTAAGAAAATTATAGAAGCAGAGTCACTTGATAAAGCAATGTATTTAAGAGAAATTAATAAAAATAAGTAGATTAAATTTTGATAACTTAAATATAGGAGGTGGTGTAATGCCTGATGATTGGAAAATTAATATGAGAACAATTATTGATAGAATAAAAGATAATGTTACTCTACAAAATGTTGGTATAGAATATTTAAGCGAAGAATTATTACCAACAGATATTGACAGAAAAGACGACGATATGACTGTAAAAAATAATGAAGAATTTATCTGTTTTGAAGATCAAGGTATAACTAAAGATGGTAAAATTAATAAAAATGGAATTAAAATAAAAGTTCAAAAGGAAGAAAAAAGTCGAAACATTTTTAAGTATTTTATAGATGGAACATTAAAGACCGTTTATTTAGGTGAAGTTGTATATCCAAATGTATTTCCTCTTATGTTTACCGAGGTAGCGTCAGCGTGTTTAGAAAGAGATTCAATGCATAAACTACACAAAAAATTATTTAAAAACCAAAACTATTTAATCTTTCCATTTAGTTTAGTTCCTGATACTTTATTAAATCAGTTACTTAATATTAATAATAATAGCATATTATTTGTTGATTCAACAAATTATAAAACTGAAAATGATTTACCGATTGATTTAAGGGAAAGAGCAGGAGCAATAGCACGATATAAAATGCACGAAATTGAAATTGATGTGATGAATGAAATTACAAAAGAAATAGAAACTCAAAAAACAAATTATATGGCAATAATAGATGGTTCTATTTCAAATATACAATTTGTAACTTCTGCATCAGATAAAATTATAGCCTTAACAAAATCTCCGAGTTTTAAACCATTATTAAGATTTGGTCAAGATGTTATGAAAGTTGGGACTTTATTATCAGCTCTCGACTATGCAGAAAGAACAGTTGTTTTTAAAAAAGAAAATGTGAATGTTTTAGTTTGGTATATAAGAATATTTAAAAGAAAAAACTTGTCAGAACCATTAGAAGGAATAGTAAAAATTGAATTTCCTCTCCCTAAAAATTTTGACCCAGAAATTTTATCTTATAAATCAAGTATTGATGAAGTTAAAAAGTTACTTGATAAGATAAATAATATTTCCTCTGCTATTTTATATGAAACCTTTGTAAATTCATATCCAAATAATAGATGGTCATCAAATATATATCCAATAGCGAAAACAGAAGATTTTATGAAAACTAATATGAAAAGTATTCTATATATAAGGGGGAGTATAAAATGGTGATTGAAGATAAAAATGAGAGTAATGAAAGCATTATAAACCATAATGAAATAATAATTGGTAAAACATCTGTTACGAAGGAAAGTGCTAACACTGAAAGTGAATTTAGCTTTTGGATAAAAGATGGAGTTTTAATTAATCCTTTTGATTTTGTAACTGTTGAACAGGAATTTAATACAAAAACATTTGGAATTGTAGGAAGTATCTCTGCAGTTACTGATGCAGAATCGCATTTAACAAATTATGTATCAAATGATTTCGGAAATGTTGATACATCTCCTAATACTGTTAGAATATCATCAAACATAGCTCGATGTCTTGTAATGCAAAATACAGGTGTCGACCATCCTAAATACCAAAATAAGAACATTAAAATAAATGTATTAATGCCCATTCCAAATGAAAAAAAAGTTACTTTTTCAACTGCTTCAGAAGTTGAAAAAGCTCTTGGTAGTGATAATATAAAAGAAGAAAAGAAAATACCAGCAGGAGTTATTCTACAATCAAATGGAGATTTTATTCCATTATTTTTTGACAAAGACTATATTCTTGGTCCAGAAGGAGCCCATATTAATATTTCTGGTATTTCTGGATTAGCGACAAAAACATCATATGCAATGTTTATAATCCAATCAATACTTCAAAAAAGTGAACCAAAACCTTGTGTTATAATTTTTAATGTTAAAAAAGACGACTTATTAAGTCTTCATGAAGAGCCAACAGACTTTGATGAATTAGATGAAGTTTTATATGAAAAACTTAATTTACAAAAAGAAACATTTACAAATATAAAATATTTCTTACCAAGAGGTGGTAATGGACAACCTAATAGTTATAGAATTCCACACAGTAATAATGTAAAGCAATATGCTTTTACATTGAAAAATGTTCTAAATAATGATAATCTTTCTTTTTTATTCTCTGAAGTAAACGATCCTGAATATACTATTGAAAGCATTGTTTATGGATTAAGCGAAAAACAGAATGATATTAATTTTTTGAGAACAAATTGGGAAATACTATCTAAAAGTAAAATATTTAATAATTGCAATAAAGAAATGTCGCTTTCAGTTTTTTTAGGAAATGAAATAAATATCAGATCGATAGGGAAATTTATTAGACATTTAAAAAGAACAATGAATAAGAATGTAGGATTATTTGTAAATAACTTAAGTAATCAAAGCTCAGAGACAGATATTTCTGAAGAAATTAATCAACTTACATATGGCGATGTAGCAGTCATAGATATTGCTAATATAAATGATGATACAAAAGGTTTTATTATAGGTTGTGTAATGAAGGCAATTGATAGAAGAATTATTGAATCTGACGATGATACTCCACCATTTTTGATATTTGTTGACGAACTTAATAAATATGCTCCGAAATCAATAAAAGTATCATCTGTAACAGAACAATTAATTGAAATATCAGCACGTGGCAGAAGTTCATCAATTGCTTTAATAGGTGCTGAACAATTCAAAAGCCAAATTAATATTGAAGTTAATGAAAACTGTTCAACACATATATTAGGGAGAACAGGTTCAATGGAATTAAGTAGTGATGCATACAAAGCAATTCCTACAACAATGAAAAATAATTTAACTAATCTTGAAAAAGGAGAATTAATTGTGCTACATCCATTATTTAAACAACCAGTAAAAGTAAGATTTCCAAAGCCATATTATAAAAGACCTTAACGAAGAAGAATAAACGATTTAGTATTATAAGTATTTAGAGAAACAAATGCTAAAAGACAACATGACTATCAAAGTATACAGAACTAAAACAGAAAAAATAGAAAAATAAAGAAAATAGCCTGCAAAAGAGGAAGTGATTTTTCACTTCCTCTTTTCTTTTATATAGCAGATAGAAAACATTATAAAGAGATAAAAAATAGGCAACAAAATAATTCTTTTGTTGCGAATATGGACTGTTTTATGGTAAAATTAAGTTTAAAATAACCTTATTCGCAACAAAAGTTACAAAAAAATTCGCAACAAAATTTATTAGAACAATTTTAGGGGGAATAGCTATGGAAGATTATAAATTATGGTTGCAGGATAAGGGTAAAATGGATAATACTATTAATTTATATATTCAGAAAGTTAAATTATTTATTAAATGGTATCAAGAAAGCTATGATAGAGAGTTTGACAATAAGATTTTACCTTTACACATAAGAAATTATAAAAGTTATCTTATGACTGTTAGAAAAATAAATGCAAAAACTATAAATAACTATTTAGCCTCAATTAAATCTTATTGTGATTTTCTTATTGAAAAAGGAATTTTAGAAACTAATCCATTCAATAAAGAGTATTTTATTGATATTCAAAAAACATTCACATCGCCAGTAAAGATGGATAACAAGGATTTTAATAAATTAGAGGAAAGTATAGTTCATTATGGTAGCAAAAGGGATATAGCTATATTCTATACTCTTGCCTATACTGGCATAAGAGTATCGGAGTTATGTAATATTCGGCTCAACGACATCATAAAAGATGAGCTTATTATATATTATGGCAAAGGTGGCAAACAAAGGAGTATACCTTTGAACACTACTGTAAAAGAAGCAATTAACGAATGGCTCAAAGAAAGATATAAATATAAATATGCTGATACAGTAGATTATCTTTTTATTGGTGAAAGAGGCAAGATGAATAGAGCAACAATATTTAAAATGATAAGAGAATACTGTTACATTGCAAGAATTGAACCAATAAGTCCTCATCAATTAAGACATTATTTTTGTAAACGTGCTTTAGAAAAAGGTTTTAATATTGTAGAAGTATCAGCATTAGCAGGACATTCTAATATAGAAACTACAAGAATATATATCAAGCCAGCTATGAAGGAATTAAAAAATAAAATGAATATGTTGTAAAAGTAGTTTTAATTGAGAAAATAATAAGAGTCATGCAAAACATGAATCTTATTATTAAAAAAGCAATAATATTATTTATATGTTCAAGATATAGATGGGAACTACTTGCAGGTTTCAAAGAAATACAAACAAATTAATCCCAAAGAGATAGTTTTATTAAGCAGAAGCAATAACTATATTTGTCAGCAGTTCATCTCATGATTAAAGTCACAAGAGTTCTTGCTGACTTATTAAAATTATTTATATTTTGCTTGTATAATAAAAAATGTGGTATAATTAATATATATAGTTTGCATTTATAAATAGTTTGCCATATAAAGTCAATAGAAAAGGGGAGAAAACATTAAAGGTGTTTTCTGCCCTTTTTTGTTTTCCTTAAATTTAAGTTTAAGGAGGAGTTTGCCATGAACAGTTTGCGAAGTAAAAATGAGTTTGAATTAATTGAAAGAGCAAAAAGACATGATAAAGAAGCAATGCAAGAAATAATTGACATGTTCCAGCCAGTAGTAAAAGCAGTTATCAGAAAGTATAACAAACCAAGCCTGTATGAAGATTTATTGCAAGAAGGAAATCTTGCAATAATACAAGCAATTAATAACTATGATCCAAGTAAAAACATAAAATTTATCACGTATGCTTACTACTGGATAGAGCGAAATATCCAAAGATGTATTATTAGAGATACTAACATACGTCCATCATTTAGAAATTGTAATGTTTTTTCAATACCTAATACTCATTCACTTGAAGAAGTTATTGCAGATGATGAAAATATTACACTTAAAGATGTTATTTCATCTAATGATGATATTCAAGAGCAAGTAGAAAAAAGAATAATGCTTAACGAAATACTTTCAACACTAACTAAAGAACAAAAGCAAATATTAATACTAAAATCAAAAGGCTATTCAAATTATGAAATAGCAAAAGAAATAAACATTGATGAAAGTAAGATCAAATTTATCATTTACAAAATAAGAGTTCAATGCAAAAAACTTTTAAACGTAGCATAAAAATATTGCAAAATATTTTTTTAAAGTGGTATAATATATATTGTAAAAAAGAAGGGGAAAAAATATATTAAACTGCATAAATAAAAATGTTAAAATAACAGTTAGCCAAAAACAGTTAGCCATATAAGAGATTAAAAGTCTCTTGTATGGCTTTTTGTTTTTTTACATAACATTTGGCAGTTTGCCAAAAACAGTTTGCAGGAGGTAGTTTGTTATGAAAAAAGTTGTATTAACTAATGACAATGTATTTTTTACAAGCTCGGTTATATTAACAGATAGCAAAGGAACAGTAGACAGAATTGTTTTATACCAAAAAGATCATATTACTGGAAAGGAGGCGAAATTAGTATTACCAGAAAAAGCAATATATAAGATAATGACAGAACTGCTCGAAGATGAGCAAAATAACTTATTATTAAATAATTTACATGGCTTATTAGACAGCATTGGTCGTGGGATTATTCCAAAATTGTTTATTTATAGAGAACTAATATTTAGGTTAAGTGACTTTCCAAAAATGGAATATCAAGAACAATTGGAGATAGTTGAAGAAATTTATTATGAATGGATTGACAGTGAATTAGAATTAATTGAAGTTATTGATGAAAAAGTAGAACAAATTACAGAAGTAAAATTAGAAAAAGACGAAGATCTTAAAAGCCTTATAGAAGAAATTATCAAAGATGTGTAGTTTGCCAAATTTAGTTTGCCAAAATCAGTTTGCGGAGGGATTAATATGAGTTTGTTAGTAAAAAGAATATTAAGTAAAATTGCTCTAAAGAATCTGGAAAAGTTGGACAAAGGGGCAAAAATAATAGAAGAGGCTGATAGTGAAGGCGTAAAGGTAACATATATGTATAAGGTAAAAGATAATGAAGGTGCGATAAAGATACTAAAGTCTACACATTTATATCAGCTTGGACAAAAACAAATGCAACCAGAGATATACTGGGATTATTTATGTGGGAGAATATAACTCCCACGTTGGCAGTTAGCAAAAAATAGTTAGAAAGAAGTTGTTGACAAATTAAAAAAGTGGTATAATTATAATGTAATAGAAAATAGGTGAACGAAAAATGATATATAAGTTAAATTTATGATTATATATTAGACAGTAACTAAATTAAAGGAATATAAATCAGTTTGCCAAAAACAGTTAGCCTTAATGAACAACAAATATTGTTCGTTAGGGCTTTTTTGTTTTTTATAGACTCTCCTTTTTGGCAGTTTGCCAAATACAGTTTGCGAAAGGAGAGGTTAGTATGAGTGAATTAGCAGTAAGAAACAATAATGCAGAATTGTTAGAAGGGGAAATAGAATATGAAACAGAAACAGGAAGAATAAAACTTTCACCAGAAATTATCAAAAAATATTTAGTCAGCGGTGACCCAGCAAAGGTAACTAATGAAGAAGCCATCATGTTTTTAAAACTATGCCAGCATCAAAGACTGAATCCGTTTTTGAGAGAAGCATACTTGATAAAATACTCAGACAAAGAACCTGCTACAATCGTCGTTGGTAAAGAAACATTCACAAAGAGAGCAGCAAAGTGTGAATTGTGTGCAGGATGGCAGGCAGGAGTGATTGTTCGAAAGAAAAACAGTAGAAAAGTAGATGAAATTAGACAACAACTTTTTGAAAAGACAAAAGCAATTGAAACAAATGAAAAAGGAAAAATGCAACTAATTGAGTTAATCAACTATGTTTTTGAACTTTTAAAAGAACCTAAGTTAGAGTACAGAGTAGGAACATTAGTCCTGCCAGATGAAGAATTGGTAGGTGGTTGGGCTAAAGTTTATCGAAAAGATTGGCAAGTTCCATCAGAAGTTAGTGTTTCTCTCCAAGAATATATAAGAAGAAATAAGGAGGGACAACCTACAAGAAGTTGGAGAGAAATGCCAGCTACAATGATAAAAAAAGTGGCATTAGTCCAAGCATTGAGAGAAGCCTTCCCAGAGCAATTTCAAGGAATGTATGCTCCTGAAGAAATGCCAATGGATAGCACACAACTACCATATGAACCAATAAACGACATAGTAAACACTGAACAACAAAACGAAACAAAATCACCTTTGCAAAAACTAATTGATGAAGCAAAAGAAGAAATACAACAAGAAAAAAAGCCAGATGTAAAAGTCCTAAAAGAAGAAATTATAATAGAGAATGTGCTTGTTACAAATTCATCTTTACATCTAAATAAAAAAACTGGCAAAGATTATATGAAAGTATCAATTACAACAATGGATGGAGAGCTTATAACAGCTTTCACAAATGAACAAAGCCATTTTGAAATATTGAAAAAAGGCTTTGTTATAAAGAAAATGGTCTGTGAAAAGATTAATAATGCACTTGTGATATTATCCATTGAAGAATAAGCAGGGTTTCCCCTTCCCCTGCTTTGGCAGTTTGCCAAATACAGTTTGCGAAAGGAAGGAGATAATATGAAATGGAAAAGGAAGAAATAAATCAAATAATTCAACGATTAAATCAAAAGTTTCAAAGTATTCTAAATACTATTTCTATTGAAGAAATATACGATTTTTCTTTTTACTTAAAATGGTTATTGCAAAAGACTGATCTTTATGTCAAAAGTAAAAAATATCAAAAAGGAGATGATTATAAAAAATTAGGACATTTCAAACGTGGTGATATAGTAAGAGTTAATTTTGGTTATAATATAGGAACAGAAAAAAACAAAATTCGTTATGCAATTGTTTTAGATAAATATAATCCTAATACATTAGGTTCAGTTGTTGTTGTGCCAATAACATCAAAAAATAATAGGACAGTTCAACAAAAAAGTTGCATTTTTGTAGGTAAAATAGATTCTTTGGATGGAAATAATAGTTATGTAGATATTGCAAATATTAAAAGCATTAGCAAACTAAGAATTATATCTACCTGTGGTAAAGTAAATAATAAAATACTGGATAAGATTGACAAAAAAATAGTTGAATTATATATAAATAATATTGATTTTTAAAACTTAATAGGGTAAAATAAAATTGAAATTGTAAATTAATTTGTTATATATTCTTTGCCCTTAGCGGCAGCACGGTGATTTTATAGATTACCTTTGGTTCTATACCCTTAGCGGTAGCACGAAGGACTAAAGTCCTTCTATATTCAAATTTTAGTATTCAGTTTGCAAACAACAGTTAGCCTCAATAAGCAGAAATTTCTGTTTATTGGGGCTTTTGTCTTTTTTAATTGGCAGTTGGCCAAATATAAAGTTAGCGAGGTGTTTTATAATGAAACAGTATGAAGGAAGGCTTATAATCCATACTGGGAGCATGTTCTCTGGCAAAACATCAGCACTTATTGAAGAATTAAGAAGATTTAAGTTTGCAAAATATAAAACACTTTTGTTCAAGCCTGTTATTGACAAAAGATATAGCGAAACAGAAGTCATAACTCATACAAAGACTAACAGTCATCAAGCTATTCCTATAAAGTATTTAGATGAAATATTGGAATATGATACCGATGTTTATGGCTTAGATGAATTTCAATTTTATCAATCGAAAAGAAACATAACTGAAATATTAAATGAGTTACTCGATAAAAACAAAATAATAATAATTGCGGGACTCGATATTGATTACAAAGGAAATGCATTTGAAAATATGAAAATAGTTATGCCAATAGCCGACTATGTATATAAACATCATGCTATTTGTGTAATATGTGGCGAAGATGCTTGGATTTCTCATAGAACATCAAACGAAACTGACAGAATTGTTGTAGGTGCAGATGATAAATATATCCCTCTATGTAGAAAGTGTTACAACAAGCAGAGATAACCCTCTGCTTTGGCAGTTAGCCAAATATAGTTAGCGGAGGGATTAGTATGTTAGAGTTATGGAATGGTAGCTTTTCTAAACTTACACTTTTTGAGAGATGCCCAAAGGCATATTATTACAAGTATATAGCAGGTATCGAATATACAACACCTGCTATGGAGTTAGGCAAAAGAATACATGAAGGCATTGCAAGGTTCATAACTACTGGTGAGTATAACGAAGAATTAAACCCTTATTTGAACAGCAGGGTAAGGCAATTGCAACCACAACCAGTAGAATTAGTAGAAAGAAAATTTAAGTTTAATCTTGATGGTATTGTAATGGACGGAGTAATTGATATTATTGTTGAGAAAGAAAGAAAAATAATTGATTGGAAAACATCATGGCAAAAGACAGCAGATCCAAGACAGTTGTATTTATATTACCATTTTACTAAAAAAGAAGGTTTTGACATTAATAATGTTGCTTTTCACTACTTGCGTTTTAATGAAGAAAAGGACTTAAAGCTTGACGAGAAACAAATTCAAGAAACATTAGATTGGGCGAAAAAGACAATGGAAGAAATATCAGAAAAAGAATTTTTATTTACAACATCAGAAGACATAAATGAATTTACTCCAACAGAAAACACTCAAAATTGTTTGAAATGTCCTTATAAAACAGTATGTAATAACGTAAAAGATGTTGAAGATATTACAGAACTTGCAAAACAAATTGAAGAATTAGAAGCTCAATTAGAGTTAAAAAAGGAAATGCTGAAACAATATATTGACGAGAACGGAGAAGTAAAAACAGATAATAGCATATGGAAATTAACAACGGTTAATAGCTATGATTTTGACATTAAAAAGGTTTCAGACTATATAAAGAGTCTTGGCAAAGACCCATTACAATACCTAAATGTAACACTCACCAGTCTAAAAAAGTTAAAGCTCACAGATGAACAATTAGAGAAGTTAGGGACTAAAAAAATATCTTTAAGACTAACCAATAGCAAATTAGAGGCAAGCTAAAACTTGCCTCACTCCCTCTTGGCAGTTAGCCAAAAAAAGTTAGCAAAATATGTTTGGACAGTTAATAATGCAGTATCACCCCCTATAATAGATATGGATGTATTGGGGTTATAAAACAAAAGAAAAGGGGGTGAAAAAGTTGAATAAGGAAATAGTAATAACAATAATCATAACTATTATAGCAATGATAATTGTTATATGCTTTGCTAAAGGGAAAATTGAAATTAATATTAGATCAATTCCTTTTGAAATAAACATAAAAAAAAGAAACAGATAAGGAATAATATCCTACCTGTTCCTCTTATTCAACATCTGCATTACTATAAAACCCCAATACGTCCCTTGCTAATATTATACCACGCATTAAATCATTAATACAATTATTATTATTGGCAGTTAGCCAAAAAAAGTTAGCGTGGGAGGTAGTTTGTTATGATTAAAATGTTTTATGACTCAAAATTGGTTGATGTAAGAACATTATCAAAAGAGCAATTAGAAAGAGTCAAAAAAGAATTGCAAATCCTTATCGGGAAAACTATATTTGCAAACGAATATGGTTATTTCCCAGAAAAACCACAGACAAGACTTTCTATATTTATTGATAATATTCCTTTACAAATGCAAAGTAATTTTAATGATCTTATTGCAAAATTGCAATACCTTTACGCTCATCTTGATATATTAAGCCTTGAATATGAAGAAGTGGACAAAAAAATAAGAACTATCGAAGATTTATTAATGTCTGTGGGTAAACAACAAGAAGATAAGGGAGTTGCATAATCTCCCTTATCTTGGCAGTTTGCCTATAACAGTTTGCGGGAGGGTTAAAAACATGATAAAGTTTGCAGTAGTATATATTAATTCAATAAGGGCATGTAATATATACATGTTAAGTTCTTCTGGTATGCAAGATACACAAGATGTTAAGAAAAAACTTTCAACATATCCCATTAGTTTGCTTAACAAATACATTATTGATGTTGAAAAAGGAAATGTTATAACAAGAATTGTGTATCAAATACCAGAAAAAATTATTGCATAAGAAGGTTGCCCTGCCTTCTTATTTGGCAGTTAGCCAAAAATAGTTTGCTATGAAGCTAATAATGCGGACTTTCACCCCCAAAAAAATATATGGGAACGTTAGAGGTAAATAATATATAAGGAATAGGGGGTGATTGTTTTGGAAGATATAATAAGGGATATACTAATTTCTGTTGTTATATCAATTATTGTGGTTACAATAAGTTTATCGAAAGCAAATTATAAAATATATATTAGCTTCAAACCTTTAAAAATAAACATAAAAAAAAAGTGGTTAAGTAATCCCACTTACTAACCACTTCAATATTTCCAAAACTCCGCATTTATATATACTTCTAACGTTCCCTTAATTAAATTATACCACTAAATTTTAAAAATAGACAATAAGTTAAAATACTCTTCCTTTTGGCAGTTTGCCTATAACAGTTTGCGAAGAAAGGAAGGGTTTGATATGTATGAACAATTATCATTTATGCCTGCTCTTAATATTGATGAAAAAGTCAATTTCAAGTATGTATGCAAAAAATATAGACTAACACTGGTTCAAGAAAAAACATTTACTTACAATCAAAAACTACAAGATGTTTACAGTGTTGTTAGATTTCTTAAAGAAAATATTGAATTGCAAAATGAACCCGAAGAAGTGATTGTTGTATTAGCAGTCAAGACACAACTCAATGTTATAGGTGTATTTGAAGTCGCAAGAGGTGTAATAAATTCTTGTGCAACTTCTATGCGAGAGATTTTTAAGAGGCTTATTATTGCAAATGCAACATCATTTATCTTTGCTCATAATCATCCAAGTGGCTTAAGCACTCCATCAGCAGAAGATATAGAATTTACGAGAAAGCTAAAAGAGGCAGGCAATTTATTAGGTATTAGATTGCTTGATAGTGTAATTATTTCTGAAAGTTCTTATTATTCATTCGTAGAGGAACAAATTTTGTAGGCAAGATATTTCGCTTGCCTATTTTTTTTCTTATATTAATAACTTTTTCAAAAAGCGTGGTATAACCATATTAAGAAAGAAAAAAGGAGGTTGCTTTTATGTATAAAGGATATTTTGATGGTGCATCCAAAAACAATCCGGGACATGCGGGAATTGGCATAGTAATATTGGACCAAAACAATAAGGAAGTATTAACATATTCAAAATATCTTGGCGTAAAAACAAATAATGAAGCTGAATATCTTGCGTTAATAGAATTATTAGAAAAAGCAAAAGAGTTAGGTATTGAAGAAATTAATATATTTGGAGATAGCCAATTAGTCGTTAATCAAGTTAATGGAAACTGGCGAATTAACCAATCACACCTTTTTTCTTTGGCACAAAAAGTTGAGGAATTAATAACTCAATTCAAAAATGTATCTATCAATTGGATTCCAAGAGAAAAGAATACAATAGCAGATAAACTTTCTAATGAAGCTATTATGCAATTAGACAAAAAAGATACATCAAATGTAATATTAGAAAAAATCAAAAAATATATATATATTGCTTATGGCAAAGAGGAATATGTTGTTGATACTTTTCATAGATCTTGTTCATGTCCAGATTTTCAGATAAGAAAAAATATCTGCAAGCATTTGCAGAAAGCTTTAGAATTAGAAGAAACAAAAATTATTAAGGGGTGATAAGAATGTTTGCAAAAAATAAAAATATTGATAAACAAACTTTGATCAGCTCAATTAAAAACGAAATGAAAGAGATTAGGAAAAAATATATACCAGCATTTGAACATTATTATAAAACAGGTGATTATACCTTTGTTGAAATGTTAGATAAGAAATACTATGAATTATTAAGTGCATATAATCTATACACAAAAGGAGCATAGAGATATGAGCAAGATTATTAATTTTGAAGAAGCAAAAATTAAGAAAGAATTAGAAAATGATAAGGAACTTGAACACTTCAATTTGGAAATCAAAAATCTACTGGAACTAATAGAAACAACAAAATCAGAAGAAGAAAGAAAACAAGAAGAAGAATTATTTGAAATTTTAGCAATGTATGAGAAAGGTGAGTTGTAAGCTCACCTTTTTTCATGTAAAATCATTTTAGGAGGGGAATTTTTAATGTTAATTTATTGTCCAGAAAAAGAGATTGAACAATTTGTATATAAATGGGGTTGTGTAAAAATAGAGCATATAAAGGAACTTGTTCACCCATACCCAGAAGCAAAGATAAAAAGGCTTATAAAAGGTTTATCAATTGAGCAAGACGGAAATACTTATATTCCAATTTATTCAAGAATATCCCCATTAGAAAAAGAAAGGACATTAAGATTTCTTGATTTTTTCTGTAAGAATTTACAAGATAAAGTTTCAGATTATAACCCTGCACAATATCCGTATGTTGCAGTAGTAAAAACAACTAAAGGTAAAACTGCATTTGTAGCATATGTAATGAAAGGTGAAGAAACTATAATAAGAGATATGATAAATATTTTACCCCCAGAGAATGTAATATTTATAATTGAAGATGAAAAAAGTAAGGATATATTAAAGGTAAATTGCAAAATAACAAAATATTTTTTAAAAGATGGGAGAGAATTATAGTGAAAATCTAAAATATATGGTTGCAAAATTTTTCAACATGGGTATAATAATAAGTGTGAGGGAAATAGTGTTTACAAGTGTATATATAAAAATGTTAACGTAGCAGTTTGCCGAAAAACAGTTAGCCATGTAAAAGATATTATATGCTTTTACATGGCTTTTATTGTTTTTTAGAGGATAGTTCGCGATATACAAAAGGGTTTCTTTCTCCCCTTTTGGTAGTTTGCTAATCAAAGTTAGCGAATTTAAGTTATTTTACAATGGGGAGGAAGGAACTATGAAGTTAGTAGATATTACAATGGAAATGGTATTGAATAAAGTAAGTTTAATTATTAAAAAGCAAAGAGGAAATGAACTTAATTGTTTATGCCCTTTTTGCGACAGCACAAACAAAAGAGAAGGACACTTATACATTAATATTCATAAGAATACTTTTATATGTCATAAGTGTGGTGAAAAGGGTAATGCGTTGCAGTTATACGCATTACTAACGTTTCAAGATACAAAAGAGGCTTATAAAGAATTGACAAAAGACAATTTTTCAATTAGTGAAGTAAAAAACATTTATAAGTCAGCAATAACAAAAGAAAAAGCAATAGCAACTGATGAACAAAGGGATAAAGTTTATAGTGAACTTCTAAATATGCTAACTCTAAAAGATAGGCATAAACAAGACTTATTAAAACGTGGTTTGTCGAATATTGTCGTAAAAAATAACCAGTATAAATCATTTGATTTATCAAAAACTGAAAGAATTGAAGTCTGCAAAAAGTTATTAGAAAAAGGTTTAAACCTTGAAGGAATTCCAGGCTTTTTTAAACATAAAACTACTGGAGAATGGGATTTTATATCATACAAAGGTTATGCAATACCTGTAAAAAATCTACAAGGACAAATTGTGGGATTACAGGTAAGAATGGAAGAAGGACAAGACAGTAAATATAGATGGTTCTCCAGTAGCAGTGCTGGTGAATATGGAACATCAGCCGAATCAAGATTGCATATTTCGGGTATATTAGGTATATATAGTGACGAAATATATATAACAGAAGGAGCATTAAAGGCTGATGTTGCTTCATATTTGTCAGGCAAAACGTTTATTGGATTAGCTGGAGTTTCGTCAAACCATTATGAACTTATAAAAGTTTTGCAGAAGTTAAAACCTAAAAAAGTATATTTGACATTTGATATGGATCTATATTCTAAAAAAGAAGTCAAAGAAAACATAATGAAAATTGCAAATTTATTAAAGAATGTTAATGTTAATTTCAAAATATTAAAATGGGATAGAAGGTATAAAGGTATTGATGATTATTTATTGTCAAGAAAAAGAGCGAGCTAATTCGCTCTTTATTTTTATTCTTTAGGTCAAAAAAAGAGAAAAAAATACAAGGATAATATTGACAACAAAAAGACTTTATTATAATATATATACATACGATTATTGCACAGTATAACATTGCACAAAATAAAAATTTTGTGCAATGTAGAGAATTTAAATTAAATATTATTAACTTAAATTAGATATGGTTTAACAAATAAATAAATCTAATAAACAAATAAATAAATCTAATAAACAAAGGATTTTTAAAGAATATTCAATAATAATACTAAAATAATAATACTAAAAATATAGAATTATTAATAAAAAATATTTCAAAATATTTTAAAAACATCAGCTAAAACCAAGTCTGGCATTAATACACTTGTTATATAATTGATTTATTATTAATTATTTGAGTTTGCATATTAAATTGATGTTCTTTTTTTATCATATATCTTATCTATCGTATAAAGACAAATTTAATTATTAAGTAAAACCATAAAATAAATAAATTATTTTAATAAATATTTTTAAAGTCTTCGGATTTTATAAATTTAATTGATTGTCCAGGATAAATATAACCACCTTCAATATTATTTATTTTTTCAATAACATCAATATATTTTCGAATGTCAATACTGTTATCTACATAATTTTCTGATAGTTCCCAAAGTGTCTGTCCTTCCTGAACAGTAACTTCAATAAATTTAATGTTCTTAAAATCATTAATGTTATTGCTAAATGCTGTTGATAGTATACATAATAATATTATAGTTAACACAAAACTAATTGATAAAGAAAATCTTTTTTTGTTTTTTATACGAATAATTTTTCTCATAGAAACAATATTCCTCCGAAACTATGTTCTTAATATTCTATAAATAGAATATCAAACTAATGTTTGTATGTCAACAGAATTTTAAAAAAATTATATTTTAATCAAACCATTATAATATTTTTATCTATAACCGCAAAAAAAAAGAGGTTACCCTAATTATTTATTAGGGTAACCTCTTTATAAAAAATATAAATTAATTATTTTATTACTTCTTTATATTAAAGAATGCTTTCATTCCTGGATATACAGCAACATCTCCAAGTTCTTCTTCTATCCTTAATAATTGATTATATTTTGCAACTCTATCTGTTCTTGATGGAGCACCTGTTTTAATTTGGCCAGCATTTACTGCAACAACTAAATCAGCAATTGTTGTATCCTCTGTTTCACCTGATCTATGAGAAACAACTGCCGTATAACCAGCTCTATTTGCCATTTCAATTGCTTCAAGAGTTTCAGTTAATGTTCCTATCTGATTGAGTTTTATAAGAATTGAGTTACCTACACCAAGTTCAATTCCCTTTGCAAGTCTCTTAGTATTTGTAACAAATAAATCATCACCAACAAGCTGAACTTTTTTACCAAGTGCTTCAGTTAGCATCTTCCAGCCTTCCCAATCTTCTTCTGCAACACCATCTTCGATTGAAACAATTGGATACTTCTCTACTAATTTAACCCAGAAATCTACCATTTCTTCTTTTGTTCTTATCTTTCCTTCTCTTTCAAAATGGTATTTTCCATCTTCTTCATTGTAGAGCTCTGATGTTGCTGGATCAAGAGCTATTGCAATGTCTGTCCCTGGTGTGTAACCAGCCTTTTGTATAGCTTCAACAATAACTTCAAGTGGTTCTTCGTTTGATTTTAGATTTGGTGCAAATCCGCCTTCATCACCAACTGTTGTATTATACCCTCTAGCTTTTAATACACTTCTTAAGTTGTGGAATACCTCAGCACACATTCTTAATGCATCACTAAAGCTCTTTGCACCAACTGGCATTATCATAAACTCTTGTAGGTCAACAGAGTTATCAGCATGTTTTCCGCCATTTAAAATATTCATCATTGGAACTGGTAAGTATTTTGCATTAACACCACCAATATATTGATAAAGTGGAAGACCTAATGCAGTTGCAGCTGCTTTTGCAACAGCAAGTGAAACACCAAGAATTGCATTTGCACCAAGTTTTCCTTTATTTTCTGTTCCATCAAGCTCAAGCATAAGTTTATCAATTTCAGTTTGGTTTAATGCATTAAGCCCAATAAGTTCTGGTGCTATTATCTCATTAACATTTTCAACTGCTTTTAATACACCTTTACCAAGATATCTTTTTTTATCACCATCTCTTAATTCAACTGCTTCAAATATACCAGTTGAAGCTCCTGAAGGAACAGCTGCTCTACCAACATATTCATCATTTACAACAACCTCAACTTCAACAGTTGGATTACCTCTTGAGTCTAATATTTCTCTACCTATAACTGAAGTAATTGAAAGATCTACCTTCATTTATATATCTCCTTTCATAATAGTTTTTATAATAATTACATTAAAGATTATTCCCTGATTATAAGGGATAAACCTTTCATATCATTAGGCTTTTGTATATTTAATATGTCTAATATTGTGGGAGCAATATCAGCAAGTATTCCATTATCTCTTAGTTTAACATTTCCTAATCCAATTAAATGTAATGGTACTTTGTTTGTTGTGTGAGCTGTATGTGGTTCTCCGGTTTCATAATCAAGCATTTGTTCACAGTTACCATGGTCAGCTGTTATTATAACAACACCACTTTTTTCAAGTACCTTATTAACAACCTTCCCTATACATTCGTCAACAGCTTCCACTGCCTTTATAGCTGCATCTAATACACCAGTGTGTCCTACCATATCACCATTTGCATAGTTGCAGATAATTACGTCATATTGATCGCTTTCTATTCTTTCAAGTAAAGCATCTGTTACTTCATGAGCACTCATCTCTGGTTTCATATCATAAGTTGCTACTTTTGGTGATGGAATTAATACTCTATCTTCATTAGCATTTGGGGTTTCAACACCACCATTAAAGAAGAAAGTAACATGTGCATATTTTTCTGTTTCAGCTATTCTTAATTGTTTAAGATTAAGCTTACTTAAAAATTCACCCAAAGTATTTTCAAGTCCTTCAGGCTTGAATGCAACATAACAATTTTTAATTGTAACATCATATTGAGTTAAACAAACATAATAAAGTTTAAAATATCCGGTTTTTCTTTCAAAGCCGTCAAAATCAATATCACAAAATGCCCTTGTTATTTGCCTTGCTCTGTCAGGTCTGAAGTTAAAGAATATAACTGAATCATTTTCCTTAACTTTACCAACAGGACTATTATTATTTAATATAACAGTAGGTAGAACAAATTCATCAGTATTTCCTAATTGATACGATTTCTCGACTGCTTCGATTGCAGAATTAGCGTATTCACCCTCGCCAAATACCATTGCATTATATGCTTTTTCTACTCTATCCCATCTTTTATCTCTATCCATAGCATAGTATCTACCCATAACTGTCGCAATCTTGCCTACACCAATTTCTTGCATTTTTAATTCAAGTTCTTCAATATATATTTTTGCACTTGAAGGTGGGACATCTCGTCCATCAAGAAAACAATGGACATATACATCATTTAAACCTTTATCTTTTGCTAGTTTTAATAATGCATATAAATGAGTATTATGACTATGAACTCCACCATCTGATAAAAGTCCCATTAAGTGTAATGAAGAATTATTCTTTTTGCAATTTTCAATAGCATCTAAAAATTCTTTTTTCTCAAAGAAATCTCCATCTTTTATTGATTTAGTTACTCTAGTAAATTCTTGATATACTATACGACCCGCACCTAAATTAAGATGTCCAACCTCTGAATTACCCATCTGTCCTTCTGGAAGACCTACATCCATACCTGAGCTACCTATCAAAGTATATGGGTACTTTTCTTGATAAGAGTCAAGGTTAGGAGTATTTCCTAAAGCAACTGCATTGTATTCTTTTTTAGGATTGTACCCCCAACCATCCATTATAATCAATACTACTGGTCTTTTCATTTTGTTTCCCCTTTAATATTAGTAATGAAGAATTTTTGAAAACTCTTGAGCATTTAGACTTGCTCCACCAACTAATCCACCATCAATTTCTGGCATACTAAATAAATCTGAAGCATTTCCTGCATTAACGCTACCACCGTATTGAATTCTAATTAATGAAGCTGTATCTTCATCATATATTTCAGATAGTACTTGTCTAATTACACCGATAACTCTATTTGCTTCCTCTGGGGTAGCTGTCTTACCAGTTCCAATAGCCCATATAGGTTCGTATGCAACTACAATTTTTACAGCATCTTCTTTTGATACACCATTAAAAGCAATCTTTGTTTGTAATCTTACTAACTCATCAGTTATTCCGAATTCTCTTTGCTGTAATGTTTCACCTACACATACGATAGGTTTAATACCATATTTTAAAGCTGCAAGAACCTTTTTGTTTACAATTTCATCTGTTTCACCAAAATATTGTCTTCTTTCTGAATGTCCAATGACAACATATTCAACCCCAATTTTCTCTAACATTGGGCCAGAGATTTCTCCAGTGTAAGCTCCTTTATCTTCATAAAACATATTTTGAGTACCTAATTTAATATTTGTTCCTTGTATAGCTTCTTTAACATAAGCTACAAGTATTGAAGGAGCACAAATAACCACTTCAGCTGAAACATCAGAAATTAAACATTTTAGTTCCTCTATAAAAGATTTTGCCTCATCTGGAGTTTTATTCATCTTCCAATTAGCAGCAATTATTTTCTTTCTTGGGTTTTTATCTAGTAAGCAAACTACTCCTGGTAATGCTTTACCTTCTAAGAATTCAAGTGAAGCACCACCACCAGTTGAAATATGAGTCATTTTATCTGCAAAGCCAAGTTTTTCTACTGCTGCAGCTGAATCACCACCACCAATAATTGCAATAGCATTATTTTCAGTAACAGCTTCTGCAACAGCTTTTGCAATTGCTTCAGTTCCTTTTGCAAAATTAGGAAATTCAAATACACCCATAGGTCCATTCCAAACTATAGTTTTTGCCTTTTTAATTTCTTTTGAGAATAACTCAATTGTTGTATTTCCAATATCCATTCCCATCATGTCATCTGGCATTGCATCTGATGGTACATACATAAATTCAGTATCATTTTTAAATTCTTTACCAACTATACTTCCAACAGGAAGTAATAGATTTACGCCCTTTTCTTCTGCTTTTTTCATTATATCAAGAGCCACATCTAATTTATCATCTTCACATTTTGATAGTCCAATTTTATATCCCTTTGCTTTTAGGAAAGTATAAGCCATAGCTCCGCCAATAATTAAGCTATCAACTTTTTCAAGCAAGTTTGTAATAACACCAATTTTGTCAGATACTTTAGCACCTCCTAAAATAGCAACAAATGGTCTTTCAGGTTTTGCTAAAGTATTGCCAAGCATTTCAATTTCTTTTTTCATTAAGTATCCTGCAACTGCCGGTAAAAATTCTGCAACTCCTGCAGTAGATGCATGAGCTCTATGAGCTGTTCCAAAAGCATCATTTACATATATGTCAGCAAGATTAGCTAGTTTTTTAGCGAATTCTTCATCATTAGCTTCTTCTTCTTTATGGAATCTTACATTTTCAAGTAAGACAACCTCTTTCTCTTTCATTTCTGATACGCACTTTTGAGCATCTTCTCCAACAACATCCTTTGCTAAAACTACATCCTTACCAAGTAATTCTGATAATCTTTTAGCAACAGGTGCCATAGAATATTTCATATCAAATTTGCCTTTTGGTCTACCTAAGTGAGAAACTAATATAACTTTTGCATTATTATTTATCAAGTATTTTATTGTAGGAAGTGCTTCTCTTATTCTTCTATCATCAGTAATATTTCCATTTTCATCTTGCGGAATGTTAAAGTCAACACGAACTAAAACTTTCTTTCCACTTACCTCTATATCTTCTATTGTTTTTTTATTTAATGTTGGCATAAAAAATCACCTCAATACATCATAATTAATAAATGTTAAAACTAACTGGCTTGGAATGAACCAAACCAGTTAGTTTTTTGCAATAAATTATAGACCTTTTTCAACTAAGAATTTTAATAAATCAGCAACTCTGTTTGAGTAACCCCATTCATTGTCGTACCAAGCAACAACTTTTACCATATTACCATCCATAACCATTGTTGAAAGTGCATCAACTATTGATGATCTTTCATCACCCTTGTAGTCAACAGAAACTAATGGTTCTTCGCTATATCCCAAAATACCTTTTAATTCATTTTCAGCAGCTGCTTTTAATACAGCATTTACTTCTTCTTTAGTTGTTGACTTTTCAACTTCAAAAACAACATCAGTTACTGATACAGTAGGTGTTGGTACTCTTAATGCAAAACCATTTAATTTACCTTTTAAGTGTGGTAATACGAGAGCAACTGCTTTTGCAGCACCTGTTGTTGTTGGAATTATTGATAAAGCTGCAGCTCTTGCTCTTCTTAAATCTTTATGTGGTAAGTCAAGAATTTGTTGATCGTTTGTATATGAGTGAACTGTTGTCATTAAACCTCTAACAACTTTAAAATGTTGGTCAATAACCTTTGTTACTGGTGCTAAACAGTTAGTTGTACATGATGCATTTGAAATAACATGATGTTTAGCTGGATCATAGCTATCTTGGTTAACACCCATAACTATTGTTATATCTTCATCTGTAGCAGGAGCTGAAATAACAACTTTCTTTGCACCTGCCTGGATATGCTTTTCTGCATCTGCTTTTTTTGTAAATCTACCAGTTGATTCAATAACAATTTCAGCACCTAATTCTTTCCATGGAAGATTAGCTGGATCTTTTTCAGCAGTAACCTTTATTTCCTTGCCATTTACAATTATTGAGTTATCAGTATAGTCAACTGTTCCTTCAAATTTTCCATAGCATGAGTCATATTTTAATAGATGTGCAAGTGTTTTTGGATCTGTTAAGTCGTTAATTGCGACAACTTCAAATTCATTTGGATATTTTGCTAAAATAGCTTTAAAAGCATTTCTACCAATTCTACCGAAACCATTAATACCAATCTTTGTTGCCATGAGACAACCCTTCCTTTCATATTGTATTATTTATTTAATACCGCTGAAACGGTATTATTAACTTATTTGTATCTTATTATTTCTTCAGCAATGCCTTCATCAATTACAAATATAGTTTGATATCTAATATCACCAAGTGAAAGTATTGCTTGTGCTTTATGTTTTCCACCAGCAACACCAATCATATATTTAATATTTTTTAAAGTTTCAAGTTTTATACCTATAGTTGTTGTTGAGTAAACAATTTCTCTATTTTTGTTATAATAGTAACCAAAAATTTCTCCAATAGCACCAACATTATTTAATATACTAATTAAACTATCATCAAATCGCCGTCTTTTAGCCATTTCAATTGCATTACCTATACCAAATAGCAACATATCAGCCCTATTGATATCATTTAAAACATCTATAATATCCTTTTGCTTAATTATTAGTTTGTATACCTCTTCATCCATATTATCAGGTAAATGAAGAAGTTTATATGATCCACCAATTTTTTTAGCAAGTTCTGATGCTAACGTATTTGCTTGTTTTTCAACTTCTTGTCCTATGCCACCACGTGCTGGAACAACCAAGATATTTTTGTAATTTAGTTTAGGAAAAGAATCAACAACCTCTTTAACAGTAGTTCCGCCAGTTACTGCTATAGTTTTAATATCTGAAAGATAAGGTAGAATGATCTTACTTGCAAGTTTACCAATTTCTTTTAATACTAAGGGGTTTTTATCAGCATCACCTGGAACTATAAAAACATCTTTTGCCTGTAAAATTGATTTTACCTCTTTTTGGACATCAACCAATCCTTTTATATCATATACTATATGTGAAAGATTTTCAATAATATCTTCTACTTCAGGAACTATATACATACCATTTTCTGTAATAGTAACAAGACCCATAGACTTTAAATTTTCTATCTCATTTCTAACATTTCTTTCACCAATACCAAGTTTTTCAGCTAATAATCTTCTACCTATAGGTTGGTAATATCTAATTGTGTTTAAAATATCATATCTTTTTTCAATTAGTGGTAAGATTTCAGGTGCAATTTTTCTAATTAAATCAATATTATCATTCATAATTATCTACTCCATTGGGACATATATTACCCATAACATATACAAAATCGTCCCGCTTAATATTATACCACTAATTACATATTTATCAATATATTTATTTTATATTTATTTGCTTATAAAATACATTTTTTAAGAAAAATATTATAAAAAAGCCCCATTGGCATAAAACCAAATGGAGCTTTTTATTTAATTCTTATTTATCTATAAAAGTTTTCTTTCTTGATTTTACTTCAGCTTGTGCTGCTGCAAGTCTTGCAATTGGTACTCTGTATGGTGAGCATGAAACATAATTTAATCCTGCATTATGGCAGAATTCAACACTTGATGGGTCTCCTCCATGTTCACCGCATATACCAAGCTTAATATCAGGTCTTGTTTTTTTACCAAGTTCTGCAGCCATCTTAACAAGCTTACCAACACCATTTTCATCAATTCTTGCAAATGGGTCAGTTTCAAATATCTTTTTATCATAGTAATCATTTAAGAATTTGCCAGCATCATCTCTTGAGAAACCAAATGTCATCTGAGTTAAGTCATTTGTACCAAATGAGAAGAATTCAGCTTCTTTAGCAATCTCATCTGCTGTTAAAGCTGCTCTTGGAATCTCAATCATTGTACCTACTTTATATTCTATCTTAACACCTTTTTCTTCCATAACCTTTTCAGCTGTTTTAACAATAATATCTTTAACATACTTTAATTCTTTTACTTCACCAACAAGAGGTATCATTATTTCAGGAATAACATCAATTCCTTCTTTTCTAACATTAATAGCAGCTTCTATAATAGCTCTTGTTTGCATTTCTGCAATTTCAGGATAAGTTACAGCAAGACGACAACCTCTATGACCAAGCATTGGATTGAGTTCATGCAAGCTTTCAACAACTGATTTTAATTCATCAAATGTCATGCCCATTTCTTTTGCAAGATCTGCAATTGCTTCATCTTCTTTTGGTAAGAATTCATGTAGTGGTGGGTCAAGAAGTCTTATTGTAACTGGATAACCCTTCATTTCTCTATATAATGCTTCAAAATCTCCTCTTTGCATTGGGAGAAGCTTATCAAGAGCTTTTCTTCTTTGCTCTTCTGTTCTTGCTACAATCATTTCTCTCATTGCTGGTATTCTGTCTTCTTCAAAGAACATGTGCTCAGTTCTGCAAAGACCAATACCTTCAGCACCAAATTTTCTTGCTTGAGCAGCATCTCTAGGAGTATCAGCATTTGTTCTAACTCTTAGTCTTCTTATTTCATCAGCCCATTGCATAAATGTACCAAAGTAGCCAGTGAGCTCAGGATCTTGAGTTGGTAACTGCCCTTCATAAACATATCCTGTGCTACCATCAAGTGAAATCCAATCACCTTCATTAAATTTCTTTCCATCTGGAGTTGTAAAGTATTTTTCTTCTTCATTAATTGTTATATCGCCACAACCAGCAACGCAGCATTTACCCATACCTCTTGCAACAACAGCAGCATGTGATGTCATACCACCTCTTGCAGTAAGAATACCTTGTGCTGCAACCATACCTTCTATATCTTCTGGAGATGTTTCAAGTCTTACAAGAATAACCTTCTTTTCACCTGATTCAACAGCATTCTTAGCTTCTTCAGCTGTAAAGTAAACTTTACCAGTAGCAGCACCTGGGGATGCTGGAAGCCCTTTTGCAATTGGTTTTGCTGCTTTTAATGCTTTTGGTTCAAATGCAGGGTGTAATAATGAATCAAGTTGTTTTGGATCAACTTTTAAAAGAGCATCTTCTTTAGTAATAAGACCTTCTTCAACTAAATCAACAGCTATCTTTAAAGCTGCTTGTGCAGTTCTCTTACCATTTCTTGTTTGAAGCATATAAAGTTTACCTTTCTCAATAGTAAACTCCATATCCTGCATATCTTTGTAATATGTTTCAAGCTTCTTTGCAATTTCAGCAAATTGGTTATAAACTTCTGGCATTGTTTCTTTTAATGCAGCAATTGGTTGAGGTGTTCTAATACCAGCAACAACGTCTTCACCTTGAGCATTCATTAAGAATTCACCATAGAGTTCTTTTTCACCTGTTGATGGGTTTCTTGTGAAAGCAACACCAGTACCAGAGTCATTACCCATATTTCCATAAGCCATCATTTGTACGTTTACAGCTGTACCCCAATCATGTGGAATTTCATTGAGTCTTCTGTAAACAATAGCTCTTGGATTATTCCATGATCTAAAAACAGCTTTTACTGCTTCAAGTAGCTGTTCTTTTGGATCTTGTGGGAATTCTGTACCTTTTTCTTCTTTATATAATTCTTTGTATTTTGCAACAACTTCTTTTAAATTTTCAGCTGTTAAATCTGTATCATATTTTGCACCATATTTTTCTTTTACTTCATCAAGAATTTTTTCAAATTTAGCTTTTTCAATTCCCATAACAACATCTGAGAACATTTGAATGAATCTTCTATATGAGTCATAAGCAAATCTTTCATTGTTAGTAAGTTCTGCTAAGCCAACAACAACTTTGTCATTCATACCAAGATTTAATATTGTATCCATCATGCCAGGCATTGAAACTCTTGCACCACTTCTTACTGATACAAGCAATGGATTTGATGGATCACCAAATTTTTTGCCAGCTATCTTTTCTAATTCTGCTAATTTTTCGAGAATTTCTGCTATTATGTCGTCTGAAATCTTTTCGCCTTCTTCATAGTATCTTGTACAAGCCTCGGTAGTTACTGTAAAACCTTGTGGAACTGGGAGACCTAAGTTTGTCATTTCAGCGA
The DNA here is from genome assembly GCA_041320695.1 of Caldicellulosiruptoraceae bacterium PP1. NCBI lineage: Bacteria > Bacillati > Bacillota > Caldicellulosiruptorales > Caldicellulosiruptoraceae > Caldicellulosiruptoraceae bacterium PP1. The sequence continues at coordinate 337,045 of JBGGOQ010000001.1, read as the reverse complement.
GGTTTGCACCTTTTCCTCCAAGAAGCTCTCTCATATCCTTATTTCCTTCTTGGAATAAATATACATACTTCTTACCCAAATAAATCCCCTCCTATGTTAAAATAACATGAAATATTTTAAAAAAATTATTTGCATAACGCAACATTAATTATTATAACATATTTTACTAATTTGATAATAGTATTTTATTAATTATTATAATTAATCAAAAGATATTTCAATTTTTTCTTGTAAGTAATTTTCTAATTCATTTATAGAAATTCTTTCTTGTTCCATTGAATCTCTATCTCTTATTGTAACAGTATTATCTTCAAGTGTTTGAAAATCTACAGTAACTCCAAAAGGTGTACCAATTTCATCTTGTCTTCTATACCTTTTTCCGATACTACCTGTTTCGTCGTATTGGACCATCCATTTAAGTCTAAGTTTTTTATAAATATCTTTAGCTTTTGAAATAAGCTCTTCCTTTTTTACTAATGGGAAAATACCTGCTTTAATGGGAGCAATTGCAGGATGAAGATGTAATACCACTCTTGAATCCTTTTCATCAATCTGTTGATTTTCATAAGAATCAATTAAAAATGCAAGAGTGGCTCTATCAGCACCTGCAGATGGTTCAATAACGTATGGTATAAATCTTTGTTTTGTTTCATCATCAAAATAAGTAAGATTCTGTCCACTAAATTCTTGATGTCTAGATAAATCAAAATCAGTTCTATTTGCAATTCCCTCTAATTCAGACCAGCCCATAGGGAATAGATATTCTATATCAACACAACCTTTTGCATAGTGTGCAAGTTCATCCTTTTCATGTTCACGAACTTTTATATTTTCTTTTTTTATTCCAAGTTTATAATACCATTCTAATCTTCTTTTTATCCAATCCTGATGCCAAAAATCATCTGTGCCAGGTTTTACAAAGTATTCAATTTCCATTTGTTCAAATTCTCTAGTTCTAAATGTAAAGTTTCCAGGGGTTATTTCATTTCTAAATGATTTTCCAATTTGTGCAATACCAAATGGGAGTTTTTTTCTCATTGTTTGTTGAACATTTAAAAAATTAACAAAAATACCTTGTGCAGTTTCAGGTCTAAGATATACTATTGCTGAGTCGTCTTCAACAGGGCCCATAAAGGTTTTAAACATTAAATTAAACATTCTTGCTTCAGTAAGCTCTCCACCGCATTCAGGACATTTGTATTCTTGAAGGGTATCAACTCTCCATCTTTTTTTACATTTTTTACAATCAGCCATTGGATCAGCAAAATTACTTACATGTCCGCTTGCTTCCCAAATTCTTGGATTCATTAATATACTTGAGTCTAACCCAACCATATCATCTCTTTGTTGAACATTAGCCTTCCACCACAATCTTTTAACATTATTTTTGAGTTCTACCCCAAGTGGTCCATAATCCCAACAACTATTTAAACCACCATATATCTCGCTTGATTGAAATATAAAGCCACGTCTTTTACAAAGTGAAACTATCTCATCCATTGTAACCATTTTATTGTTACCACCTTTTTCATAAAGTATGTTAATCTTTATTATTTTATTTTATAAACTTTAAAAAATCAAGAATATGAATCTCTTTCTGAAGTATAATAGAAATATACTTCGAAATTATAGAGCTTAATTGTTTATTAACATGATTTGGAATCTCAATTTTATGAATTTTTTTTAATTCAGTAGCATTAATTAATAATATTGTTTTTATGGTATCTAATGTTATAGAAGGATTGTGTTTCTTTTTACAGCTAGAACAATAAATACATCCTTCTTCAAAAGAGAAAAATACTTCATCAATATCTGTTCTACCACATTTATTGCAATAAATAAGATTAGGCAAAAAACCAGATATACTTAACACTTTGATTTCAAATATTCTTGCTAAAACCTCTTTATCAAAATTGTTTTTAAGTAAAAATAAGGTATTAAGAAGTAACCTTAGATAGTTCTCATCTTCTTGTTCAAAATCGAGAAAGTTATCAATAAGTTCAATAAAATAGCTTGCATAGATAGTTTGGTCAAGACTTTTTGAAATTTCAAAAAAAGATTCAATTATTGATGCTGATACAATTAAATAAATATCATTACTTTTTTTTAAAATAAATTCTGAATAAATAAGTGGTTGAGACACACCAATTAAACTATTATGTGTTCTTTTACAATTTTTCGAAATTACTTGTATTTTGCCCTTTTTATCAGTGAGTAATGTCAATATCTTGCTTGTATCTTCAAAATCTGTTTCTTTTAATACAATCCCATTTAATTTGATATATTTCATAAGATTAAACCTCTTTAATGTTATATCCTAAATATCGCATTGAATTAATATCATCTCTCCAATTTTTTTTGACTTTTACCCATAATTGAAGGTTTATTTTAATTCCAAAAATTACTTCTAATTCTTCTCGGGCTTGAATACCAATTCTTTTTAACATACTACCATTTTTACCAATAATAATAGATTTATGAGATTCCTTTTCACAATAAATGGTAGCAATTATGTCAATAAGTTCTTTATCTGCTCTTTCAGAAAATTTCTCGATTACAACTCCAATGCCATGTGGTATTTCATCTAATAAATTATTCAATATTTTCTCTCTAATAATTTCTGAAGCTATAAAACGTTCACTTGAATCAGTAATCATATCATCATAATAATATTTAGGACCCTCAGGTAATATTTCTATGATCTTATTGATTAATAAATCACAATTACTACCATCGATAGCTGATACATCTATTGTATAGTCGAAATTACAAACTTTAGAAAATAGTGATTTTACTCTTTCAATATCATCTTTGCTTGCTAAATCTGATTTATTAACCACTAGCATTTTTGGTGTTTTTACGTTATTCAGTTTACTTATTATATATTCATCCCATTTTCCTATCAAATAATCAGTAGCTTCAACAATGTATAAAATTAATTCAACCTCTGTTAAAGTGTTTTCTGAAATTTTAACCATATATTCAGAAAGTTTATTTTTAGGAGTATGAACACCAGGAGTATCAATAAAAATTATTTGATATTTATCCTTTGTTAATATCCCTCTTATACTATTCCTTGTTGTTTGTGGTTTTGGTGAAATTATCGAAACCTTTGAACCAACTAATAAGTTCATTAAAGTAGATTTACCAACATTAGGTCTTCCGATAATTGCAACAAACCCAGACTTAAATGACATTTAAAATTTCCACCTCTTAACAATATTTATTTTGAGTAATTTTGCATTTATAATATATTAATAATATATACTAATAAAGGAGTTTTTTAAATATATGAATTTATATTATAAGGTTAAAGAAGAAGATATAAAATTAACATATAAACAAATTTTAAGAGAAAAATTCAAGATTTCTGATAGAATGCTTACATTACTTAAAAAAGAAAATAAAATAATAATAAATCCTCCTATTTTTTCTATTAATCAAAAAGTGTCTATGAATACTGAAATTATTATTGATTTAATTGATCGTAAAGCAAATATTTTACCTGTATATAGTCCATTTAATATTGTTTTTGAAGATGAATTTTTTTTAGCTGTAAATAAAGAAAGTGGAATAGCAACACATCCGTCAAAAGGTCATTATACTGATTCACTAGCAAATTATGTTGAATATTATTTAAATAAAAATGGATTAAGTTGTCATTTGGTTAATAGATTAGATAAAGATACTTCTGGAGTAGTTTTAATAGCTAAACATTCTTATATTCATAGTTTAGTTTCTGAATTAATGATCAGCAAAAATATAGAAAAAAAATATTTTGCCATTGTTCATGGCAAAATGCAAAACAAAGAAGGAATTATTAATCTGCCAATATCGATATCAGGAGAAAAAGTAAAAAGAGAGATAAATGAAAACGGATATAGTGCTTTAACTCAATACAAAGTAATAAAAGAATATGAAAATTATTCTTTTATATTATTAATTCCTCATACAGGACGTACGCATCAGCTTAGAGTGCATCTAAGCTATATTGGTAATCCTATATTAGGTGATAAAATATATGGATTTGATGATGGTTTTGAAAAATTATTTTTACATTCATTTAATGTTAATTTTTATTTTTGGTTTAACAATACTAATTATAATATAAAAGCCAAATTACCTAATTATTTTATTCGACTTTTAAAAATACTTTAGATTCATCTGTTTTTAGAAAATTAATAAATCTTTCAATCCTAATTAAAGCTTCTTTTATTGTTTCTAATGAATAAGCATACGATATTCTGATAAATCCTTCACCGCAACTACCAAATGCATTTCCAGGAACAACAGCTACTTTTTCCCTGTATAATAACTGGTGGCAAAATTGGTCTGATGTCAAACCAGTAGATTTTATAGATGGAAATACATAAAATGCACCTTTTGGTTCAAAACATTCAAGACCAATTTCGTTTAGTTTAGTAACCAATAATCTACGTCTTCTATCATATTCTTGAACCATTTTTGTAACATCTGAAAATCCATTTCTTAGAGCTTCAATTGCTGCATATTGTGCCATTGTTGGAGCACTCATAATTATATATTGATGTACCTTTGTCATAGCTTTTATTAATGTTTCATTTCCAGCTGCAAATCCTAATCTCCACCCAGTCATTGCAAATGCCTTTGAAAAACCATTGATAAGTATTGTTTTATCATACATATAAGGAAAAGAAGCAATTGAAACATGGTGTTGTCCATATGTAAGTTCGCTGTATATATCATCTGCAATAACAAAGATATCTTTATCTTTCAGAAAATCAGCAAGCTCTTTAAGGTCATAATAATCCATAATAGCACCAGTAGGATTATTAGGATAAGAAAGTATAATAGCCTTGGTTTTAGAAGTGATTTTTGATGCTATATCATCAACTCTCAGCTTAAATTGATTTTGACTTTTTGTTTCAACAATTACTGGAATACCACCTGAAAATTTTGTACAAGCTTTATAAGAAACAAATGAAGGCTCATGAATTATTACTTCATCACCTGGGTTAATTATACTTCTTAAAGCAATATCTATTGCCTCACTTGCACCTACAGTTACTAATATTTGTTCTTGATAATTGTCATATTTTACATTGTATCTTTCTCTAAGGTATTTACTAATTTCAAATCTTAATTCTTTTAAACCAGAATTAGATGTATAATGAGTATGACCATCTTCAATTGCATAAATACCAGCTTCACGAACTACCCAAGGTGTTACAAAATCTGGTTCACCAACACCTAACGAAATAGCATCTTTCATTTCTGAAACAATATCAAAAAATTTTCTAATACCAGAGGGTGGAATTGATTTAACAGTTTCTGAAAGAAAATTTTCTATGTTCACAGAGTGATAACCTCCCTATCGTCCTTTTCTTCATCATCTAGTATTATTCCTGCATCCTTGTATTTTTTCATAATAAAATGAGTTGCAGTACTTAATACATATTCTAATGGGGCTAATTTAGAACCAACAAAATGAGCTATGTCTTTCATAGTTTTACCTTCTACAATAACATGTAAGTCATAGTTTCCTGATAATAAATATACTGCTTTAACCTCAGGAAACTTATATATTCTTTTTGCAATTGCATCAAAACCTACTCCTCTTTGAGGTGTAACCTTTACTTCAATAATAGCTTGAACAACATCTTTTTCTGTTTTTTCCCAGTTTATTATTGTATTGTACTTTACAATAACTTTATCATCTTCTAACTCCTTGATATATTCTAATACTTTATATTCATCTATCCCTAACATTATTGATATTTCTTTGTTAGTTATTTTTGAATTTTGCTCTAATATTTCTAAAATTAATTCTTTGATATTTTCATTCATTTTACATATCCTCCCTTGCAAGATGTTTTAATAATTCAATCATTAAACCTTTTTGCTTTATTCTTTCAACCAAATTCTCAGTAATAATAACATTTTTGGGTATAATTACCTCATCATCAACAATAAAATCATATTTTAATCGTTTATTTAATAAATTATTACTTTGAATATTATCTTCATTTAATAATCTACTTAAATTATTCAATTTATTAAAGAATTTATCTTTTATTAAACTAACATTATAAATTTGCCACTTAAGATCATCAAGTATATTTTTTAAGTTTTCTATTGTTTTATCATAATCAAGAGTTATTTTTTCAGCCTTTAATCTGTATATTTCATGCCATTCTTTTTTAAAGTAATCATTAATAAACTTATTGAATTTTTCAATATCTCTTATTTGATATTTATTATTTAACTTTCTTTCAATTTGGTCAATTTCCAATTTTAACTTATCTCGTTGTTGTAAAAGATCTAATCGTTGTTTTTCAAGTTGATCATAATTCTTTTCATAATCTTCAATTATTTGTTCAATATATTGATATACTTCTCTTTTAGAAAATCCAAAAAACGAGGTTTCTATCATAATATCACCTCTTATCAATCATAACTAAAACCGCATCATCACCAAAGACCTTAATATTCTCCCACGAAATGCTTTCTTTAATTGTTTTAAAGCCATTCCTTTTTTTTAATTCTATTGATTGAATAAATCCACTTTGATCAATTACAATATCAATATCTTGAAAATTTCCAACAATTCTACCATCTTGCATATTAATAATAGGTCTTGAGTCTTGTAGTTGACTAAACCTCATTAAAAATCCTCCTAAATTATTTTTATACCAGATGATCCAAAACCATTTTCTCCTCTTTCAGTTTCTGATAATTCTTTTTCTTCGATTATTTCAACCTTCACATATTTTGAAATTATAACTTGTGCTATTCTGTCTCCTCTATTTATTTCGAAAGGTTTTTCTCCAAGATTAATTAATATTACACCAACTTCACCTCTGTAATCACTGTCAATAGTCCCAGGTGAATTAAGAACAGCTATCCCATATTTCAAAGATAAACCACTTCTTGATCTTACTTGTGCCTCATACCCGTCAGGTAACTCAAAAATTAATCCTGTTTTTATAAGCTTTATTTGTCCAGGATAAAGTATTTCTTTATTATTTACTTTAGCATAAATGTCAAATCCTGCTGAACCTGATGACACGTACACTGGCAAAGGTAAATCCTTTGCATCCTCTGTTTTTTTAATCTTTAGAATCATAAAAAAACCACCTTTATGAAATTTTTCTTTTATTAAATATTTCCAGATCAATATCTTTTTTATTTCCAACAGCTGTAACTGAAAATTCTTTAGTAAATACATTTTTGATAATTTGAAATACATCATTAATGCTAATATTGTCAATAATATTTATTACTTCATCAATATCAAAAATTTTATCAAGCAACAATTGATTTTTTCCTATATTTGACATACGGCTACTTGTATTTTCAAGACCAAAGATTATTGCCCCTTTTACTTGTTGCTTTGCTATTAAAAGTTCATCTTCAGTAACACCTAATCTAATCAAATTTTCTAATTCATTTATAATTAATTCATAAACCTTTTGCAGGTTTTTGGGATTCATTCCTGCATATATTAAAAATGCACCAGTATTTTTATAAGTACTTAAAAAAGAGTTAATTGAATATACAAGACCAAGTTCCTCTCTTATTTTTTGGAATAGCCTAGAACTCATACCTCCACCTAAAATATTAGATACTAATATTAACTTATATACATCTAGATTACTTTGTCCAATACCTTCAAAAGCTAAACATAACTGCGTTTGATCTATTTTTTTATTTTTTATCTTTATACCCTTATTGAACAAAATATTTTTATTGTTATTACATAGATTTGAATACTCCCAATTAATAAAATATTTATTTATTAAATTGATTAGATTATCTTCATCAAAATTTCCTGCTACTGCTATTACTGTGTTATTTGGAATATAGTATTTTTTCATATGATCTAAAATAAGGGTTTTATTTATTGATTCAACAGTTTTAAGTTTTCCTGCAATTGGATAAGATAAACTACTTCCTTTCCAAATTAGATTATTCAATTCATTAAATAAAATTTCTTCTGGATCCTCTTTCCCCATATTTATTTCTTCTTTTATAACACTTTTTTCTTTTTCAATATCTTCTTCTTTTAAAATTGGATGAAGAATTAAATCAGACAAAATATCCAATGCTTTCTCCAAGAAACTGTCTAATACTCTTACATAATAGCAAGTATATTCTTTTGCTGTAAATGCATTTATTTGTCCACCTATTGCTTCAATTTCAGTGGCTATTTCCTTGGCTGTTCTGTTTTCGGTTCCTTTAAAAAGTATATGTTCAATAAAGTGTGATATACCGTTATTTTTATTGTTTTCATAAAATGAACCTGACCCAATCCAAACTCCTACACTTATTGTTTTAATGGTGTTTATATTTTCATATACTACCTTCAATCCATTCTGTAAGGTAAATTTTTTTATCAAATTGTAATCCTCCCTTAGCAACCACAGTCATTATCACAGCAACATTCCCAAAAAGCTATTATTTGACATATTGAACACATATCACAATCTTGTCCTCTATTATTATATCCTTTATTCCAAGCCGACCATTCGTAATTTTTCGAATAACTTTCGTATTGTTCCTTTGCTCTTTTATACTCAAAATTTGAAGGTTCTTTCATATATGCTGCTTGATAGTATTTATAAGCTTCGTTTACCCATCCTTTTCTTTGATATATTAATCCCATCAAATAATACCACTCAGCATCTTCGTTTCTATTTTGCAAAAGAAGCCGTTCAGCATCAACTAAATTACCTTTTAAAATTAAATCTCTGATAAGTTGGTAATTTGATGGATTATTATATGTATATGAAGTGTAGGAATTGCCTGCTTCATTCATAAGAATATTATAAGCTTCATTAATTTCTTTTAATTTTTCTTCAGCTAAATCTTTTAATGGATTATCTTTATACTTATCAGGATGATATTTTTTCACCATTTCAAGATATGCTTTTTTTATTTCCTCTTTGGTTGCTCCTTTTTGTAGGCCTAGAACTTCATATGGATCTCTCATTATTTATCAGCTCCTTATATTTATTTAAAAAATTATCAAGTACATCTATGGTTTTTTTATATAAACCAACGTCAATTATGTTTTCAACTAGTGGCGATAATTCAAAATCTATTTGTAATTTCATTTCATTAATATAATTTAATAATGAGATTTTTAAAATTTCCATCTCAGATTTTATATATTCAAAGTTATTAATATCACTAAAATGATATTTTAAAACATTATACCTCTTTTTAGATAAATCATCAAAAAAATCATCAATTGCATCAATTAAATATACCCACTTACCCAAAAAATATCCAATTTGTCCTAATTTAACATCATTGTTATAGCTAAAAATAAGTTTTAATATTTCACTAAAATAATGAGAAATTTCATCAATTCTATTACATTTTATCTTTTCAAGGTTCATTTGATTCTCAATACAATTTTTAATAAAATTATATTTCTCAGTATCATAAAAATTACTATCGTAAATTAATTTCTTTAATATATTAATTATTGGATATAAAACATATTGTCTATCATCAATAATATCATCATATAATTTAAAATACGATAATAAAATAAGATTATATGAAGTATATTCTAATAAAGTATTATCTACTAAAATAACTTTTCTTTTTGTTGGATGAACTATACAACTTTCCTTTTTAAAATATTCATAATTTTTTATTTTATCATTTATAATCAAATATAAAAATACAAAATCATAATTTAATAAAAATCGAGATAAGTTACCAAAATTATTTTTCAATGATTTGCATAACCCGCAATAAACTGATCTGTAATAATCATATTCTTTAATTTTTAATTCTGGTTTGTATGGCATTACATATCCAAACATAACTTTCTCCTTTCAAGCAAGCATAAATAAATAGTATCAGAAATACACTTATATGTTAATATAATTTTAGTTGATTTTTTTTAATTTTATTATTAATATATTTTTATTATAAATGATACTGGAGGGAAAACAATGGGATATAGATTATGCCCTAAATGTGAATTGAATAGAATTTCTGAAAATGAAGAACTTTGTCCTATTTGTAAGAAAGATTTTGAACAATTTAGACGTTTCTCAGAAACAAATAAAAAATTATGTCCATATTGCAAAGAAGAATATATTCCAGAAGATCAAGAGATGTGTGAAAGTTGTTTTGAAGAAAGATTGCTTACTGGAGTAGTTGATGATTCTGAAATTGAAGAAGAAAAAGTAACTAATGAATTTCCAGAAGAATATGAAACAGTTCTTGGTGATGAACTTTTAGATGATTTGGTTCCTGAAGATGCAGATTTAGATGATACATCTGTTGAAATAGATGAACCTCTTGATGTTGTTGATGATGAACTTCTTGTAGATGATGATTTAATTGAAGACGATGATGAAAACCAATAATAAGTGTAAATAGTTTGATTCAAAATAGTATTCTCAATATTTAGAAGGACATATTTTTTGTACAAATAAAACTTAGTAAAATATGTGAAACATAAGAGGGTGTTCAATTAACTTTATAAACACCCTCTTTGCTTATATTGTTTTATCATAAAGTGCTTTCAAATCACTTATATATTCATCTTTTTCTTTTAACTCATCAAGTAAAGCCCTAATAAACGGATAATTTGAAACCATATCTTCTTTTATAAAATATATTTTACGTTGGGCATGTGACTTTACTTCAACCAATCCAACATTCTTAAGGTATGCAAGGTGTCTAGATATTTTTGGTTGATTTTCTTTTATTATTTTAACTAAATCAGAGACACAATGTTCTTTTGTAGATAAAAGATTTAGAATTCTTAATCTTGTGTTGTCTGATAATGCATATAAAATTTCACTAAGTTGACTCATTTATTTACTCCCTTCTATAAAGATGCTTTTATTATTATAACATAAAAAAAGTTCTATATAAATATATATGTTTATACGTATATATGTATTGACATGGAATTAAAAAATTTTATAATAATATTATAGGAGGTGTAATAAATGGAAATAGCAAAAAAGATCTTTGGTGAGGCTTTAATTAAACAAGGTCTTAGGTATATATCTAGTAATCCTGAGCAGAATATGGAAAAAATATTAAATTGGGCTGAAAAACTATCTATAAGACCAAGAGATAAGGAATACATAGGAAATGCTAAGAAATATTTGCTTGATAAAAATTCTTCATGGCATAAGTATGCTATTCGTATTATTAAAGAAACAGATCCATTTGTGAGAGAAAAAATATTGGTTAATTTTTTTGTTAATGCAGGCTTTATTGGTATAGCAAAACAAATTGAAATAAGCAAAAAATATGATATTAATGTTCCTTATGCAATTCTTATTGATCCAACAGCTGCATGCAATTTACGCTGTAAAGGTTGCTGGGCTGGCGAATATAGGAAAGCTGATATGCTAAATTATGATGTACTTTCTAGAGTAGTAAAAGAGGCTGAAGAATTAGGTATTTATTTTATTATTTTTTCTGGCGGAGAACCTATGGTTCGAAAAGATGATATATTAAAATTATGTAAAGAATATCCCGATACTGTATTTTTATCTTTTACAAATGGTACATTAATTGATGATGAATTTATTAAAAAAGTTAAATCTGTAGGTAATTTAGCTTTTGCTATAAGCATTGATGGCTTTGAAAAATCAACAGATGAAAGACGAGGCAACGGAGTATATCAAAAAATAACTGCTTTAATGGATAAATTAAAACAAGAAGGAATAGTATTTGGATTTTCTACAACATATCACAGATATAATGTCGATGAAGTAAGTTCTGATGAATATATTGACTTTCTAATTGATAAAGGTGCAAAATTTGGATGGTTCTTTACTTATGTTCCTGTTGGAAAAGACGCAGATTTAGATTTTATGGCAACACCAGAACAAAGAGCATTTATGTATAAAAGAATAGAAGAAATTCGTTGGACTAAACCGCTTTTTGCATTAGACTTTTGGAATGATGGGGAACCTAGTGGTGGTTGTATCGCCGGTGGAATAAGGTATCTTCATATTAACGCAAATGGTGATGTTGAACCATGCGCATTTATACATTTTTCCAATGTTAATATAAAAGATTGTTCTCTATTTGAAGCACTCCAATCACCATTGTTTAAAGCATATAGAAAAAATAGACCGTTTAATGAAAATCATCTAAGACCTTGTCCAATGCTTGATAATCCATTGAAATTAAAACAAATGGTTGAAGAAGCAAATGCACATCCAACACAAATTGGAGGAGAAACAGAATCTGTTGAGGAACTATCAAATAAATTATTGGATTATGCTGATAAATGGGGTAATGTAGCTGAAAAGCTTTGGGAACAAAGAAAAAATGGTGTTCCACAAAATAAAGTTGATTTATCATTTTTAGATATAAATATAAAAAAATAAAGAAAAATAGGCTGTACCATAATTTATGGTGCAGCCTATTTTTCACTCTGGTTTTTTTCAGCCATTCGAATTCTATTTATTGCTCTTTCTAATGCGGCTTGATATCTTTCAAATTCATCTCCTGATAATTTTTGTTTTAATTTATTTTCTGCTCTTTCTTTTGCCTGTTCAGCCCTTTGTTTATCAATTTCTTCAGGCCATTCAATAGCATCTGTTAAAATCATTGTTTTATTAGGTTCGACTTCTGCTATCCCACCTGAAAGTGCAGCTTCTTTCCATGTTCCATCAATTTTTATTTTAAGTTTTCCAATTCCTAACGAAATTATAACTGGTTCGTGACCATAAAGAATGCCCATTTCACCATCTACTGCTTGTAAAACTACCATTTCAACATCACTATTAAAAAAAACTCTTTCAGGAGTAATTATTTCAAGATTGAATAAATTAGGCATTATAATCACCCTATCAAATTACTTATTTTGATCTTCATTATATCTAGAATAAACCTCATCAATAGTTCCTGCCATATAGAAATATTGTTCAGGTATATGATCCATTTTTCCATCAATAATTTCTTTAAAACCTCTAATTGTTTCAGAAAGTTTAACATATCTTCCTTCACGTCCTGTAAATGCTTCTGCAACAAAGAATGGTTGAGATAAGAATCTTTGAACTTTTCTAGCTCTATAGACAATCATTTTATCATCTTCTGAAAGTTCATCCATTCCTAAAATAGCAATAATATCTTGAAGTTCTTTATATCTTTGAAGAATTTCTTGCACCCTTCTTGCAACATTATAATGTTCTTCACCAACAATTCGAGGATCTAATATTCTTGAATTAGAATCTAATGGGTCAACAGCAGGATATATACCTAATTCTGCAATTTGCCTTGACAAAACAGTTATAGCATCTAAGTGTGCAAACGTAGTTGCAGGTGCAGGATCTGTTAAATCATCTGCAGGAACATAAATAGCTTGAACAGATGTTATTGATCCCTTTTTTGTAGATGTTATTCTTTCTTGCAAACTACCTACTTCATTTGCGAGAGTTGGCTGATAACCAACAGCAGATGGAATTCTACCTAATAAAGCAGAAACTTCTGAACCAGCTTGAATAAATCTAAATATATTATCAATGAACAAAAGAACATCTTGACCTTCAACATCTCTAAAATATTCAGCCATTGTAAGACCAGTCAAGGCAACTCTCATTCTTGATCCAGGTGGTTCATTCATTTGACCAAAGACTAATGCTGTTTTTTCAATTACACCAGATTCATTCATGTCAAGCCAAAGATCGTTTCCTTCTCTTGTTCTTTCACCAACGCCTGTGAAAATTGAAAAACCACCATGTTCAGTGGCTATGTTCCTTATCAATTCCATAATAAGAACTGTTTTACCAACACCTGCACCACCAAATAATCCTATCTTACCACCTTTTGCATAAGGTGCGAGTAAATCGATAACTTTTATTCCTGTTTCGAAAACTTCAGTTGCTGGTGCTTGTTCTTCAAATGAAGGTGCACTTCTATGAATAGGCCAATAATCAGTAGGTTTTAAATCACCTTTATTATCAATTGTTTCACCTAAAACATTGAAAATTCTTCCTAAAGTTTCTCTTCCAACAGGTACTTTTATTGGTTCTCCTGTATCAATCGCAGTTAATCCTCTTCTTAAACCATCTGTAGGACCAAGTGCAATACATCTTACTATATCATTTCCAAGATGTTGAGCTACTTCTGCAATTAATCTATTGCCTTGATTTTGAATTTCAATTGCATTATTAATTTCTGGTAAATTTTCATCTTCAAAGCGAATATCAATAACTGGTCCAATTATTTGAACTATATATCCAACATGTTGGTTCATTTTGGTTACACTCCTTTAAAGAATTATTTTAAAGCTGCAGCACCACCAATAATTTCAGAAATTTCTTGAGTTATAACAGCTTGTCTTTCTCTATTTAGTTTAAGTGTGAGTTTGCTTATCATTTCATCAGCACTTTTTGTTGCATTATCCATTGCAGTCATTCTTGATGCTAATTCACTTGTATATGATTCAACCATTGAACCAAAAAGATTACCTTTGAAATATTCAAAAATAATTACATTTAAAGTTTCTTCTGCTGAAGGATGATATATTATTTTCTCATCTTTTTTTATATTCTTGTCAATAAATTCATTTATATCCAGAGGTAGTAGTTTTGAAATGGTAACTTCTTGTTTTATTGCAGTAATTAATTTAGTATAAACAATATAAATTTCAGAAAATTCACCATTATAAAAATTTCTGAGTATAAGAAAAGATATATCTTTTGCACGCTTTATTGTAGGTTCTTGTATAATAAAATTAAAGTTTTCATAAACATTGAAGCCCTTCCTTTTAAAGAAGTTGCGACCAACATTACCAATTGGAAAAATAACAATTTCTTTATTTTGAAATTTATTTGCAAAGCTTAACGTGGCTCTAATGATATTTGCATTATATCCGCCACATAGACCTTTGTCACCACTAATTACTAAAATTCCAATACGATCCTTTGCTTTTTCATGACCAGTAAATATAATATGATTAACTTGTTCTCCATGAATAACAATATCTTTCATTAATTCATTTATTTTTTGAAAATAAGGTCTTGTATTTTCTAAACGTTCTCTTGCTCTCTTCATTTTTGATGCAGAAATCAAATACATAGCACGAGTAATTTTTTTAGTTTCAATAATACTTTTAATTCTTGATTTTATCCAACGAGTTTTATTGGCCATATATATTCACCTTCATTTAACTTCTTTTAAATCGCAATTTATATTCATTAATAGCAGTTTTCAACAATTCTTCAGTTTCAGGTATTAAATCTTTAGTTTGTATAATAGATTCATAGATTTGTGAATAATTATTCTGAATAAATGAAACTAATCCATCGTTAAATTCTCTTACCTTTTCAAGTTCAATATCAGAAAGATATCCATTATTAACTGAATACAATATTACTATCTGATACCAAACAGGTAAAGTTTTGTATTGAGGTTGCTTTAGTGTTTCAACTATTCTTTGCCCTTGTGCAAGTCTTTCTCTTGTTGCTTTATCAAGCTCAGAACCAAATTGAGCAAATGCTTCTAATTCCCTAAACTGAGCCAAATCGAGTCTTAATCTTCCAGCAACTTTTTTCATTGCTTTTATTTGGGCATTTCCACCAACTCTTGATACGGAAATACCTGCATTAATGGCTGGTCTAATACCTGAATAAAATAATTCACTTTCAAGATAAATCTGTCCATCTGTTATTGAAATAACATTGGTAGGTATATATGCAGAAACATCTCCAGCTTGAGTTTCAATTATTGGTAAAGCAGTTAATGACCCGCCACCCTTTTCTTTACTTAACTTAGCAGCTCTTTCTAATAGTCTTGAATGCAGATAAAAAACATCACCAGGGTAAGCTTCCCTTCCAGGTGGTCTTCTAAGTAAAAGAGACATTGTTCTGTATGCTACTGCATGTTTTGATAAATCATCATAAATTATTAATGCATCTTTACCTGATTCCATGAATTCCTCTCCAATTGCACAACCAGCGTATGGTGCCAAAAATTGAAGTGGTGCGGAATCACTTGCTGTTGCAGAAACAATAACAGTATAGTCCAAAGCACCTTTTTCCCTAAGTGTTTCAACTATTTTAGCAATTGTTGATGCCTTTTGACCTATTGCAACATAAATACAATATACACCTTGGTCTTTTTGATTAATTATAGTATCTATTGCAATAGCTGTTTTACCAGTCTGTCTATCACCGATAATTAACTCTCTTTGTCCTCTACCTATAGGAATCATTGCATCTATTGCCATTATACCTGTTTGTAATGGTGTTTTAACGGGTTCTCTTTCAATTACACCAGGGGCAATCCTTTCAACTTCTCTAAATTTACTTGAATCAATTGTACCTAAACCGTCAATTGGTTGTCCTAATGCATTAACTACTCTTCCTAAAAGTGCTTCACCAACTGGAACTTGAACAAGTCTACCTGTTCTTTTAACTATTGTACCTTCTTTTATTTCTCTTTCGTTACCTAATATAACACATCCTATATTATCTTCTTCAAGATTTAATGCCATACCATATATATTATTTGGAAATTCAAGTAATTCTCCCGACATACAGTTGTCAAGTCCATGTATACGTGCTATACCATCACCTGACATTATGACAATTCCGACATCACTTGTTTCAATTTTCTTTTCATAATTTTTAATTTGTTCCTTTAAAATGGAAGCAATTTCATCAGGTTTTATTGTAACATCAAGCACTTTTTATCACCCCTAAATAACTTTTTGGATTAGTTGTTTTTTAATATTTTCTAAAGTTCCGAAAATAGATGCATCAACCTCAATATTATTAAAGTAAAGTTTAATTCCTCCAATAAGTTTCTTATCTATCTTAATCTCAAATCGTGGTTTTTCTATGTTGTAATTTTTCTTTAACCATTTTGATATTTTTTCCAAAATAGTATTATTTAAATCAATAGGTGTAGATATCACAACATCAACAAAACCATTAATTTTATCATATAATATCTTGTAATAATAAGGAATAAAGGGTAATAATATTTCCCTTTTTTTGTCAATTAGAATATATAATAAATTGAGTGAATATCTATCAATCTTGTTTTTAAATAACCTATCAATGATATTTTTTTTCTCTTCTTTTTTTATATTTGGTGAAATATAAGCGTTAAGAAATTGTTTATCTTTACACACTATACTAATTAAATTCATATCATTCATAAAAATATCTAATTTGTTTGTCTCCTTGGCAAGTTCAATTAATCCTTCAGCGTATCTTTTAGCAGCTATCATTATGCAACCCCTGCCTCATCAAAAATATCCTCAACCATTTTTCTGTTTTCTTCGGTTGATAAATTCTTTTCGATTACTTTAGATGCAGCAGAAAGTGCTATTGAAACAAATTGATTCTTTAATTCATTTATTTGTCTCTTCTTTTCAACTTCAAGCTCTTTTTTAGTTGTTTCAATTATTTTTTGAGCATCTAACTTTGCTTGTTCGATTATTAATGAAGCTTGTTTTTGGGCTTCTTGTGTTGCTTTTTCTATAATTTCATTTGCTTTGGTATAAGAATCATTTAAAATTTTTTGACTTTGTTCTTTAAGCTCAATAGCTTCTTCTTTGGATTTAGATGCAAACTCGAGTTGTTCTTGTACCATATCAGTACGTTTATCCATAAACTGTGTTATTCTATTAAATAATAAAAATTTAAAAACTATAAGTAAAATAATAAAATTTATTATAGACCAAAAAACAGTGCTTTTAAAAAATTCTATATCAAAATTCATGGAAAAAACACCTCC
Source organism: Caldicellulosiruptoraceae bacterium PP1 (assembly GCA_041320695.1). NCBI lineage: Bacteria > Bacillati > Bacillota > Caldicellulosiruptorales > Caldicellulosiruptoraceae > Caldicellulosiruptoraceae bacterium PP1. Next base: position 319,321 of record JBGGOQ010000001.1, on the reverse strand, counting down.
ATGTTAAAAATCTTTAAAATAGATTTTACGCTCTCCAAAAATATTTGGAGAGCGTAATGACATTAAAATATAATACATATTTATTAAGCTTTGCCAACTAATTGGAATGCAATTATAAGAGCATAAATAGCAACAGCTTCTGCTAAAGCAGCACCAAAACCAAAAATAACTAATATTCTACCAAATGATTCTGGTTGTCTACCAACTGCTTCTGAAGCTTTACCTGTTGCTATTCCTATACCTATTCCGGCACCTAAACCTGCTAACATTGCTATACCAGCACCTATTCCATTCATTATAAACACCTCCAAATTTTAATCTTCTAATGCTTCATGTAAATATATTAAGGATAAAAAAGTAAATACTAAAGCTTGTAATACGCCATCAAATATATCAAAATATATTGATGCAGCTGCTGGAATTACAACTGGAATTATTTTTGAATGAAGTAACTTATCATAGATTAATTCCATTATAATAACTCCAGCAAGAATATTACCAAATAGTCGTGCTGATAATGATAATGTTCGTGTTAAATAGTCCAATACTTTAAATGGAAACATAATAAATATTGGCTGAAATAACCATTTAAACCATCCAATAGGTCCTTTTAGTATAATTGATGATAGCAATAATACTGTTATAGACATTAAACCAAAACAAGCTGTAACTTCTAATTTGCTTGTAGGTGGTTTTAACCCAAATAGACCAAGCAAATTCATTCCTAATAAAAATAAAAATAGTGTTCCTAAATATGGTGCAAATATTCTCCAATAGTGTCCAACAAATTCCTTTGTTATTCTGTTAAAAGAATCAACAATAAGTTCACCAATTACCTGCTTACCTTTAGGAATTAGTTGTAAGTTGGATGATAGGATTACTGCTAATAATATTAAAAATGCCATAACACCCCACATCTCTATTACTGCACCATATACTTTAAGTCCTCTACCTATTGGTATAGTAAATATAACCTTACTTAGAAAATCTGTTGACTCATGCAACAACAATCACACCCTTTCGTTTCTCTTTGAAAAGAGTGATATAAGTAAAAATATTGGATAAGTAAATAAAGCTAAAAAAAACCCATCTAATAATAATTTTGATATCTTTGAAAAAATAATTGAAATAATAATAAGCATTGCAATAACATTTATATGAATAACGATAAATATTATTGCAGACTTAATATTTGTTTTTAATATGTCTTTTATTAATATAATTAGTGTAATAAATATTAAATCAAGCAATAAAATAGCAATTAAATAACCAATAAATTTTATTAATCCAAAAGCAAAAAAAACAAAAATGGATATTAAAATTGATAAAGTTAATAATAATGTTACCGTCTTTCTCATTTCGCATTTCCATAATTTATATTTAAGTTATTAATAGATTACACCCAAATTTTAAAAAATTCAATATCTTATTTTAAAATTTTTTATTCCCACTCAATTGTTGCTGGCGGTTTTGTTGTAATATCATATACAACTCTATTAACATACTTCACATTATTTACAATCTCATTTGAAATATTTTCAAGAACATCAAAAGGTATTTTAGCCCAATCAGCAGTCATACCATCAATACTAGTTACAGCTCTCAAAGCAATAGTATAGTCATATGTTCTTTCATCACCCATTACACCAACACTTTTTAGGTTTGTTAAAACGGCAAAGTATTGCCATATATCATTTTCTAAGCCGGATAGTTTTATTCCTTTTCTAAAAATATAGTCTGCTTCTCTCAATATTTCAAGTTTTTGCTCTGTAATATCACCTATTATTCTAATAGCAAGGCCTGGACCAGGAAAAGGTTGCCTATTTATAATATTATCTGGTATACCTAGCTCAGTTCCTACTTTTCTTACTTCATCTTTAAATAATTCTCTTAGTGGTTCGATTATTTTATCAAATTTCATTCTTTCTGGAAGTCCACCAACATTATGATGACTTTTTATTATTGCTGCATCACCAATGCCACTTTCAACAACATCAGGGTAAATTGTTCCCTGTATTAGAATATCAATATTACCTAATTTTTTAGCTTCTTCCTCAAAAACTCTAATAAATTCTTCACCTATTATTTTTCTTTTTTTCTCTGGATCTGTGACTCCTTTTAGAGCTTGTAAAAATCTATCCTTTGCATCAACTTTTATTAGATTCATATCAAAACGACTAAATGTTTCCATTACTTCATCAGCTTCATTTTTCCTTAATAAACCATGATCAACAAAAATACAATATAAATTCTTTCCAATTGCTTTACTTACTAAAACAGCAGCAACTGATGAATCAACGCCACCTGATAAGGCACATATAGCTTTTTTACCATCTATTACATTTTTAATTTCTTCAATTTTATCTTTTATGAAAGATTGAGTTTGCCATAATCCTTTACATTCACATATATTGTATAAGAAATTTTTAATTATTAAAGAACCATTCTCGGTATGAACTACCTCTGGATGAAATTGAACACCATAAATATTTTTTTCAGTATTTTCAATAGCAGCTATTGGGCAGTTTTCAGTTGAAGCAATAGAAGAAAATCCATTTGGTAATTCTTCAATAAAGTCTGTATGACTCATCCAACAAATTGAATTTTCGTTTAATCCACTTAAAAGTTTTGATTGTGTATTATATTTAATTTTTGTTTTTCCATATTCTCTAAATAAAGCTTTAGAAACCTTTCCGCCTAATAAATGGGCAATTAATTGATTACCATAACAAATACCAAGTATTGGTATTCCTAATTCAAATATTTCATTTGATATTGTAGGAGCATTTTCACTAAACACACTTGATGGTCCACCAGTAAAAATAATTCCTTTTGGTGACTTACCTTTTATCTTTTCTATTGATGAGTTGTAAGGAAGAATTTCGCAATAAACATTTGCTTCTCTTACTCTCCTTGCAATTAATTGATCGTATTGGCCACCAAAATCAAGAATAATAATAATTTCATTATTCAATGATATCATTCCTTTCTAATAAAGTAGTTCGAAAATATAAAGAATTGAAGGTAAAGTAATTAACGCTATTGAGGTTGTAAGCATAATTGATTTGACAGCATATTCACTGTCAGAATTATATCTATACGCCAAAACAGAACTTATTGTAGCAGTTGGCATAGCAGTTTGCATTACCATTATTAACTTTGTAAATCTATTTATATCAAATAATGATAAAAAAAACATTATAGAAATGGGAAGTAATATCATTTTTATTAGAATAATACTGTAAATTGAATACGTTTTAAATGCTTTATTGAATGAAACATCTGCTAATAAACATCCAATAAATAGCATAGATAAGTAAATAGTTGTTTTTCCTAATGGGTTAAAAGCATCATATATAAACTTAATCACTATATTGTCATTTAAATTAAAAAGTCCTTTTATTAAAAATACTAAAAAACCTAATAATATTGATATTGAGTTAGGATTTAGAAAACCACTTCCATTATTATGTCCATTATGCTTATTCATTAATCTTACGCCTAAAGACCATGATAGAAAATCATGCATTATATTATATGATGCAGCATAGAAAATACCTTTTTCACCATATAGAGCTAATAATAATGGATATGCTAAAAATCCTGTATTTCCAAATGATGAACAGAAAATATGGCTATACTTAGTTTTTCCTTCAAGCTTAAATATTTTTGCTGAAACATATCCCATTAAAATCAGAAACGAAATAATAAAAAAAGCTGAGATAATTAATATTATTACGTCATGAAGTATATTTATTGAAAATTTTGTATTAGAAATTGTTGTAAAGAGTAATATTGGGGCAGTAATTTTTACAATTAATGTGCTTATTGAATCTTTAACATTTTCATCAATGATTTTTTTCTTATATGTAATGTACCCAATAAATATAACAAAAAATAAATAAATAATATTCTTTAAAAGTATAAAAATTTCTGTTTTCAATTATGATGTCACCCTTTTAATTTATTTTTGAGAATATATATTTATATATTATATATAAAACTATTAATAAATTACAATATAAAAAAGACTGTTAGCAAAAAAATTTGCCAACAGTCATCAAATTATTCACTAATATCAATTTCCTCAATTTGCTCAGAAGTATTTGTAAGTTTTTCTTTCATTTTATTCAACATCTCTTTCGCCATTTCAGAAGAGTATTTTTCCATTGCAAAGACAGGCTGTGTTGTCGGGGTTGATGTTTTTACAAGTCTAATTATCTTTAGCTGAGGATTTGCTTCTGTTGATGGTTTGACTTTTGCATTAAATAATACATAGTCAGCATATCCTTGTTTAAATGCACCTATTGTAACTTCTGTAAATGGTTGAGTTGAAATATTATTACTATCTTTTGCTATACTAAATGTTACAACTCCAGTTTTACCATCTTTACCAGTTCTTAATAGTTCTTGTTTATTTGATAAAACTACATCTACACCTTCGATAGGGTTATTTGTTTTGCTATCTACTACAAGTATTTGAAGGTATCCTTGTTCTGTATCTTGATTAACTACTTCTTGTGTAAGTGTATTTGTTGTATCTTTTGATACTTGATTTGTTTTTAAGCTTTTGTTAGTAATAATTCCAACAAGTGCTATAACAAATATTGCAAGTATTGTTACTGCAAGAAACCTATTTGAAACTTTACTTAACAAATTAGCTCCCTCGCTTAAAATATTTTCTACTAAAATATATTAAATTTAATAATTGATTATCACAAAATGTTTATATATATTTTTATTTGGGTATTATAATTTTGATTATTAATAATAAAATTGGAGGGGTTATTATGAGCTACATAAAACTAAAAGATAATATTTATATGGTTGGAGTGCAAGATCCAAATCTGCGGATTTTTGATATTATAATGCATACTAAATATGGTACATCTTATAACTCTTATCTTATTCTTGGTAGTGAAAAGATTGCATTAGTAGAAACAGTTAAAAATAAGTTTTTTGATCAATTTTTAGATAATGTAAAACAAATTATTGATCCTGTTAAGATAGATTATCTAATTGTAAATCACACAGAACCAGATCACTCAGGCTCTATAGAAAAATTGCTTGACATAAATCCAGACCTCAAAATATTTGGTAGTAGTGCTGCTATTAAATTTTTGAAAAAAATATCTAATAAAGAGTTTGATTCAGAAATAGTAAAGGAAAATGATATTATTGATTTAGGCAATAAAACAGTAAAATTTATTTCAGCTCCTTTTTTGCATTGGCCAGATTCAATATATAGCTATGCCATTGAAGATAAAATATTATTTACTTGTGATTCCTTTGGATGTCACTATAGTTCAAATTGGATAGATGATAAATCAGTGCTTGAAAAAGATAGAGAAGGATTTTTGGATGCATATAAGTATTATTATGATGTAATTATGTCACCATTTAAGAACTATGTTTTACAAGCTATTGATAAAATTAAGGATCTTGATATTGAAATTATTGCTACAGGACATGGGCCAATTTTGAAAAAAGAAAAGGACATGTTAATAAACTTATACAAAAATTGGTCAGAAGATCTAATTAATAAGCCTGAAAAACCTTATATTGTTATTGCTTATGTTTCAGCTTATGGATATACAGAAATGATTGCAAAAGAGATTGAAAAAGGAATTAAAAGTCATGGTATTTTTGATGTTTTTGTTTACAATGTAATAGAAAATAATATAAATGAGATTATTAATAAAGTTTACAAAGCAGAAGGAATACTTTTTGGATCTCCAACTATAAATGCAGATGCACTGCTTCCAATTTATGAAATATTAATAAGGCTTAATCCGATAGTTCATTCTGGAAAGCATGCTGCAGCATTTGGATCTTATGGTTGGAGTGGTGAAGCTGTTGGCAATATAGAGAATAGGTTGAAACAATTAAGATTTAAGTTATTTGAACCAGGACTTAAGGTTAATTTTAAACCTAACACAGATGAACTGAAGAAAGCATATGATTTTGGTTTTAATTTCTCTGTAACTGTTGCAGAAAAGCTAAATATAAAATAATGTGAAGCTGGTGTTGAAATGAAAGAATACGACGTAATATTGATTGGTGGGGGTGCCTCATCAGTTTCTTGTGCCGAAGAATTACGAAGATTAAATAAAGATGTTTCAATTTTAATAATTAGTGATGAGGATATATTACCATATTATAGAACAAAGTTACCATCACTTATAAACAAAGATATTGATGAGAAGTTTTTTATTCATAATAAAGATTGGTTTAAAACAAATAATATAGATATTTTACTAAATATGAAAGTAACCAAGATTGAGAAAGAAGAAAATGCTGTATTTTGCAATGAAATAAAATTTAAGTATAAAAATTTGGTAATATGCAGTGGTGCAAATCCGCTTGAAATATACAATATTACCGATCAAAAAATAGCTGACAGAATTTTTTATCTAAGAAATTATAGAAATTTGATTCAATTGAAAAATATACTTAAAGATGTAAAAAATGTAGTAATAATTGGTTCCGGTTTATTAGGACTTGAGATTTCTCATGAATTGGCTACAAATTATAATGTCAAAATAATTGAAATATCTTCAAGGATACTACCAAAGCAATTAGACGAAAATGCATCAAAATTATTAGCAAATATTCTTTCTTCAAAAGGTATTAAACTTTATTTTGATTCAAAAGTAGATAAAATAAATTATACTAATAACAGATTACAGCTAAGATTAGAAAATGGAGATATTATAGATACAGACATTATAATAATAACTGTTGGTGTAAAACCAAATATTGATTTTATAAATGATATAAATATGAATAAATATGGTATTATAATTGACAATTTTGCAAGAACAAACATTAGTAATATATATGCTTGCGGAGATGTTGCAAACTTTAATTCACCAAATCCAGGTACTTGGAATTTTGCAGTTGAAACAGGAAAATTAGCAGCTAATAACTTATTAGGTTATGCAAAAATTTATATGGCTCAAAGTTATCCATATTTTCTTAATGTATTTAATATTCCTGTTGTTTCAATTGGAGACGTTAATGATATAACTGATGCTAATATATTTGAATATATTGATGAAAGTAAAAAGATATATAAAAAAGTAATAATTAAAGATAAAAAAATACAATCATTTGTTATTCTAAATGATATGAAACTTTCATCTATTCTTTTAAGTAAATACAAAAACAATGAAATTATTGATGGAAACCCATTATAAAACAATTATAAAAGGGACTATCCAGATGGTTGGATAGCCCCTTTTATATTAGTTTACTTATTGAATTTTACCTAAACATTGTAAATAAAACTCTAAAATTTTGTTCATAGACAGCTTTTTTTATCTTTTTAAAAGCGTATTATTTTCAAGTATCTCTTTTAAAAATAATCCGGTATATGATATTGGATTATTTGCAATCTCTTCGGGAGAACCAAAGGCTATAACCTCTCCGCCTCTATCTCCTCCTTCTGGTCCAAGATCAATAATATAATCTGCAACCTTAATTACGTCAAGATTATGTTCTATTACGACAACAGTATTACCCATATCTACTAGCCTTTGAAGAACACCAATCAATCTATCTATATCAGCCATATGAAGTCCAGTTGTTGGCTCATCAAGAATATACAATGTTTTCCCTGTACTTTTTCTTGATAGTTCTGTTGATAATTTAATTCTTTGAGCTTCACCACCAGATAAAGTTGTAGAAGGTTGTCCAAGCTTTATATAGCCTAATCCAACGTCGTATAAAGTTTGAAGTTTCGATTTTATTCTTGGTATATTTTCAAAAAAATCAAGTGCATCTTCAACAGTCATTTCTAATACTTCAGAAATATTTTTATTTTTATATTTAACTTCAAGTGTTTCTCTATTATATCTTTTTCCTTTACAAACTTCACAAGGGACATAAACATCTGGCAGAAAATGCATTTCAATTTTTACAATCCCATCACCGTTACATGCTTCACATCTTCCGCCTTTTAAATTAAAGCTAAATCTCCCGGCTTTATATCCTCGCATTTTCGCTTCGGTAGTTTGAGAAAATACATCTCTAATAAGATCAAAGACACCAGTATACGTTGCAGGATTAGAACGAGGTGTTCTCCCAATTGGAGACTGATCAATATTTATCACTTTATCAAAATATTCAAATCCTAATATCTTATCACATTTACCTGGTACTAAATTTGATTTATTTAATACTGAAGAAGCTGTCTTATAAAGAATTTCATTTATTAATGAGCTTTTTCCTGAACCAGATACACCAGTAATACATGTAAAGAGACCTACTGGTATTTTAACATTTATATTTTTTAGATTATTTTCTTTTGCTCCGATTATTTCAATCCATTTACCACTAATACGTCTTCTTTCATTTGGAATTTCAATTTTCCTTTTGCCAGACAGATATTGACCAGTTAATGATTCCTCACATGATAGAATATCTTCTAAAGATCCTGCAGCTACTACTTTGCCACCATGTTCTCCTGCTCCAGGTCCTATATCAACTATATAATCAGCATTTTTTATAGTTTCTTCATCATGTTCAACAACTATTAAAGTATTTCCGAGGTCTTTTAAGTGTTTTAAAGTTTTGATAAGTTTAACATTATCTCTTTGATGAAGTCCTATGCTAGGTTCATCAAGAATATATAAAACACCAACCAAACCAGACCCTATCTGTGTTGCAAGTCTAATTCTTTGAGCTTCACCGCCTGATAATGTTCCTGCTGAACGTGATAATGTTAAATAATCCAAGCCTACATCAATTAAAAAATTAAGTCTTGAAAATATCTCCTTCATAATTGGTTTGGCAATTATCTGATCTCTATTGGTTAGTTTAATATTAGTTATAAAATTCTGGATTTCTAATATATTCATATCAGTAATATCAGCAATTGATTTTCCATCAATCAATATAGATAATGCCTCTTTTTTTAGTCTTTTACCATTACATTCTGGACAGTCAACTGAACTCATTAATTCTTCAATCTCTTGTTTCACATATTCTGATTGAGTTTCCCTATACCTTCTTTCAAGATTGTTAATAATTCCTTCAAAACTTGAGGTATATGAACCACGCGGAGTTACAATATTTAATTTTTCATTTGTGCCATAAAAAAATATATCTAATACTTTTTTAGGTAATTGATTTATTGGAGTATCAATTGAAAAATTATACTCTTTTGATAATGCTTGCAATATAAAGCCAGCAATAGAATTTGGATCAGCAAAGTTCCAACCACATACGTTAACTTGATTTATTGGTAAACTTTTGTCTGGTATTAATAAATCTGGATTTATCTTTTTTAAAACACCTAATCCAGTACATTTTGGACAAGCACCATACGGAGTATTAAATGAAAATAATCTAGGACTAATTTCTTCAATAGAAATTCCACAATCAATACATGCAAAATTTTGTGAAAAAATCATATCTTTTTCATTATTAACATTTATTATTACAATACCACCTGATAAATTTATAGCTGTTTCTATTGAACCAGTCAATCTAGATTCAATTTGAGGTTTTACAATTATTCTATCAATCACAATCTCTATATTGTGCTTTTTATTTTTATCAAGTTTTATTTCATCTTCCAATTCATATATATTATTATCAACTCTAACTCTTACAAAACCGCTTTTTTTAAGGTCCTCAAATTGTTTTGAGTACTCACCTTTTCTTCCTCTAACAATTGGTGCTAATACTTGTATTTTTGTACCTTCACTTAATTTGAGTATTTCATCAACTATTTGGTCAATGGTTTGTTGAGATATTGGTTTTCCACATTTATAACAATGAGGTTTACCAATTCTTGCAAATAATAACCTTAAGTAATCATATATTTCTGTAACTGTACCTACAGTTGAACGTGGATTTTTTGATGTTGTTTTTTGGTCAATAGAAATTGCAGGAGAAAGCCCTTCAATATATTCTACATCAGGTTTCTCCATCATTCCTAAAAATTGCCTTGCATATGAAGATAGTGATTCAATATATCTTCTTTGACCTTCTGCATAAATTGTATCAAATGCCAATGATGATTTACCTGAACCAGAAAGCCCAGTAAAAACAATCATTTTATCTCTTGGTAATTTTAAATCTATATTTTTTAAATTATGCTCTTTTGCACCTTTTATAAAAATAAAGTCTTTTGACATTAATAACCTTCCTCCGAAAAAATCAATCTATATTTGTTTTTTTAATTCAAATATTTTATCTCTAATATTTGCTGCTTTTTCAAATTCTAATTCAATAGCATATTGCTTCATCTGTTTTTCTAAATCCTTTATCATTTCTAAAATCTGGTCTTTTGTAAGATTTTTCTCAATTCCTTTTACCTCAAATGGTATTTCATCTTCAGCTACAAGTGTTGCTTCAATTATTTGTCTAATTCCTTTTGTAATAGTCTTTGGAATAATATTATTTTGAATATTATATTCAATTTGAATCCTTCTTCTCCTATTTGTTTCATCAATAGCTTTTTGCATAGCTGTTGTAATATTATCAGCAAACATAATAACCTTTCCATCGACATTTCTAGCTGCTCTACCAATTGTTTGTATAAGAGATGTTTCAGAACGTAGAAAACCTTGCTTGTCAGCATCTAAGATTGCAACTAATGACACTTCAGGTAAATCTAATCCTTCCCTTAATAAATTTATTCCTACCAGCACATCAAACTTTCCAAGTCTTAAATCTCTAATTATTTGCATTCTTTCAATTGTATCAATATCAGAATGAAGATATCTTACCTTAATGCCAACATTTTTTAAATAATCAGTTAAGTTTTCGGCCATTTTCTTAGTTAATGTGGTAATTAAAACCCGTTGATTTTTTTCAACACACTTTTTTATTTGGTCTATTAAAAAATCAACTTGTTTTTCAGTTGGTCTGACTTCAAGTTCAGGATCTACTAATCCAGTCGGTCTTATTATTTGCTCCACAATAACACTTGATTTTGATATTTCATAATTAGCAGGAGTTGCACTAACAAATACTACTTGGTTTAATTTATTTTCAAACTCTTCAAATGTTAATGGCCTATTATCATATGCAGATGGCAATCTAAATCCATATTCTATTAAGATATCTTTTCTTGCTTTATCTCCATTATACATTCCTCTTACTTGCGGTATAGTAACATGGGATTCATCGACAAACAATAAAAAATCTTTTGGAAAATAGTCTATTAAAGTGTAAGGTGCAGAACCTGGAGGTCGACCGGTAAGATGCCTTGAATAATTTTCAATACCTTTACAAAAACCAGCTTCTTGAAGCATTTCAATGTCATATCTTGTTCTCTGTAATAACCTTTGAGCTTCTAACAATTTTCCCTGTTTAGTAAACTGATCAACTCTTTCTTTCAACTCCTCTTCAATACTCTTAATAGCTAAATTCATTTTATCTCTTGTTGTTACATAATGAGAAGCAGGGAATATTGCAGCATGGATAAGTCTTCCGATTATTTCTCCAGTTATTACGTTAAATTCGGTAATCCTTTCTATTTCATCTCCCCAAAATTCCACTCTTATCGCTTTATCAGAATATGAAGCAGGAAAAATTTCAAGTACATCTCCTCTAACACGAAAAGTTCCTCGTCTAAAATCAATATCATTTCTAATATATTGCATTCTTATTAATTCTTTAATAACTTCATCTCTATCTTTAACCATCCCAGGTCTTAAAGAAACAGTTAAATTTTTATAATCATCTGGACTTCCCAAACTATATATACAAGATACACTTGCTACTATAATTACATCATTTCGTTCAAATAAGGCTGATGTTGCAGAATGTCTTAATTTATCAATTTCATCATTAATAGATGAATCCTTTTCAATATATGTGTCAGTTTCAGGTAAATACGCTTCAGGCTGATAATAATCATAATAACTAACAAAATACTCAACAGCATTGTTTGGGAAGAACTCCCTAAACTCACTACATAATTGTGCTGCTAAAGTTTTGTTATGAGCAAGAACCAAAGTTGGTTTTTGAACATTTTCTATTACCTTAGCCATTGTATAAGTTTTACCTGAACCCGTAACACCTAATAATGTTTGATATCTATTACCTTTTAAAATACTTTCAGTTAATTCGTTTATAGCCTTAGGCTGATCACCTGAAGGTTTGAAATCTGATATTACTTGAAATTTATTCATAATAAATCACCAATTATATTTTATATTAACTAAATACATATTTCAAACAAATGTTTGATATTTATTTTATAAGCCATAGATTAGAATTATTTATAGGTATATTAAATTGTGGTTTTATAATAATATTAAATCTTTTGTCATAGATAATCGATCCTTTTTTAAAGCCAAGTCCAATAAAAGGAAAATAGTTTTCCATTTTTACATTTATATCTTTTAATTTTTGATTGAAATCATCTACACTTTTAAAATTATATATATCGTTAAAAATCCATTTGCTAATTATATTACTTCCTGCTATTCCAAAAAGTGTATTAAATCCAATAGGAGTATCAACTCTTAATCCGCATATAGCTATATTAAATTCACCATTATTGATTTTATTGGAATAATCATTAAAATTAATTATTTGAAGATCAACTTGGAATTTGTTAGCTTCTAATATATCCTTTAAATAATATGCCAGACTTATTCTATATTTATTTTCTTGATTAACTAAAATAATAATCTTTTTTGGATTATACCAACTTATTTTAGGTTTATATTTTTTAGGTTTTAAATTGTTTTTTAAAAAGTATGGATGAATAGGATAATAGTTTTCTTCTAGTTGACCATAATATGAATCATTTAAAATTTTACTTATATCAATTAAAGAATAAACATTTTTTCTTATTTCAATTATATTAGTTGGATATTTTCTTTCATTAAATAAAATACACTCAAATATATTAGTTGTAAAATCAATATAGTTATAATAATTAGAGTCAAAGTTATATTTCCAATCACTATTTTCAGAAATTAATAAATCTGTTAGCTTTGAATTAAATAAATTTAATTCGCCTTTTAAATCTTTAACATATTTTACTTTAATAGTATTAATGTGTGGTTGGTTTTTATAATATAGATTATTTGAAGTTAGTATAAGCTCATCTTTTGGTTTAACAGAACTAACCATATATGGCCCAGTACCAAAAGGTATATATTCCTTTTCATAAATTCTGTTTTTATCAAACTTTATAATTGGAATATCTTGTAGAAGAAATAAGTTGTAATATGTAGAATTTTTAAATATGAACCTAATATTTAGATCATTTATAATGTATAATTCAATTAAGCTTTCTTTTATATTTTTATATAAATCATTATTTATATTTTTACTTAACATAAAACTTTGATAAACATCACTTGATTTTAGTCTTTGATTATTATTAAAAAACACATTATTTTTTAATTTTACATTAATTATCCTATAATTATCTGATATATCTATCTTGTCTGCAAGTATTGGTATTATTACTCCATTGTCAATTCTAAATAATGGCTCATAACAGAGCTCTAATAAATACTTTGTTTCTGCATTATTATTCAGTACAGGATTTAAAGTAATTGGCTCAACAATAGAAAGAAACAAATCGTTATTAATATTTCGCAAATTTAATGAATAATTTGTATTATAATTTATCTTATGTATTATTTGTGAGCTATTATATTTATTTTCATTTAAATTACTACAAGATGAAAAATTAATTGTTATAATAATTATCAAAATAATTAGGATAGATTGTTTTATAAATTTCATAGTTTCTTAATACACCTCTTAAAAATAATTTTGTTTCATTAAAAGGTATTTCAACATCTACTCCTTCTCTGTTCTTTATCCATTTATTAACATTAGATAACCCTGCATTATAAGCCATTATTGTATATTTAATATTACCATTATAATAATTTATTAAATAAGATAAATACCATGTTCCAAACATAATATTATAATCAGGATTAAACAACATTTCAGATCTAAAATTTTCTATATTTAATTTTTCTGATATCCAAAACGCAGTAGAATCTGTTATTTGCATAAGACCTTTTGCATTTTTTAATGAAATAGCTTTATTATTAAAGTTACTCTCTGATTTTATTACAGCACATACTAAATATGGATCAATATTATATTTTTTTGAATAGAAAAATATTTCCTGTTTAAATTTAATAGGATAAATATGCTTAAGGATATTAATATAAACAGGTTTTACAGACAAAAAAATAATAATTATTAATATTATTATAAATAATCTCTTTTTCATTATTCAGCCTCTTTCATTAATGTCAGATTAATTTGTGCATATAAATTTTCAATGGAATTATCATTTTTAATTATTACATCACAATAAAATTTTGTTTGTTCAATATATTCTTGCTTCTTTAATAAACTTCTAATAATCCTCTCTTCTAAATTATTTCTTTGTTTAATTCTCTCAATAATTATTTCTTTTTGCGAATCTATATACCACACATGCGTGCATAACTTATTTAATCCGGTCTGAAAAAGAATAGCAGCTTCAATTACTATGTTACCATCAATTGATTTTATCAATTCACTAACTTTTATATATATTTTTGGATGAGTTATTTTATTTAATAATTCAAAATTATTGTCATTAGAAAGAACAATATTTCGTAATACATTCCTATCAATCATATCATTATTTAATATCTTTGTTCCAAATGCTTCTATAAGCTGTTTTTTTAGACTTATATCGCTAATTAACATTTCATGATATACAGCATCTACATTAATATAGTAAAAGCCTAATGTTTCTAAATATTTTGAAACAAGAGATTTACCTGAACCAACTAACCCTGTAATACCTATTATTAGTTTATTTTGCTTCATACCAATTAACTCCTTCTTTGCAATCGACAATTAATGGTACCGATAATTGAGTTGCATTTTCCATGCTTGTTTTTATAATTTCTTTTACATTTTCTTTCTCTTCTATAGCTGCTTCAATCAATAGTTCATCATGAACTTGGAGAAGTAACCTTGACTTCAAATTATATTTTTCAAATTGCTTATAAATTTTAATCATAGCAAGTTTTATTATATCTGCTGCGGTCCCTTGTATAGGTGAGTTCATAGCAATTCTCTCAGAATATTGGCGTAGGTTTCTATTTGAAGAATTTATATCTTTTATATATCTTCTTCTGTTAAATAACGTAAGAACATATCCATTTTTCTTTGCAAAATCAATAGTAAAATCTAAGTATTCTTTAACTTTAGGATATCTATCAAAATATTTCTGAATATATTCATTTGCTTCTTTAACTGAAATTCCTAAATCTCTTGATAATCCAAAATCAGAAATACCATATACTATACCAAAATTAACAGCTTTTGCTTGAGACCTCATTAATGGTGTTACATTTTCTTTTTGAACACCAAATATTTCAGAAGCAGTTTGTAAATGAATATCTTCATTATTTATAAACGCTTTTATTAAATTCTCATCTTTTGATAAATGAGCTAATATTCTTAATTCAATTTGTGAATAATCAGCATCAATAAGAATAAACCCATCTTGTGGAACGAATACCTTTCTAATTAATTTTCCTTCTGGATATTTTATTGGTATATTTTGTAGATTAGGTTCAGTGCTAGAAAGCCTCCCTGTTGCAGTTCCTGTTTGAATAAAACTTGTATGGATTCTTGAACTTTTGTTATCAATAGAATTTCTTAAACCAATACAGTAAGTTGTATATATCTTATTAAACATTCTATAATCTAAAATGTCAGCAATAATTGGATGTTTATCAATAAGGTGTTCAAGAACTTCAGCATCAGTAGAATATCCAGTCTTAGTTTTTTTGATAACAGGCAGCTTCAAATTTTCAAACAAAATTGAAGCTAATTGTTTTGGTGAATTAATGTTAAATGTTTGTCCTGCTAAAGTAAAAATTTTATCTTCTAAATCTTTTATTTTATTTAAGATTTCATTTTCATATTCAAACAAACTCTTTTCATCCACCATTACACCTGTTTTTTCCATAATATATAATATATAAATTAGAGGCATTTCAATTTCTTTAAAAAGATAAAAACAGTTATATTCTATTAGTTGTTTTTCTAGTATATCTTTTAAGTTATTAAAATACAAAACAGCTTGATGATAATTTATATTTGTTAAGTCTATATTTAAGTATGTTAACAATATATTTTCTAAATCATATCCTTTTCTGTTTGAATCTAAAACATATGTTGCAATCATTAAATCAAAAATATTGCTCATTATTAATTGTTTATTATAATTAATCTTATGCAATATTTTTTTAAAATCAAAAGTAATTATATATTTTTTTATATCTGAGATAATTTTTTCAATTACATTAATATCTTTTGTAATGTATAATTTTTTCAAATCATATATATAAAAAATATCCTGTCTCTCATCAAACAATATTGAAAAACAATTAGAGTATTTAATAATATCCTGATCTGATAACTGTTCAGGAGTTTTTTCAGTTATTTTATTTTCTTCTTCATTTATTTTTATCTCCTTGTTTATTTTATCAATAAAGCTTTTAAATTCAAGAGATTTAAAAATATCATATAATTTCATATAATCCCAATTACTTATCCTTAATTGTTCTAATGAAATATTTATGGGTATATCTTTAATAATTGTTGCTAAATTTTTAGATAAATAAGCATCTTCTTTATTTTCTAAAAGCTTTTGCTTAACTGACCCACTAATATTATCAATATTTTTATAAATATTATCTAAATTACAATATTCTTCAATTAATTTTATAGCTGTTTTAGGTCCAATACCTTTTATACCTGGGATATTATCACTTTGGTCACCTACTAAAGCTTTGTAATCAATTACTTGATTTGAATGAACGCCAAACTTTTCTTTAATGTTATCAATTGTATATATATCATCAATGGTTTTATCAAATTTTGTTGTAATAATATTAACCGATATATTTTTATCAATTAATTGAAGTAAATCTCTATCACCAGTAAAAATGATTATTTTAATATCTTCATTTTTAAACTTATATGAAATAGAACCAATAATATCGTCAGCTTCGTATCCTTCAATCTCTATCATATTTATTTTCATAGCATTTAATATATCTTTTATATATGGAAGTTGAACACTTAATTCATCAGGCATTGGTTTTCTATTTGCTTTGTATTCTTCAAAACTTTCTTTCCGAAAAATTTTTTTTGAATCAAATGCAATACAAATATAATCTGGCTTTACATTTTCATAAATCTTAAAAAGTATATTTGTAAAACCATAAATAGCATTGGTAGGAATATTTGAACTTGTTGATAAAAATGGCACACCATAATAGCATCTGTAAATTAAACTATATCCATCAATGATAACAAGATTCATTATTAATCCCTCATTTCAAGTAAGAAAATAATTTCAAGTATTTTTACTATAATAATACCTTCATTACAAAATATTTCAAGCCATAGTAACAAACCATTGTCTATTAAGTAAGGCTTGAAACTATGGCTTATGATTATATTAACATAAAAGAAGAGACTTTTGAACAGGTTCATTATGAAGTTTTAAAAATTTTCAGATAAAATAACAATTACAATAGCATCTATTTCGTATCCACAGCCACCTTCAAATACTAATAAGCAAAATAATAAATAATCTACTTCTCAAAATGAACATTAATCAAATACAAATCTCCGATTAGGTTTTGGGAGAAGAATAAATAATATTAATCTTACTAATCAGACCAAGACAATACAAGTTACTAAAAATACAACAATATTAACAGTAACAAGAGAAAATAATCAAATGAAAGAAAAGAAGTTAACATTAAAAGATATAAAAGTAAATGATATTATTCATATATGGTATAATGACGAAAAAAAGGGAACTGTTTCAAGAATACAAGTATCTGGAACTTTTAAAACAAATTCAAAATAATAAATAAGATAAAAACTCCTTCTTGAATGTAAAGAAGGAGTTTAGTTATTAATTTAAGCTTTATCAAACATATCTTTTCCAACACCGCAAACTGGACAAACCCAATCATCTGGTAGATCCTCAAATTTTGTTCCCGGTGGAATATTGTTATCTGGATCTCCTTTTTCAGGGTCATATTCATACCCGCAAATAGTGCATACCCATTTTCCCATAATTCTTTTCTCCTTTCTGATCAAATGTTAAGTTTTACAAGTAAATAATACCACTAACATTTTATTTTTAAACATATTTTATATACCTATATCTTTTCTATAATATATATTATCATATTTAATTTTTGTAACTTGGCTATATACCTTTTCTCTTGCTAAGCTTAAAGATTCCCCTATAGCACAGATATTTAATACACGACCACCTGCAGTAATTATATTTTTATTTTCATCAAATTTAGTATTTGCATGATATAATATAACATCATCAGATAAGTATTCCATTCCTTCTATTTTATAACCTGTTTCATATTTATCTGGATAACCATTAGATGCCAATACTAAACAAAGTGAATTTTTAGAAGAAATATCAATATCAATAGATTTTAAATTACCCTCATATGCTTTAATCATTATTTCCAATAAATCACTATTTATTAAAGGCATAATGGCTTGTGTCTCTGGGTCTCCAAATCGAGCATTAAATTCTAATACTTTAGGACCATCTTGTGTTAATATCAAACCACCATATAAAACACCAACGAATGGACGTCCTTCTTTATTCATTGCATAAACTGTTTTTTCCATTATATTTTCTAAAATATATTCATATGTTTTTTTATCAACCATATTATTTGGAGAATAAGAACCCATGCCACCAGTATTAGGACCTTTATCTTGGTCAAATGCTTTTTTATAGTCCTTTGCTGTTGTTAATGGTACTATGTTTTTACCGTCAGATATTATAAAAAATGATGTTTCAAAACCTTCAAGATATTCTTCAATAACAATCTTACTTCCAGATTCACCAAATTTTTTATCAACCATTATTTCATTTATTGCACAAATTGCTTCATCTTCATTATAAGCTATATAAACACCTTTCCCTAATGCAAGCCCATCAGCTTTTATAACTATAGGATATCTATTTTTATTCTTTGTATATTGAATTGCATTGCTTGAGTTGTTGAAACATTCATAGCTTGCAGTAGGTATTAAATATTTTTTCATTAAATTCTTTGAAAATACCTTGCTACTTTCAATTTCCGAAGCCATTTTACTTGGTCCAAATGTTTTGATGCCTCTTGATTTTAAAAAGTCTACAATTCCATCAGCAAGTGGATTGTCAGGACCAACTATTACAAAATCAATGCTATTATATACACAAAAATCAGCAATTGCTTTAAAGTCATTGATTTTCATATCAATACATTTTGCTAATTGTGAAATACCAGCGTTTCCAGGAATACAATAAAGGTTTTTATAGCCATCTTTAAGTAACTTCCATATAATAGCATGTTCTCTTCCACCATTTCCGATTACTAATATTTCCATATTAAACACAACAGTTATCGCATTAAAAATAAATCAATAATGCGATAAAGTTATTTCCTCCTTTCATTATCTATAGCCATTAATGTTTGAAATGTCTAATTCCTGTAAACACCATAGCAATGTCAAATTTATTAGCTACTTCAATAGATTCATTATCTCTTATAGAACCACCCGGTTGAATTATAGCTGTAATTCCAGCTTTATTTGCTGCTTCTACATTATCGGAAAATGGGAAAAATGCATCAGAAGCTAAAACAGCTCCATTTAAATCAAACCTTGATCTTGAAATTGCATTTTCTGTTGACCAGATTCTATTAGTTTGTCCCATTCCAATCCCAAAAGTCATTTTATCTTTTGCAACTACAATAGCATTTGATTTAACATGCTTAACAACCTTCCAAGCAAATATTAAATCATCCATTTCTTTTTCTGTAGGCTTTCTGTTAGTTACATAACTTATATTATCAAGTAGTAGTTTGTTATCATTTTCTTGAACCAACAAACCTCCATTAACACTTTTTAATTCAGTAAAGCTGCTTTTTAAATTATCTAATGGTAATTGTAATAACCTTAAGTCCTTTTTCTTTGTTAAAATGTTTAGAGCCTCTTGTGTAAATTCAGGTGCTATAATTATTTCGAGAAAGATTTTATATAATTCTTGAGCTAATTTTTCATCAACAATTCTATTTAATGCAACAATACCTCCAAAAATAGATATTGGATCAGATTCATAAGCTTTTTTATATGCATTAAATATATTATCATCTGATGCAACAGCACAAGGATTTAAATGTTTAATTGCAACAGCAGTAGGCTCATTAAATTCTTTTATAAGCTCAATTGCACTATTTGCATCTAATATATTGTTATATGACAACTCTTTCCCATGAAGCTTTTTAGCATTTGCAATATTTTGTTTATCAGTTTGTGGTAGTGATAGTTTATAAAATGATGCTTTTTGATGTGGATTTTCGCCATACCTAAGATTAATATCCTTTTCAAATGGCATTGTAAAGTAATTAGGAAAATCTTCCATATTAGATTTTTGTTTAAAATAATTAAATATCATTGAATCATAATATGAAGTAAATTCAAATACTTTTGTTGCTAAATAAAGCCTTGTTTCATATGATACTTCTCCATTTATTTGTAACTGCTCAGTAACTAAATTGTAATCATCTGGATCAATTATAACAATTGTATGTTCAAAATTTTTTGCAGCAGCCCTTAACATTGTTGGACCACCAATATCTATATTTTCTATTGCATCAGAAAATGTATGATTTTCATTAAATATTGTTTGTTTAAATGGATATAAATTAACAACAACAATATCAATTGTATTTATATTAAGCTCTTGTAATGTTTTTATATGTTCTTGATTATTTTTGATTGCTAATATACCGGCATGAATCTTTGGATGTAATGTTTTTACTCTGCCATCTAATATTTCTGGAAAATCAGTTACATCTGAAATATTAATAACATCAATGCTATTATCCATAAGATATTTCATAGTACCACCAGTAGAGATTATCTCATATCCTAATTTAGTTATTTTATTTGCAAACTCAAGTATACCATTTTTATCATATACACTTATTAAACATCTTTTAGACATTTATATCCACCTCTTTTAAAATCTCTTTATCCTCAATAATTACTTTTCGTCCTTTTATTTTTATCTTATCTTTACATAACAACTTTAAAACAATGGGCAATATTACCCATTCTGCTTTTGTTAATACTTTTTGTTGTAGTGTTTCAGGAGTATCATTTTCATCAACATATATTGCTTTTTGTAGAATGATTGGTCCGCCATCTGGAGTCTTATCTACAAAATGCACAGTAGCACCAGTTATCTTGGCACCATATTCAATAACAGCTTTATGGACATTTAAGCCATACATCCCTTTACCACCAAATGAAGGAAGTAAAGATGGATGAATGTTTATTATTTTATTTTGAAATTGGTCAATAAATGTTTCTGAAAAAATATACAAAAATCCGGCTAATACTATAATATCAATAGATTTTTCCTTAAGTATCTTGATTAAATATTGTTCATATTCAATAATTGTTGAAAAATCATTTTTAGATATATATAAGGCTTCAATTCCATTATTTTCTGCTCTTTTTAATGCATAAGCATCCTTTTTATTTGATATGACAATCTCAATTTTACCATCAATTTGATTGTTATTTATATTATCAATAATAGCTTGAAGATTAGACCCATTACCAGATACAAATACAGCTAATTTTTTCATATTATTTCTACCTCATTTTGTCCTTCATTAACTTCTCCAATAATGTAAGCTTCATACCCATTATTATTTAGATTGAAAATTGTTTTTTCAGCATTACTTTCTGATACTGCAATGACCATACCGACACCCATATTAAATGTAGAAAACATTTCCTTCTCTTCTATATTCCCTTCTTGCATAACTAATTTAAATATTGGTAATACATCAATTGTTTCTTTTTTTATAACAGCTTTCATATTTTTAGGTAACATTCGTGGAATATTCTCATAAAATCCGCCACCTGTTATATGAGCTATACCATGAACATCTATACCTTCAGAAATTAATGAAAGAATTGCTTTTACGTATATTTTAGTTGGTTTTAATAACTCTTCTCCTAATGTTGTTCCTAAAGAGTCAATATATTTATTTAATACATTTGGATTATTGTCAACATTAAATACTTTTCTTATAAGTGAAAATCCATTACTATGAACTCCACTGGATTTTATAGCAATTAAAGCATCTTTAATTTTAATTTTAGAAGGATTTATTGCTTTATCTTTATGAACAATACCAACGCAAAACCCAGCTAAATCATATTCATTTTCTTTATAAAAACCAGGCATTTCAGCAGTTTCACCACCTATAAGCGAACAAGATGATTGTTTACATCCTTCTGAAATACCTTTTATTATATCTTGTAATTTTTCAGCCTTTAGCTTCCCACATGCAAAATAATCAAGAAAGAATAATGGTTTTGCACCTAATGAAACAACATCATTAACACACATAGCAACGCAATCAATACCAATTGTATCATGCTTATCCATAAGAAATGCAATCTTTAATTTTGTTCCTACACCATCTGTTCCAGAAACTAAAATATAATCACTTTCAAAATCATGTAAAGAATACATACTACCAAATGAACCAATATCAATTAATACATTTTTATCATAAGTTGATTTTGCTAAGTTTTTAATCTTTTCAACTGCCCTATATCCTTCATGAATATTAACACCTGCATCTTTATATGTTGTCATCTATCTGTCACCACCTTCCAATATAAACTTATTATATTCTTTTGGTACTTCTGTAACATACTTTCCTGTAAAACATGCTGTACAGTATTTCTCTATATCTCCATCAACAGCTTTATTTAATGAATCCATGCTTAAATATTTAAGGCTGTCAGCACCTAAAATTTTTGCAATTTCTGTTTCAGAATAATTTGCAGCAATTAACTGGTCTTTATTTGGAGTATCAATTCCGTAAAAGCATGGAAAAGATATAGGAGGCGAACTAATTCTAACATGTACCTCTTTGGCTCCAGCTTCTTTTAACATGTTAATAATCTTTCTACTTGTTGTACCTCTAACTATTGAATCATCAATTAATATGACTCTTTTATTTTTGATATTTTCTTTAATCACATTTAATTTTAATTTTACACCAATTTCTCTGTGTTCTTGATTAGGACTAATAAATGTTCTACCAACATATCTATTTTTAATAAAACCTTCGGAGTATTTTTTACCACATTCTTCAGCAAAACCTATTGCAGCAGTTGTTCCAGAATCAGGTACACCTATAATTACATCACAATCAACATAGCTTTCTTTGCAAAGGTATCTTCCTAAGTTTTTTCTAACTTCATAAACACTTTTATAATTAAAATAACTATCAGCACGAGCAAAATATATATATTCAAATATGCACAAGTTTGGTTTCGAATTATTATGTTTTATACTATTAATACCATTTTTTGTTATGGTTATAATTTCACCAGGCTCAACATCTCTGATATATTCAGCTCCAATTGTATCTAAAGCACATGTTTCAGAAGCTAAACAAAAACTATTCTTGTATTTACCTAATACTAATGGACGAATACCATTTGGGTCTCTAACACCTATTAGTTTATTTTGTGTCATAATAAGCAAAGAATATGACCCAATAATTATATCCATTGTTTTTAATATTGCTTCTTCAATATTAGAACTCCAAATCCTGTTTTGAGAAATAAGACTTGCAATAACTTCTGTATCAATACCAGTTTGAAAAATGGCACCTTGTTGTTCCATTTTATCTCTTAATTCATACGCATTAACCAAATTACCATTGTGAGCCAGTGTCATATTCCCTTTCCTATATCTAATCACAAGAGGCTGAGCATTTTCACGTGCAGAACTACCTGTTGTAGAATATCTAACATGACCTATTGCAGAAGTGCCTTTCAAGTGATTTAATGTAACCTCATCAAAAACCTCATTTACCAAACCATTGTCTTTATGGTATATAATTGTTCCATTATCATTTACAGCAATACCACTACTCTCTTGCCCTCTGTGTTGAAGTGCATAAAGTGCATAATAAGTTAATCTGGCAACATCAATACTATTATTGCTAAAAATACCAAATACTCCACAATGGTCTTTAAATTCTTCCTCTAACTCTTTAATGCACATGGTATTGCCTCCTGATATATTTCTAATAACTCATTTAAATTTAGTTGAATCATATTATTATTAATTTTAATATTTGATACAAAGTTATTAGTTACATTACCAATAATTGTTATATCGTCTTTCCCAATTATATTAATTATCTTTTCAATATTTTTACTATTAAATGAAACTAAAAATCTCCCTGGGGTTTCACTAAATAAATAAAAATCTTCCCTTATATTAGTTTTTATCTCTATATTAAATCCTTTTTTACCTCTAAATGAGCTTTCTAATAAAGCAGTTATTAAACCACCATCACTAATATCGTGAACAGAATTAAACATTCCTTGGTTAATACAACTTAAAATCCTATCACATCTATCAATATGTTTTTTAATATCGATATCTGGCAAATTACCAGTTACTTTACCATAGATATAGTCTAAATATTCTGAACCACCCAAGTCAAGATTTGTTGAACCAATAATAGCAATATAATCATCATTTTCTTTAAAAGCAATATCACAGCTTTTATAATAATCATCAATTAAACCAATCATTCCAACTACTGGTGTTGGATAAATTGGCCCTTCTTCAGTTTGATTATAGAATGAAACATTACCGCCAGTAACAGGAATATTATATTGGATACATGCATCTTTTAGTCCTTCAATGGCCTGTGTAAATTGATAATAAACCTCTGGATTTAATGGACTGCCAAAATTTAATCCATCAGTTATTGCTAATGGTTTAGCACCTGTTGCAATAATATTACTATAAGCCTCTGCAAATACTAATATTGTTCCTTTATATGGATCTAAATAGCAATATCTACCATTACTATCTATTGTAACGGCAATACCTTTTTTTGTTCCTTTGATTCTAATCAAAGATGCATCAGCACCTGGTTTTATTAATGTATCTGTTCTTACCATATAGTCATACTGCTTATAAATATATTCCTTGCTTGCTAAATTATTATTACTAACCATTTTTTTAATGATACTTGTAATATCATCAGGCATTCCTAATTTTGTTATATCGAAATTTTTTGCTTCTTCAACAATTTGAGGTTTAATTTTTGGTCTATCATATACTGGTGGTTCAGCTAAAGCTTCTGCTGGTACTTCAGCTACTATTTTACCATTTTCTAATACTCTTAACATACCATCATCAGTAACCTTACCTATTTGAACAGCATTTAGACCCCATTTTTTATATATATTTTTTACTATATCTTCACAGCCCTTTTTAACAATTACAAGCATTCTCTCTTGTGACTCAGAAAGCATTATTTCAATAGGATTCATTCCTTCTTCTCTTTTTGGAACTAATGCAACATCAATTTCAATTCCTGTACCCGCTCTTGCAGCAGTTTCACAAGTTGAAGATGTAAGCCCTGCAGCTCCCATATCTTGTATTCCAACAACCGAACCAGTTTCAAAAAGTTCAAGACATGCTTCTAAAAGAAGTTTTTCCATAAATGGGTCCCCTACCTGCACTGCTGAGCGTTTTTCTTCTGATTCTTGAGTTAAATCAGCAGAGGCAAAAGTAGCACCCCCCATACCATCTCTACCAGTTGTATGCCCAACATAAAATACAGGATTACCAATACCTTCAGCTTTACCTTTAAATATTTTATTGTGTTCAACAACACCAACACACATAACATTAACTAAGATGTTATTTTTATATGAATCATCAAAGGTTGTTTCGCCACCAACTGTTGGTATACCTATACAATTACCATAAAAAGATATACCTGATACAACACCTTCTAAAAGATATTTACTTTTTTGACTATTTAATTTTCCAAATTTTAATGAATCAAGTATTGCTACAGGTCTTGCTCCCATGGTGAAGATATCTCTTATTATACCACCAACACCAGTTGCTGCTCCCTCAAATGGTTCAACAGCTGATGGATGATTATGACTTTCAACTTTAAAACAAACAGCTAAATTATCTCCTATATTAACAATACCTGCATTTTCACCAGGTCCTTGCAAGATATGTTCGCCTTGCGTTGGGAGCATTTTTAAATACTTTTTAGAGTTTTTATAACCACAATGCTCTGACCACATTACACCAAATAAATTTAATTCAAGTAAATTTGGCTCTCGTCCTAATATTTCAATAATTTTTTGATATTCTTCATAAGTTAATCCAACTTCTTCATATAATTTTTTCAAAACAATCACCTCGATAGGTAATATTTTACTATACTATTAAAAATTCTTCTTCCATCATCGCATCCAAGAATACTTTCGCTACTTCTTTCAGGATGAGGCATAAGACCAAATACATTAAAATCTTTATTACATATTCCTGCAATATTAAGAATAGAACCATTTGGATTTGTTTTTTCAGATATATTGCCATTTTTATCACAATATTGTAATATTATTTGATTATTATCAATAAGTTGTTGTAATTGAATTTCTTCAATATAATAGTTTCCTTCTCCATGAGCAATTGGTAAATTTATTATTTCATCTTTTGAATAAAGATTTGTCCAAGGCGTTTGATTATTCACTACCTTTACATACTGATCACTACAAATAAACTTCAAATTTTTATTTTTAATTAACGCTCCAGGAAGCAAATGACTTTCTGTTAGAATTTGAAAGCCGTTACAAATACCTATAACGTAACCACCATTATATGCGAATTCTTCTATTTTACTCATAACATTTGAAAATCTTGCTATTGCTCCTGCCCTCAAATAATCCCCATACGAAAAGCCGCCAGGTAATATAATACAGTCAAAATTTGATAAATCCTTATTTTCTTGATGCCATATATATTCAACCTCTTGTTCAATTACATCCTTAATCACATGAAAGCAATCAGTATCACAGTTAGAGCCAGGAAATACAACAACACCAAATTTCATTATTTACTTACCTCCAAGATTTCAAAAGAGTATTCTTCCATTATTGGATTTGTTAGTAGTTTCCTGCACATTTCATCAATTTTATTTTTGACTATTTCAATTTCTGTTTCATTTATATATACTTCAATATACTTACCTATTCTTACTTTTTCAACAGTATCAAACCCTAAATTCTGAAGTGAATTTTGAACAGCAATTCCTGCTGGGTCTGAGATAGATTTTTTTAAAGTTATATTAATATTAGCTTTGAACATAATAAATAACACCTCTTTTCCATATTTTAAAGGCCTAATCTTTTTAAAACCTCGTTATATGCTTGTTCGACATTTCCTAAATCTCTTCTAAATCTATCTTTATCTAATTTTTCTCTTGTTTTGATATCCCAAAATCTACATGTATCAGGAGATATTTCATCTGATAATAATATATCGCCTTGAAATCTTCCAAATTCAAGTTTAAAATCAATCAAATCAATATTTACTTCTTTTAAATATTCTCGTAAAATTTTATTTACTTTAAATGATATTTCACTTATTTTCCTTACTTCTTCTTCAGTAGCCAAATCAAGAGCATAAATATGATATTCATTTATTTGTGGATCATGGAGTTCATCATTTTTATAACAAAATTCTAAAACAGGTCTTTTTAAAATTACCCCCTCTTCTAATCCTAATCTTTTTGAAAGTGAACCAGCTGCTATATTTCTCACAATAACTTCAATAGGGATAATTTTAACACTTCTTACAGCTGTTTTTCTATCATCAATTTCTTCTATATAATGTGTTTTAATACCATTTTTTTCGAGCAGTCTAAAGAAATGATTTGAAACTTTATTATTTATAACACCTTTACCAATTATTGTTCCTTTTTTTGCACCATCAAAAGCAGTAGCATCATCTTTGTATTCTATAATGTATACATCTTCAAGATTGCTCTTATAAACCTTTTTTGCTTTACCTTCATAAAGAAAATCTTTTATTTCATATTTCATATATGTTTCGCCTCCTCAGAAATCTTTTTGTCTTGCTCTAACACTTCATTTTTCATTCTATCTACATATTTTGAAAGCTTATTTGATAATTCATTATATTTAATTGATAATATTCTGATAGCAAGTAGAATTGCATTATCTATTCCATCGATTGAAACAGTTGCTACAGGAATCCCTTTTGGCATTTGAACAATTGATAAAAGTGCATCCATACCATCTAATGTTGATGATTTGATGGGGACACCTATTACAGGTAAAAGAGTATTTGATGCAAGAACACCAGGAAGATGTGCTGCTTTTCCAGCAGCTGCTATTATAACCTCATATCCATTTTTTTCAGCGTTTTTTGCAAACTCTACAGCTTGTTCTGGCGTTCTATGAGCTGATAAAACTCTGACATCATATTCAAGATTAAATTCTTTCAAAAGTTTAATACCATTAGTAATTAATGGGAAATCAGAAGATGAACCAATTACTATAGCTATTTTAGACATTTTAATACCTCCAATTTCAAAATAAAATATAAATATAATTTGTTGTTTTATTTATGAAAATGAGGCTGAACCATTATAGCTGGACAGCCTCACATTATTCATATTACTTAATGCGGTATTATTGCAAACCTTATTATAAAGAGCAGTGCTAATATATAAGTTATTGCATTCACTTCTTTTGCCTTTCCTCTTAAAACCTTCATCAATACATAGAATATTATTCCTGCTGCAATACCATTTGCTATTGAATAACTAAACGGCATTCCAACTATTGTTATAAAAGCTGGTAAAGCTTCCTCGAAATTTCCAAAATCAATCTTCTTTACTGATGACATCATCATAACACCAACTGCAATAAGTGCAGGTGCAGTCGCTTGAGAAGGGACAAGACCAATAAATGGAGCAATAATAAGTGCTAATATAAATAGAATACCAGTAACTAATGATGTTAATCCTGTTCTACCACCCTCTTCAATACCTGCTGCACTTTCAATATAAGTTGTGACAGTAGAAGTTCCAAATATAGCACCAACTGTTGTAGCAACAGCATCTGACATTAATGCTCTATCCATTCTTGGAACATCACCGTCTTTAGTAAGAATACCTGCCTTGTCAGCTAGTCCAACAAATGTTCCGATACTATCAAACATATCAACAATGGTAAATGTAATAACAACACCAAAAACACTAACTAATAGTGCTAATATTCCTTGGTTTTGGTGAAGCTTAAATAAACCTCCAAAATCAAAGTTGAATAAATCCAACGTAAATGAATTTACACTGAATTTAAATGTGCTTAAATCAACTACTTTAAATAAGAAGCTTAAAATTGTTGTAGAAACAATACCAATTATAACTGCTCCTTTTACTTTTCTTGCAAGAAGAATTCCTATTATAACCAATCCAATAATTGCAAGTAAAGCTCCTCTTGAAGCGATTATATCTTTATTTAAATTTACATCACTACCAAGGCTTTGAAATCCTAAAGTAAAATCGCCAAATTTTGGGAGCATCGAACCTTTGTCAATTTTTACTATCCCTGCATTCAAAAAGCCTATGAATGCAATAAACAAACCTATACCTGCTGTCATTGAATGTTTTAATGTATTTGGTATTGATTTTACAATTGCTTGTCGTAAACCGAAAAGAGTTATTACAATAAATAAAATACCAGAAAGGAATACTGCAGCTAATGCTTGTTTTGGAGTATATTTCATTTGCATACATACAGTATATGTAAAGAAAGCATTTAAACCCATTCCAGGTGCTAATGCAAATGGAAGATTTGCATATAAAGACATTACAAGTGTACCAATTGCAGCACTAATACATGTTGCGACAAAAACAGCATTTGTATTTAGCCCAGTTTGACCTAAAATATTTGGATTAACAAATATTATGTAAGCCATAGTGATAAATGTAGTAAAACCAGCAATTACTTCAGTTCTAACATCAGAACCATTTTCACGTACTTTAAAATACTTCTCAAACATAGAAAACCACCTTTCCGAACATTATTATTTTTTTAGCTACGAATGTTTATATATTAGATATATTAATAATAACAATAATATTCCAATAAGTCAATAAAATAAATGAACAAATTTTATTATTTTTCATTTATTATTCGGGCATTATAAAACAAAAAAATAGAGTGCCATTTAATTTGACACCCTATTTTATGTTTTATTCATTATTATTGCTAATTGGTTTTGAAAGAGTAACTTTAAATGTTTTTACTTGCCCATCTCTTAATACTGTTATTGAAACTTGGTCTCCTATTTTATGCTTTACAATTATATTTAAAAGATCATTGTAAGTTTTTATTTTTGTTTTATCAATTTCTGTAATAATGTCATTTTCTTTAAGTCCAGCTTTTTCTGCTCCAGTACCTTTATATACCTTTACTATATAAAGCCCAACAGGATTACCCATTCTATCTACATAGTAATCTACTGCAATACCTATAGTTGGCCTTTGAACTTGCTTATATTTTATTAAATCATCAATAATTGGCTTTGCGTAATTTATTGGAATAGCAAATCCCATTCCTTCTACACCAGTATCTGTTATTTTAGCCGAATTAATACCAATAACTTCGCCATCTTTATTTACTAATGCACCACCACTGTTACCAGGATTTATAGCAGCATCGGTCTGAATTAATGGTATTTGCATACCGTTATTGTAATCCAATTTTCTGTTTACTGCACTAACAACACCAAATGTTACACTACCTGCAAATTCTTGTCCTAGAGGATTTCCAATAGCTATTGCAAAATCTCCAACTTGAACTTTAGAAGAATCTCCTAATCTTGCAACTGCTGTTACGTATTTAGGATCAATTTTTAAGACTGCCAAATCACTTTGTGAATCTGTACCAACTATTTGAGCTGGGACTTCTTTACCACCAGAAAGAATTACTGTAACCGATTTAGCACCAGAAATAACATGATTATTAGTTATAATATAACCATCTTTACTAATTATTACACCTGAACCTTCACCCTGAGTTACTTCATATTGTTGTTCTGTCCACCAATCAGTTACATTAGTTTTATTTTTTATACCTATTACTGCAGGCCCTACAGATTTTGCAACTTGAGATACAAAAGATTCACCTGAACTTGATAGTAAAGCAGTTTTAGTTAAAGTAGCTGAGTTATTAATATTAGAAATATTTTGTGTATAACTTTGATTAGCTGTTGTTGATGAAAATAATTTATCTTTATTTACAGAAATATATCCAAAAAAGAATACTGTTATTAATATTGCACCAATAAGACCACCAATTAAACCAGAAATTAAATATCCTTTTGTTGAAGATTTCTTTTTAATTGTTTTTGGAATTTCATAGTTAATAGGACTATAAGTTGTTTGTGGGATATTATTTTCATTTTCATATTCAAATCTATCATCCATTTTCTCTCACCTCATATTTATTTTTTTCAATTATTATTTTAAAGGTATTTTTTTAAAAAAGTATTAATAAACTGTTAATAAAAAATAAAATTATTGTGTATTAAGTGTAAAGGTAAATTTTGTGCCATAACCTACTTTGCTTTCAACCCAAATATTTTGATTATGAAGTTTTATAATTTCCTTTACAATTGAAAGTCCTAAACCAACACCATTCTCTAAACTTCGTGATTCATCTACTTTATAAAATCTTTCCCAAATAAATTTTTGCATTTCATCTGGTATTCCAACACCTGTATCTTCAATAGATATAAAAGCTTGTTTATCAATTACTTCACATGAAAAAATAATACTTCCATCTTTTTTATTATATTTGATGGCATTATCAATTAAATTATGAATTACTCTTCCTATAAGTTCCCTATCACCTAATACAACTAGCTTTTCATCTATGTTGAAATCAATATATAAGTTTTTTTCTTCAATTCTTTTTTCAAAACTAATTAATTCCTCTGCAACTAAAGAATGTAATTTGAATTGAGAAATATTTAAATTTATTTTGCCCCATTCTAGCCTTGATAATTCTAATAATTGATTAATTAAGTTATTAAGTTTAATTGTTTCTTCTTTAATAATACTTAAATAATATTCATGTTTTGCTTCAGGTATTGTTCCATCTAGTATCCCTTCAAGAAAGCCTCTTATAGATGTCAATGGAGATCTCAACTCGTGAGATACATTTGCAATAAAACTCCGTCTCATATATTCTAAATTTTTCAGCTTTTCTGTCATATAATTAAAAGATTTTATTAATTCTCCTATTTCATCTTCTGAAGTAATTTTTACATCAATAATTTGATTAAAATCACCCTCTGCAACTTTTCTTGATACTAAAGCAAGTTTTTTAATCGGTAATGTTATTTTTTGAGTTAGAATATAAGTAATTATTAATACTAAAACAATCTCGAATAAAGTAATAACCCATACTATTCTATTAAAGATATCTAAAGTTTTTGAAATTTGGTTTATTGATGTTGTTAATAATAATCCGGCAATTACTTGATTATTTACAATTACTGGATAACCAACTACATAGTGCTCTTCAGATGAACCTATTGGAGTGGTTCTTTTACTTACAATGTTACTTGAAAAAATAATATCTCTTGTTTTTTTAATAAATTCAGGTTTTAAATTAATTAATCTGTCTGATTGAAGAACAATATTAGCATTCTTATTAATCATGATGATAGAGGCATTAAGATAATCTTCTAAAAAATTCATTTCAAAGCGGAATCTATCTCTATCCACAATACCAGTAACATACCATAAAGCAAATGATGATGAAATTTTTTCTGCTTCATTTAAAAGTTGATTCTGTTTTTGTTGTATAAAATAATATTCAACAAGATTGTTTAATATAAAACCGAATAATAAAAATCCTATAGTAACTAATATTGTGTATATACTTACCATTTTAACATATATTGATTTCATCAATTTCACGCCCTATATTTCAAATTTATAACCAACACCCCATACTGTTTTAATTTGCCAACCATTTTTTTCATTTTCTATTTTTTCTCTAATTCTCTTTATATGAACGTCAACAGTTCTTGTATCTCCTAAATAATCATATCCCCATATTTGATTTAATAGTTGTTCACGAGTAAAAACCTTATTAGGATGAGAAGCTAAGAAATACAATAATTCAATTTCTTTAGGAGGCATTTCTATTTCATTGTTATTTACTTTTACAATATATGTATTTAAATCAATCATTAAGTTAGGATGGACAACAATTTTTTCATCTTCCTTTTCATGTTGTGTTCTCCTTAAAACTGCCTTTACACGAGCAATAAGTTCCTTAGGTTCAAAAGGTTTTACAATATAATCGTCTGCTCCTAATTCAAGTCCCAATACTTTATCAAATGTTTCACCCTTAGCCGTCAGCATAATAATAGGAATATTACTTATTTTTCTAATATCTTTACATACTTCATAACCATCTTTTTTAGGTAACATTAAGTCTAAAATTACTAAATTAGGTGCTTCAATTTTAAATAAATTAACACCTTCGTTTCCATCATTAGCTATTATTATCTCATATCCTTCCTTTGAAAGATAGAGTTCTATTAAAGAAGAAATTTTTGGATCATCATCAATCACCAAAATCTTTGCCATATAAAAACCTCCTCTATTTCACCTTATATATTTCATCTATTGGTGATTCATTAATGTATTCAATACTACCATCTAATCTTATAAACTTTATTTCATTAGATTCAATTACTTCTCCAATAATAAAAGCATCTATATTATTTTGCTTTAATTCATTTAAAAGTTCTTCTGCTTTATTTGTAGTAATTAACATACTACCACTTGAAATAAGCTTATAAGGATTTATATTAAAATGTTCACATATTTTTTGAGTTATTTTATTTAATTTTATATTTCTCTCATATATTATAGCACCAACATTAGATGCTTTACATACTTCGTATAAAGCACCAAAAAGTCCACCCTCAGTTATGTCGTGCATAGAATTAGCATATTTCCTAGCAATTAACCCTTCTTTTACAACACATATATTTTTAATAAAATTTTTTGCTTCTGATATCAACTTATCAGGCAAAAATTCTTTTAATCTATCTTCAAAATCGTTTGCAATTATAGCAGTTCCTTCAATTGCTAAAGATTTTGTAATAATTATTTTATCTTTTACTTTAGCATTTTTGGTAGACACTAAATATTTATCTTCAGTTTTACCAAAACCAGTAGATATAATTATGGGTTTTGTAACATTATGAGTTACTTCACTATGTCCGCCTAATAAGGTAATATTTAGTTCATCACACGCAACTTTAATATTTTCTATTATTTTAGCAAATTCATTTTCTGAACTATTTGGAGGTAGCAAAATTGTAGAAAGAATGCCAACAGGAATAGCACCACTTGAAGCTAAATCATTACATACAATAATGACTGAAATGTAACCACTATTATTGTCTGATGCTGTTACAGGATCGCAAGTAAGTACTGCAATATTTCCAGAAATATCAACAGCTGCCGAATCTTCACCTAATGATGGATAAAGCTTTATTTCATCTTTATATTTTATATTATCAAATATATAATTTTTAAGTATATGATTTGGAACTTTACCTATTTCCATAAAAAGACCCCCTTTTAATAAATTAAAAGACTCTATCAGGTAAAAAAATATCAAATAGCCCAACAACAAATGATGAAATTAAATTGCTTAAAAAGGGTATTTTAATCCCTGTAACAGATAAATCTGCAAAATATAATACACCAAAAGTAACTAAGAATGCAATAATTCCTCTTCCAATTGGTGTTGTGTACAATGTTGTTATTCTTTCCAAAAAATAAATTGCAACAGTTATTGCAACAATTAATAAAATTCCTGTTATCCAATTTGAGAAAACAAAGCCAGGATAAATAAGTTGCATAAGTAATGCTAAAAAAGAAAGAACAATAAATCTCACAATTATTCCTAACCAAGAAGCATATCTTTTTTCAATCTTTTCTGACATAATAAAAGCACCTCCTATTTGTATCTTTTCACAAAAAGATACTATTTATTCATATCAGAAGGTGCTTTCATATATTTAAATTCTTTTAAATATTTACTTATATATATAAACATAGCCAACAACGCAAAACTTACTGCAATGTATAGTAAAAATCTACTTATTTCAATTTTTAACAACAATAAAATAATTGATAAATAAAACATAAATGTAGCTAGTTTACCATAAATATTAGCAGACACAACAATATTTACTCTTTTATATAAAAACAATGATCCAATTATCATTAAAACTTCTTTAAGTATAATAATAATTAGAATAACTTCAGGAATAAAGTTTTTTAACACTAAACACCAAAGCACAACAATAATAAGCAATTTATCTGCTAGTGGATCAATTAGTTTACCAAAATTTGTTATTTGATTATATTTTCTTGCTAAATATCCATCTAAGATATCAGTAAAACCTGAAAGAAGAAAAATAAATATTGAATAAATATATTTAAATTCATTATTAGAAAAAAATATAATAACAAATAGTGGTATCAAAAATAGTCTGAAAACTGTAAGGATATTCGGTAAATTCAACAAATACACCTCTTTATTCTTTTGTTACTTAAAAGATTTTATCATAAAATAAATAAAGCTTCTACTCTTTTATTTCAACTTTTTTTTCAACTTTTTCTAACTTTGAAATGGAAATCTCATAAGCTGTTCTCGTAACAACCTCTTGATCAGATATTTTCTTTTGATAATCTCTGCTTTGTATTCTTCCCCATACTCTTATATTATCACCAATTTCAAAAGTATTTGCGAATCTAGCATTTCGTCCCCATGCAATACATGGAATATAATCTGATTTCCCATATAATCTATTAACAGCAAGTAAAATGTCAGTTATTTCTCTTCCAAATGGAGTAGTTCTGTATTGAGGTTTTTTACATATATAACCATCTAAATAAATCTGATTTAGTGATTTAATATCACCAAATTCTTCTATCTTTTTGATATCTCTTGCAAAAACTGTTAATAATAATTTATTTCCACTTTCAGAAGTATTGTTATATGATCTAAATTGTCCAATTACTTCAATTAAATCTCCTTGCGAAATATTAAGATTAATTAATAATCTATCAGAAATAGTTACAATAAGATAGTCCTTTTGTTCTGAAAGTCTTGGAATTTCAATTTTACAAGTATAAAATTTCTCACCATAATTTTCATGACTGAATTCAAGATCAGATATAACCTTACCGCAAACATAAACTTTATTGTTTTCCAAAGGAACCTGTGTCATTTTAAAAACTCCTTTCATATGTTTTTTATATTTTTATCTTATTCATAAATTGGTGGTTTTAGAATTAAATATATTAAGATATATTTTTAATACTGTAATTAATGGAATATAATCAATATATTTTTTTGGTACATTAGTTATATAGTGGTCAATAACTTCTTGGATAGGTATTGTATTGTTATATATATCAGAAAATTCTCTCTGAACAGATAATGTGAATAAAATTTCATTATTTATTGAGTATTCAATACTTGAAACATTAATAGTATTAGTAGATAAAAAGCCAACATCTATTATGAGATTATTAAAGTAATTACCAAATAATTCTCCATTATATTGAAAAATAACTGCATTATCATTTAAATCAATATTATCAAAAAAAGTATTAGTAATATCAGTAAGCAAAATAATAACCTTTGTAAATCTATAAAGTTTATAAACAGGCTCTTTGGTGTAATATACAATATAATCATATTCATTATATTTTTCTATTTTTTCAAAATCATCATCTTTTAGAAAATAGATCTCTGATATTTTTTTACCCTTTTTTCGTAAATAATCAACAAAATATTGTTTAAAAAATTTGTTTAATGGTTTTGAGTAAATACAATTAATTGCAATCATTTTTTAATAAAGAAAACATTTTTATTTGTACTATTATTGTGGCAATATACAATAATTTTATTAATCATTTATTACCTTTTGCGTACCATTATGATCAATATAAAAATCTTTTTTATAAATAAGTTCAGATACTGTTACAAACGAATATCCTTGATTTTTTAAGTTTCTTAATATATCTTCTAAAGCATATTTAGTATTTGGTGCATTATTATGAAATAATATTATAGAACCACTTTTTACTTTACTCAAAACACGTCTTGTTATTTCATTTGCACTTAAATTTTTCCAATCTAATGAGTCTACATCCCATTGTATTACATAATATCCAAGTTTGTTTAGAGTAGAAATAAGTAGATTATTATAATCTCCGAAAGGAGCTCTAAAAACAATTGGTTTTTTTCCAATAATATTTATTATTTTCTCCTCACATGAATTAATATCTTGAATAATTTCTTGTTCGGACAATCTTGACATGTGCAAATGTTTATTTGAATGGCTTCCAATTTCATGACCCTTTTGGTGTATCAATTTTACATCATCTGGAAACTTGTCAACCCAAAAACCAACTAAAAAAAAGGTAGCTTTTGCATTATACTTTTCAAGGATTTTTAATAAATCTTTAGTATCATCATTTCCCCAAGCAGCATCAAATGTTAATGCAACTTTTTTATCACCTCTATCAACGCAATAGATTGGTAAAAGCTTATTTGGTTTAAATACTTCAACAGATAAATTATAGTATATATATATAACATATATAGAAAGTATTATAACAGCGGTAAATAAAATAACCCTAATTTGTTTTGAAAAATTAAACACTCTAAACATTTCTCAATTATAAAATAATTTCATTATACTTTATGAAAAATAAGTATATAATATGACATAAAAAAAGAGGCTTATTCGCCTCCAAATTTAGTATTAAAATTGAGCATATTTTTGAATAAATTGCTCTAATTCTAATTTTACATTTTTAATTTCATTTCTAAGTTGTTCCAATTTATATTCATGTTCCTTTATTTCTTCCATAATCTGATTTTTTCTCTTTTCGCCTTCTTCAACTGCTTGTGAGACAATATTTTCTGCTTTTTCTTGGGCTTCAATTAATAATTCAGCTATCTTCAACTTTTGATTATTTAATTCTTGATAGGCTAATTCAAGATCATTAAGTCTATTTTTCAACTCTTGATTTTGATTTATTAATTGTTCAATTTCCTTTTGTTTAGCTTCAATGTTTTTTTTATAATTGTTTTCCATATTATCAATATATTCAATTACTGCACTTGGTTTAAACCCCCTAAAGCTTTTTGAAAATCTATAAGTTGCCATAAAAATCCTCCAAAAAACTTTTATTTTATGTTTATTTTAACATAAAATAATATTTACTTACAATAAAATTACAATATTTAGATATCTAATAAGTCACATACAACTTGTTTCGCAAGAATCATCCCTGCAACTGGAGGAACAAATGATATACTTGCAGGTAAATGTTTCTTTTGCATATCCTTTTGAAATTTATAATCAGGTACTTTTGGAAGTTCTTCAGAAAATAGAACTTTTAATTTTTTAATTCCTATTTTTCTTAATTCAATTCTTACTTTTTTTGCAAGAGGACAATTATGGGTTTTATAAATATCTGTAATTCTAAATTTTAAAGGATCTAACCTGTTACCAGTTCCCATACAGCTAATTATTTTAATATTATGTTTAAATGCATAATTTATAATTGCAATTTTAGCTTTTACATCATCAATAGCATCAACAATATAATCAGTATCAACAGGAATACTTGTGATGTTATCTTGTGATATTTGAATTGGTATCTTGATAGCATTTATATTTGGATTTATATCCATTATTCTATTATATGCTACTTCAACCTTTGATTGACCTAATGTTTTTATTGTTGCAATTAACTGTCTGTTAAGATTTGAAATACTTACAATATCTTTATCTATAAGAACAAAATTCTCAATACCACATCTTGCTAATGCTTCTAAACAAAAACTTCCTACTCCTCCTAATCCAATAATAGTAATCTTTTTATTTTTTAACTTTTCAAAATTTTCTTTTCCAAGCAACATAATAGTTCTTTGGAATACATCGAATCTATCATACTCAAACATTCTAAAACCTCGCATTTATTAAATAAAAAAAACCCGTATAAACGGGTATTTTTCGAGAAACTCCACCATGCCGCTCTCAGGGAGTTATCCAGACCCTGCCCTGCAGGTGGGTATCCTGCCAAAAGCTTTACATTTCTTCTAAACACCAAAATGGTGAGAAGCATATGTGCCACTTTCGGACTCCGAATTCCCTTTCACGTTGATGTTGGCCTGAAACATCACCGTTTTGTAGCAAACACAGCAGAGTTTCTCTATTTGCTCTCTTTTATGATATTAATATATCACACTTATTGAATATTTTCAACTGGTTGTTGTTTACCATTGCTCCACTTTCCACATCTATCTCCCCATATAGCAATTACCTTATTATTATTAAGAATGTTTATTACTTCACAGTAATTACTACACCCTTTACATTCAAATCCTCTTGAATCAAAGGTATTTTTAATAAAATCAAACCCATAAAAGTTGGTATAAATACCTTTAGTTTTTTCTTTGGCAAGTATTGCAGCTCCAATTGCTCCCATTACATCAAAATTGCTAAGAATTATTATTTCTGTATTTAGTAATTCTTCAAATGCTTTTTTCATACCTAAATTTGCAGCAACACCACCTTGAAATATAATTGGCTCTTCAATTTGTTTACCTTTTGCAACATTTGAAATATAATTTCTTGCTAGTGCTTGACATAATCCATATAATATATCTTCAACTTTATGACCTAATTGTTGTTTATGAATCATATCAGATTCTGCAAAAACTGCACATCTTCCTGCTATTCTAACAGGATTTTTTGATTTTAAAGCAACTTCTCCAAACTGGTTTATTGGAATATTCAATCTTTCTGCTTGCCTATCCAAAAACGAACCTGTTCCTGCAGCACAGACAGTATTCATAGAAAAATCTATAACAATGCCATTTCTTATTATTATTATCTTTGAATCTTGTCCACCTATTTCTATTATTGTTTTTACATTTTTATATTGATTTATTGCAGCTTTTGCATGTGCTGTAATCTCATTTTTAACAACATCAGCTCCAAGCATTACAGAGGCTAAATGTCGTCCAGATCCAGTTGTTCCACATCCAAGAATTTTAAGAGTATTATCATACTTTTTTGAAATATCTATAATTGTTTTCTGCAACGTTTGAATAGGTTTACCTTCAGTTCTTACATATCTTTTTTCAAAAACATTATTTTCGTTATCAAGAAGGACAACATTTACACTAACTGAGCCAATATCAACTCCAAGATAACATTCCTTCATCTTTACATTGCTCTCCTTTATTTAAAATTAGATCTGCAAAAGCTTCAATTCGAGTTTTTATGCCCACTTCAGAAGAATGCTCATCTAACACAAGGCTCATAAATGGTATGTCTAAATCTTTATATGTGTTTATCATTATTGATTTTGCCATTATTTCAGGCATACATGTTAATGGGAAAACATGTAT
Source organism: Caldicellulosiruptoraceae bacterium PP1 (assembly GCA_041320695.1). Classification (NCBI taxonomy): domain Bacteria; kingdom Bacillati; phylum Bacillota; order Caldicellulosiruptorales; family Caldicellulosiruptoraceae; species Caldicellulosiruptoraceae bacterium PP1. Next base: position 278,833 of record JBGGOQ010000001.1, on the reverse strand, counting down.
GATTCCATTATATCCTTTATTTTTAAATAGATTTGCAAATGCTATGCTTTCTCTAGCATGTCCTCCTATTATTCTATCAATTATTCCTTTTGAATTTTCTATAACTTCTTTATTATTTATATTTAATGCTGATTTTATTAAATGTTCTTCAATCCATGAAGAAATATATAAATTTCTATCTGTTTCAAATCCCATTTCTCCTAAAATTTTTTGAATATTTAAGTTTGAATAATCATCAATTATTGTATATATCTCTCCGATTATTGCTATTTTTGGTCTTTCTTCATCTACAAAAGCGATACTATCAAGTAATAAATTTGTTTGCATTATATATTTTTCAATTTCTTTTGAACCATGTAAATTAATAACATTATTTCTAAAAGTATTATATATTTTATCAACACTACCTTTTACTTTTTCACGTGGTCTCAAGTAATTTACCTTTCTTTCAAGTTGATCAACTAATTTGGCTATTTTGTAGGCTCTTTTTAGAGCAAAGATTGATTTATTATTAAAAACCCTTGAAACATTTGAAATAAAATTTTTTGTTCCATAAACTAAAGGTTCCAAAACAATAAAATCTACATTATAACCAATATCATTTAAAATTATCTTTTCTAATGACCCATAATATCCAAATCTGCAAGGGCCACAACCTCCAAGCATTACTATAGTATCAGCACCCATTTCAATTGCTTGAATAAAATTACCCAAATTTAGTTTCAGAGGCAAACATATAAATTCGGGTGCATATTTTGATCCAATCTCTTTGACTTTATCATTATTGTAAGGTGGAACTATAACTTGATGTCCTAATTCTTCAAAAAGTGTTTTAGCAGTTATATATAGATTCCCCATGTGTGGGAACGCTATTTTCATTTATTTTTTTCCTCCATTCTATCATATCTAAGAATGCCTCAACTCTTGTAATATATCCACCATACCCTGTATGTTCATCTAAAGTTATACAAAGATATGGGATTTTATTTTTATTACTGATTCGTTTTATTATATCCTCAAGAATAGAATCAATACCACAACCAAAAGACATAAAATAGATGATACCTTCTAATTTATTATTTTCTAAGATATATAAATATTTATTTATTATTTCATCAGCAGTATGCCAGAAAAAGGGTTTCAAAAGATTATAATTATAGAATTGTGGGATATATACCTCATGAACATTAACTGGGAAATAATTATTATCAATTATTACATTTTTTATATCATTAATTAAATATTCATCAAATAGAATATACTCATGTGCTATTAGCAAGATGGAATTTTTGCAAAGGCTATTTTTTTGAATATTTTTAAAAGGCAAATTTGAATATTTGTTAATAATTTTCTTAATATTGATATTATATTTTTTAATATCATTAGCTAAATCAAATAAAAATCTTTGTTTATTATTGTAAGAATCATAAAGATTTAATTCTGGAGATAATATTTTTGTGTTTTTGAATAAATTTTTGACTAAATCTACCATTCCGATTACCTTAGGGCAAGAATACTTTTTTGTATTCATAGATGTTAATCTTGGTAATAATAAAATATCAATGCCTTGTTCTATTAAATGCTCAACATGTCCTAAGAAGATTTTTGCTGGTAAACATAGTTCATCAATAGAAACTTGTATACCTTTTTCAAATATATCTTTTGTTGTCTCATTAGATATAACAATTTCTATATTTTCATTTATTTCTTTTAAAAAATTAGAAAAAAAATCCTCCATATTAATATATGCAAAGCTATTAGGATATCCAATAATCATATACATCACCATTTGCTTTTTTTATATTATTGCCATGTTTCTAATTTTTAAAATAAAAAAAAGCATGGACTTAACCATGCTTAAAATTTTTGTAGTATTCACAATATTGATTAATTGAACATATATTACACCTTGGTTTTTTTGCCATACATATTTTTCTTCCATGATAGACCATTAAGTTGCTAAAAATGGTATAGTATTTTTTAGGTATTATATCTCTCAATTCTTTTTCTATTTTTTCAGGATCAGAATGTTTTGTTATACCAAGTCTTTTAGATAATCTCATACAGTGTGTGTCAACAATAATTGATGGTATATCAAATATATTAGCTAAAATAACATTTGCAGTCTTTCTTCCTACACCCTTTAGTTTAATCAATTCTTCAATATTATCTGGAAGGTTACCACTATATTTGTTAATTAAAATATTAGCTGTTTCTATTATATTTTTTGCTTTATTTCTATAGAAACCTATTGCTTTAATTTCACTTTCTAGTTCATTAATATTTGCTTTTGCAAATTTTTCTAAAGTGTTATATTTACTAAATAAATCCTTTGTTATTTTATTTACCATAGAGTCTTTACTTTGAGCTGCTAAAATTGTTGCAAAAAGTAACTCATATGGTTTATTATATTCTAAAGTACAAACAGGATTTTCGTATTCTTTTAATAATGTTTCTATTATTTTTTTAACAATAAATTTTTTATTAATAATGATCACCTCAATCTAAGAGAAAGGAGTTATAATTTAATGATAATTAGGTACGCACAAATTAAAGATATCCCTGCAATAACAGAAATATATAATTATGAGGTTATACACTCAACCTCAACATTTGATATAACAATTAAATCATGCGACTATTTTATAAAATTTCTCGATAAACACAATGATCACTATCCTGTATTTGTTATTGAAGAGGATAGTATTATTGTTGGCTGGGGTAGCTTATCAATGTATTCTGAAAAAGAAGCATATAAATGTACTGTTGAAAATTCCATTTATATTCATAATTGCTATAGATCAAAAGGTTATGGTAAAAAAATGCTCGATCATTTAATCAATACTTCAAAAAATCTAGGTTATAGTAATATAATTGCAAAAATTTCAGCAGAAAATCAAAATAGTATCGCTTTACATAGTAAATTCGGTTTTATTCAAGTTGGTAAATTAATTAATGTAGGATATAAATTTAATAGATGGTTAGATGTAGTTATAATGCAATTAAGTTTATGATTTATAAATTAAGGTTTTAACCTTTATTTTTACATTTGTTACTAGCCATTTTACTTCTGTAATGTTCAAAATATAAATTGTAAAAGAATAAATTAAAAAGCTAATTATTATATATAGTCCTAATAACAATGATTTTATAATAAAATTGTAATTGCTATTAATTGGTAAATATTCTTTAATAAGATAAATTACTATACACATTATTGAAGCTGAAAAAATTGATTTTAATAGAACAATTATATTGTTTTTTATATTTAAATTCCCTATTTTTTTTCGTAAACTTCTTAATAACAAAAATACCGAAATATATGATACAATACTTGTTCCTAAGGCTAGTCCTTTATGCTGTAAAAACCTTACTAGAATTATATTTAAAAATATATTAATAAATACAGCAAAGATACCGTTCTTCATTGGTGTTAGTGTATCTTGAATAGAGTAAAATGTTCTACTTAAAATGTCTCTTATTGAATAACCTAAATAACCAATTGAAAAAAATGTTAATGCACCTGCAGTTAAAATTGTAGATTTTTGATTAAATGCACCACGTTGATAAACTACCTCAACAATTTCTTTGTTTAATAAAAACATACCGAATGAAATTGGAATCATTAAAATTATTAAAATATTTATTGACATTGTTAAATATTTCCTAAATTGATCATGTTGTTTACCAGCAAAAAATCTAGATAAATATGGATACATTATTGTAACTATTGATGAGCTAAAAATTCCATAAACAAGCCCATTTAGTCTATCAGCATAATCCAAAGCAGATATACTACCTTCTTGTAAATGTGAGGCTAAGTATTTATCTACAAATGAATTTAAAGACATTACAGAAGAACCAATAAAAACTGGAACAATTAGTTTAAACATTTTTTTTATGTATTGATCATTAAGGAAATCAATTTTTATTTTTGGTTTGTAACCATTTTTTAATATAAATATTAGTTGGAAGATAACCATTGATAGATAACCTAATACATACCCCACTGCTACACCATAAATATCATATTTATTTGCCAAAAAGGTTGACGAAATTATTATTGCATTAAATGGTAAACTTGTTAAAGCTGGTATTATAAATTTTTCATTAGATTGTAAATAGCCTTGAAAAATATAATTAATTCCTAAAAAAATTATATAAACAAATGTTATTTTTAATAAATTTGCAGTTAATACTTTTTTCTCTAAATCAAAACCAGCAACAGTTATATTCACTATTTGATTAGAAAAGATAATACCAAAAATTGAAATAATAGATGCAACGAAAAAAATAAGTGAAATAGAATTATTTACAAATTTTTTACTTCTTTCTTTACCTTCTCTTACACTTATTTCATTATATAAAGGTATAAAAGTGGTAGAAAAGGAAGCCATAATGCTTGCAAATAAAACTCCAGGAACAAGTTGGGATGCAAGCAAAGCATCTTTTTTGTAAGATGTTCCAAAGAAGCTTCCCAATACCACTTCTCTTAAGAAACCAAATACTTTTGCAAACATTGTAACAATAATTAATAAAAAGGCAGTTTTAGTAATTTTTTTTGTCTTATTTTCCAAGTAGATTTCAACCTTTCTATATATATTTCTCTAACTGTTTTTCTTTTAATATTTCAACAATTTTTTTTACGTCTTGAGCTCTATTTTTAGGGCACACAAGAACTGCATCCTCAGTTTCAGCAATTATAATACCATTTAAATCAATTGATGCTATTAACCTGTTATTACCATATATTATACAATCCCTTGTGTTTATTCCAACATGCAATGCTTTCACTATATTACCATCGTCATCAGGTGGAAAAATTGATCCTAATGAATCCCATGAACCAACATCATTCCAGCCAAAATCTCCAGGGACAACAATTACATTATCTGAACGTTCCATAATACCATAATCTATAGATATATCCTGTAATGTTGGATATACTTTATTAATCTCATCAATTTCTTTATTAGTATTAAGAAAATCATAAACAGAATAAAGTTTATTATAAAGCCTTGGTAAGAATCTATTAAAGCAATCTATTATAGTTGAAACCTTCCAAATAAACATGCCACTGTTCCACAAATAATTTCCACTTTTTAAATATTCTTTTGCTTTATCAAAAGTAGGCTTTTCAACAAACTCAATAACTTCGTACCATTTATTAGCATCTTCGCTTTTTGCATATTTTATATATCCATAACCAGTTGATGGAAATGTAGGTTGAATTCCAATTGTAACTAAACTATTTGAATTTACTGCTATGTCAATACAATTTTCAACAATATTAGAAAATTCATTATTGTCTTTTATATAATGATCAGATGGAAAAACACACATAATTCCATCATTATATTTCTTTTTAATTTTTAATGCAGCATATAAAATACATGCAGCTGTATTTTTACCAACTGGTTCATAGATGATATTTTCTCTATTTATTTCATAATCTAATACTTTTTCAATCATTTCCTTTTGATTTATATTAGTAACAATGTAAATCTTATCTTTGCTAATATTCTTTGATATTCTATCAATTGTTTCATTTATTAAAACATCATTACCAGAAAGATTTAAAAATTGTTTAGGAGAAGAACTTCTGGATAACGGCCAAAAGCGTGTTCCACCACCACCAGCCATTATTACAGCAAATCTTTCCATTTTTATCCCCTCCAATTTATTTTACTCAACATTTATATTATACTATTTTTTTACTTTTTTCAAACAATATAGATGAAAATATAAAAATGCTGAACAAATAACTTGCCCAGCATTATTTTTTTCGTGTTTCTAATTCATCAAAAATATCATCCCAAGACATATCAAAAAAGCTTAGAAGAACGCTTAAATGATATATTAAATCTGCTATTTCATAACGTATTTCACTTTTTGATTGATTTTTTGCAGCAATTATAGTCTCAGCAGATTCTTCACCGACTTTTTTAAGAATCTTATCAAGCCCTTTATCAAATAGATAATTAGTGTATGATCCTTCTATTTTATTTCTTTTCCTATTATCTATGATACCACTGATATAATATAAAATGCTTGGTTTATAATCTTCTTTTATTTTTTCTGATTTTGTAATTTCATTATGAAAACAGCTAAATTCACCAGTATGGCATGCTACACCATTTTGCTCAACAAGAGCAAGAATACTATCATTATCACAATCAGCAGTTAATGAAATAACTTTCTGAATATTACCTGATGTCTCACCTTTTTTCCATATTGCTTTTCTTGATCTACTATAATAATGCATAAAACCTGTTTCTAACGTTTTTTCAATACTTTCTTTATTCATATATGCTTGCATAACAACATCTTTTGTTTTAACATCCTGAATAATCACAGGAATTAACCCATCTGCATTAAATTTCAGATTATCAGTCAAATTCATTATAATCTCACCTCAATATTATTTTCTGAAAGATATCTTTTTAGATCTGAAATCTTTATCTCACCAAAATGGAACAATGATGCTGCCAAAACAGCCTCTGCTCCAGCATCTATTGCTTCTTTAAAGTGTTCCAGTTTGCCAGCACCTCCAGAAGCAATAACTGGTACTGATACTTCATTTGATATGATTTTGGTTATTTCTAAATCATACCCGGTTTTTGTACCATCTTTATCCATTGAAGTAAGCAATATTTCACCTGCACCTCTTTTGACTACTTCTTTTGCCCATTTTACAGCATCTAAACCTGTATCGATTCTTCCTCCATTAATGTAAACATGATAATTATCATTGTGTTTTTTTACATCAATAGCAACAACAATACATTGACTGCCAAAAATACTTGATGATTCATTAATTAAATCAGGATTTCTAATTGCGGCTGAATTTATTGATACTTTATCAGCCCCTGCCTTTAATATCAAACGAATATCCTCTACAGTTCTTATTCCACCACCTACAGTAAATGGAATAAAGACATTTTCAGCAACTTTTTCAACAAGATTTATGATAATATTTCTATTTTCATGTGAAGCAGTAATATCAAGAAAAACTAATTCATCTGCTCCAAGTTTGTCGTATTTTTTCGCACTTTCGACAGGATCACCAGCATCAATTAAATTAATAAAATTAATTCCTTTTACAACTCTACCATTATTGATATCTAAACAAGGAATTATTCTTTTCGCAACCATTTGAAGATCTCCTTTAAATTTTTAGTGCTTCTTTCAAATCTATTTTATTTTCGTATAAAGCCATGCCAATAATAACACCATCTACTTCAATTTCTTTTAATATTTTTAAATCATTTATTGTCGAAATTCCACCAGAAGCAATAAGCTCTCCGTTAAATAATTTTCTTAATTTCTTAAAAACTTCTATATTAGGTCCTTGAAGCATTCCGTCTTTATTTATATCTGTCACAATAAGCCTTTTTAATCCTATTTCATTAATATATTGAATTGCATAGTCAAGCTCTATTTTTGAATCTTCAAGCCAACCTGAAATTTTTACTTGGTTATCAAGAAAGTCAATACCAGCAGTTACCTTTTCCATGCCAAAGTTGTTTATTATATCTATAACTAATTTTTTATTTTTGAACAATAAAGAACCAATAATAATATTGTTAATCCCATTATTTAAATACTCAGATGCAGTTTCAAGGCTTCTAATACCGCCACCACATTCAACATAAAGATTTGTAAATTTCTTTATTTGTTTTATAATTTCAATATTAACTGGCTTTCCTTCTTTTGCACCATCCAAATCAACAATATGTATATATTTTGAGCCAGATTGCTCAAATATCTTTGCCTGCTGAATTGGATCTTCATTAAATATTTTGCTTTGGCTAAAGTCACCTTTTTTCAGCCTTACACATTTTTTATTCATTAAATCAATAGCTGGTAATATTTTCATTATAAGCCTCCAAATCTATCTAATATTTCTAATCCAACATCACCACTTTTTTCTGGATGAAACTGTGTTGCATAAATGTTTTCATATTCAATTGAAGAATCAAAACCAAGCCCATGGTATGATGTAGAAGAAACAATATCCTTGTTAGAATTATTTACATAATATGAATGTACGAAATAAAAGTAATTACCACTTAATCCTTTTAGTAATCTAGATCTTTCGTTTACCAATATTTTATTCCAACCCATATGAGGAACTTTAAATTTATTATTTTCTTTAAATTTTATTACAGACCCTTTTAATAAGTTTAATCCTTTTTCATTTCCTTCTTCAGAAAACTCATAAAGAAGTTGATAACCAAGACATATACCTAAAAATGGAGTTTTGTCTATGATTTTTTGTTTAATAACATGGTATAAATCAAGATTTTTAATATTTTCAATTGCTTTTTGAAAAGCACCTACACCTGGTAAAACTATTTTTTCAGCAAGCAATATTTCTTCCTTTTCATAGCATACATTTACTTCATAGCCTAAATATTTAAAAGCCTTTTCAACACTTCTTAAATTCCCCATACCATAATCTATAATTGTTATTCTTTTCTTCATCATAAAACCCCTTTCGATGAGGGTATATCATTGCTTGTTACTCTTGTTGCAATGTTTAATACCTTAGCAAATGCTTTAAAAATAGCTTCACAAACATGATGATCATTATACCCATACAATTTTGTAATATGTAGTGTTACACCTGATGTATTTACAAATGCTTTAAAAAATTCTATTATCATTTGTGTATTTAATGTTCCTATTGATGATTGAATAAATTTAACATCAAAATTCAAATATGGTCTACCACAAATATCAATAGATTCAAGTATCAATGCATCATCCATTGGTAGAATAAAATACCCATATCTATTTATACCTTTTTTATCACCTATTGCTTTAATTAATGATTGTCCAAGAACAATACCTACATCTTCAATTGTATGATGGTCATCTACAAATAAGTCTCCTTTTGCTTCAATATCAATATCAAACTTCCCATGTACAGATATTTGTTGAAGCATATGATCAAAAAAACCTATTCCAGTTGATATTTTATTATTTCCACTACCATCATAGTTAATTCTTAATAATATTTCGGTTTCCTTTGTAATCCTCTTAATTTCAACCTTTCTTTCCAATTTTATCACTTCCATTTCAACAATCTATCAATTATTATATCATTTTCTATACTATCAGATATTGTAATCCTTAATAACTTTGTATTATTTAATTTGAATAATTTGGTCTTAATTTTATTTTGAAGAAGATAGTCATATAATAAATGAGCATTTTCATTTATTATTGCAATAAAGTTAGATTTAGAATCCAAAATATTATATTTTTCAGATAGCTTTGTAATATATTTTTGTCTTTCATTTTTAATTATCTCAATATTATTCTTAAGTAAATCAAAGTTTTCAAGTATTTCTATTGCAATATTATGTGTTAAAGTATTAACATTATATGGTGGTTTGACTTTATTAAGAAATTCAATTATATTTTTATTTGCTATAGCATAACCACATCTAATACCTGCAAATCCAATCTTAGAAAAGGTTTTTAAAAGTAATGTATTTTTATATTTCAAACACAGCCCAAGATAATTATTTTCAAAGTAGTCTGAATAAGCACCATCAATTACAATTAAAATATCGCGAAGTTTATTTATCAAATAACTTAATTCATCCTCATTAAATGCAATACCTGTCGGATTATTTGGTGTGTCAATAAATAATACCTTTATGGAGTTATTATTATTTACGGTATCAATTATTTCATCTATAGGTAACTTCCAATTATCCTCCCAATTAATACCTTTCCAATTAGCTTCTTGAAGTAATGATGATATCTTATACATAACAAAAGATGGATTTAATGATAAAACAGTATCATTTTTTGTAGAAGTAGATTGAACAATTATTTGGATTAGCTGGTCAGAGCCATTTCCAACTACAAAATTATCATAACTTAAATTATAGAACTGACTTAACTTATTTATTAGTGTTTGTGAGTTAATTTCTGGATATAATCTGATGTTATTCAAATTAGCCACTATAACATTTTCAATCTTCTTTGCTAATTCTTCAGGTAAATCAAGCAAGTTTTCATTAGCATCAACTTTTATATAATAATCTTCATAATCAACTTCGTAATTTTTAAACTGTTTCAAGAATTCTTTGAACATTTCTTATAACCTCACTTTTAACGATTGTGCATGGAAGTTTAACCCTTCATTTTTCGCAATGTTAATAGCATATAATGCATCTTTTTCAAATTGCTCTTTAGAATATTCTATTATACTCATTCTTTTAATAAAGTTATAAACGCCTAATGGTGAAAAGAATCTTGCTGTTCCACCAGTAGGTAACACATGATTAGGACCAGCAATGTAATCACCAATTGGTTCTGGTGAATATTCACCTAAAAATATTGAACCAGCATTTTTGATAAATCTCAAAATATTATGATTTTCATTTGTAACAATTTCTAAGTGTTCTGGTGAAATTCTATTAGAAATATCTGTAGCTGTTTTCAAATTATTTACAATAATTATTATTGCATTTTCATCAATTGATTTTTTTGCTATACTATTACTATTTTTTGATAGTAACTCAAAAACATTATCGTATACTTTATGTGCTAACTTTTCAGAAGTTGTAATTAAAATACTACTTGCATTTATATCATGTTCAGCCTGAGATAGTAGATCATGTGCAATATAATTGGGATTTGCTGTTTCATCTGCAATTATTAATATTTCACTTGGACCAGCAATCATATCAATATCGACTACGCCGTATAATAGTTTTTTAGCAGTAGCCACCCAAATATTACCTGGCCCAACTATTTTATCTACTTTAGGAATTGTTTCAGTTCCAAAAGAAAGTGCTGCAATTGCTTGGGCTCCTCCTATTTTATATATATTTTCAATATTACAGAATTTAGCAGCTGCTAATATATATTTATTAATCTTTTTATCCTTTCCAGGAGGACTAACCATATATATATTACTTACACATGCAACTGTTGCAGGAACAGCATTCATGAGAACTGTTGATGGGTATGCGGCATTCCCTCCTGGGACATATATTCCAACATTTTCTAATGGCCTTATAATCTGTCCTAACATACTATTGCTTCTATAATAAAACCAAGATTCTTCTTTTTGCTTAGAGTGAAACTCATAAATATTCTTATAGGCATTTTCAAGACTAAATAAAAAATCTTTTTCAACAGAATTATAAGCCTCATCTATCTCTTTTTTGGGAACTATTAAATCGTCATAAGTAAAATTGTTGCAATCAAATTTATTTGTTAGTTCAACTAATGCTTTATCTTTTTCTTTCTTAACATAATCTATTATTGTCTTTACATCTTGCTCATATTTTTGATTAATAAATTCTTTATCTTTTATAAAATTTTCTAATGAGAAATTATTATAGTATACTATTTTCATTATTAATCATCCTTTCAATAGAATCAATATATTTATTTATTTGGTTCTTTTTGTCCATTTTTAAACTTGCTCTATTAACAATAAGCCTTGCTGTAATATCATATAATTTTTCATAAACTTCAAGGTTATTCTCTTTCAAAGTTTTACCGCTTTCAACAATATCTACAATAATATCTGCTAATCCAAGAATTGGTGCTAATTCAACTGAACCATTCAATTTTATTATTTCAACATCTTCATTTAATACTTGATTGAAATATTGATTAGTTATATTAACGAATTTTGTAGCTACCTTTTTATGCTTTATTGACATAATATCATTTTTTTTCCCTTTCGGGCCTGCAATTGAAATATTACACTTTCCAATTTTTAAATCAACCAATTCAAAAACATTTTTATTGGTTTCCATAAGCACATCTTTACCAGATATACCAATATCGGCTATTCCATGTTCTACATATGTAGGAACATCAAATGGTTTAACTAATATAAATTTTATTCTATTATCTTTATCATTAATTATAAGTTTTCGTGAATTAACATCTATTTTTTTACTAATAATATTACTTAATCTTAACAGATCTATAGTTTGTTCAGCTAACCTTCCTTTTGGAAGGGCAATAGTTATCATTTATTTTCCCCCAATTCAATACTTTTTTTTATACCATTTTCAAAATATAATAACCTCTTAACATTCATATAACCTGATGACTTTATCGCTTCTTCAATTGTTATAGGTGTATTAAATAAAAATGTATTAGATTTATTTTTTTTAAATTCCAGAAAAGCTTCTGCAAAAGAATTATTATCATATGCAATTGCTTTATAATATTTTTCAATGATATTTTTCTTTTTATTTTTAAGCATTACTTCCAAAATTCTATCTACGCCTATTGCAAATCCTACAGCATAATATTTTTTGCCAAAAGTAGAACATAAATTGTCATATCTACCACCACTTAATACAGGATATCCTAACTCATTTAAATACCCAGAAAAGATAATACCAGTATAATAGTTTAAGTGTTTTAATAATCCAAAATCAATTGATATATATTCTTTATAACCCAATTTCTCCAAATTCAAATAAATCTCTTCTAATTTTTCTATGCTCTCTTTGCATATCGGACTTTTTGAAAATTTTCTTGCTTCTTTAAATATGTTATCTTGTGCATACAATCTTGTTAATTTACTAAATCGTTCAATTATATTTTGTTTCAAACCAAGCTTCATAAGAAAATTCTCTATACCTATGTAATCTTTTCTGTCAATTAATCTACAAAGAGTTTCAGAATTAGTTTCATCTATTTCCATTTCATTTGCTAATCCTTTAAAAAAGGTTACATCGCCAATATCAATTTTAAATTTACTAATACCTAAAGACTTTAGAGATTCAATTGCAATTGCTATTACTTGTATATCTGAGTAGATATTATACTTATTATCAAATCTTTCAATGCCAGCTTGAATATATTCATTTAACTCACCTGCATTATCAACAAGAAATTGGTATGCTTTACCAAGATAAAATACACTTATTGAATCTTCATCTTTCATCAAGTTTGATACTATATTTGAAACTTGTAAAGTATATTCTGTTCTAAGAGAATAAATTTTTCCATTTGGATGAATAAATTTAAATGATTTATCTTGTTCAAATATTTGTTGTTTATTTAATTCTAAAAATGATGAAGGCTCAATATATTTATAGTTTAAGCTTTTGTAAAGTTTCATAAGTTTTGTTTGAATATTAAATAATACTTCGCTATCATTTGGATAATAATCCTTAAATAATTTTTTTTCCATATTAACCCCTTCTATTCTTCATTATGATGAAGTGATGAATAATTATATTGATATAATTATATATTAAAATAATAATAATTTCAATCATATAAATTAAATGTTTTTAACATATATTATTTTTATTTTATTGTATAATTTTTAATTAAAAAAAGAGGTTAACACAATTGGTTAACCTCTTAAACATATATTATAATTCATGCTTTAGTTTTCCTGTTATTTTATATAATACCCATTCAGCTATATTTGTAGAATGATCAGCTATCCTTTCTAAATATTTGATTACTAATAAAAAATTTATGCATTGTGGAATGGATGAAGTATCTTTAGACATAATTTCTTGAAGCTCAATTAGTAATTTATCATACATATCGTCCACAAGGTCATCCATATTTATCACTTTATTTGATAATTCTAAATCTGATCTTACATATGAATCCAGAGCCATTTTAAGCATTTCTTTAGTTATATCAGCCATTTTAGGAATATCAACTAACGGTTTAATATATTCGAATTTAGAGAGTTTTATAGTAATTTCTGATATATCTGAAGCATGGTCGGCAATTCTTTCTATATCGGTTGCTATCCTCATAGCTGCAATAATTAATCTTAAATCTTTTGCAAGCGGTTGTTGTGTCGCAATAACAATAGCACATTTTTTTTCTATTTCTTCGGTAAGGTTATCAATTTCGGTGTCATTTTCAATTATTTTTTGAGCAAGTTCAATATCCTTTTTTTTAAGTGCTAATATTGCTTTATCTATTGCTTGTTCTGTCATTGTACCCATTTTTAATAAATCAAGATGAATTTCTTTAAGTTCATGTTCAAATGTTGGTCTTACCAATTATATCACCTCTTAATTTTTATCCAAATCTACCAGTTATATAATCCTCTGTTCTTTTATCTTTCGGTGTGTTAAATATCTTTAATGTTTTGTCAAATTCTATAAGTTCACCATTCAAAAAGAATCCTGTATAATCAGAAACTCTAGCTGCTTGCTGCATATTATGTGTAACTATTACTATTGTATATGAATTTTTTAATTCTTCAAGAAGTTCCTCAATTTTTAATGTTGATATTGGATCTAATGCTGATGTTGGCTCGTCAAGTAAAATGACCTCAGGTTCAACTGCTAATACTCTTGCAATGCACAATCTCTGCTGCTGCCCACCAGATAAAGAAAATGCACTCTTATTCAGTCTATCTTTTACTTCATCCCAAAGAAATGCTTTTTTTAAACTTTTTTCTACAATTGAATCTAATACATCTTTTTTCTTTATTCCATGTATTTTAGGACCAAAAGCAATATTTTCATAAATACTCATAGGAAAAGGATTAGGCTTTTGGAACACCATGCCTACCCTTTTTCTGAGATCAATTACATCAATATTATTGTAGATATTCATATTATCTATTAATACTTCTCCTTCAATTTTTACTCCTTCAATTAAATCATTCATTCTGTTTAACGTTCTAAGGAATGTTGATTTACCACAGCCTGATGGTCCAATTAAAGCAGTTACACATTTTTCATTTATATCAACATTAATATTCTTAAGAGCATGACTTTCCTTATAAAATAAATTCAATTTATTGGTCATTATCTTAATCAACTTTTAATCTCCCCTAAATTATTACTTGATTATATGATAATTTAATATTATTAAAATTAATTTTAGAAAATGTTAAATCTATGTTAAAATATATTTTGATATGAAAATAATTCCCTAAAATAATACTACTTAATCTAATTTTAAACAAATTTTTTTGTTAACTTTTTATTTTTTAATCTATATTTAATAATTCAATCATCTCATGTTGATTTTTTATTTTCTTATAGGTTATAATCAAGTTGTTTGTCAAATCTTTAAAAAAAGGAGATGGCTATTTATGGTTTGGAGTGTTATACCAAAAGAGAATCAATTCTTTAGTCTATTAAATGAATCAATTGACAATGCAAACAAAACTTCAAAAGTTTTATACGATTTTTTATTAAACCTTGACAAGAAGGAAAAGTATATTGCACTTCTTGAAGAAGCCGAAAATAAAGGGGATGATATTACTCATCAAATTATTGAGCTTTTAAACAAAACATTTATTACACCTCTTGATAGAGAAGATCTTTTTGCTATTGCCAAGGAAATTGACAATATTGTCGATGCCCTTGAAACAGTTGGCCACAGATTTGAAATTTATAATGTAAATGAAGTAAAACCTGAAGCAAAGATAATGTGTGAAATGATTATAAATTCTACTAATGAGTTAAAGTACGTAATTGATGGTTTAAAAAATCAAAAAAATCTTAGTTTAGTGAAAGAAAAGATTATAGAAGTTAATAGAATTGAAGATGAAGGCGATATTATTTATCGTAATGCTATAAAGAAATTATTCTCAGAAAATAGTGACAAACCAATTGATGTTATGATATGGAAAGAAATATTCGGCTTTCTTGAAGATACATTAGATGCATGTGAAGATGTTGCAAATGTTATCGAAGGAGTTGTTACAAAAAATGCATAGCCTTTCTTTTACCTTAATAATGATTATAGTTTTAGCATTAACATTTGACTTCATTAATGGTTTTCATGACACTGCTAATGCAATTGCAACATCAGTTTCAACAAGAGTATTAACACCACGATCAGCAATTCTTATGTCAGCTTTCTTTAACTTTGTTGGTGCTTTAATAAGTACAGAGGTTGCAAAAACAATTGGACACGGTATAGTTGATCCAAAGTTTGTTACAGAAACTCTTGTATTAGCTGCAATTATTGCTGCTATTATATGGGATTTAATAACTTGGTGGTGGGGTATTCCTTCATCATCTTCTCATGCAATAATTGGCGGGCTTATTGGTGCAGCAATTGTTTCTGCAAGAACACTTTCAGATATTAATTGGATGGGCTTTATTAAAAAAATAGTCATGCCTTTGATTATATCACCAGTTTTAGGTTTTATTTGTGGCTACATATTTATGATGATACTTTATTTTATTTTTGCAAAAGTTCATCCTCAAGTTGTTAATAAATATTTTTCAAAACTACAAATATTATCTGCAATGTGGATGGCTTATAATCATGGTTCAAATGATGCTCAAAAATCAATGGGTATAATTACAATGGCACTAGTTGGTGCTGGAGTATTAAATCAATTTACAGTTCCTTTGTGGGTAAAAATTGCATGTGCAATTGCAATGGCATTAGGAACCTCTTTAGGAGGTTGGAGAATAATTAAAACAATGGGTGTAAAGATAATAAAATTAGCACCGATAAACGGTTTCGCAGCTGAGACAGCTGCAGCCTTAACAATAAATTTAGCAACACATATTGGTGCCCCTGTAAGTACTACTCATGTTATTTCTTCATCTATTATGGGTGTAGGAGCATGTAAAAAGTTTTCAGCAGTAAGATGGGGAGTAGCTAAAAATATAGTTATAGCATGGTTATTAACAATACCAATGTGTGCAATTATTGGTGGTATAATTGTTTATATCATTAATTTACTTTAAAAAAATTGAGGGTGTATCAAATAATAGTTGAACACCCTCTCTTTTTTTTACATATTGTAGGTAATAAGCTTTTATCCTATATTACTATTAAAAAACAATATTTTTGAACTGCTATCTTTTATGGCATATTTATTAATACTAATAAATTATTTTTTAAATAATATTCTAAATAAGCTACCTTTATTTATTTCACTTTCAACCTCTATATTTCCATTATGACTTCTAACAATATGCTTTACAATTGATAATCCTAAACCTGTTCCACCGCTTTCTCTAGATCTACCTTTATCAACTCTATAAAACCTTTCAAATATTCTTTCAATATCTTCTTTAGGTATTCCAATACCACTATCTATTACTTCTATTATTTTGTTTGTATTATCCTCATATACTTTTATTTCAATAGTTCCATTTACTTTATTATATATTATTGCATTATCAATAAGGTTTAGCATTACTTGTTTTAGAAAATCTTTCTTCATATTAAATTTAATATCATATTTTATGCTAACATTTATATCAATATTTTTATTTTCTGCTTTTTCTCTTAATATATCAAGGCATTCATGTAGTACTTCACTAATACTTACAAACTCGTTAGTTTTAATATTTATAGTCTCAATCTCAGAAATATACAATATATCCTCTATTAATCTTTGAAGTCTATCAACTTCTATTTCTATTATATTTAAAAACCTTTCAGAAACATTTTTATCATCTAAAGCACCACTTTTTAATGTTTCAACAAAACCTTTTATAGAAGTAAGTGGTGTTTTTAATTCATGAGTAACATTTGCTGCAAAATCTGATCTTATATTTTCTAATTTTTTTAAGCGTGTTATATCATTAAACAGCAATAAATATCCTTGAAATTCGGAATCATTAATTTCTATTGTTCTATATTTTATTATCTTATTCACACCTTTTACAGTAATATTTATTTCTGATTCTTCAAATTTATTATTAACCAAATTTAAGTATATATCGTATATTCTTATACCTTCTAATATTGATATATTTGTATTTAATGTTACACCAAATATTTTTTCTGCCTCTCTATTAAATGCTAAAACTCTATATTTTTTATCTAAAAAAATAACTCCAATATCTATTGTGTTTAAAATAAGATTTAATCTATAATTTAAATTTTTAATTTCAAGTATCTTTTCTTTAAGTTTAAAATATATATTATTTAATGTATCTCCGATAATTGATAACTCATCTTGTTTTTCTTTTTTAATACTCTTAATTTCGAAATCACTTACAGAGTTAATATGATTTAATAACATTCTTAATGGATTGGATAGCTTTATGGACAAAATAATTGATAGAATCACCCCTATAAATACACAAACAATTATTATGATTATAACCTTTTTTAATGCATCTTTAAGTATTTGATTTATTTTATTTAGCTCAATTGAAGTTCTTATAAAATATCTATTGCTATCTTTATTTATTAACTTTGCACCATATAAATAATTAAACTTTAATGTAGGACTTTTTCTTATTGCATATGAAATATCTTTTGTTTTCTTTGCATTAATTATTTCTTCTCTATTTAAATGATTTTCCATTTTATTTGCATTATAATACGAATCAAAAATAACTTTGCCATTGTATTCAATTATTGTAATACGTACATCGCTTGTTATATTTCTGGCTATTTTAGATATATTTTTGAGCCAGTTTTTATCTTCTATCATTATTGATTCTAATATATTGATATTTTCTTTCAAAATTCTTTTGTTTTCTTCAATATACAAGTTTTTAGACATAAAATATGACAGAAACCCTTCAAGAAAGCATATCAAAATTATTAAAAAGCTCATATATTTTATTATTGTTCTTCTCATTTTATCAAAACCTCATTATTGAATCTGTATCCAATGCCTCTTACAGTTTCAATATATTTTTGCTCATTGTCGTCATTTCCTAATTTTTTTCTTAAAAACCTAATATGAACATCAACAGTTCGATTATCTCCATCAAATTCATAACCCCAAATTGTTTCAAGTATAAAGTTTCTGTCTAGAACTCTACCCTTATTTTCAATTAATAACTTTAATAATTCAAATTCCTTTAAACTCAAGTTAAGATTTTCGCCCTGTTTTTTAACAACTCTATTATCAAAATCTATCATTATATCATCAAAAAAAACAATATTCTTGTTTTTACTGAAGTCTTCTATTCTTCTAAATAATGCTTTAATTCTTGTAACTAATTCTTTGATGCTAAATGGCTTAGTTAAATAGTCATCTGCTCCCAATTCAATTCCTAATATTTTATCAAATTCATCATTTTTAGCTGATACTATAATCACAGGTATATTGTATATTTTATTGCTTGTGCGAACTTTTTTCAGAACATCAAGACCATTTATATTTGACATCATTATATCTAATACTAATAAATCAACCTTTTCTTTATATAAAAGTTCTAATGCATCCGAACCGCTATATGCTTTTAAAACTTTGTATCCTTCTCTCTCAAGATTATATGATATTAATTCAACTATGTGTTTTTCATCATCAACAACTAATATGGTTTTCATAATTCCACCATCCTCAATAAAGCAATCATTCCACCACTATTTTCTTTATCCCTTCTATATGAAAAAAATAAATCACTGTTTTCGTATGTGCAAAATTTTGATATAAGAATATTATCAACATTTTCCGAAAGAATACTAAATTTTATTATTTCTTTTAAATCAATATAAATTCGATTATTATTATAATTTATAAATTGTTCACCAAATTTATCTAAAAATAATTTATGAACATCTTCTTTCACTTCAAAACAATTACTACATATACCTGGCCCTATATAAACCATTATATTTTTCGGATTAGAATTAAACTCTTCCTTCATCTTTATTATAACAGATTTGGCAATTTCCAAGTATGTTCCTTTCCATCCTGAATGTGCAAGTGCAATAACTTTATTTATATAATCAATAAAATATACTGGATAACAATCAGCATGAAATGTTATTAATGATAAATTTTTAATATTTGTTATAATAGCATCAGCATTATATAAATCAACTTTTCCAAAAAAATCGAACCCTTCATTTGCAATAATTATTCTATCTCCATGAACTTGATTTAGAAAAAAAACATTTTTAGAATCTATTTTTAAAGTATCAAAAAGATTTTTGTAATTATTATCAATAATAGTTTTATTTTTTTCCCATTTGTAACTCAAGCTAAAATTATTATTATTTTTATAAATTCGAGTGGTAAAATATGCTTCTGCTTTGCTATGGTCATCAAATTGACAAGCTACAACATTTAAACCATCAATATTTTTTAATAATTCTTTCATAATATCACCTCAAAAAAAGGCTGACCAAAGGTTTTGGTTCAGCCTTAGTTTTTAAATTATTTTTTTGGTACACTTTCCCAATCTTTTAGAAATCTTTCAATACCAATGTCAGTTAATGCATGTTTTGACATTTGTTCTAATACTTTATATGGAACAGTTGCTATATGAGAACCTGCTTTCGCTGATTCAATTACATGAATAGGATGCCTAATACTAGCAGAAATTATCTCAGTTTTAATTTCTGGGTAATTATTATATATTTCTACTATCTCTCTTATTAATTCTAATCCATTTTGTCCTATGTCATCCAATCTACCTACAAATGGAGAAACATATGTAGCTCCAGCCTTTGCTGCAAGTAAAGCTTGAGCAGCAGAAAATACAAGAGTTACATTTGTTTTAATTCCTTCTTTTGATAAAATAGAAACTGCTTTTAATCCTTCTGTTGTCATTGGTATTTTAATGACAATATTTTTATGAATTTTTGCTAAATCCCTTGCTTCAACAACCATTTCATCTGATTTCAATGAAATTACTTCAGCAGATATAGGTCCATCTACTATTGAACATATTTCTTTAACAACCTCTTTGAAATCTCTTCCTTCTTTTGCAATCAATGAAGGGTTAGTTGTAACACCACATATTACTCCCCAAGAATTGGCTTCTCTAATCTCATTAACATTTGCAGTATCAATAAATAATTTCATATACTTCACTCCCTTAATAATTATTCAAAAATATTCTATACAAATTTATTTACAAACTCAAGATAAATTAAAATATTTGCATAATGTTGTCCTTATAGGACCTATTAAATATAACGAGCCACATACAATTAAAACATTATCTTCTTTATAATAATTCTCAATTAAATATTTTAAAGCTTGGTAATAATCTTTAATAAACATAGCTTCTTTGCTTTTTGATAATTCTTTATATTTTTCAATATTTAATGTTCTATTATTTGGTACCTCAGTATAAATAATCTTATTAGAAAGCTGTTCTATTTTCTTAATCATAATTTCGTAATTTTTATCTTTTAAAACACCAAATAAAATTATAATATTTTTTCTATTAAAATAAATATTAACATTTTGTATTAATGTTTCAATACCATCAATATTATGGGCTCCATCAATTATTATAAAAGGCTCTCTTTTTAGTATTTCAAATCTTCCATTCCATTTTGTGTTTTTAAGGCCATCATATAGTGCTTTTAGATTTAAATTATATTTATCTTGAAGGGTTTCAAAAACTAATATAGCATTAATAATATTTTCTATTTGATGTAAACCTAACATATTAATTTTTAAATTGTTGTAAATGTTTTTGTCTGTTTTTATATCGACAATAATATTTTGGGTATTATTTTCTATAATATCTATTGAAACCCTTTCAGAAGAAATAAATTTAGCATTTAATTCAATAGCTTTTCTTTTAATAACATCTATTGCTTCAGGATATTTCTGTTTCCCTAAAATAACTGTACTATTTTTTTTAATTATTCCTGCCTTTTCAAAAGCAATTTCTTCAATTGTTTCACCTAATTTATCCTGATGATCAAAGCTTATAGAAGTTATTACAGAAATCACAGGCTTATTTATTACATTAGTAGCGTCAAACCTACCACCTAATCCTACTTCAAGTACAACAAAATCAACATTTTTATCTTTAAAATATAAAAAGGCTAAAGCTGTAATAATTTCAAATTCTGTAGGATGGTTAAATCCACTTGAAATCATATAATCAACTTTATCTTTTACTTTTTTTGTGTAAAAAGCAAGTTCATCATTAGATATAGGAATATTATTTATTTTTATTCTTTCGTTAAAATATTCAAGATAGGGTGATGTATATAACCCTACCTTGAATCCATTCTCAATAAATATTTGATTAATAAAAGCACATGTAGAACCTTTTCCATTTGTTCCTGCTACATGAATAATTCTTAAATGTTCTTGAGGGTTTTCCAATAAATTTAATAATGTTTTAATATTCTCTAAGCCAAGTTTTATTCCAAATTTATATGTGTTATGAATATATGATAGTGCTTCCTCATAGTTCATTTATATTCACCTTATATTCTCTAATGCAATAATCTGTTTTTCAACAGCTTCAAGCATTTGTTTATATTTTTTATATTTCTCTTTTTCTTCTACTACAACCTTTTGTGGTGCCTTTTCAATAAATTTCACATTTGATAAAAGACTTTCTGATCTTTTTACCTCTTTGATAAGGTTATTTTTTTCTTTTATAAGTCTTTCCTTCTCTGATTCTATATCAACAATTTCTGCCAGCTTTACATATACATTTGCCCAATCAAGAACAATACTTACTGAATTTTCAACCGATTCTTCATCAATGAAACTTATTTCTGAAACATTAGCTAATCTTTTTACATGTAAATCCCAAAGTGATTTGTTTTCAATCATTAACTTATTGTTAGTTTTAATGTAAACATTAGGCTTTATATTTGTTGGAATATCCCTTTCACTTCTTAAATTTCTCAATGCTTTGGTAAGTGTTATTAAATTCTGTACAATTACAATATCTTCTTGAGCATAAATTTCATTTATCTTAGGCCATGTTGAAATAACTAAACTTTCTTCAACATGAGGAATATTCATATAAATCTCTTCTGTAATAAATGGCATAAATGGATGTAATAGTTTTAATACATTTGTAAGAACATTTAATAAAACATATTGAATCTCTTTATTATTGCTTGAATCTTTGTTATATAGTAATGGTTTCGACAATTCAATATACCAGTCACAAAATTCATCCCAAATAAAATCGTATATCTTTTGAGCCGCTAGTCCTATTTCAAAATTCTCTAAATTCTCAGTTACCTCTGAAATTACACTATTTAACCTTGATAATATCCACTTTTCTGTAAAAGTAAATTTATTAGCATCAGGTTCATATGAACTGTCAATATCTAGATTCATTATTACAAACCTAGCAGCATTCCATATTTTGTTTGCAAAATTTCTGTTTGCTTCTACTTTTTCCATATAAAATCTTGTATCATTGCCAGGTGCAATTCCAGTTATTAATGTAAACCTTAAAGCATCAGCACCATATTGTTCAATAATTTCTAATGGGTCAATACCATTACCAAGAGATTTACTCATTTTTCTTCCTTGTGAATCTCTAACTATTCCATGAATCAAAACATGCTTGAATGGTATTTCATTCATATGTTCGAGACCTGAAAAAATCATTCTTGCAACCCAGAAGAAAATAATATCATAAGCAGTAACTAAAACGTCAGTAGGATAGAAATATTCAAGTTCTTCTGTTTTTTCTGGCCATCCTAATGTAGAAAATGGCCATAATGCTGAAGAGAACCAAGTATCTAAAGTATCTTCATCTTGATATACATTTGTTGAATTACATTTAGAACATTTAGTTATTTTTTCTTTGCTTACCATAACATTATCACAATCTTTACAATAATAAGCAGGTATCCTATGTCCCCACCATAGCTGTCTTGATATACACCAATCCTTAATATTTTCCATCCAATTAAAATAGATCTTCTCAAATCGTTCAGGAATAAATTTAATTTCTTTTTGTTTAACGACATCTATTGCCGGCTTAGCTAATGGTTCCATTTTTACAAACCATTGTTTTGATATTAATGGCTCAATTACAGTTGCACACCTATAGCATGAACCAACATTATGGGTATATTCTTTTTCTTCAACTAATAAGCCAAGCTCTTTTAGTTCTTTTACTATTAAATCTCTTGCTTTATATCTATCATATCCCTCAAATTTACCTGAATTTTCATTCATCTTGCCTTCTTGCGAAATAACTTGAATTATCTCAAGATTATGCCTTTGAGCAACTTCATAATCGTTCGGATCATGAGCTGGAGTAATCTTTACAACACCTGTCCCAAATTCCATATCAACATATTG
Source organism: Caldicellulosiruptoraceae bacterium PP1 (assembly GCA_041320695.1). Taxonomy (NCBI): domain Bacteria; kingdom Bacillati; phylum Bacillota; order Caldicellulosiruptorales; family Caldicellulosiruptoraceae; species Caldicellulosiruptoraceae bacterium PP1. The sequence continues at coordinate 254,877 of JBGGOQ010000001.1, read as the reverse complement.
GTCAGCAATTACTGGTATTTCTTTATTAACTATAGGTAATACAACCATTTTACCAACTAAATCTTTATATCTATCATCATTTGGATTAACTGCAACAGCAGTATCACCAAGCATTGTTTCAGGTCTTGTTGTAGCAACAATTACATAATATGACCCGTCTTTTGAAGGATATTTAATATGCCAAAGCTTACTTTTCTTCTCTTCATATTCAACTTCAGCATCAGATATTGTAGTTTTACATGTGGGACACCAGTTAATCATTCTTTCTCCTCTATAGATAAGCCCCTTTTCATATAGTTTAACAAATACTTCTTCGACCGCATTGCTCAAACCTTCATCCATAGTAAATCTTTCTCTATCCCAGTCGCAAGAGCTTCCAAGTTTTTTTAGTTGTTCAATAATTCTACCACCATAATGTTTTTTCCAGTCCCATGCTCTTTTTAAAAAGTTTTCTCTACCTATTTCTTCTTTTGTAAGGCCTTCCTCTTTCATTTTTTCTACAATTTTTGCTTCTGTTGCAATACTTGCATGATCTGTGCCTGGAAGCCATAATGCAGAATATCCTTGCATTCTCTTAAATCTAATAATTATATCTTGAATTGTATTATTTAGGGCATGTCCCATATGTAGCTGACCAGTAATATTAGGTGGAGGAATAACAATTGTAAAAGGTTTTTTAGATTTATCTACTTTTGCATGAAAATATTTTTTATCTAACCATTTTTTATAAATACGATCCTCAACTTCATTAGGATTATAATTTTTCTGCATATTTCATCCTCCCTAAAAACATAATACTTATTTAAATTATCTCAAAATCCATTAAATTAAAACTTTTATAGTTTAAAATATATTTTTTGTGGTATAAAGTAATTGTAAATTAAAATATAATTTTTTACAAGGAGTGAATTTAGTATGAACAAAGGAACATTATATAAATGTAGTGTTTGTGGCAATATTGTAGAAGTTATTAATGTTGGTGGTGGAACTTTAGTATGTTGTGGTAAGCCTATGGATGAACTTATTGCAAATACAGTAGATGCTAGTAAAGAAAAACATGTCCCAGTTATAGAAGTAAAAGAAGATGGTGTGTATATAAAAGTAGGTTCAGTACCTCATCCAATGGAAGAAAAACATTATATAATGTGGATTGAATTAGTTGCTGATGGCTTAATTTATCGTAAATATTTAAAACCTGGAGATAATCCAGAAGCGTTCTTTGCAGTGAAGGCTAAAGAGTTAGTATCTTATGAATACTGTAATCTTCATGGTTTATGGAAATCACAAGTATAAATTAAACGAGGCTGTTTGATTCAGCCTCGTTTAATTTAACACCTATATATTTATTTTGATAATAACCTTTTGGTTTCTCTTGCAATCATTAGCTCCTCGTTTGTTGGAACTACTAATATCTTTACTTTGCTTGTAGGTTTACTTATTTCGGATATTTGTCCTCTTACAATATTATTATTTAAGTTTTCATCAAATTCTATACCCATGTAGTCAAAATTACTAATTGATTTTTCTCTTACCATTGAATTATTTTCTCCTATTCCTGCTGTGAAAATTACAGCATCTACACCACCCATTACAGCAGCATATTCACCAATATATTTTTTAACTCTGTAGCAGAATATTTCAATAGCTAATTTTGCTCTTTCATTACCCTCTAAAGCTGCTTTTTCAAGGTCTCTGAAATCACTGCTTATACCAGAGATTCCAAGCATTCCTGATTTTTTATTTAGAAAATCATTAATTTGTTTTATATCCATTTTTTCTTTTTCCATTAAGTATGAAATAACAGCTGGATCAATTGTCCCACTTCTTGTACCCATAGCAAGTCCTGCAAGTGGAGTAAACCCCATACTTGTATCAACTGATACTCCATTTTTGACAGCACATATACTTGCCCCATTTCCTAGATGGCATGTTATAAACTTAAGATCTTTAATATCTTTATTAAGATACTCAGCAGCTTTATATGCTACATATTTATGACTTGTTCCATGAAAACCATACTTTCTTACTTTATATTTTTCATATATTTCATATGGTAATGCATATAAAAATGCATGTTTGGGCATTGTTTGATGAAATGCAGTATCAAAGACTGCTATATTAGGTTTACCTGGTATTTCTTTTTCACATGCTTCAATGCCTGTTAAATTAGCAGGATTGTGTAAAGGTGCTAATTCAATACAATTTCTTATTGCATCTTTAACTTCACTGTTAACAATTACTGAATCGTGAAAATATTCTCCTCCATGGACAACTCTATGACCAATTGCATCTATTTCTTCCATTGATTTTATAATACCAGTATTTTCATCTGTAAGAGCATTTAATACTAGCTTAATAGCATCATTATGATTTTTTATTTGATATTCTTTTTGAATTTCATTTCCATTAACTGAGTGTCTAATAAAAGATCCTTCAAGGCCAATTCTGTCAACTAAGCCTTTACATAAAACAGTTTCTGTTTCAACATCAAAAAATTGATATTTTAATGATGAACTACCTGAATTCAAAACTAAAACCTTCATTTATATAACATCTCCTTTATTCCATCATTGCTTGAACTGCAGTGATTGCGACAACACCAACAATATCCTCAGCACTGCAACCTCTTGATAAGTCGTTAATAGGTTTTGCAATACCTTGTGTGATAGGACCATAAGCTTCCGCTTTTGCAAGTCTTTCTGTAAGCTTATATGCAATATTACCTGCATCTAAATCTGGGAATATTAAAACATTTGCTTCACCAGCTACTGAACTGCCGGGTGCTTTTAATTTTGCTACTTTAGGCACAATTGCTGCATCAGCTTGAAGCTCACCATCTATTAATATTTCTGGTGCTTTTTCTTTTGCTAATTTAGTTGCTTCTACTACTTTATCAACCATATCAGATTTTGCAGAACCCTTAGTTGAATATGATAGCATTGCAACCTTTGGTGTTTTACCAACCAAAGCTTCAAATGATTTAGCAGATGTAATAGCTATATCAGCTAGTTCCTCAGCATTTGGATTTGGATTTAATCCAGCATCTGAATAAATGAAGACGCCATTTTCACCATATTCACAATTTGGAACAACCATAATAAAGAAACTCGATACAAGCTTTATTCCAGGTTTAGTCTTTAGTATTTGTAAAGCAGGTCTTAATGTATCAGCTGTTGAATGGATAGCACCTGAAACCATACCATCTGCTAACCCTTTATAAACTAGCATAACTGCAAAATACATTGGGTCTTTCATAATTTCTCTAGCTTGTTCTTGTGTAACACCTTTATTTTTTCTTAATTCATAAAAAGTTTGAATAAAATCATCAAATTTATCAAACTGTTCTGGATCAATAAAAATAGCTCCATCAACGTTTGCGCCAAATTTAGCTGCTTCTTTTTTTATTTCATCTTTTTTACCTATTAAAACTATATTAGCTATCTTTTCTTTTAAAATAATATCAGTAGCTTTTAAATTTCTTTCTTCATAACTTTCAGGTAATACAATTGTTTTAATATTTGATTTTGCTTTTTCAATTAAAGTATCTATAAATGACACGGATAAAACCCCTTTCGTCTATTTTTTAACTAAGCACCTTTTATATTATAACTAAATTGCATTTTGTATACAATAATATATTAAAAAATTTTTTGATATAATTTATTTTATCAATATATATAGTCTTTATTTTAGGAGGATTTCATGAAGGTATTAGGCATAGTTGTTGAATACAATCCTTTTCACAATGGACATTTATACCATTTAGAAAAAGCAAAAGAGTTGGTTAATCCAGATGTTATAATAGCAGTCATGAGTAGTAATTTCATTCAGAGAGGAGAACCTTCTATTGTTAACAAATGGGCAAGAACTAAGATGGCACTTGAAAATGGCATTGATATTGTATTTGAATTACCCTTTCAATTCTCATGTAATAGTGCTGAAATATTCGCTTATGGTGCAATAAATATTCTAAATAGGATTGGTGTTACTGATATTGTATTTGGTTCTGAAATAGGAAATATAAATCGAATTGAGAACGTTGCTGGTATTTTAGCTTTTGAAGAAATTAAATTTAAAAACTCTCTTAGAAGTTTTTTAGAACAAGGCTATTCTTTCCCAAAAGCTCGAGAACTTGCTCTAAAAGATATATACAATATTAATATTGAGTTTTTATCAAATAACATTTTAGGTATTGAATATATAAAATGGATTTTAAGATTAAATTCAAAGATAAAATATTATACAATTCAAAGAATTGGTAATAGATATAATGATACAGATTTATCAAGTACAATCTCATCTGCTACCTCAATAAGAAAGTATATATATTTGAATGGTCTTGATGATTATTTAAAGAATTTTATTCCTCAAAAATCCTTTGAAATTCTACAAGAGGAATTTATAAATGGAAGAGGACCAATAAAATTTGATAATTGCTATAGCTTCCTTTTATATAGATACATCTTAGCCGATAGAAATATTTTTATTGATAACATTGATGTTAAAGAAGGTTTAGAGAATAGATTTGCAAAATACATTAATAGATCTAATAATGTAGATATGCTAATCAAAAATGTAAAAAGCAAAAGATACACATATACAAGGTTAAGTAGAATAATAATTCATTCATTAATTGATACCAAAATTGATAATCAACATATTCTAACTCAGCAACCATATTTAAGAGTATTAGGGTTTACTCAAACAGGAAGAAATTATTTAAATATTATAAAAAAAGATTTAGATATTATCACAAAGATAGATAATAAAGTTTTAAAAAGTATTTATAAAGAACAAATTGAACTGGAACTTAAAGCATCAAGAATATACTCACTGTTATATAAAAACCCAACAGAGCATCTTTTAGATGAATATAAATTAAAGCCTATTTATCAAAAAAATTAACTAAATTATCTATACAACTTATTACTGTTTCTTTGCCTCTTAAGTAACATTTTTCAACATCATCAAGTGTGTAAGGATTAATATCATCTAATGGAATATCAATTAAATAATCAATATATTGTTTTTTATAGAAGAATATTTCCTCACTCATTATATCTATTGTTGTCATTATTATCTCTATCAAATTTCTTGGCATTTTATATGATTTTTTATTTGATACATCAATGCCTACTATATTTTTATGTCCTTTATCTTTTAATATCTTTGCTGGAACTTTATCAACTACTGCACCATCTACTAATAGATAATCACCTAATCTATAAGGAGGAAGAACACCTGGTATTGAAATACTTGATCTAACTGCATCGAAAAGTGATCCTTCGTTAAAAACTATCTGTTCACCTGTTTTTAAATTTGTACTAACAATGTAAAATGGTAATTTAGTATCAGAAAATTTTTTATCTCTTAGGAAAAGTTTTAATATTTCTTCAATATTTTTGCCACTTATTAAGCTCTCTTTTTTAAACCTAAAGTCAATTAATATATCTCTCCGAATTTGTTTAGCAACTTTGTAAATTAGCGAAAGATCATAACCCAAAGCATAGAATGCACCAATAACAGCTCCAATACTACAACCTGACATAGCTTCAAATCTAAATTTCTCTTCTAAAATTTCTATTGCACCTATATGTGCAAAGCCTCTCATAGCACCTGAACCTAAAGCTAATGAAATTTCAATCATTTATATCCTCCATTTTAAATAAAATTATTATGAATTTGAAAATATAAATAAAAAATGAAAAATAAAAGAGGATTTATTTTTAATTGTTTAGTAATCATTATTTGTATATTATATTTTATAGGAATAATTATTTGGCCAAAAGATATAATTATTACAACAAAAAAATCTGTTACTATATGGTTTGATTCAGTATTACCTGCTTTATTCCCATATTTCCTAATAATTAATATATTAGTTGAGACAAACATACTTAGTATTGTATCTGTTATTTTTACTCCTTTTGCAAAGAAACTTTTAGGTATCCCACCTATCGGAGTTTCTACCTATTTGATAGGCATATTTTCAGGATATCCTATTGGAATAAAGACAGTTTGTTCATTATACAAAAATAATAAAATTTCAATGGATGAAGCAAAACTATTGTCAATGTACGTTAATAATACAAGTCCACTATTTATTATTGGAACCTGCGGAGTAATAATGTTGAATTCATATAAACTAGGTATTTATATGTATCTATCACATATTATTGGAAGTTTAGTTTTAGGAATATTATTAAGTAGATTTTTCAATTCCAATTTATATTCAACTTCCGAAAAAACAATAAGAATAAATCTCGAACTTGGCACAATAATCCCACATTCTGTTTACGATTCATCAATTACAATAATAATGATTTGTGGGTATATAACACTATTTATGAATTTAAATACAATATTTAATAATCTTGGGATATATAATATTATTTCTAGTATTGCAACTAACAACACAGTAATAAAATCAATAATAAACTCAATTTTATATGGTTTTTTTGAAATGACAAATGGCATTATAGCAATCTCAAATAGTCAAGTAAATAAAATAATAAAATCAATTATTATGGTGTTATTAGTTTCTTGGGGTGGATTGTCAGTTCATTTTCAAGCAATATCTTTCTTAAACCATGTAAATATTCAAAGTAAATATTATGTAATCGGGAAATTATTACATTCTATCATTGCTACTTTTATTTATACAATTTTATCCTTTTATTTATTGTAATTTGAACCTTTTTGTTTTAATTGTTCAACATTATCATTAATTTCTCTTACTATATTTTCAATATTTTTCTTGGCTTGTTCAAGTAAATCAATAGTATATATCTCTGCCATTGTCCTATACTCTTTTGCATGTTCTTTTGCTTTTTGAATTATTTCTTCTGATCTTTGTTGAGCAAGTTTAACTATTTCATTATCATCAATTAATGATTTTACTTTGTTTTCTGCATCATTAAGAATTGCGTCTGCTTCTTTTTGAGCTCTTTCAAGAATCTTTTTTCTTTCCTCTTTTGCCCATTTCAATTGAGTTAATTCTTGTGGTAACAATATACGAATATCTTTAATAAGTTCCAAAATTTCATCTTTATCTACCATAACTTTTGATGTAAACGGAACTGACTTTCCATTATATATTGTATCTTCTATTCTGTCTAAAAGTTCTAAAATACTTTGATTATCATTCATTATTCATTTCCCCCATTTCTAAGTTTTTTTATAAATTTTCTTCATTACCTTTGAAGCAATTTTCTTTGGTACTAGATCTGTAATACAACCTCCAAATCTAGCAACCTCTTTTACCATACTTGAACTTAGATAAGAATATTTACTATTTGTCATCATAAAAATAGTTTCAATAGACGGGTTCAATTTTTTATTTAAAAGTGCCATTTGAAATTCATATTCAAAATCAGATACAGCTCTTAGTCCCTTAACAATAACCTTTGCATCTTTTAATTTCATAAAATCTATTAATAAACCTTTAAAAGCTTCTACTTCAACATTGTTTAAATGTTGTGTAGATTCTTTTATAAATTGAACTCTTTCTTCAATATCAAATGTTGACTTTTTATTAGGGTTAATTAAAACAGCAACAATTAATTTGTCAAATATCTTTGATGATCTTTCAATAATATCTAAATGTCCATTGGTAATTGGATCAAAACTTCCAGGATAAACTCCAATATTCAAAATAATTAACCTCCATATTTTAGAAATGATAAAATTGTATCACCATATTTTTCTGTTCGAATAATTCTAAAATTACTTTCAAAAATAGGGTTATTTTTTGAATATTCAACTATTACAAAACCATCTTTTTTTAATACGTTTTCAGAAAATATTGATTCTAAAGTTTTTTGAGCTAAATTTGTCATATAAGGCGGATCTACAAAAATAATATCAAAATATTCCTTGTATGAATTTCGTAAAAAGGTTAAAACATTGTACCTTAAAACCTTAGCTTTTGAATCTAAATTTGTATACTTTAAGTTTTCTTTAATAATATTTATACAACGTAAATCATTTTCAACAAAAATAGCTTCTTTTACTCCTCTACTTAAAAATTCAATACCAATATTCCCTGTTCCAGCAAAAAAATCACCAACAATTGTGGTTTCATCCAAATAAGGTGCAATAATATTAAATAGTGCCTCTTTAACCCTATCAGCTGTAGGTCTTAAACTTTCAGTTTCTATTGATTTTAGTCTTTTTCCTTTTGCACATCCTGATATTACTCTCATTTAGTATCATCTACTCTTTAACAAAAATTTTGTCGAATATTATATATATTGATTATATAAAAATACATATAAAAAAACAACAACGAAGAGATATTTTATATCCCTTCGTTATTGTTTGTAAATCTATTGCATCAATCTGTTATTTACCTGCAGCCCTATTTTCATAGTCTTGAATCATTCTTTTTACCATATATCCGCCTATTGAACCTGCCTGTTTTGTTGTTAAATCACCATTATAACCTGGTTTTAACTGAACACCAATTGATGTTGCAACCTCATTCTTAAGTTGGTCTAAAGCCTTAGTTGCTTCAGGAACTAGCTTTTTATTTCTTGCCATAATATTTAACCCCCTTTTTATAATAATTAATTTCTTATTTCAATAATTAATATGCTCATTATTAAATTAATTATAACAAGAATAATTTACTAAAGGGGGTTACAATCCAATATTGTCTAATTTTTCTATATATTTCTTTTTTATTAATGTTATAATCTTTTCATCTAAAAGCTCTAACCTAATTGTATCTATTGCTGCTTGCCTAGCCAATTTTAGAATATCAATATCTTCAAAAATATTAACAATCTTAAAGTTCATAATTCCATGTTGTTTATCACCAAAAAAATCACCTGGACCTCTAATTTTTAGGTCCATCTCAGCAACTTCAAATCCATTTGTGCTTTGTTGCATAATTTTCATTCTCTTTCTTGAAATTTCAGAACTACTGTTATTAATTAAAATACAGTAAGATTGAAAATCTCCTCTTCCAACTCTTCCTCTTAATTGATGTAACTGAGCCAATCCAAACCTTTCAGCATTTTCTATTACAATAACAGTAGCATTAGGAACATTAACACCAACCTCTACAACTGTTGTTGAAACTAATATATTAATTAGTCCATCTCTAAATTCTTGCAATATTTTATCACGATCTTTAGCACTTAACCTTCCATGCAAACATTTGATATTAAATTCTTTAAATTCGCCTTCTTTTAACTTTTTTGAAAATTCAATTGCTGATTTAGCATCAAGATTTTCAGATTCTTCAATTAATGGACAAATCCAATATACTTGACGTCCTTCTAAAATCTGTTTCTTTATAAAGTTATTTATTCGTTTTCTAAATGTTTCATCAACGGCATAAGTAAGTATTTTTTTTCTACCTGGAGGAAGTTCATCAATTACAGATATATCTAAATCACCGTACATAACAAGGCTTAATGTTCTAGGTATAGGAGTGGCTGTCATTACTAAGATATTAGGAGAATTACCTTTTTTTGTTAGTTCTATTCTTTGTCTAACTCCAAATCTATGCTGTTCATCAGTAATGACTAAACCAAGATTTTTAAAATTTATAGACTCTTGAATGATAGCATGTGTTCCTATTACTAAATCAATTTCACCATTGCTTATTTTTTCAAGTAAAATTACTTTCTGTTTTTTACTTGTTGATCCACTCAGAAAACAAATTTTTATATTATCATTAAATAATTTTTGTGCTTCAAGGTAATGTTGATAAGCTAAAACCTCTGTTGGAGCCATTAAAGCTACCTGAAATTTATCTTTTATAGTAACAAATGCTGCTGCAAAGGCTACAACAGTTTTCCCGCATCCAACATCTCCTTGAATCAATCTATTCATTTGCTTAGTTGATTGAAGATCATCTAATATTTCTTTAATTGCTCTTTCTTGAGCATTAGTGAGGTTAAATGTTAACAATTTTTTAAATTTTTCAAAGTTTTCTGATACATTATTTATTGAAATAGCTTCAATTTGTTCTATATCTTTTTTTAGAAATAATAATGCAAGCTGAAAAAAATAAAATTCTTCAAATTTAAATCGTTTTTTAGCAATTTCAAGCGAATTATTATTATCAGGAAAATGTATATTTTTAAGAGCAAAATTCACTTCACTTAAATTATATTTTTCCCTAATAACAATCGGAATATTATCCTCAAATTTTAATTGGTTTTGCTCTAAGATATTATAAATAATATTCCTTATTACTTTTTGAGAAAGATTTTCGCATAATCCATATATTGGTACAATTCTTGCAGTATGTATCAGTGTATTATCATATTTTTCGAATTCAGGATTTTTTATTTGAAGAAATCTATAACCTTTTTCTATTTTACCTGAAAAGCTAAATATTTCTTTAGGTTTTAAAATATTCTTAATATAACTTTGATTAAACCATACAGTTTCAATAATTCCAGTTTCATCTTTTACATAAATTTTTATAATTGTTAATTTATTTATCTTTTTTTCTTCTATATATTCTGTTACTTCACCTAAAAAAGACTCATATTTATCAATCTGTAATTCTGATATTTTTTTTAATGAACCAAGATCAAGATATTTTTTTGGGAAATATAATAATAAATCTTCTAATGTATAAATATTCAGTTTATTAAATAATTTTTCTCTTTTTTCTCCAACACCTTTTACATAACGTATTTCTTTATTAAGTTGAAGAGGCATTTATATCACTTCTCACTTGCTATTACAAAGTAATATATCTCATTACCACTTGGATAAACTTCTACATCTATATCAGGATATATTTCATTTATTTTTGAAACATAATTATTTAATATTTCCTCTTCTACGCCTGTGCCATAATAAATACTTAGTAGTTTCGTTTGATTATTTTCAATTATTTTTTTGGAAGTGTCTAATAATACATCATAAATATTATTACCTGTTGATACAATTTCTTTCTGTATAATCCCTATTATGTCTCCTTCTTTTATATCAAACCCATTTAATTTAGTACTTCTAACAGCATAAGTTATTTCAGCAGATACAACACCATCTATGGCTTCATTCATAATATTTATATTTTCACCTAAATTAGCATTGATATCAAATTTTATTAGAGCAGATATACATTGAGGAATATTTTTCGTTTTAAAAATATGAATATTCTTAATAGTGTTAATCATTTTAATAGATTGTTCAGCTGCTAATATTATATTTTTATTATTTGGAAAAATAAAAATATTTTCTGCTGGAAGGCTTTTTATTGCATTTATAAAATCCTCGGTACTTGGATTCATTGTTTGACCGCCTTCAATAATAATATCTACACCTAAACCTTTTAAAATCTCGCTGAATCCCTCTCCAGCAGATACAGCTATAAATCCATATTTTTTAGTTATTTTTTCTTCTTCTTTAATATTATAATTATTTTCAAGTGCTGATATTACTTCATTATGCTGGTATTTCATATTATCAATTTTTATATTGGTAAGTTCTCCATATTTTAAAGCCATATCAAGTACCTTTCCTGGATAGTTTGTATGGACGTGAGTTTTTAATAATTCGCCTTCTTGAATAACAATGATTGAATCACCAATATTTTCAAGGTATTCTTTAAATTCTTTTTCAATATTTTTTTTAAGTCCATTTATAAAAAACTCTGTACAATAAGTAAAATTGATATCAAAATTTTGTATATAATCTTTTTTTGAGGTTTCAATTATTTCAGTTTCTTGATAATCTTCAAAAAGTTTACCTTCTACAAGATAACTATAAGCACCTTCAAAAATTATTAATAACCCCATACCACCTGCATCTACAACATTTGCTTCTTTTAATACCGGTAATAAATCTGGGGTTTTATTTAGCCATTTTCTTCCGCTTTTTATGCAAACTTCTAGTAATTCCTCTATTTCTATATCTTTGTTGCTATTAAAGTAATTATTTGCATCTTCTGCAATCCCTCTTGCAACTGTAAGTATTGTTCCTTCGGTAGGCTTCATAACAGCTCTATAAGCACTTTCAGTAGCAGAGGTTAATGCCTTCACAAATGTTTCAGTATCTAGATCTTTGCAATCTTTTAGTTGTTTAGCAAAGCCTCTTATCAATTGAGATAAAATAACTCCAGAATTGCCGCGTGCACCTTTTAAACTACCAAATGATGCTTTTTGAGCTAATTCCGAAACATTTGAAAAATTATTTCCGTTTATCTCTTTTACAGCGGCAGATAAAGTGTATGACATATTAGTACCTGTATCACCATCTGGAACAGGAAAAACATTTAATGCATTAACTTTTTCAACATTAGCTTTTAAATAATTATTTGATGCTTTTAACATATTCTTGAGTAATTCAGCATTAATGAGTTTCATAACAATTATTCCTCCTAATTTATCCTAATACCGTCAATGAAAACGTTAATTTGTCCTGCTTTCAATCCAGTTAATTTTTCAATAGCAAAAGTAACTCGCTCCTTGATGTTTTCGGCAATTACAGGTATTCTTGTCCCATATTCTACTACAATGTGAATATCAGCATTAATAAAGCCTTCATTAGAAGTAACTTTAATACCTCTTTGTAAGTTTTCCATTCCTAATAAATTGACAATTCCATCAGTCATGCTTTTTGATGCCATACCAACAACGCCATAGTTCTCCATACTGCTAATTCCAATAATTTTAGCAATACATTCGTTTGATATCTCAATTTTACCTAATTCAGTTTCGTAAAAAGCGCTCATACAAACCTCTCCTAAATTATTTTATATATCTTAATATATTAAATACCCATTTTAAATAACACATTAAAAGATTATACCATAAAATTAAAGATATCATATATATTTTATTATTTTAAATATATAGCTCTATTTAAAAACAAGAAAAGCTTGTTCTTCATTTATCTCTTTATATTCACCTAATTTTAAGCTATTATCTAATTGTAGAGATCCAATTCTAATTCTTTTTAGATAAGTTACTTGATTACCAATAGCAATAAACATTCTTTTTACTTGATGAAATTTCCCTTCTGTTATAATAAGATTTACTTTATTATTATCAATTATTTCATATTTTGCTGGTAAGGTTTTATATCCATCATCTAAAATAACACCTTTCTCAAATTCTTTTATTTTTTCTATATCAATATCATATAATAGTTCTACATAATATTCTTTTTCTATTTGTTTTTTTGGTGAAATTACATTGTGAGTATATTCACCATTATTTGTTATAATTAGTAATCCTTCTGTATCTTTATCCAGTCTACCAACAGTATGGACTTTTTTATGAATATATGATGAATCTAATAAATTAAAAACATTTCTTGAACTACTTTCGGTTGAGCAAATCACACCTTTTGGCTTGTTTAACATTAAATAAATGTCTTTTTTGAAATTTATTGTATTCTCTGAAACTTCAATTATATCAATATTTTCGTCAATTTTGTAATCGGAATCTAATACAACTATTCCATTTACTTTGACAAGGCCATTTTTTATTATTTTTTTTACTTCACTTCTTGTTCCAATACCAGAATTAGCAAGAAATTTATCAAGTCTCATTTATTCTAATCTCCATCCTTTAGGATAAAAGTTTTTATAAATTTCTCCTTCAGCTTTTGCCCAACCTAGCGTATAACCATCTACACAAAATATAGTAAACCCTTTATAGCCCTCATTATTTTCAATTGTTTCACCTTTTAGGTATCTTTGAAGTCTAAAATCATCTTTTTCAAGGTCAACTACTTGGGAAAAATTCTCTTTTCTAAGTGAAATTGCTAAATGCTCTGATGGATAAAATCTATCTTTATATAGCTCACCCAAATAAAGCATATTTCTTATTGGTATTATATTTCCGTATTGAATTGAATTTGCTAAAAATACTTTGTCAGATTTTTTATATATCATGTTGTAATCAATTTCAAAATTTACTAAATATCTATCAACAAAATTCTTAATAATTTGTTTCTCATTTTTATTTAAATTTGATTGAATAGAAAAATCTTTGTATTCTTCTTTGCCACTTTCATTTATTTTCTTTAATTTACATACAAAATGCCCCTCACCTTTTACTTTGTGAGGATAAATTCGCACAGCTTTATTAAGCCTTGCATCTATTCCGTCCGAATTAATATACCCTTTTTCAAAACCATCAAAGCCATCTATCTCACATACCTCATAATTAGGATTTTTTTTCAAAAACCATGAAAGCATTTCTTCATTTTCTTCTATAGTAAAAGTACAAGTTGAATAAACTAATTCACCACCTACTTTTAATAGTTTATCTACTTCAGTTAGTATCTGTCTTTGCATATTTGAACAAACTATTATTTGTCTATCTGTCCAACTTTTCAAACTACTTGGATCTTTTCTAAACATGCCTTGTCCTGAACAAGGTGCATCAACTAGAATTTTATCAAAATATGTCCCAAAATTATCGGCTATCTCTTTTGGAGAGTTATTCAATATAACGGTATTTGTAATACCTAATGATTCTATATTTTTAACTAATGGTTTTATTCGAATAGGTTTTATGTCATTTGAAACAAGAAAACCTTCTTTACCAATTCTGGCTGCAATCTGAACTGACTTTCCACCTGGAGAAGCACAAAGATCGAGTACCTTCTCTCCTCTTTGAGGATTTAAAGCTTCTACTGCAAACATGGCTGAAGGTTCTTGTATATATATAAGTCCAGCAAAATAATATGCATGCTTACTTAGTTTTATCTCAGAATGGTTATAAAAGTATCCATCTTGGCACCACGGAACTTTTTCAAAATCTCTATCCATTTTTTTCAGAAACTCATCTGCTGATATCTTATAAGTATTAATTCTAAATCCTTTATAGCTATCTTTAGAAAAGAGTTCAAATACTTTTTGAGCATCTTCTCTTCCTAATAATTTTATCATTGTATTTTTGTAAGATTCCGGTAAGTTCAAAAAATAAACCTCCTTAAATTATAAAACCTGAAAAATATAGCACTTAAGATATAAGGATTCATCATATCCAATAAGGTAAGGATGATCTTTTGCTTGATATCTATATTCAATAAGTTTTAAATTCTTTTTACAATCAAAAGCAGCCGACTTTATTACATCCATAAACAAGTCTGGTTTCATATAATGTGAACATGAACAAGTAACTAAAAAACCACCTTTTTTCAAAAGCTTCATTGCTCTTAAATTAATTTCTTTATAGCCTCTTTTTGCTCCTTCTATAGCAGCCATATTTTTTGCAAATGCAGGTGGATCCAAAATTATTACATCAAATTTTTCTTTCTTTTCATCAAGTTCTTTTAAATAATCAAAAACATTCGCTTCTATAAATTCACATTTATCATCAAGATTATTCAATTTTGCATTTTCAATTGATTGGTTTATTGCAATCTCTGATATATCAACACCTATAACTTTTTTAGCTCCAAATTTAGCAGCATTTAATGCAAAAGATCCTGTATGGCAAAAACAATCCAAGACATAAGCTTCATATACATAATTTTTTAGTGCTAATCTATTATCTCTCTGATCAAAAAAATAGCCAGTTTTTTGCCCATTTTCAATATCAACTATAATATTTACATCATTTTCTTTAATAATTAACTTTGTAGGTGAATTACCATATACAAATCCAACATTCTGTGATAGTCCTTCTAATTCTCTAACTTTAACATCATTTCTTTCATAAATTGCTGTTGGAGATACTTCTTCAATCAATGCATTTATAATATGTCCTTTAACTTTTTCCATTCCAAGTGATAAAACTTGCATAACTAATACATCATTAAAGCTATCAACAATAAGACCTGGCAAAAAATCAGCTTCGGCAAATATAAGTCTACAGTTTGTTTTAAGTCCTAAGCTTTTTCTAAGATCAATAGCTGTTTTTACTCTTTCTCTGAAGAAATTTTTATCAATAATTTCATTTTTGTTTCTTGAAATAATTCTTACAGTAATTTGAGATTTAGTATTTATAAAACCTTTTCCAATAAATTTTTTTTTAAAATTATATACATCAACAATATCTCCATCTTCAAATTGACCTTTTATCTTTTTGATTTCATTCTTATAAACCCAAGGATGACCTAATTCTACACGTAAACCTTTCCCTTTTTCTAAAAAAACATCAGCCACAATAAAACACCTCAAACTATTTATTTAGATATTCATAAACTATGAATGTACTTTCATATCTTAATTTTCCCCAATCTCCCCAAAAACCTTTTTGCTCTTTTATTTTAAATAAATAATTATTAATTTCATTCATATTAGCAAAATATACCTCTGAAATTTCTCCATCTATTTCTGCATTATTATCTTTAACAAAATCTTCAATTAAAAAAACAAATGAATAGAATGTTAAATAATTATTTATATAAATAAGATTATACTTAATTGCTCCAATAAACTTATATTTTTTTATATTATAACCCAATTCTTCTATAACTTCCCTTTTTAATGCATGTAAAACCTTTTCATTTATACCAATTCCACCAGATGGAATTCTATATATACCCTCTGGATATTCATCTTGTCTTACTAAAAGTATTTTGTTATTATTAAGAAAAGCAAATACAACCTCGCCTAATCTATCAACACCTATTTTTGAATTTAAATAATCATAAAATTCTTCTGAAGTTATATTAATATTTACCTCTTTTAATATTATATTATTATCAATATCAATTTCTTTTAAATCAAACATTTTTTCTAACATTTCAATATTCAAATCCATCAATCTCCTTTAGATCATCAATTGAGTTAATATTAAAAAAAGATATTAATTTATCATCATATATTTTAAGATCATTAAAAGGAACTGTTTTAATATTATCTGAAAATAAAATACATTTATTTATTGAAAAAATACCATCATGTATGCATTTTTTAGCTAGTTGCAAAAAACTCTTTGAGTATACACTACAAAGTGGTTCAAAATACTGTCCATCATAAGGCACAACTACATCATAGCCGTCAAATGACAGTAAATATTCAACAACCTCTTTTTTTATAAATGGCATATCACAGGCACAGATAAAATTCTTATCTGTATTTGATGATTGTAATGAAGTTATAATACCATTTAATGGTGTCTTTATATTATATATATCTTGTAGCAAATTAAATTTTGAATTTTGAAAGTTTTTAAATTGATCTAATACTAAATAATGATTATCAAATAAACTTCCAATTTCATCAAATAATATATCAATTAAAAACTTATTTTTGAATTTAATTAGAAGCTTATCTTTTTTAAATCTCTTTGAAAGTCCTCCGCCCAGAACATAAAGATTTTTAATCATTTTTCTACCTTTTTTATAAAAACAAAATTTGAGTTAAAAGCTGCTTGCTTATCATATTCTGATGTAATTGTATCAGATATTGAATTTAAAACATTAATATCTAAATCTTGAAAACCTTCTTCTAATATTACAGTCCCTTGGGGAACATGAGAGCAAATCTTAACTTTTCCAGTTATACTGCCATTTTTGTTATATAACAAGATATGGTCATTATTATCTAATTTTAGTTTTTTAGCATCATTTAAATTAAGTAATATTTCAATTTCATTTTTTTCAATAAAACTTTGTGAATGTAGTCTATCTTTTGGATGGATTGTTATTACTCTAAAACTTTTTTTATTATTATCTATAATATCTAATTTTGGAATTGCATAACCATATTCTTCACTATTAAATTCAAATTTTTTGCTTGGGGTATTAAAAATATAATCAGCCCATGGAATATCTATTTTTGTACCCCTTGTAAATCCTTTTGTTTCCAATTCTAAAACCTGCTTATCATTTAATCGTGACTTTAGTATATTTATCCATTCTTGTTGAGTTCTTATAGGAAATTCTTTCACACTCAACCTTTTTGCTAATAAATTTATTATATCAACTTCAGATTTTGATTCAAATAAAGGTTCAATTAATTTTTCACTAATTGATATATAATCATGCCACATATTAGTAATAAATATATCCTGCTTTTCGGCAAAAGTACACGCAGGTAATATTATTGTAGAAGCCATAGAAGTTGCATTAAGCTTTATATCAACATGTACTACAAATCTTTTTCTTAATTGGTTAAATAGCAAATCTGAATCAGGTGATTGAGATACTGGATTAGAGCCAGAAATATATATAAATTCTATAGGTGGATTTTCTACCTCATTAAGAAAGTGAGCCAGCTTACCAGAAACATAAAATCTTTCATTAATTCTTAAACAAGGCTTTTCAAAAATATCTGAGAAGATATCTTTACTATATCTATTTGCATAATTTGCTCCTCCACCTTTTATTCCGATGTTACCAGAAACAGCAATAACATAGTCAATAGTTCTTATAGTATTTACTCCATTTAAATATCTTTGTGGACCGTATCCAATAAAAGTAGCTACAGGTCTATTACAATAAATTAATGCTATTTTTTCAATATCATGGTATGTTGTCCCTGTATTTTGCGTAATCTGATCGAAAGATATATTTTTTGCAGTTTCTTTTATTTTATCAAATCCAATTGAGAAATTATTAATGAAATTATAATTGATTAAATCATTCTCAATTAAATATTTTATGATTCCATAAGCAAAAAATGAATCACTTGCAGGTTTAATAATTATTTTTTCATCTGCAATATCCATTGAAGGTGAATTATATACATCTATTGTAACAACTTTAATACCAAGTTTTTTAACTTTTCTAATTAAATAATATAAATGCAAGTTTGTCCACTTTATGTTTCTACCCCAAAGAACTACTGTTTTAGAATTAAAAAGATCAAATGGATTATGAGAAAGTGAATTACCAAAATCAATATTTTGTGCTAAAAGCCCAGCTCCCCAGCAAAGACTTCCTTTCGAATATGTAGCACCACCTAAATAATCGAAAAATAACTTTTCAACGTTTTTTAAAAATCCTTCATAACCATCACCTGAACAATAAAGCAGTGAAGAAGAAGTATATCTTTTAATCGAAGATTCTATTTGTTCAGCTATAAGGTCAATAGCCTCATTCCAAGAAATTTGATGAAAATCATTTTTGTGCCTAATTAATGGAGCTTTTATTCTCTCTTCTGAATATACATTTTTTAATAGTTTGTATCCTTTTCTACATAAAAAACCATCAGTTATTGGATGTTCTTTATTACCATAAAGTTTAGTTATTTTATTATCAATTATTTCAGCATTTATTGAACAAGCATCAAAACAATCAAGTGGACAACTTGTTATTTTCATAGATTATTCCTCCAAAAAATCAAGGCTTATATCTAAACTTTTTGCTGAATGAGTTATTGCCCCAACAGATATAATATCTACTCCAGTTTTAGCAATATCTTCAATATTATCAAGAGTTACATTACCTGATGCTTCTACTAAAACTTTGCCATCTGCTATTTCACAAGCCTTCTTCATATCCTCAATATTCATATGGTCAAGCATAATAATATCTGCACCAGCTAATAGTGCTTCTTCAAATTGTTTAAGATCCCTTACTTCGATTTCAATTTTCATTGTATGTGGTATCTTATTTTTAGCAAGTTTTATTGCTTTTGTAATATTCCCAACAGCAGCAATATGATTGTCTTTTATTAAAACGGCATCAGATAAGCAGTATCTGTGATTTTTAGCACCGCCAACAAATACAGCATATTTATCAAGCATTCTTAGCAAAGGTAAAGTCTTTCTTGTATCTGTAACACTTGCTTTATAATCTTTAATCTTTTCAGCGTATATATTTGTTATAGTTGCAATACCACTCATTCTCTGTAAAAAATTAAGTGCCACTCTTTCACCCTTTAGAATCCCTCTTGTATTACCAAATATTTTTGCTATAATTTCACCTTTTTTAATGGCATCTCCATCTTCTTTGTATTTTAAAAATTCAATATTCTTTGATACAAGTTCAAATACCCTTTTTGCAACATCAATACCGCATAAAACACCATCTTCTTTGGCTTTAAGAAAAGCTGCCGACTTACTATGTTCTGGAATCATAATATCTGTAGTAATATCTCCAAAAGGCATATCTTCTATAAGTGCGTCAGTAAGTACCTTGTCTATTACTAAAAAGTTTAACATTGATCTTCTACCTCCATTGTAGTTTTAGTAAATACAATATGTTTTTTCCAATTGCTATCATCTGTATTTGGATAGTCGTTTCTAAAATGAGAGCCTCGACTTTCTAATCTAGTTAATGAAGCTAAGGAAACAAAATATGATATCATTAACATATTATAATACTCAAAATGGTTTTTAGATGTTAATATTTTTGTATTAAATAATTCTAATTTAGATATTATAAAAGTTTTTAGTTTACAAAGACCTTCCTTATCTTTAATTATTCCTGCATAACTATTCATTAAAGTTCTTAATTCATCTATCTCTTTTTTAATATCTAACTTTTCAATGTAATCTATGTTTTTATTTTGCAACCTATAATCAAAATCAGTAGTCATTTCAATAGGATCATTTTCATTTATAAATTGAGCAATTCTTCTACCAAAAACTATTCCTTCTAAAAGTGAATTAGAAGCTAATCTGTTCGCACCATGTACTCTAGTACATGACGATTCTCCACATGAAAATAAATTTCTGATATTTGTTCTACCAAACTGATCTGTTAATATACCACCCATACAATAATGCTGAGCAGGAGAAACTGGAATTAAGTCTTTAGATAAATCAAGTCCAAGAGACAATAATTGTTTGTATATATTTGGAAATCTTTTTTGTAAAAATTCTTTATCTTTAAATGTAATATCTAAAAAAACATGGTCAGAGTCAGTTTTTTGCATTTCATAGAAGATTGACCTTGATACTATATCTCTTGGAGCTAATTCTTGTAGCTGATTATACTTTTGCATAAATCTTTCACCATAGATATTTTTAAGTATTGCTCCTTCTCCTCTAACAGCTTCTGAAATTAAAAAACTTTGATTTTGTGGATGATGTAAAACAGTAGGATGAAACTGTATAAATTCAATATCTGATATTTTGCACCCTGCACGTAAAGCTGCTGCAATTCCATCACCAGTTGTTACTTCTGGGTTTGTAGTTCTTTTGTAAATATATCCATAACCGCCTGAAGCAAGAATTATATTCTTAGCAAATATCAGTAGAAGTGAGGAATTAATTTTTAATAAAACACCTACTGCTTTATCATCTTTTGTTAAAATATCAATTAAAAATGCATTTTCAAAAATTTTAATATTTTCTTTGCTTATAACCATTTGGGATAAATGTTCGGAGATTATTCTCCCAGTTGCATCTCCACTAGCATGAACAATTCTTTTTCTACTATGTGCTCCTTCTTTCCCAAGAACAATTTCTCCTTCTTCGTCCAAATCAAAAGGTATTTTCATGGAAATAAGATTTTTTATGTTATCAACAGCTTCGTTTACTAAAATTTGAACCATTTTTTCATCGCATAGTCCAGCACCAGCTTTGAGGGTATCAACCAAATGAATATCAGGGCTATCTTCTTCACTTATTGAAGCTGCTATTCCACCTTGTGCAAGGCTTGTATTACTTTTCGTAATATTTTCTTTAGTAACAAGAGCTATTTTCATTTTTTGATCAAGGTTTATAGAAGTATATAGACCTGCAACACCAGTTCCAATAACAACAACATCAAAATAAAGTTTTTCAATTTCATTTGCATAAAAATCAATTAAAAATGATTTAAATTCTATCATAATATTCATCTCCAATTTAGCTCAACTCTAACATTAATTTCAAGGCTTTTTGAGCATTTTTTATTGTTTCATCATCGAGAAATATTTCATATTGCTCATAAAGAAGAGAATTTCTCACTGACGATAATCTATTCTTTTTCATATTTGGACAAATCATACCTGGATGGAGAATATAAAATTTCTTATTTGGATTTTGTTTTTTCAAGCTATGCATAACACCCATTTCAGTTCCGATGATGAACTCATTTTCATTAGATTGTGTTGCATAATCAATTATTTGTTTTGTACTTCCTACAAAATCAGCTAATTCGATAACTTCTTCGCGACATTCAGGATGAACAAGAATCTTTGCATTCGGGTATAATCTTTTAGCATTTTCAACATCTTGTTTTGTTATTTTATAATGAGTAATACAAAATCCTTCCCACACTACTATGTCTTTCTCTGGAACATGTTTCTTTACGTGCCTTCCTAAATTTCTATCAGGTAAGAATATAATCTTATCATTAGGAAAATTTTTAACTATTTTGATTGCATTAGATGATGTGCATATAACATCACTTTTTGCTTTCACTGATGCAGGCGAATTTATATAGCTTACAATACTATAATCTGGGTATTTTCCCTTAAGTTCATCAATATCCTCAGGTTTTATCATATCAGCTAATGGACAACCTGCATCAATTTCAGGTATAAATACCCTTTTCTCAGGTGAAAGTATTTTTGCACTTTCAGCCATAAAATGTACTCCACAAAAAACAATAAATTGCTCATCCCTCTCAGAAACCACCTTACTAAGATAATATGAATCACCAACAAAGTCAGCTATTTCTTGTATTTCATCAACTTGATAATTATGTGCTATAATAAGTGCACCTTTTTCTTTTTTCAATTCATTTATTTCATTAATTAAATCCATAATAACCACTCACTTTTATAAAATTTAATATAAAATATATCATTTAATTTTAGTTAATTCAATAATTAAATTAATAAGTAATTTTAATTAATCAATGATTGAATTATTTTGTGATAAAATTAACAATATAAAGGGGCTATCAGAAATAGATTGACAGCCCCTTATTATTACTTACATTTACCATATAAAGGTCCATATGTCATACATGCTCGATAGTCTGCACCTTCTAACTCATTGGTTCCAAAGGCACCCCATACACTTGGCCTAAATATTCTATTTTCGTCAACATTATGCATTGCAACAGGGATTCTCAAAATTGAGGCTAATGTTATAAGTTCTGAACCAATATGTCCATAACTTAATGCACAATGATTAGCACCCCAATTGTTCATCACTGAATATACATCTGTA
Source organism: Caldicellulosiruptoraceae bacterium PP1 (assembly GCA_041320695.1). NCBI lineage: Bacteria > Bacillati > Bacillota > Caldicellulosiruptorales > Caldicellulosiruptoraceae > Caldicellulosiruptoraceae bacterium PP1. The sequence goes on along the minus strand of JBGGOQ010000001.1, from coordinate 231,889 downwards.
AAAGCACCTTTACCAGTTAATTTTGGAACAAACCAAGTAGTTGGCCATGTAGGATCAGTTCTATTATTCAAAACTTCATGAACATCCTCTTCTAATTCAATTGAATATCCTTCTGCAATTTGCAATACTGGTCCTAACCCTTTGATTATGTTTAGCCTAATCATTGTCATTGGCATACCACCTCTTGTCACAAAATGAGATGAAAATCCGCCACCTCTAAAATAACCCCTATTTGCTGGACACCATTGCGTTGCATCTAAACATCTTTTAACATCTTCATCTGTAATCTCCCAATATGGTTTCATAACTGGATTACCATTATCATCCATTTGCTGACCTGTTCCATCAAGTGATGCTGATCCAGAATTTATCAGATGAATAACACCATATTTAGCAATACCTTGAAGCTCTTTTCCTGTTACTCTTTTCACTGCTTCAAAACTCCAAAAAGTCCTAACATCTGCAAATATTTGTGATCTATTTGTTAGCAGATATCCAAACAACATAGACACAGCATTTAAACAATCATTTTCAGTAGCAAAAATAAATGGCTGTCTTATTCCATTCCAATCAAAAGATGAATTAAGGATTGCTTCAGAAAAATCTCCATTTGGAAAATGATCAGTCCACTGACGTTGGCCTTGAAATCCAGCAGCTATTGCATTGTGTCCTTCTGATTCTTCAATAAATCCTAACTCAGCTAATTTGGGGTTGCCTATCATTAAATCACGAAATATTTGAGTCATTTTTATTACAAAATCCCAATCTTTTTCTTTTTTTTCTTCTGTATACTTTAAATGTTCAGGATTATTATCAATACCTTCTTTACAGTATTGTTTTACCCATTTTTTAGCTCTCTCAAATTCTTCTTTATCATATATTTCCTCGTCAATACGTCTTATTATCTCTGACATATCTATGTACTCTACTCTCATTCCAAGATAATCTTCGAAAAAGCTTGGGTCAACCATTGATCCTGCAATTCCCATTGATACACTTCCTATTGATAGATAAGATTTATTTTTCATCAGAGCAACTGCCAATCCAGCTTTAGCAAACTTAATTAATTTCTGCTTAACATCTTCAGGAATTGAATTACTTGAGGCATCTTGAACATCATGACCATATATACCAAAAGCAGGTATTCCTTTTTGATTATGTGCAGCTAATGCAGCTGCTAAATAAACAGCACCTGGTCTTTCGGTTCCATTAAATCCCCATATAGCTTTTGGGGTAAACGGATCCATATCAATTGTTTCAGATCCATAGCACCAACATGGTGTTACAGTAATACTTAATCCTACACCCTCTTTTTCAAATTTTTCTTGTGCTTTTGATGCTTCAGCAAATCCTCCAATTGTTGTATCAGAAATTACACATTCAACCTTTTCGCCATTAGGATATCTTAAGTTTGAAGATAAAAACTCTGAAACAGATTTTGCCATTTGCATTGTTTGATTTTCAAGTGATTCTCTAACACCATTCCTTCTTCCATCAATAACAGGTCTTATACCAATTTTAGGTAGTCTTCCGATTAGTCGCTTTTGATTGAAATTAGTTATTTTCATTTTTTTCCTCCTCTAAATATTAAAGGTTTATACAATTTATATTTTCTATATTATACCATATTTATAAATTCACATAAACTTAATTAATAATCTTAAGCAATAAATAAATATAGAAACAATTGTTTGAAGAATATATGTTTATATGCTATAATAAGAAAAATAGCAATAATAAGTAAAGGGGTAAGTTAGTTGAAAAAAGAACTTACAAAAAAACAAGAAGAAATATTAGAATTTATTAAAAAACGTATAAAAGAAAAAGGCTATCCCCCTGCAGTTAGAGAGATTTGTGAAGCAACTGGTCTTCGTTCTACATCTACTGTTCATGGGCATTTAACCAGATTAGAAAAAAAGGGTTATATTAAAAGAGATCCCTCAAAGCCAAGAGCTATTGAAATAACTGATGAAAGAGATATTCCATCAAAAGAAATGGTAGAATTACCTGTAGTAGGTAAAGTTACAGCTGGTGAACCGATATCAGCAATCGAAAATATTGAAGATATTATACCTATACCAGTTGATTGGGTAGGGTATGAGGATGCATTTATTTTAAAAGTTCGTGGAGATAGTATGATTGATGCAGGTATATTTGATAATGATTTAATAATTGTTAGAAAACAGTATATTGCAAACAATGGGGATATTGTTGTTGCTCTCATTGATAACGAGGCAACAGTAAAAAGATTCTATAAAGAAAACGGCTATATAAGACTTCAACCAGAAAATAAAACAATGCAACCAATAATTGTTAACGATGCTAAAATACTTGGTAAAGTAATAGCACTTTTCAGGAAGATGCATTAACACATCTTCCTGATTCTTTGTAAACCTATCAAAATACCAATTACTCCTGATTCAAAATTCCATCCACCCTGCAAATATGCGGTATAGGGTTCTTTTATAGGTGCATCACAGCTAAGTTCTAATGATGCCCCTTGAACAAAACTACCTGCTGCCATAATTACTTGATTGCTATAGCCGGGCATGTCCCAAGGTTCTGGTTCGTATATACTATCAATTGGACAACCTTGCTGTATTCCTTTACAAAATTCTATTAACTTTTTTTCAGAATAAAATGTAATTGATTGAACAATATCACTTCTTTTTTCATTGTATTTCGGACTTGTTGAAAAACCTAGTTTTTCTAACAAGTATGAACTCCATACTGAAATCTTTAAGCTCTCAGCAACTATATGTGGAGCATAAAAAAGTCCTTGTAATATATATCTATTAAACCCTAAAGAAGGACCTGTTTCCTTCCCCATACCTGGTGAAAATAATCTATCAGCACATTTTTCAACTAAATCTTTTCTACCACTTATATAACCACCTGTTAATGCAATTGTTCCTCCCGGATTTTTGATTAAAGAACCTCCTATTAAATCAGCTCCTACTTCTGAAGGTTCTGATATATCTGTAAATTCACCGTAACAATTATCAACAAGGATAACAACGTCATCTCTATATTCTTTAATATTTTTGCATATATTTTCAATTTGGTTTATATCTAAAGATCTCCTTTGCGTATATCCTCTTGATCTTTGAATAAATATTGCCTTTATACTTTTATCAGTTAATAAACATTTTCTAATTGAATCATAGTCAAAGTCATTATTTATTAACTCAATTTGCTTATAATTTATCCCATATTCCATTAATGTTCCATTTCCACCAGGTTTTAAACCAATCACTTTTAAAAGAGTATCATATGGGCTTCCAGTTATAGAAAGTAATGTATCTTGTGGCCTTAATACTCCAAAAAGCATTGTTGATAGTGCCTGCGTACCTGAAACGAATTGAATTCTTACAAGTGAGTCTTGAGTTTTAAACATTGATGAATAAATTTTTTCTATAGTATCCCTTCCAACATCTGAATATCCATAACCTGTTGTTCCAGAAAAATGAACATCGCATACTTTATTTTCTTGAAAAGATTTTAATACTTTTAGCTGATTATAATTTTTGATTTTTTCAATTTGACCAAATTGCATTTGAACATTATAGTATGCTTCTTCTGAAAGTTCAATAAGCTGTTTATCAATCTTATAAAATTTATTAATTATTGAAAAATCCATAGCATTACCCCATTCGTAATCTTTAAATTAATACAAATTAAAAGCTCATGATAATCATGAGCTTTTAATTTTATTTATTCTCATTTTGTTGATTATTTTGTTGTGAAGCAAAAGTTACTTGTTTTGATGGTAAAATTGTAGTAATTGCATGTTTATAAACCAATTGTTGTTTGTTGTTATCAGTTTCAATAATTAATGTAAAGTTATCAAATCCTTTTATGGTACCTTTTAGTTGAAACCCACTTGAAAGAAATACTGTTACTGGTATTTTATCTCTTCGAATTTGATTAAGGTATAAATCCTGTAGGTTTACATTCCCTTTTGCCATTATGTATCCTCCCTAAAAACTTTTACATTATAATTTTTATTTATTTTTATTAAATTATACCACACTTTTGCAAATGTCAAAACATTTTTTTACCAAATTTGAAAAGTCTAAATTAGTAATATCTAGATAATTAAATTCTCCTTGATATTTAAACCATATAATCTGTCTTTTGGCAAATTGTCTGGTTCTTAGCTTTAATTCATCTATTGCATCTTCTTTAGATAATTTCCCTTCTAGATATGGTATTATCTGTTTATAACCTAAACCCTGCATAGATTTTAATTCTTTTGAATATCCCATATTTAATAATTTTTCAACCTCGTCAATTAGTCCTGCTGAAATCATTTTATCAACTCTCAAATTTATTCTTTGATAAAGTAATTGTCTATCAATTTGGAAACATATAGCTTTAAAATCAAATGCTTGATTTTGACAATTTTTTATCTGATCTAAAAATTCTGATGGTTTTCTTTTGGTCTGTTCATATATCTCAATATATCTTATTACTCTTTTTAAATTATTTGGATGAACATTTCTTGCTGCAACTTCATCTATTTTTTGAAGCATTTGATAAACATAATTATTGCCCATATCATTTGCTAGGTTATAAAGATATTCTCTTAACCTTGGATCAGTGCTTGTTTCAGGGAATTTTGTCATATCCATTAATGATTTAATATAAAAACCAGTTCCTCCAACGATAATTGGTATTTTATTTTTTTCATATATTTCATCTATTGCTAATGTTGCATCTTTTTGAAATTTAGCAACATTATAATCTTCATTAGGAAAAACAATATCTATCAAGTAATGCTTAACTAGATTTCTTTGATCAATAGAAGGTTTTGCTGTACCAATATCCATGTATTTATAAACACACATAGAGTCTGCAGATATAATTTCACCATTTAATTTTTGAGCCAATTCAATTGCAACATCTGATTTACCAGTAGCAGTTGGCCCTGCAATAATAATAACTTTTTTCTTCATATTAAACACCTTTTCTAACGTCGTTTAAAATATTTTTCTATCTGAGTTCGAGAAAGTTCTAAAGTGGTTGGCCTTCCATGAGGACAAAATAAAATATTCTCTTCGAGTGCAAGCTTTACAATATAATTTTTATCAAAGTCAGAAATATAATCTCCACCTTTTATTGCTAAAGAACATGAAAGTTTTTTTAAAATATCATCAATAAATCTACTTAAATCATTGTTATCTTTTTCTAATAATAATTCTGATATTATATCTTCTATTTTAACTTTTATTTTTATTTTTGTAGTAATTAGTGGCTGAGTTCTAATAGCAATAGTATTTGAACCAAAATCTTCAATCTCAAAACCTAGTTTATTGAAAAGATCCAGATTTCCCAAAACTATTATTTTTTCTTTATTTGTAAGATTTAATATAATAGGGCTCAAAAGCTGTTGCCTTAGTATACTCCCTTCGTTAAACATCTTTTTTAGGTTATTATAGATCTCTCTTTCATGGACTGCATGTTGATCAATCAAATATAATAAATCACTTTTTTGAACGGCAATATAAGTGTTAAATAAATACCCTACAATCTTTATTTGGTCATTTTGATCAATATTTACTACTTGATTAACAATTATTTCTTCTTGTTTATTACTATTTATATTAAACGCTTGTTGATGAGTTTTTATTGGCGTATATTCATTGTTTATACCTGTCATTACTCCTAGGTAATTGTTATCAAATAAGGTTTTTTGAGAATTATTTGATGAATTTAATTTATTATTGATATTTTGATGTAATTGTATGTTATCAAATTCATCAGAATTTAGATTAATCAATTCTTTTTTATCAGTATTTGCATGTGTTATCCCTTGAATATTTGTTATTTTTATTCTATTTTCAAATGCATCATTAATAGCAAGCATAATTAATTTAAATATTAGTCTTTCATCAACAAATTTGACTTCACTTTTTTGAGGATGAACGTTAATATCAATATCTTCAGGATTTATGTCAATAAATAAAAATATTATTGGAAATCTATTTGCCATTATATTATTTTTGAAAGCTTCGTCAATAGCCAAAGAAATAATTCTATTTTTAACAGGTCTTCTATTTACATAAAAGAAGTACCCAGTTCTATTAGATCTGTTTATTGCAGGTTGAACAAAGTATCCATAAATCCTTCCTTTTTCAAATTCGAAATTAATCTCTACAAGATTCTTATAAATTTCAGTTCCATATAATGAAAGAATAGCTGATGTTAAATTATTGTCACCAGGGGTAAAAAAGCTTTGCTTACCATCAATATTAAGCTTAAATGAAATATTAGGGTTAGCAAGAGCACATCTTTCTATTATATCAACACATTGTTTTAGTTCAGACGATGGAGATTTTAAAAATTTTAGTCTCGCAGGTGTATTGAAAAATAGATCTTCTACATTAATTAATGTTCCTTTTTCAAACGGTACCTCTTTTAAATATACTTTTTTGCCACCTTCAATTCTTATTTGGGAACCTATTTCTTCAGAAAAATGTTTTGTTGTTACAGTTACTTTAGAAACAGCAGCAATTGAAGCAAGAGCCTCACCGCGAAAACCAAATGTTTTTAATTGAAAAATATCCTCAAATTGCTTAATTTTACTTGTTGTATGCCTTTCAAATGCAATATCCAAATCTTCTTTTAAAAATCCTTTACCATTATCATAAACGCTAAGTTTTTTTATACCACCACCGTATATATCAATATTTATAAGAGAAGAACCGGCATCAATTGAATTTTCAACTAATTCCTTTAATGCTGATGAAGGCCTTTCAATTACCTCACCAGCAGCTAATTTATTTTTTGAGCTTTCAGATAATTTTACAATCTCACCCATTATTATATCCTCTCATTTATAGATAATACTTGGTTTTTTAATTCACTTAAAATATATAAAGCTTGTAAAGGAGTCAAGTTCATGATATCAAGTGATTTTATTTTTTCAATTATGTCTTCTTTCTTATAGTTAAATAAATCAATTTGATCTTGTAACTCTCTTTTTATTTCTTTTTTTATTTTCTTTGTTACATCTTTTCGGTTAATATCTGCTTCTTCCAGTTTAATAAGTATTTCTTCAGCTCTTTCCAATACCTCTTCAGGTATTCCGGCTATTCTTGCAACATGAATTCCATAACTTGAGTCAGAACCTCCACGAACTATTTTCCTCAAGAAAATAATATTTTTTCCCTCTTCTTTTACCTCGACCCTGTAATTTTTTACACCATTCAACTTTTCTTCTAGCTCAGTCAATTCGTGATAATGTGTAGCAAAAAGAGTTTTAGCACCAATTTTATATTTGTTAGCTACATATTCAACAACTGACCATGCTATTGATAAACCATCATAAGTGCTTGTTCCTCTTCCAACCTCATCAAAAATAATTAAGCTTTTATGTGTAGCATTTTTTAGGATATTTGCTACTTCACTCATTTCAACCATAAATGTACTTTGACCATAAGTAATGTTATCAGAAGCTCCAATTCTAGAAAATATTTTATCTACAATTCCAATTGTAGCTTCTGTGGCAGGAACAAAGCAACCAATTTGAGCCATAATAACAATTAAAGCAACCTGTCTCATGTATGTTGATTTCCCTGCCATATTAGGCCCTGTAATAATTATAACTCTATTATTTTCTTCATCTATATCTGTATCATTAGGTATAAAATTTTCTATACCAATCATTTCTTCTACAACAGGATGTCTACCATTCTTTATATAAATTCTATCTAGTAAGTTGACATTAGGCTTTATATACCTATTTCTAATAGATATTTCTGCAAAAGAACATAATGCATCTAATATTGATATACATTTTACTGTCTTTTGAATTCTCTCTAAATTATCATTAATATCATCTCTAATTGAACAGAAAATTTGATATTCAAGATCTATTAACTTACTATCAGCATTTACAATATCATTTTCTATCTTTTTTAAATCTTCAGTTATATATCTTTCGCCATTAGAAATTGTTTGTTTCCTTATATAAGTATCTGGTACTAAATTTAAATTTGACTTTGTAACTTCTATATAATACCCAAAAACCTTATTATAACCAACTTTTAAATTCTTAATGCCAGTTTTTGCCTTTTCCTGTTCCTCATAACTTGCTAACATCTGTTTACTATTAGTTGAGATATTTCTAAGATAATCAATATCTTTATTAAAACCATCTTTTATTATACCACCTTCTTTTATGCTAATAGGCGGTTGTTCAATTATTGAATTATCTATCAATTGATAGATATCTTCTAAAGTATCGAGATCTTCTGCTATTAGTTTTAATAATTTACTATTACATGATTTTAATAATCTTTTTAATTCTGGAAGATTATAAATTGATTTTTTCAGTAAATTTAAATCACGAGCATTAATTGATAGATATGCAAATTTAGAACATAATCTTTCTATATCATAAATATTTGATAAAAGTTCTGTTATACTATTTAATAAACCAAAATTTTTATAAAGTTCCTCAACTGCTTCAAGTCTTTTATTTATTTCAATTACATCAACAAGCGGTTGTTCCAACCATTTTCTAATAAGTCTTGATCCCATTGCTGTTTTAGCATTATCTAAAATATCAAGTAAACTATGTTTTTTAGAATGTGTTGTTAAATTTTCTACTAGCTCCAAATTTCTTTTTGTATTAATATCAATTCCCATAAAACTTTGAATATTATAGATTGATATATTATTAATGAAATCAAGAGAAATCTTTTGTGTTTCATGTAAATATTTTAATAATGTACTTAAGCATATTTTTAATGTAATTGAAAGTCCGTAGGGTTCTTTTTTGATAAGTTCAAGAATAATTCCTTCTGTTTCATTAATACTTACTTTTCCAATTTTTTGAATAAATATATTATAGTTTGACTTAATAATTTCAACATTTGTTACATCTTGATCATCAATCAATATTTCTTTTGGATTAAATTTACCAATCTCATTCAATAATAAGGATTTATCTTCATAAAATTCTGTTGCAAGTAATTCACCAGTAGAAATATCACAAAAAGCAATTCCATAAAAATTATTATTTTTTATAATGCAGCAAACATAATTGTTTTTTTTGTTATCAAATTGATTTTCATCAATAAAAGTTCCAGGTGTAATTATTCTTGTTATTTCTCTTTTTACTATACCTTTAGCTAACTTTGGATCTTCTACCTGTTCACATATTGCAACTTTGTATCCTTTTTCAATTAATTTTGAAATATATGTATTAGCTGAATGATAAGGAACACCACACATTGGTGCCCTTTCATCCAATCCACAGTCTCTCCCTGTCAATGCTATTTCAAGCTCTTTTGAGGCTATAATAGCATCATCAAAGAACATTTCATAAAAGTCACCTAATCTGAAAAAAAGAATAGCGTCTTTAACTTTTTCTTTTATTTCTAAATATTGTTGCATCATTGGAGTAAGATTTTGCATCCTATCTCACCTCACCAAGGAGCCAATGCTGTGTTGCATCTGTTATATATACATTTACATTTTTATACATTAAATCAGTACTTCCTTTTAAGTTAACAAGTTTATTTGTTCTTGTTCTCCCTGTAAGAAGATTATTCTTTTTTGAATAACCATCAACTAAGACTTCAAAAGTTTTTCCAATTAATTTTTTATTCTTATTTAATGCAATATCTTCAACAACATCGAGAAGTCTGTTAAATCTATTATGTTTAATATCATCTGGTACTTGATTTTCAAGCTCTGCAGCCTTAGTTCCTTTTCTTTTTGAATAAATGAATGTAAAAGCTGAATCAAATTGGACTTTTTTAACTACATCGAGTGTTTCTTGAAAATCTTCCTCTTCTTCTCCAGGAAATCCTACTATAATATCAGTTGTTATTGCAATGTCTTTAACTTTATATTTTAGTTTTTCAATAAGTTTTAAATAATCTTCTTTAGTATATTTTCTATTCATTTCTTTTAATATTCTTGAACTACCCGACTGAATAGGTAAATGAATATGTTCGCAAACTTTATCTAAATTTGCCATTGCATCTATTAATTCATCTGATAAATCCTTTGGATGAGAAGTTACAAACCTTATTCTTTCTATTCCATTTATATCATTTACCATAGACAATAATTTAGCAAAAGAAATATTTTCGTCAAGATCCTTACCATATGAGTTTACGTTTTGGCCTAATAAGGTTACTTCTTTTACACCACTTTGGGCCAAATTCTCTATTTCAAAAATTATTTCATCTGATTTTCTACTTCTTTCTCGCCCTCTTACATAAGGAACAATACAATATGTGCAATAATTATTACACCCATAAATAATATTTACAAAAGCAGATACGCCTTCTTTACGAGCAACAGGAACTCCTTCTACAACAACATCTTCATCATCTCGAACATCAATAATTGTTTTATTTGAAATAAATGCGTTATAAAGCATTTCTGGAAATCTATATAAATTTTTAGTCCCAAAAATAATATCAATAAAAGGAAATAATTTTGCTATTTTTTCAGCAACACCACTTTGTTGTGGCATACATCCGCAAACAGCAATAATAAATTCATCTTTTTTCTCCTTATATTTTTTTAATGGTCCAATATTGCCATATACCCTTGATTCTGCGTGTTCTCTAACTGCACAAGTATTAAATATTACCAGATTTGCTTCATTAATATTATCTGTTTCTTCATAGGCCATTGAATTTAACATACCAGCTAATTTTTCGGAATCATGAACGTTCATTTGACAACCATAAGTTATAATATGATATTTCTTTTTAGTATTATTCTTTTCAATATAATCAAGATTTTTTTCAGAAATCATTTCTATAAAAGATTGTTGTCTATCAAATTCAAATAATCTTTCAGCCAATATAAAACACCTCTTTTTAAAACTTTCAAACCTTATTATATCATTACATATTAAAAATTATAAAGTAAATTAATTGGAAAAATTTAATTTATATTTATCTTAAAAAAGCTAAAAATAATAATGAATAATAAAATAGGGGGTTAAAGAAATGGCAAGAACAAGAAAAAAGTTGGTTCCTGAAGCAACTCCAGCAATGGATAAGCTAAAAAATGAAACAGCATCAGAAGTAGGAGTTCAATTACAGCCATATAATGGTAACATTACAGCAAAACAAGCAGGAACAATTGGTGGGTATATGGTAAAAAAAATGATTCAAGATTATCAAAATAGAGTTAAAGGTCAATAAAAGAAGGGGGATTATCCCCCTTCTACATTGTATATACATCTTTAGGATCAAGTATCTTTATGTTATTCTCTCGAAGAACCTTAATAGCAAACTCTGGCCTATCAACCTTTAAGATTACTAATGCCTCATCTGTTATCTTACCAACAAAAGCATACATATATTCTATACTAACGTCATATTTAAATAAAATTTCTAGTACTCTTGATAAACCACCTGGCTTATCTTCAACAGAAATTCCAATAACCTCGGTCCCAGATACTGTATATCCATTCTCTTTCAAAACCTCTAAAGCAATATCTGGTTTATTAACAATAAGTCTTAATATCCCAAAATCAGTAGTATCAGCAATAGAAAGTGCTAATATTTGTATATCATTTTCCCCCAGTAACTTAGTTACTTCTGCTAACCTTCCTGACTTGTTTTCTAGAAAAACTGATATCTGTTTTACAAGCATTAATTATCCCTCCTTTATTAATTGCATTAAATTACTTTAATTATCTTTTACCCTTTCAATAATAAATCAAACTAATATTTTCTTTTATCTATAACTCTTTTTGCTTTCCCTTCGCTTCTTTCAATTGTTTTAGGTTCAACAAGTCTTACTTTTACTGATATACCTAATGTGTCTTCAATTGCTTTTGTTATTTTCCTATCAAGATCTTCTAATTTCTTTACTTCATCAGAGAATAGATTTTCTGAAACTTCTACAAGTACTTCAAGTACATCTAAGTTATTTACCCTATCTACAATTAATTGATAATGAGGTGATGTATCTCCTATCTCAAGTAAGACACTTTCAATTTGAGTTGGAAATACATTAACTCCTCTTACAATTATCATATCATCTGTTCTTCCCATAACCTTATTCATTCTAACTAATGTTCTTCCGCATTTGCATTTTTCATAATTTAATGAAGTTATATCTCTTGTTCTATATCTAATGAGAGGTAAACCCTCTTTAGTTACAGTTGTAAAAACAAGCTCACCTATTGAACCTTCGGGCAATACTTCACCAGTTTCTGGATTAATTATTTCAGGTATAAAATGGTCTTCGTTTATATGTAGCCCTTCTTGATATTCACATTCAAAAGATACACCTGGCCCAATAATTTCTGAAAGACCATAAATATCATGTGCTTTTAAATTTAGCTTTAATTCAATCTCTTTTCTCATATTTTCTGACCAAGGTTCAGCTCCAAATACCCCTGATTTTAGCTTTAATTCACTTTTATCTATGCCTAATTCATCAATAGTTTCTGCCAAATATAAGGCATATGAAGGAGTACATGCAATCAAGGTTGTTCCGAAATCAACCATCAGTTGAACCTGCCTTTTTGTATTACCAACTGAAATTGGTATAACAGAAGCACCTATTCTTTCAGCACCATAATGAACTCCTAATCCGCCTGTAAACAAACCATACCCGTAAGCCACTTGAATAAATGAATGTTTATCTGCACCAGCAGCAATTAATGTCCTTGCCATTACTTCAGACCATATAGTCAAATCATTTCTTGTATAACCTACAACTGTTTGTTTACCAGTAGTTCCTGAAGATGCATGAATACGAACAATCTCACTTAACGGTGTTGCAAATAATCCATAAGGATAAGTATCTCTCAAATCTTGTTTTGTTGTAAAAGGTAGCTTTTTTAAATCATCTAAACTTTTAATATCTTCTGGCACAAGGCCATAATCTTGCATCTTATTTCTGTAATGTGGAACATTAAAATAAACCCTTTTTACAGTATCAATTAGTCTCATTGTTTTAATTTGGTTTAACCTTTCTCTATCAGCACACTCAACTGGCTCATTCCAATACTTCACTAATCTCACCTCTTTATATTATAACTCTTTCCCAAAAGAAAATGCTTTTAGATTAATATCAATAAACTTTTCTTTTATATTTCTTTTTATGGCATCTATCCAATCTTGTTCAGAAAAATCGAAATATTTTGAAAAGTATCCCAATAATGCTATATTCATTACCCTTGAAGAATTAAGTTTATTTACAACACTATTCAAATCTACTAATTTATAATTTAAATTTTGTTTTTCTAAAATAGATATTACATCTGGGTATTTCGATATTCCAGATATAACACTCATTGGTGGAATTTCATAATCATTTAATATTAGAACCCCATCATCTTTTAAATAATCAATCCAACGTAGCCCTTCTAATTTTTCAAATGCAAGAATAAAATCTGCTTCATTTTTTTCAATTAATGGAGAATAAATCTTTTCTCCAAATTTAACATATGTTACAACACTTCCTCCACGTTGTGCCATCCCATGAACCTCTGATATTTTTACATCAAATCCTTTTGATAAAAAGACATCACCAAGGATTCTGCTCAAAAGAAGATTTCCTTGTCCTCCTACACCAACAACTAATATACTTTTCGTCATACCAATATCTACTCCTTTGTTATAATAGCACCAAATTTACAAACGCTTTGGCATAAACCACAGCTAAAACAAAGATTTTCATCAATCTTAATAATACCATCTTTATTAGAAATAGCTGGACACCCAATTGATAGACACATTTTGCAATTTTTACATTTTTTATTATCAACTTGTCTTATTTTTTTGTCAATTCTGAATCTTTTGTGTAATCTGCAAGGTGCCTTAGCAATTAAAACAGATACACCTTTTGTTTCCAGAGATTTTTTTATTTTTTCAACATTCTCATTAATATTATATGGGTCTATTACATCAACATTATCTACACCAACTGTTTTACAAAGTTCAACAATATTTAACATATATGTAGGTTCATTTTTAATAGTAAAGCCAGTTGCAGGATGTTCTTGATGCCCAGTCATACCAGTTGTTGAATTATCCAAAATAATCAAAAGTAAATTTGATTTATTATAAACAGCATTAATTAGCCCTGTAATTCCAGAATGTATAAAAGTAGAATCACCTATTACAGCAACAGCCTTTTCATTATTATCAGAAGCTTTATTTATACCATGTGCCATTCCAATACTTGCACCCATGCAAACACATGTATCAATAGCTTCAAATGGCTTTAGGGCTCCTAATGTATAACATCCTATATCACCTGTTGTAATTGTTCCAACCTTTTTAATTGCATAAAAAATACCTCTATGAGGGCAACCAGGACATAATACTGGTGTTCTTATTGGTAATTCAATGCTTAGTTTATCACATTTATTATCCTCAACACCTAATATTACTTTTTTAATTAATTGAGCTGAATATTCTCCACATAAAGGGAAAATATCCTTGCCATGAACATTTGTTATTCCAAGGCTTCTAACATAGTTTTCTATAAATGGATCCAATTCCTCAATAATATATACCTTTTCAAATTTATTACAAAAATCTTTTATTAACTTTTGTGGTAGTGGATTAACAAGCCCCAATTTTAGTATCCATGCATTCGGTATAGCTTCTTTTACATATTGATAGCTTATTCCAGATGTAATAATACCAAAACTTGTATCACCTTTTTCAATTCTATTTAACTCACAATTGTTTGCAAACTCAGATAATAACTTTTCTCTTTCTTCAACAAAAATATGTCTTTTCCTTGCCATTGCAGGCATCATAACATATTTTGAAATGTCTTTTATGTATTCTGATTGATAGTCTTCTCTATCCTCTAACTCTACAATTGATTGAGAATGAGAAACCCTTGTTGTTAATCTTAATATAACTGGTGTATCATACATTTCACTGAGTTTAAAAGCAAATTTAACAAATCTTCTACATTCGTCACTATCAGATGGTTCAACTATAGGAACCTTTGCAGCCTTAGCAATCATTCTTGTATCCTGTTCGTTTTGAGATGAATGCATTCCAGGGTCATCTGCAACTGCTAAAACAAGTCCTTTGTTTATACCTGTATATGAGACTGTAAATAATGGATCTGCTGCAACATTTAAACCAACATGTTTCATACAACTTAATGCTCTTTTCCCATAAATTGATGCACCAATTGCTACTTCAAGTGCAACTTTTTCATTTGGTGCCCATTCAGAATATATATCATCATATTTTGCAATATACTCAGTAATTTCAGTAGAAGGCGTTCCTGGATACGAAGAAACAACTTTAACAGAAGCTTCATAGCATCCACGGGCAACAGCCTCATTTCCAAGCATTAGCTTTTTCAACTTGTCAACCTCCCAAAAATCTTTATTTTTTTCTCAAGTCAATCACTCTTTTCGCCTTACCAACTGTTCTTTCAATGCTTTTTGGCTCTACTAATTTTAGCTTAACATTTAAGCCTAATATTGTATATATTCTATGTTTAATTTTATTTTCTAATTTTTCTAATTCACTATATCTTTCTAATAAACTACCATCTACAAGTTCAACATGTACCTCTATTTCATCTAAAAAGCCCTTTTTATCAACTATAATTTGATATTGAGGGCCAATTCCTTCAATTCCCATTAATACTGATTCAATCTGTGATGGGAATACATTAACACCACGAATAATTAGCATATCATCTGTTCGACCTTTAACAGATGTCATTCTAACACTTGTTCTACCACATTTGCATGGTTCATAAATCAACGAAGTGATATCTCTTGTTCTATATCTAATAAGTGGCATTCCCTCTTTAGTTATTGTTGTTATAACTAATTCACCAGTTTCACCCTCTGGCAAAACTTCACCAGTATCAGGATTAATAATTTCAGGGTAAAAATGGTCTTCATTTATATGTAACCCACATCTATATTCACATTCACCTGATACACCCGGACCTATTATTTCAGAAAGACCATAATTTTCTGTAGCAAATAATCCCCACTTTTTTTCAATTTCTCTTCTCATTTCAACTGTTGAACCTTCTCCACCAAATAATCCCAATTTTAATTTGATATTATTTCTGTCAATTCCTAGCTCAGAAGCAACTTCATCCATATAAAGTGCATATGATGGAGTACAAATTAAAACTGAAGACCCAAAGTCTTGCATTATCATTAACTGTTTTTCTGTGTTTCCACTTGAGATTGGAATTACAGTCGCACCAATCTTTTCAAGGCCATAATGAAGTCCAAAAGCCCCTGTAAAAAGTCCATAACCAAAAGATATTTGTGCAATATCATGTTCTCTAACACCTGCTGCAACAGCAAGTCTAGCAACCGATTCTGTCCAAACATCCATATCATGCTTTGTATATCCTACAACTGTTGGTTTACCAGTAGTTCCAGATGAGGCATGAATTCTTACAATCTTTGATAAGGGAACAGTAAAAAGTCCATATGGATAATTAGTCCTTAAATCATCTTTTGTTGTAAAAGGTAAAAGTGATATGTCTTTTAAAGATTTTATATGAGATGGTTTAACTCCTATCTCATCAAATTTCTTTCGGTAAAAAGGAACAAGTTCATAAACTCTTTCTACCGTTCTTTTTAATCTTTCTAATTGAAGTTCAGCATATTGATTTCGATTAAGCTTTTCATATTCAGACCAAATCATCTATCCTACCATCCTTCCAAAATAATTTATTTATATTATTGTAAATAAAAAAAGCATATTTTTCAAGCAAGAATTATGCATATTAGTTAATATAGCATTTGGTTTTTTTATATTAATTTTTTAAAAAAGTTTTCAAATGTAGAAATGCCAGAAAAGCATCATAGCTTATTCTGGCATTGAATCTGTATAAACTTTTATTTTTTCATCTTCAATATCTATTGTAATAGTGTCTCCATCAGATATTTTACCTTCTATTAAATCACGAGCTAATAATGTTTCGATGTTTTTTTGTATAAATCTTTTTATGGGTCTTGCACCAAAGTTTACATCATATGCATTATCTATAATATATTCAAGTAATTTATCAGTTACATTAATTACAATATCTCTTTGAGAAAGTCTTTCTTGAACTTCATTAATTCTAAGTTTAACAATCTTCTTTAAATCTTCTTTATTAAGTGGTTTAAATATAATTATTTCATCAAGTCTATTTAAAAACTCTGGTCTAAAAAAGCTTTTTAGCTGCTTTTCAATAATATTTTTAGTATTCTCATCAATATCATTATCTTCATAATTATTATTTAATAGAATATCACTTGCTAAATTTGATGTCATTATTATAATAGTATTTTTAAAATCAACTGTTCTTCCTTGTGAATCTGTTAATCTTCCATCATCAAGAATTTGTAAAAGTATATTAAATACATCATGATGAGCCTTTTCAATCTCATCAAAAAGTATTACAGAATATGGTTTTGTTCTAACAGCCTCAGTTAACTGCCCACCTTCATCATATCCAACATATCCGGGTGGAGCTCCAATCAATCTTGAAACAGAATGTTTTTCCATATATTCAGTCATATCAATTCTTATCATGTTGTTTTCAGAATCAAATAATGCTTCTGATAGTGCACGTGCTAACTCTGTTTTACCAACACCTGTTGGTCCTAAGAATAAAAATGAACCTATTGGTTTTTTGGGGTCTTTTATTCCTGCTCTTGCCCTTAAAACTGCTTCTGATACAGCTTTTACAGCAACATCTTGACCTATGACTCGTTTGTGCAATATATTTTCAAGATCAAGAATTTTCTGTTTTTCTGTTTCAAGTATTTTGGATACAGGAATACCTGTCCATCGAGAGATAACTTTTGCAATTTCATCTTCACTAACCTCTTCTTTTAATAATCTATTTTCATTTGGAATTTTCTCAATTTCTTGCTTTTTTAATTCAAGCTGTTTTTCTAAAGAGGTGAGCCTTCCATATTTTAATTCTGACAACCTGTTTAGGTCGTATTCTCTTTCTGCTTTTTCTATATCTAACTTTACCATTTCAATTTCTTCTTTTATATTTTTTAGTGATGTTATTAATTCCTTTTCATATACCCATTGAGCATTGAGTATATTTAATTTATCTTTTAGGTTTGCAATCTCATTATCTACTTCGGCTATTTTATTTTGTTCATTCTCAATTGAAAGAACCTTTTTCTCAATCTCCAACTGCATTATTCTTCTATTTATTTCATCGAGTGGAGCAGGCAAACTATCAATTTCTGTTCTAAGTAAAGCTGCTGCTTCATCAATTAAATCAATTGCTTTATCAGGTAGAAACCTATCAGTTATATATCTATCAGATAACTTTACCGCAGCAATTATTGCACTATCTTTAATTCTTACGCCATGATGAATTTCAAATCTTTCTTTTAAGCCCCTTAAAATTGATATACTATCTTCAATCGATGGAGGATTTACAAGAACAGGTTGAAACCTTCTTTCAAGTGCTGCATCCTTTTCTATATATTTTCTATATTCGTCAATTGTAGTAGCACCAATACAATGTAGCTCTCCTCTTGCTAACATAGGTTTTAATAAGTTACCTGCATCCATTGCCCCTTCAGCTTTTCCGGCACCAACAATATTATGAATCTCATCAATAAACAAAATAATCTTGCCATCAGAATTTTGAACCTCATTTAAAACCGCTTTTAATCTTTCTTCAAACTCTCCTCTATACTTTGCTCCAGCTATTAATGCTCCTAAATCAAGTGCAAAAACTGTCTTATTTTTTAAGCTTTCTGGAACATCACCTTTTATTATGCGTTGAGCAAGACCCTCTACAATAGCAGTCTTTCCAACACCTGGCTCACCAATTAATACAGGATTATTTTTTGTTCTTCTTGATAATATTTGAATAACCCTTCTTATTTCATCATCTCGTCCAATTACCGGGTCAAGTTTACCTAATTTAGCTAATTGTGTTAAATCACGTCCAAATTTTTTTAGACTATCATAGGTATCTTCTGGATTTGGATTTGTAATTCTTTGGTTACCTCTAATTTTATATAACTGATTTAAAAAGTTATCTCTGTTTATATTGTATTTCTTAAAGATTTGTTTTAGAGCTTGAAAATCAAAATCTATAAGTGCTAAATATACATGTTCTACACTAATATATTCATCTTTAAACTTTTTAGCCTCTTCTTCTGCTTTAATCAATACTTCATTAAAATTTCTATTAAAATATATTGATGTAGCACCTGGGCCATATACTACAGGTATTTTCTTAAGTAAAAGTTCAGCATCAGATTTATAATTTTCAACATTTACTCCCATATTAGATAAAATTTTATAAATCAATTGTTCAGGATTTTGAACAAGTGCATAATGTAGATGTTCTATAGAAATTTCTTGATGTTTATACATTACAGCTAAATTTTGGCTATTTATTATTGCTTCTTGTAAGCTTTGTGTAAATCTTTCAATGTTCATTTTCATCACCTCAATAATAAAATTTAGGGAAGGAATTAACCTTCCCTAATATATATTTTATTCTATTTCAATGTTTCTCATATGTGGTTTTGTTGGTTTTTCTTTTGGAAGGACAACTTTTAATATACCATCTTCATATTTTGCCTTAATATCATCTTGCTTTACATTGTCAAGATAGAATGTTCTTTGACAACTTCCATATCTTCTTTCTCTTCTAATAAAGTTTTCTTTTTCTACCTTTTCCTCGTGTTTTACTTCGGCCTTTATTGTAAGCCTATTATCATATAGTTCAATCTTTATGTCGTCCTTTTTAGCACCTGGAATTTCAGCTTCGATAATATACTCTGTTTCTGTTTCTTTTATATCTGTTCTCATAAATTTAGGTCCTTTTTCAAATGGAATTGCTAAATCATCAAACCAGTCATCAAAATCAAAGAACTCTTTTTCAAGCTTTTTCATAATGTCAAATGGCTTTTTGCCAAATGGAGTAATATCTCTTAACATTTTTACCTACCTCCTTTAATTTGACTTTATTTTACTTTGATTTTGACTTTCTTTGACTTTTCAATTATAATTTTAATACTAAATAATAAAAAATCAATATTCAAAATAGGCCAAATATTATTAAAATATATTAAAAATAACGAAAAACTTTATATAATCTATTCATTTCTTAATTTTATATCACTTTTCTCGCTCAGAAGCTTTTGTAGTTCATTTAAAAAAGTATTAATATCCTTAAACTCTCTATATACAGAAGCAAATCTAACATATGATATTTGGTCAAGCTCTTTTAATTTTTCCATTACCATTTCGCCAATCTCTCTTGAAGTTATCTCATCTCTCATTGAATTATATATATCATTCTCAATTTCATCAACTATTTGATTCATTGTTTCAATTGATACTGGTCTTTTTTGACAAGCTTTTATAATACCATTTAGTATTTTCCCTCTGTCATATTCTTCTCTTCTATTATCCTTTTTTATAATAAGTATAGGGGCTTTTTCAATCTTTTCGTATGTTGTAAATCGCTTTTGGCATTTTATACATTCACGTCTACGCTTTATTGTTTTTCCTTCATCTGATGGACGTGAATTTATAACCTTACTATCAATAAATCCACAATAAGGACATCTCATAACTTTATCCCCACTTCACTTTCAAATATTTTTGTACAATTTTTACCGCTTCTTTTTGCTGAATATAATGCAATATCAGCACATTTAATAAGATCCCTAATTGTATTAGCATTATTAGGATATGTCGCAATACCAAAACTAACTGTAACTTTTGTTTGGATAAGATTATCTTCAATAATTTCGTTTTCAATCGCTGTTCTTATTCTTTCTACAACTTTATAGGTATTTTGTGTATCAAGATGATTAAATACAATTATAAATTCTTCTCCACCATAACGGGCTACAATATCATCTTTTCTTAATCTGTCTTTTATTATCCTTACTATTGTCTGTAACACTTTATCACCAAACAAATGACCATAGGTATCATTTAACTTTTTGAAATTATCAACATCAAACATTGCTATACTAATTGGAAAATTACCATCAGAAAGTTCCATTTCTTTTTCAAGTGTTTCAAACAAAAATATTCTGTTGTATGCACCTGTTAAACCATCAACCATTGCCATACTTCTCATTTGTTGATAAAGACTTGAATTTTCTAGTGCAACTGAGATCTGGGCAGCTATTGCCGTTAAAAATCTTAAATTATCATCCGAAAATATATCTTCAAATATTTGTTCCAACAAAATAATTCCATATTTATCAGTTTTTGTAGAGATAGATGCATACATAAAGGATTTAGTTGATCGATTATTTAAGAATTTATATTCCTTTGTATTTGCTTTATTTATAAAACCATTTTCAGAATTTGTTGCTTTTTCTAATAGCCATTTTACTTTGTCCTGCGTAAAGCTTTCTTCTTTTTCAACATCATTTATATTTGTATAAGCAACATATAACTCAGTTTTTTCTTTATTTAATAAAAATATTGTGCTTTTATCAACACCAGTAACACCAATTAAAACATCATTTACAAATCTCAATAATTCTTTTGTGTCCAAAATTTGAGTAATAATTTTACTTATTTCTTGAAGATTATAAAATTCACCTAAAGAAACATTGAGCTTTTTATTATTTTCTCTTAAAAAATTAAGTTCATTTTCTAATTCAATTATTTTTTTATTAAAAGTATTAATTTCTTCGGATAATTTTTGAGTAGATTTTTTGTAATCTTCATTTTCATTTATAATAGATTTAAATAGATTCATTGGTATTTGTTCATGAGTTATAAGTATATAATTTAAAATAATTAATGTTATGATATATAAAATTGTTACAAAAGTTTCTTCTAGGTAATAAATGGGCTTATACACTAGAGCAATAATAATATGCAATACAAAACTAATAATAAAAATAATCAATGATAAAATAGAATATTTCTTTTCTGAAATTGAATAGAACAACAGGAATATAACGGCAAATATATACATCTTATCATACAAATTTAAATATGAAAAATAAAATGTAAAAAGTATTGCTTCTGATATCTTTAAAAAATTATACCATTCCTGAAATAAATCTTTCCTATACTTATTAAGTAACCACCATTTTAATATATTATAAAATATTGAAATAATTAAAAATACAACAACTATGTAAGAATTTGATGAATCATATTTTCTTATATTGTTGTTTATTATAAAATACAGGGAAACTATTATAAATACAAATAAGTTCAAAACAATAAATATCTTTTCAACCTTTATTTTTATATTTATTAACCTTTCATCCATTATTTAGTGCATCCCCTTAAAAATATACTTGAAAGCTTACATTTATAAACTATTCATATTTTCTAAAATATATATATAAAAATTATACAACATAATAATAAAATAATCCATAAAAAAAGCACCCTAAAGCTTTAAGGTGCTTTTTTTATTATTTTATCAAGTCTATTGTTTTTTGATATATTTGATTTGGATCAATTTCTAATCGAGCAACTTTAGTTTTTATAGCTTCTTCAGCTACTGCTTTAGCCACTGCTGGAGCTACTCTTTTATCAAAAGCTTTCGGTAATACGTACTCTTCAGAAAGTGTATCTTCAACAAGTTCTGCTATTGCCTTAGCAGCAGCTATCTTCATTGACTGATTAATCTCTTTTGCCCTAACATCTAAAGCCCCTCTAAAAATACCTGGAAAAGCTAAAACATTATTAACCTGGTTAGGATAATCTGATCTTCCTGTGCAGATTATCCTTGCACCTCCTTCTTTAGCTTCAGTTGGCATTATTTCAGGCACTGGATTTGCCATTGCCATAACAATAGCATCTTTATTCATTGCTTTTATATCTTCTATTTTTAGAACATTTGAAACAGAAAGACCAATAAATACATCAGAACCTTTTATTACATCATGAATTGTTCCTTTTTCTTTATTTAAATTGGTTATTTTAGACATTTCAATTTTATATAAATTCATATCTTCCTTTCGACCTTCATAAATAGCCCCAATTTTATCACATAGTATAATGTTTTTTACACCAAAGCTTAATAGTAGCTTAGTAACTGCAATCCCAGCAGCTCCTGCACCATTTATTACTACCTTAACTTCTGAGATATCTTTATTTACAATTTTTAATGAATTAATTAAAGCAGCAAGAGCAACTACTGCTGTTCCATGCTGATCATCATGAAAAACTGGAATATTTAATTCTTTTTTTAACTTTTCTTCAACTTCAAAGCACAAAGGAGCTCCGATATCTTCTAAATTAATGCCACCAAAGGATGTTTCAATCAATTTAACAGTTTTTACTATTTCATCTGCATCTTTTGAGTTTACACATATCGGAAATGCATCAACTCCGGCAAATTCCTTAAATAATATAGCCTTACCTTCCATTACTGGTAGAGAACCATATACCCCAATATCACCTAAACCTAAAACAGCAGTACCATTTGTAACAACTGCGACCCAATTTCCTTTAGATGTGTAGTCATATATATATTCACTATTCTTAGCTATTTCTTTACACGGTTCAGCAACACCAGGTGTATAATAAATACTTAGATCTGTAGTATCTTTAACACCAACTTTACTCTTTAGAGCAATTTTACCTTTATATTTCTTATGATATTCTAATGCTAATTTTGCATAATCCATTTTTAATCATTCCTTCCATTATAATATGGTAAAATAGAGGATGCATATGGAATAACATATGCTTTAAAATTATCGCCATGTTTTTCTTTAAGATATGAAAATAGGCTTTCTAAGTCATCAATCTTTTTAATGAATATTTTATTAAGCATTTGATTAGGCATATCACTTACAGCAATTATATCAATATCTTTTATTACTGTTGCAAGTGCAGCTGCTTTATGTCCTCCTAATTCAAAGTTTGTTTTTACTCTTTCAATTAAATCATCGGGATTATTTGCTTCATTAATCCAATGTTCGAAAACACCCTCACCATAACCTTCTTGACATGATGCAAATAAAACTATTGTTCCACCTTTTTTAACTACATATTTTGAATTATCTATTGCTTTCTGAGCTTGATATAAGTTTATATCTTTTGGAAAGCCACCACATGATATAAATGCAACATCAGCCAATTTATCTACATTTACCTTATAGAAGCTATCTAAAAACTTACAACCTTCTCTGTGAGCATGTATTGGATGTCCTGTAAAACATCCGATTATATTCTTTTTTTCATCTAAAACCAGATTAATTATAAATTGAACATCTATAAAATTAAGTATTTCGTCAATATCATTTCTAACAGGATTATCAATAATATTACCTGCAATGGCTTTTTTATCTAACATAAGCTTATGATTTTGCTGTATTGCTTTTCTTGTAGATACACCAGGCATCATTGCTTTAAGCCCACCACTGTAACCAGCAAAATAATGAAATTCTATGTTTCCTAAAAGAATTCTTATTTTGGCCTCAACAACATCCTTAAAAAACTCAACTGGAGTGTTATTTTTTGTATATCCAAGGCAAACCACATCATTAGGATCAGAATCAATACATTTATAACTATTATAAATTTCTTCGCCAACCATACTTATAATTTCATCTTCAGTATGTTTTCTGTGACTTCCTAATGCAAATATAATCTTAATATTTTCTTTTGAAACACCATATTGATGTAAATAGTTAAGTAAAATTGGAAGCATAACTTTGTTTGGAAATGGTCTTGTTATATCACTCGTAATAATGGCTATTTTATCATTATTATTCACAATATCTTTAAGGGGCTTTGAACATATTGGATTATCTAATTTTTCCAATATGTCTTTCTCTGTTAATACTTTATTATCTATATCATTCGGTTTAATAAGTCCTAACAAGTTTTTCTCATTTAAATTCAATTCAATTATCTTTTTCCCCATTTTCATCTGAAATGTTTTCATTCTGCAACCCTTCCAAATAATTTATTATATTATGCTCATACCCATTATTAGTGGGATAAAAATACTTTTTATTTATTAATTCGTCTGGAAGATATTGTTGTTTTATATAATTATTTTTATAATCATGTGGATATTTATAACCAATACCATGCCCAATATCTGTTGCTTTTAAATTTGGTGTTCGTAAATGAAATGGAATTGTTTTTATTGGAATATTTCTTACATCTTCTAATGCCTTTTCTATTCCAACAATAGAACTATTACTCTTTGGTGCACAAGCAATATAAAGTGCTGCTTCAGAAAGTATAATTCTTGCCTCGGGGAGCCCTACAAAATCTGCTGCGTAAGCTGCGGCACTTGCAACAACAAGTGCATTAGGATCTGCGAGCCCAACATCTTCTGCTGCACAAATCATTATTCTTCTTGCAATAAATCGAATATCTTCGCCAGAATCAATCATTTTAGCAAGATAATACAAAGTAGCATCAGGATCGGAACCTCTCATACTTTTGATAAAAGCTGATATTGTATCATAATGCATATCGGAATTTGTATCATAAAGGGCTTTTCTATTAAATAATCCTTCTATGCTTTTGATATTAATTACAATTTCATCATTTTCATTTGCTTTAGTTGCATATACAGTTGCTTCAAGAATGTTTAGTGCAGTCCTCGCATCTCCATTTGATAATGTCACAATATAATTAATGCTATCTTCATCTATTTTAATATTAATAAATCCTAATCCTTTTTCTTTATTTGAAATAGCATTATAAAGTATCTTTTTAACTGAATTATTATCTAATGGAAGTAGTTCAAAAACTAATGATCTTGATATCAAAGCCTTATTTACTTCAAAAAATGGATTTTCTGTGGTTGCACCAATAAGAATAATTGTTCCCTCTTCAACTGATGGTAATAATGCATCTTGCTGTTGCTTGTTAAATCTATGAATCTCATCAATAAATAGAATAGTTCTTTGATTATTTGTAACAAGCCTATACTTGGATTCTTCAATAACTTTTTTAATATCAGAGATGCCAGCCAAAGTAGCATTTATTGTTTCAAAATACTTTTTAGTAGTATTAGCAATTGCATAGGCTAATGTGGTTTTCCCTGTTCCTGGTGGGCCATAAAGAATTATAGAACTTAATTTATCTGCCATAATGAGATTATATAACGGTTTTCCTTTACCAAGAATATGATCTTGACCAACAATATCATCAATTGTTTGTGGCCTTAACTTTAATGCTAATGGAGATTCTTTCTTCATTTTTGATTGGCTAGCATAGTTAAACAAATCCATTAATATTCACTTCCATTAGAAACTAAACTCTTTGTAAAGTGGATGTTTATCACATAGGTTTTTAACTCTTTCTTTAATTTCTTTTTCATTTGGGTTATCAGAAAGTGCTAAATTAATTATGTCTGCTACTTCAATAAGATCTTCTTCTGTAAATCCTCTTGTTGTAACAGCAGGTGTTCCAAGTCTAATTCCACTTGTAATCATCGGGCTTTGTTCATCAAATGGTATAGCATTTTTATTGCAAGTTATATTCAATGAGTCTAGTCTCTTTTCGGCGTCTTTACCTGTAATATTTCTATTTCTCAAATCCACTAACATTAGATGATTATCAGTCCCATTACTTACTAATCTAAATCCATTTTCAATAAGCCTTTGACTTAAAGCTTTGGCATTTTTTATAATTTGTTTTTGGTATTCAACAAATTCATCACTTAAAGCCTCTTTAAATGATACTGCCTTTGCTGCTATAACATGTTCAAGTGGACCACCTTGAACACCTGGAAATATTGATTTATCTATTATTTTTGCATATTTTTCTTTACAAAGAATAAGTCCACCTCTTGGCCCCCTTAATGTTTTATGCGTAGTAGTTGTAACAAAATCTGCATATTCAATTGGAGATGGATGTAATTTTGCAGCAACTAATCCAGCAATATGGGCCATATCAACCATAAAATATGCTCCAACTTCATCAGCAATTTCTCTAAACTTTTTAAAATCTATTATTCTTGGATAAGCTGACGCACCTGCCAAAATCAATTTAGGCTTATGTTCTTTAGCTAATTTTAGAAGTTCGTCATAGTCTATTGTTTCTGTATCTTTACTAACTCCATAAGAAACTATATTATATAACTTTCCAGAAAAATTAACTGGACTGCCATGGGTTAAATGTCCACCATGAGCCAAATTCATACCAAGAATTGTATCACCAGGATTTAAAACAGAAAAGAAAACTGCCATATTAGCTTGTGCTCCAGAATGTGGTTGAACATTTGCATGTTCAGCATTAAATAATTTTTTTGCTCTTTCAATTGCTAATGATTCTATTACATCAACATATTCACAACCACCATAATATCTTCTTCCTGGATATCCTTCTGCATATTTATTTGTTAATGGAGATCCCATAGCAGCCATAACTGGAATGCTTACAAAATTTTCTGATGCAATTAACTCAATTTTATTTTGCTGTCTTTGAACTTCATTTTTTATTGCTTCAGCAACCTCTGAATCAATTTGTTTCACATAGTTATAAAAGTACATTAGCTATCTTCCTTTCCGAATATTTTTAAAAAATATTATTTCATTGTTCGACTCTATAATTATACACCAAAATCTGCTTTTTGAATATTATATTTCAATTTTTTATCATCAGTCAATAACTTTGCTCAAATATGTGCTCATAAAAAAATGTTCAAACTAATTTTTAAAAATGATATAATCTTTTTTGTGATTTTATTCAATAAGGTGATAAAATGAAGCCATCAGAGTTATTAGAAATTGCCTTAACAGCAGGTGAAATAATGTTAAGGTATGGAGCTGAAACTTATCGTGTTGAAGATACCATGGTTAGAATATGTAAGAAGGCTAATATAAGATTTGTAGAAAGTTTTGTCATTCCAACAGGTATTGTTGCAACAATAACTGATGAAAATGGTAATTTTATTACTATTTCCAAAAGGATAAAAAATAGAACAATAGACCTAAATAAAATTGCATTAGTAAACCAATTTTCAAGAGATTTTGCAAAAAATGATATCTCTTTTCAAGAAGCACTAAATACACTTAAGAATATCGAAAGTAAGAAAAGCTATAAATTTCTTGAATTATCGCTTTCAGCAGGGCTGGCGTGTTCTTTCTCGACAATTTTATTTAAAGGGTCTTATAAAGATGCAATATCATCATTTATTGTTGGATTTATTAGTCAAAGTGCTATTAATATTTTAAATAAAAAGGGATTTTCCTGGTTTATGACCTACATAATTGGTGGCTTTTTAACAGCACTTGTTGCAAGTATAACTGTTTTTTTTAATCTTGGTGAAAGTTTAGATAAAATAATAATAGGTTCTGTTTTAATTATGACCCCAGGTGTTGCTATTACTAACGCAATTCGAGATACAATTGCAGGCGACCTTTTATCAGGTGTTGCAAGAGCTATAGAAGCTGTTTTGGTTGCTGTATTTATTGCCATTGGAGCAGGAATAGCATTGTTTATTGGAATTAAATTATTAGGAGGAAATCTTTTGTGATTAATTTTTTAGTTCAAGTTATTGCTGCGTGTTTAGCAAGTATCTTTTTTGCAGTATTATACAACGCACCAAAAAGAATATTAATAATTTGCGGGATTAGTGGAGGAATAGGATGGGGGGTTTATCTTTATTTCCTAAATCTCACTAATTCTAATGCTGTTGCCTCTTTTTTTGCTGCTTTAAGCGTTAATATATTAGCCGAGATATTTGCAAGAATATTTAAAGCACCAGTACCACTATTTTTAATACCAGGCATTATCCCTTTTGTACCAGGTGCAGGAACTTATAATACAATGACAGCACTTATAAAAAATCAAACTCAAAAAGCCATTGAAATAGGTACACAAACACTTTTAATTGCTGGTAGCATCGCAGTAGCACTAATGTTTGTTTCTTCGTTTAATAAAATAAGCATTAAAAAAAGGAAGGCATAAACCTTTTATAAAAAGGCTATGCTTTCCTTTCTTTTTGTTCATCATCATTACTATTAAGTGCATCTTTCCTTGATAATGAAACACGTCCTAATTTATCCACACCAATTACTTTTACCAATACTACTTCATCTACTTTCAGAATATCTTCAACACTTTGAACCTTCTTATCATCAAGCTGTGATATATGAAGAAGTCCTTCTTTGCCAGGAAATATTTCAACAAATGCACCATATGGCATTATTTTTGTAACTTTCCCTAGATACATTTGCCCTACTTCTATATCTTTAGCAATTCCTTCAATCATAGAAATTGCCCTTTTACAAGCTTCTGAATCTTGTGATGCAACAAATACCTTTCCGTCTGGCTCAATATCAATTTTTACATTTGTTTCAGCAATTATTTTGTTTATCATTTTTCCACCAGGACCAATTACATCTCTAATTTTATCAGGATCAATTTCGGTTTTAAATATCTTTGGAGCATATTCAGAAAGTCTTTCTCTTGGTTTTGCAATAATTGTCTCCATAAAATCAAGAATTTTATATCTTGCTTCTTTTGCCTGATTTAAAGCTTGCCAGATTATTTCTTTTGTAAGACCATGAATTTTTATATCTAACTGAATAGCTGTAATACCTTCACGAGTTCCTGCAACTTTGAAATCCATATCACCAAAGAAATCTTCTATTCCTTGAATATCTGTCAT
Source organism: Caldicellulosiruptoraceae bacterium PP1 (assembly GCA_041320695.1). NCBI lineage: Bacteria > Bacillati > Bacillota > Caldicellulosiruptorales > Caldicellulosiruptoraceae > Caldicellulosiruptoraceae bacterium PP1. Next base: position 202,330 of record JBGGOQ010000001.1, on the reverse strand, counting down.
AGTAATAAATGAACCATCTTCTTTGGTAATTAAACCAACTGATATCCCAGCAACAGGTGCTTTTATTGGAACGCCTGCATCCATTAATGCAAGAGTGCTACCACAAACACTTGCTTGCGAAGTTGAGCCATTAGATGTTAGTACTTCAGATACTAATCTAATTGTATAAGGAAATTGATCTTCAGATGGAATGACTGGCTCTAATGCTCGTTCTGCTAAGGCACCATGTCCAATTTCCCTTCTTCCAGGAGCTCTAATAGGTTTTGCTTCACCTGTTGAATATGGTGGAAAATTATAATGGTGCATATATCTCTTTGATTCTTCTTCTTCAAGACCGTCTAACATTTGCATTTCTCCAACAGCACCTAAGGTGGCAACTGTCATAACTTGAGTAAAGCCACGTTTAAACATAGCAGAACCATGTGTTCTAGGCAGTATACCAACTTCTGCCGCAAGCGGTCTTATTTCATCAATTTTTCTACCATCAGGTCTTTTACCTTCAACACCAATCAAATGTCTTACTATTTTCTTTTCTAAATCATATAATGCTTCGCCTACATCAGATAAATTATCCGGATACTCTTGTTCAAGTGTTTGCAAAATTTCATCTCTTAATTCATCTAATTTTTTATCCCTTTCAATCTTGTCTGCTATTTGAACATAATTGTATACCTTATCGTATGCCAATTCTTTTACTTTTTCCCTTATCTCTTCAGGAATTACTCTTGTAGGATACTGCATTTTGGGTTTACCAATTTCTTTACAAATCTCTTCAATAAAAGTAACTATTTTTGTAATTTCTTCCTGTGCTTTTAAAATAGCTTCATACATTATTTCTTCTGAAACTTCATTTGCTCCTGCTTCAATCATCATAACTTTGTCCTTTGTTCCTGAAACAACCAAATGAAGTTTACTCTTTTCTCTTTGCTTTGCATCAGGATTTACTACAATCTGTCCATTAACATATCCAATTAATACTGAACCAGTTGGTCCAAGAAATGGAATATCTGAAATTGATAATGCTACTGAAGAACCAATCATAGCTAAAATATCTGGTGGATTGTCTGGATCAACTGAAAGAACTGTTGCAATAACCGAAACATCATTATAAAAGTCTTTAGGAAATAATGGTCTTATTGGTCTGTCAATAAGTCTTGCTGAAAGGATAGCTTTTTCTGAAGGTTTCCCTTCTCTTTTGATAAAACCACCTGGTATCTTTCCAACAGAGTAAAGCCTTTCTTCATAATCCACTGTTAAAGGAAAAAAATCAATTCCTTCTCTTGGCTTTTCTGATGCACATGCAGTTACTAATACTGCTGTTTCACCGTATCTTGCAAGAACAGAACCGTTTGCAAGTAATGCATATTTTCCTATCTCAAATGATAATTCTCTTCCTGCAAAATCAATTTTATATATCTTGCTTTCCAAAACATTAACACCCCTTTTTAAAATAATGGAGCGGTAATACCGCTCCTATATATATTTTGTCTTATTTTCTTAAATTTAATTTTTCAATGATAGCTCTGTATCTTTCAATGTCATATTCCTTTAAATAGTTTAGAAGTTTTCTTCTTTGACCTACCATTTTAAGAAGACCTCTTCTTGAGTGGAAGTCTTTCTTATGCATCTGAAGGTGTTCGTTCAATCTATTTATTCTTTCAGTAAGAAGAGCTATTTGAACTTCTGGAGAACCAGTATCACCTTCATGTAATTGGAATTTTTGAATTAATTCTTGCTTTTTTTCTGTAGAAATCATTGTGTTCACCTCCTATTTTATAAATGCCTGTATCATTGTAATAGGTCGGAGTCTCCTAAAACAACGAAAACAGGTTAAATATATCCTAATACAGTATAACAAAAGAATTAATATGAGTAAAGCATTTTTGAAAATTTTATATAGAATTTAAAAATAACTTTTTTACTTCTTTTATATCTTTATTTATTTGCTGTTTTAATAACTCAATATTATCAAATTTAATCTCTTCCCTTATATATTTCAAAAATTCAATTTTAACATCTTTATTATAAAGTTCTTTACTTATATCAAAAATATGGGTTTCTATGTTAATACCACCATCAGAAACAGTTGGATTTTGACCTACATTAGTTATTGAAGGAAATTTAATGTTATCAATAATTGTATATGTAGCATACACTCCATATTTAGGAATAATTTTTTTATTACTAAATGAAATATTAATTGTAGGGAATCCTATTTCTCTTCCTAAAGCTTTACCTTTTTTAACCATTCCAGCAATAAAATAATTATATCCTAACATATTATTAGCAATTTCTATTAACCCAGATTTTATATAATCTCTTATTTTTGTGCTACTTATTATCTGATTATTATAATAAATTGGCTCAATAATTGTACAATCAATTTTTCTTTCATTTAATTTTTCTTTTAAATATTCAGCATTACCAATAGCTCTGTATCCAAAAGTGAAATCATATCCAACAATCACATTTTTAACCCTTAGTTTTTTTATTAATATCTCATCAATAAACTGTTGTGGTGTCATTTTCATTAATTCTTGAGTAAAATCAATGAAAAAAACTATATCAATATTATTTTCGCTAAATAATTCTAATCTTTCCTTTTCGGTTAATATATAATCAATATGACCTTTAATTAATTCATCAGGATGATTTTTAAATGTAAAAATTGCTTTACAGCCTTTTTTTTCTTTTAGTTTATTAATTAAAGCCATATGTCCTATATGAAGACCATCAAAAAAACCAATAGCAACAGAAATATCTTCTTTTGGTGATATTAAGTCATTTAGTATTTGCATAGTATTATCCACCTTTTAATACAAATTTGAAATGCTGGTCTTCTTTCTTGTATATAGCAAGTAATTGCCTTTCTTCACTATATACTGTATATAAACTATTATTGCTCTTTATTTCAATAAAGTTAATATCATCATAAAAAAGTGTGTTTCCATTATTAAGTTTATTTATACTTTTGTTATTTATAATAATTTTGTTAGTTGTTATGCTTTTTAAAGGCATTAATTCTTTATTAAAGTCACTTAGTTTATAAGCATTCTTAACATCAAATACTCCACTTTTTGTTCTTCTTAAAGTAGATAATAAACCAATTGTGCCTAATTTTTTTGCTAATTCCACTGCAAAAGTTCTTATATATGTTCCATGTGAACAGGCAATTGAAATATCTAAATAAGGATAAAAATAATTAATAATCTCAATATTAAATATTGTCATTTCACTTTCAGGAAGATCAATATATTCTTCTTTACGAGCTAATTCATATAATTTTTTGCCGTTTATTTTTTTTGCAGAATATATTGGAACCTTCCAATTATGTGTACCGACTAATTCATTCAAAGCATCTCTAATCTCATTAGTATTATAAATCAAGTTATTCTTATCTATAATCCTTCCTGTTATATCATAGGTATCAGAGTATAAACCGAGTTGAATTTGTGCTTGGTAAGTTTTTTGTGTTGACATCAAATATTGCGATAACTTGGTAGCATTTCCAATTAATATTATTAGCAAACCAGATGCAAAAGGATCAAGAGTACCAGCATGTCCAACTTTTTTTGTTTTAAACTCTTTTCTTATTATATTTACAACATCATGTGAGGTTAGCCCCACAGGTTTATCAATTAATAATATTCCATCCATCTTTCATCACTTTGTATTTTTTCTAAAAGATCCTTTTTGGCATCTTCAATCTTCTTATTAGTTGAATATCCAGCAGCCTTTTCATGCCCTCCACCACCAAAATACTTGGCAATTTTACTAACGTCTAATATATTTTTTGATCTGAGGCTAACTTTTATTTTATCGCTCTCTTCAATAAAAATAGCTGCAATTTCAACTGTATTTATATTTTTTGCAAAATTAATCATATTTTCTGTATCTTCTCTTTTTGCTCCATTTTTACTAAACATCTCACTAGAAACAGTTAAAAATGCAATTTTATTATTATCAAAAAGTTCAATTGTACCTAATACATCTCTTAACAATTTAAATTTATTTAAGCTCATCTCATCATATACTTTATTAGCTATAGTTACAAAATCTATACCCATATTTATCAAGTCACCAGCAATTTGGTGTGTAATTGATGTAGTATTTGAAAATCTAAAACCACCAGTATCAGTAAATAAGGCAGTATAAAGACAAGTTCCAATATCTTTATCAGTATCAATTCCCATTAACTTAACTAATTGATAAATTATTTCTCCAGAAGCTGCAGCAGAAGGGTTTATATAATATAAATCTCCCAACCCAGTACTTGTTGCATGATGGTCAATATTTATAAGTTTTTTATAAGCTTTATCAATATCAAATATACCAGTTCTTTCTAATTCTCCAGTATCTATTAGAACTAATAGTTCAAAAGTTTCTTTTACTTCACGTACAATTTCAATTTCTTCAGTATATGGCAAAAAAGAAAGATTAGCTGGCACATTATCTTTTAATATCATTCTTACATGCTTGCCCTTTTTCTTTAAAGCAATATAAAGGGCAAGCATAGAACCAATGCAATCTCCATCAGGATTTTCATGAGAAGTTATAACTATTTGGCTTGAATCTAAAATCATTTTTATAATCTTATTCTCTATCAAGAGAATCTTCACCTCTATTTTCACTATTGTTATCTTTTGGTATGTTTAGCTTATTTAGTATTTCTGATATTCTTGCACCATATTCAATTGAATCATCTAATTCAAAAGTTATCTCAGAAGTATACCTTAGCTTAATTCTTTTTGCAATTTCTCTCCTTATATAGGGAACCGAATTTCTAAGAGCAAGTAAAGAACTTTGGATATTTTCTGGGTTATTATCAAAAATACTTACATAAATTTTGGCGTATCTTAAATCTTTACTAAGGTTAACTTTAACAATGCTTATTAAACCAACATTAAGTCTTGGGTCTTTAAGTTCATATTGTATTATTTCGCTTATAGCTTTTTTGACTTCTTCTGAAACTCTATCAACTCTATCAAAATGCATCATATCACCCTCTTATCTCTCCACTTTTTGCATTTCAAAAACTTCGATTATATCCCCTTCTTTAATATCATTAAACTTTTCAATTGTTAAACCACATTCATATCCTGCAGCAACTTCACGAACATCTTCTTTGAACCTTTTTAAAGAACCCAATTTACCTTCAAAAACAACAATGCCTTCACGAATAATTCTTGCATTTGCTGTTCTTACTAATTTTCCATCTAAAACATAGCATCCAGCAATTGTTCCAATATTTGAAGCTTTAAATGTTTGTCTTACTTCAGCTCTACCTAAAACCACCTCTTTATATATAGGTTCAAGTAATCCTTTCATAGCAGCTTCAATATCATTAAGTGCCTCATAAATAATTCTGTATAGCCTTATATCTACCTTTTCCCTTTCAGCAAGTTGAGTTGCACCAACTTCTGGTCGAACATTAAATCCAATAATAATTGCATTTGATGCAGATGCCAATATTACGTCAGATTCTGTAACAGCACCAACACCAGCATGTATTACTTTAACGTTAACTTCCTCATTACTTAATTTCTCAATAGAACTTTTCAATGCTTCAACAGAACCTTGAACATCTGCTTTTATTATAATCTTAAGCTCCTTTAACTGGCCTTTTTGAATTCTCTCAAATAGTTCATCCAAAGAAACCTTTGAAGAAGAAATAATTTTTTCCTCTTTAACTTTATCCTTTCTCATCTGTTCAATTATCTTTGCAGTTTTTTCGTCTTTAACGCAGAATAATTCATCTCCAGCCTCTGGTACTTCTTCAAGCCCTAATATCTCAACTGCAAATGATGGACCAGCTTCTTTTATTCTATTGCCTTTATCATCAATCATTGCTCTGATTTTACCCCATGTTTTCCCTGCTATTACATAATTGCCTACTCTTAATGTACCTTTTTGAACTAATATTGTAGCAACAGGGCCTCTACCTTTATCAAGTTTTGCCTCAATAACTATACCCTTAGCAAGCCTGTCTGGATTTGCTTTTAATTCTAACATATCAGCAACCAAAAGTATCATTTCAAGGAGATGATCAATACCCATCTTCTTTTTAGCAGAAACATTTACAAATACTGTATCTCCACCCCATTCTTCAGGAATAAGGCCATATTCACTTAATTGTTGCTTTACCCTGTCTGGATTTGCCTCTGGTTTATCAATTTTATTGACAGCAACAATTATTGATACATTTGCAGCTTTAGCATGGTTTATTGCTTCTATTGTTTGTGGCATAACGCCATCGTCAGCAGCAACAACTAAAATAGCAATATCTGTTACTTGTGCACCTCTTGCTCTCATTGCTGTAAATGCTTCATGTCCTGGAGTATCTAAAAATGTTATTTTCCTTCCATTTATTTCAACAATTGATGCACCTATATGCTGAGTAATTCCACCGGCTTCTCTTTCTGTAACATTTGTCTTTCTTATTGCATCTAATAAAGATGTTTTGCCATGATCAACATGTCCCATTACAACAACTACCGGCGGTCTTGGTTGTAATGATTCTGGTGGATCCTCAAAATCTTCTATTAGTATTTCCTCTTCTGTTTTGATTATTTCTTTTTCAACCTTTATACCAAAATCCTCAGCAATTAATGAAGCTGTATCAAAATCAATCTCTTGATTTATGTTTGCCATTATCCCTAACATTATAAGTTTTTTCAAAACCTCAGAATTTGGCCGTTGAATTCTTGAAGCTAATTCAGATACAGTAATAGACTCTGGTATTAATACCTTTTCAACTTTTTTTTCTTGATTTTTTTGATTTTGTAACTTTATTAAGTCTTTTTGTTCTTTTGATTCTTTCTTTATTTTTTCCTTCTTTCCTTTTCTTACATGTTTTTCTTGTAAATATTCTTCTTCTAGTAATTCCTTTTCAACTTCTTGATCAATTTTTTCAAGTTCTTCTTTGTTTACAATTATGTCTTCATTAATACGACTATCTTCAATAACAAATTGTTTTTTAGGTTTGATTTTCTTTTCTTCTTTTATATTTTCAGATTTATCTTTTTGTTGCTGCTTTTTTTGAGTTTGAAGATTTTGATTTCTACTAAATTGTTCTTGTCTTCTATTATCAAATGTTCTATTTTCTTTATTATATCCTTCTTTTTCTGTCCTTAGCTCATTATTTTTTGTTGCTCTATTTTTTGCATCTAAATTATCTCGTCTATTTTGTTGATTTTTTCTCTCTTTATTATCTTTGTCAATGTTTCTATTTTGTTGATTGTCAAATCTTTTAAAATCATCTCTTGCTTTATTTTCTCTATTTTCAATTCTTGGCTTTTCTCTTCTGTCATCAGTTCTTTCAGTTTGTCTTCTTTGCATGTTTTCTTTTTCTTTTTCTTGAATTAAATATTCAAAAACCAAATTGACATCCCTATCTTCTAACGCACTCATATGATTCTTAAACTCAATATTCATATTTGTTAGTAATTCCATTAATTCTTTATTTGAGATCTCTAATGATTTTGCAAGTTCATATATTCTAATTTTTGTAGTCATTCAGTCACCCCCATATTTTTTTGATTTATATACTCACGAATCTGACTACATAATTCTGGTTTTAATGTTACGTTAAGTAACTTTTCAATCCTTTTGGATCTGAAAGCTTTATCAACACAATTAATATCTTCACAGATATAAAGACCTCGACCAGAAAGTTTACCTATCTTGTCAAATAAAACATCATTATTACTTGTCTTAACAATTCTTAATAGTGCAGATTTAGGTAAATTCTTACCACATATAACACATTTTCGCATGGGTACATGCTTTATCAAATTAACGCACCCCTTATTTCCCTTTTATATCAATTTTCCAACCGGTTAATTTTGCGGATAGTCTGGCATTTTGTCCACCTTTACCAATTGCTAATGATAGTTGTTCATTTGGAACTAATACAAATGCTTTCTTTTCTTCATAATTTACATCAATATGAACAACCTCTGCAGGACTTAATGCATTTTTTATAAATTCTGCTGGATCATCATGATATTTAACTATATCAATCTTCTCACCATTTAGTTGACTTAATACCTTTTGTATTCTAAGGCCTTTTTCTCCTATACATGCACCGATTGGATCAATACGTGAACTGTTTGAATAAACAGCAACCTTTGTTCTTGAACCAGCTTCTCTTGCTATGGCCTTTATTTCAATAATTCCTTCTTGAATTTCAGGAACAACACTCTCTATTAACTTTTTAACAAAATTCGGATGCGTTCTAGAAACATAAACAACAACCTCTTTTTGAGATATCTTAACTTCTACAAGATAAAATTTCATCATTGTTCCTGGAATATATTGTTCATCTGGGATTTGTTCATCTACAGGTAATATAGCATCTATCTTTCCGTCATCTAATTCAACAACCACATTTTTCTTTTCTATTTTTTGAATAAGCCCTGTAACAATTGTATCTTTCTTTTCGAAATATTCTCTATATGTTTTTGTTCTCTTAGCTTCACGAATTTTTCCAACAACTGCTTGCCTAACACTGCTTGCTGTTTTTCTACTAAATTCGTTAGGACTGATTTCAAAACCAACCATATCACCTATTTGATATCTCTTATCAATATTTTGAGCCTCTTCAAGTGATATTTCAAATCTACTGTCTTTAGGATTTTCTGATACTTTTTTGTATTCAATAATTTTTATCTCTGATTCTTCAGGATTTATTACTACTTTTATATTTGGAACAGTCTTATCTTTTATATTTCTAACTTGTTTATATGCTGTAATCATAGCACTTTCAAGGACTGAGAAAATATACTCCCTATCAATATTATACTCCTTTTCAAGCTCATTAATAGCATGAAATAACTCCTTTGTCTGATCCTTTCTAAACATTTTGTAAATACCCCCTAACTAAAATTTTAATGCAACTTTTACCTTTGTTACCTTCGACATTGGTATTTGAATCAATTGGTCATTAACTCTTAAATTTAGTATATCACCATCTTTTTTTATTAATTGTCCTTCTAATAATTTTGTATTATTAATTGGCTCTTTTAATTTAACTTCTACAAGCTCACCTTCATGCCTTATAAAGTCTCTGTCTTTTACAAGTGGTCTATCTAATCCTGGAGAAGATACTTCAAGAAAATAACTATAAGGAATAGGATCTAATTCATCCAGCTTTGTAGAAAGTTCTTCACTTACAATTTGACAGTCATCAATGGTTATACCACCAATTTTATCAATATATACTCTTAAAAAATGATTCTTACCTTCTTTTTTGAACTCAACATCAACCAATTCATAATTATATTTTTCTAATATAGGTAAAAGTATTGCTTCTACCACTTTAGTTATTTTGCTCATATAAAACCTTCCTTTCTTAGAAAATGCTAAAACAATATGAAAGAGTGGGATTTTCTCCCACTCTTTTGGTCTTCAGTTATGTCAAAAATAATGATTAAATATATTATACCATTATAAATGTTTTTTAACAAGGATTATAACTCTTAATATATAATTTTTGAAGCATTTTGTCTTAGTTTTTCAATAGTATTTTTCATATCATCACTATTAAATAAAGTTGATCCTGTTACAATAATATCTGCACCTGCTTTTACAACTTGGTTTATGTTATCTAAATTAATTCCACCATCTACTTCTATTTTGAAGCTATAACCTTTTATTTTTCGAACTTTATTTAATTCTTTAATTTTATCTAATGTATATGGAATAAATTGTTGCCCCCCGAAGCCTGGATTTACAGTCATTACTAAAATCATATCAACTTGGCTAAGAATATTTTCTATTGAACAAATTGACGTCGCAGGATTTATAGCTACTGATGCTTTTTTATTATACGATTTTATCTTATTTATAAGTGCATCTAAATGCTTTGTTGCTTCAAAATGAACTGTTATGTTATCAGCACCAGCAAATGCAAAATGCTCAATATACTGTTCAGGGTTATCTATCATTAAATGCACATCAAAAAAAATATCAGATAATTTTCTTAAATCTGCGACAACAGATGGGCCGATAGTTATATTAGGAACAAAATGACCATCCATTATATCAATATGAATTATATCTGAGCCTGATCTTGAAGCTTTCAAAAGTTCTTCGCCTAGTTTTGCAAAATTAGCAGAAAGTATTGATGCTGCAATTTTCAATTAGTAGTCTCTCCCTTAATAATATATTTTTTGGTTCGGCAATTGATAATAAAGTTCTTTATATCTTTCATATCTTTCATAACTTATTTTATTATTTTGTACAGCCTCTTTAACAGTACATCCAGGTTCATTAATATGATCACAGCTTTTAAATCTACAGCTCATATATTGTATAAATTCTGGGTAATAACGTTTAAGATCACTTCGTAAAAAATCTTTTAATTCTATCGAACTAAACCCAGGGGTATCAGCTACATAGGTTGAATTATCTAATTTAAGCAATTCAACTACCCTGGTTGTGTGTTTCCCTCTCTCAAGCTTATTTGAGATATCACCAACTTTCAGATTGGCGTTTGGTATTAATCTATTGAGGATTGAAGATTTTCCAACCCCGGATTGTCCAGCAAAAACAGATATTTTCCCTGATATTTTCTCTCTTAATTCTTCAAAGCCAATATTTTCAATTGCACTCATTTTAATGATGTCAAATTCAAAATATTGCTCTTTAATTAAATTATATGTTTCTGAATTATCCAAATCAATTTTGTTTACACACAATATTGGTTTTATATTTTCCTTAAGTATATTAATCAATAGTTTGTCTAGAAATAATAAGGAAACCTCTGGCATTACAGATGCTATTACAACAATAGCAATATCAACATTTGCTATTGGTGGTCTTATTAATAAATTCTTTCTTTCATTTATCTTTGAGATAATATATGCACCATCATTTCTGTTTTCGATAATAACTTTATCTCCAACAACTGGTTTTATCTCTTCTTTTCTAAATACACCCCGAGCTTTGCATTCATATTTATTCCCAAGAAAGTCGTCAACATAGTAAAATCCAGCAATAATTTTTGAAATAATTCCTTCAATTATCATTAATTTTCCACCGTCTCCTCAGAATTAAGAGAATCGTTTATATATAATCTAATTGTTGACTTTCCACTTATTGGTATTTTAACCTGTAAAGGTGTTTCATCAACTGTAACAGTCCTGTCAAATACTACACTTTCGTTGTTGTCTGTAACAACAACTATCTTTACATTAGCTTCTTGCAAATCACTCGGAAGTATTATATTTTTAACAAATATTTTTGTACTGTTTGTTGGTTGTTGTATTTTTTTTGCTAAAGTTAAATTTATACTATCACCTTTATTTATTTCAGTACCACTTTTTATGGATTGATACAAAACAATATCATCATCCTTATCAGTTACCTCTTTATATTCAATATTTCCAATATTAATACCACTTCTTTCCAAAATATCTTTTGCATCATAATATTTCATTCCTGTAACATCAGGAACTGTTACTTTTTCTATCTTAGGACCTTGGCTAATTGTAACAGTTACTGTGCCATTCTTTTCAATACTCTCATGTGGAGCAGGATCTTGTGATATTACTGTATCCACTGGTTTATCACTAAAATCCTTTTTTGTCTGAATATTTAATCCTACATTTGTAAGTTCAACTTCCGCATCTTTCACATTCATACCTGATAAATCTGGTACCTCAACCACTTCTGGCCCAAGGCTAACTGTTAAATTGATAGTAGCATTTTTCTTAACATGTATATCTGCTTCAGGATCCTGTTTAATTACAATGCCTTTATCAGCTTTATCATTTGTTTCTGTGATTTTATAAGTAAGTCCTAAGTCTTCTAATTTCAGCTTTGCTTCATCAATAGTAAGACCAACTAAATTAGGTAGAATAATTTCTTCTTCTTTAACAAAAAGCTGCTTGCCAATAGTCATGTAAAATACTAACCAAATCATTAATACTAAAACTAAAGCACTTCCAATACCTAAAAGTGCATATTTTACATTTTTCTTTTTGCTATTAGTATTATTCTCTAATGTTTTTTTATTATCTTTGTTAATATTATTTGTATCAATTGCCTGGTATTGTTTTGTTTCTGTATTTTCAGTATTTATTTTTACAAAATCTCCATCAGGATAAAGTAATGAATTTTTTAAATCCTGCATAATTTCAACAATACTTTGATACCTTTGAGTCTGGTCTTTCTTAAGGGCTTTTAAAATTATATCTTCTAGACTTTTAGGAATATCTTTATTATATAATGATGGCTTCACTGGTTCTTCTTGTATATGTTTTAGAGCAACAGATATTGGTGTTTCACCTTCGAAAGGTAAATTACCGGTAGTCATTTCATAAAGAACAACACCTAAAGAATAAATATCGGACTTTGCATCAACAAAACCGCCTCTGGCTTGTTCTGGTGAAAAATAGTGAACTGAACCTATAGTAATATTTGTATTTATAATTGTTCCTGTAGTAACAGCTCTTGCAATACCGAAATCAGTTACCCTAACAATTCCATTTTCATCTATCATAATATTTTGTGGTTTAATGTCTCTATGAATAATGCCTTTTTTGTGTGCATGTTCTAAAGCTCTGCATATCTGTATAGAAATTGCAATTGCATCCTTATAGCTTAATCTTCCATTTTCTTTTATTACTTCCTTCAATGTTTTTCCATTAATAAATTCCATAACTATGTAATGAAACCCTTTATCCTCTCCTACATCAAAAATTGATACAATGTTTGGATGTGATAAAGAAGCTGCTGCTAATGATTCTGATTTAAATCTTTTAATAAATTCCTCATCATTAACATATTCACTTCTTAAAACCTTAATTGCTACAAAGCGATTAAGCATTTTATCTTTTGCTTTATAGACGACCGACATACCACCGCCGCCTATTTTTTCTATTATCTCATATCTATTCCCTAAGACTATGTCCTGCATACCAAAATCACCTACTCATTATTTTTTTACTGATATCACTGATATGTTATCTTTACCGCCCTTTCTTAGTGCTTCTTCAATTAAATCATCTGTTAGATTATCTATTTTGGAATTACTAATAATTTTTTCTATGTATTCATCATTTAACATATTTGTTAAACCATCAGTACAAAGTAATAATAAATTATCATCTGATAAAAATGATAATTTATAGATATCAACTTTTAAATCTTTTGTCAATCCTATAGCCTGAGTAATTATATTTTTTTGGGGATGTATTTCTATCTGTTCTTTACTAATATCTCCATTTTTATACATTTGATACACCAATGAATGATCTTCTGTTACCTGATAAAGTTGATAGCCATTATAAAAATAAGCACGTGAATCACCAACATTTGCAATATAAATATCATCATTAATAATTATGGCACATAATAGTGTTGTACCCATTGATGAATATTCAATATTTTTTTCAATGAAATTATTTAAGAATTCATTTGTCCAAATAAATGAGTTATAAAGCAGTTCTTCAATATTTTTATTATATTCTAACTTAGTTATCAAATAATTAAAAAGACAGGTACTTGCTAAATAAGAGGCAACTTCTCCAGATACATGTCCCCCCATGCCATCTGCAATAATGAAAATTCCACTGTTGTTATCATTTCTGTAAACAATATAATAGTCTTCATTATTTGTTCTTACATATCCAGAATGACTTTTGTAATACACAACCACTTTTGTTCATCCCCTAAAACCTTGTTTTATCTTTTATCTAAATGTTTTGACCTTAATTGCCCACATGCTGCTGAAATTGAACTACCTAATTCTCTTCTTATAGTAACTTCAATTTTATTATTTTTCAATATATTATAAAAAGAAATAATTCTTTCTTTTGGAGGTCTTCTGAATTCTTTTTCTTCAATTTCATTTATTGGTATTAAATTTACATGTATAAGCATATTTTTAAATAATTCTGAAAGTCTTATTGCATCTATATCAGAATCATTAATTCCCTTTATTAATGCATATTCAATGGTAACTCTTCTTTGAGTTTTATTTATATAATTGCGTATTGCTTCTATTATTTCTTCAATAGGATATCTTTTATTCATTGGGATTAATTTTTCTCTTATTTTATTATTTGTAGCATGTAGAGAAATAGCTAAATTAATTTGCTTTTCATAGTTTGCTAATTCATATATATAAGGTACTACTCCAACAGTTGAAATTGTTATATGTCTTGCTCCTATATTCTTGCCCTTTGGGTGATTAACTATTTCAATAAATTTGAATACATTTTCAGCATTGTCAAAGGGTTCTCCACTGCCCATAAGTACTATACTTGAGATTCTTTCTTTTGTATCATTTTCTACTTTAATTATCTGGTCAACCATTTCACCACTAGTTAGATTTCGAATTTTCCCACCAATTGTAGATGCACAAAAAGCACAACTCATATTACAGCCAACTTGTGTAGATATACATATTGAATTTCCAAATTTATATTTCATAAATACTGATTCTATTGTATTATTATCATTTAATAACATTAAATATTTTCTTGTAAACACATCTTCTTGAACTTTTATAATCTCCATTAAATTGAGTATAAAGTCCTGCTTTAATTTATTTCTTAAGTTTTCAGGTAGATTAGAAAATGAATCAAAGCTTTCGCTATTTTTTTTATAAATCCAATCAAATATCTGAGTTGATCTGAATTCTTTTTCATTTATGCTTTTTAACCAGGACTTTAACTCATCAAAAGTTAGATCCTTAATATTTCTCATGGTTAATCCTCTCTTTTCAAAACTGAAATATAAAAGCCATCAGAGTTAAATAAATGAGGAAGTATTGTTTTTGATTTTATTAATTTAAAATTCTTATTATTACTCAGAAAGCTATCTATTGTCCCTTCATTTTCTATTTTTCCTAAAGTACATGTGCTATATATTAATATACCTTTGCTTTTTAAATAATGTTTTGCATTTTCTAATATCGATATTTGTAATTTATGGAGATTATAGATATCTTCGATTTTCTTCTTCCATTTAATTTCAGGCTTTTTTCTAATTACCCCAAATCCAGAGCAAGGTAAATCACAAATGCATATATCAAACTTATTAATAAAATTCTCATTTAATTTTGTAGCATCATTTTTAATTAACTGTATATTAGTAAATCCAAGCCTATCAATATTATCTTTCATAATCTTAAGTTTTTTAGCGTTGATATCACAAGAAATTATCCTTCCATCTGAAACTTCTGCTGTGTTAAATGATTTACCTCCAGGTGCTGCACAAAGATCTAAAATATCATCAGCACATTTAAAGCATTCAATATTGTCATAAACAACTAATGAAGCGGCTGGATCTTGAAAATAAATAAAACCTTCTTTATAAAGAAAACTATCTTTAAGATTACCTTGATTTATAAAATATATTAAATTATTTAATAAACTTTTATTATATATATTACTATCAAAATACTTTTCAATAAAATCTGATTCATGAACCTTTCTTGTATTAATTTTAAAACTTACTTTGGGACGAGAATTCAAAAATTCTAATATTTTTATTGCTTCTTCTAATCCATAGCTTTGGGTAAAATATTTAATTAAATACTTTGGGAAAGATAATTTAACCTCTAAATAATCAAAAATATTTCTATCTTTTAAACTTTCTATTGCTTTTTCTATTTCTTCTTTTTTCTTTAAAACATTTCTTAATACTGCATTTACAAAATTTGAAGATTGTTTTTTATATTTTTTTGAAATTTCAACACTTTCGTTAATTGCAGCATAGTTTGGTATTTTATCTAAAAATAATAGCTGATAGGTCCCTACTCTCAAAATTGATTTAATATAGAAATCAATTTTTTTGTTATTAGTCAAGAATTCAATATAGAAATCTAAAAGGTTTTTGTATCTTATTACACCATGGCATATTTCTACCATTAAAGCCCTATCTTTTATATTTTCATAATTGTTAATTTTTTTCTCTATGGCACTATCAGAAGATGTTCCATTTTCAATATCAATAAGAACTTCTACAATATCTTTTCTAATAATATTAATTTTAATCATCCCTTCTTCTTTGTGCAAAAGATAACAGATATAAAAGTTGTAATATAGCAGTAATTACTGAAGCAACATAAGTTAAAGCAGCTGCGGTCAATACAGATTTTACTGCTTTTTGCTCAATTGGCATGATAATCCCACTTGTTGTTAAAGCATTCAGTGCTCTTTTTGTAGCATTTAATTCAACTGGAAGAGTTATAATAGTAAATATAACTGCTAAGCTAAATAATAGTATACCTAAATTAATAAAAAAATCACCATTTCTAAACATAAATCCAATAATTATAAGTGGAAAAGCTAAATTTGAGCCTATATTTACTACTGGAACCATAGCACTTCTTAAACCTAAAAATATATATCTTTCTTTGTGTTGAATGGCATGTCCTACTTCATGCGCTGCAACACCTATTGCTGCTAAAGAATTTGATGCATAAACGCTTCTTGATAGCCTTAATGTTCTTGTTCTTGGATCATAATGATCAGTAAGCAAGCCTTCAACTGATTCTACATCAACATCATAAATTCCATAAAGTCTTAAAATATATTGTGCCACTTCAGCACCAGTATATCCTGAAAATGATGATACCCTTGAATATTTTGAAAATGCATACTGAACCTTCAATTGTGCAAATAACGAAATTAAGATAGCTGGAAACATATAAACAAAGTAATATGGATCAAAATAGAACATTTAAACCCCTCCAATCTTAGCCAAGTTTGTCTCCCACTTTAATTTTATACCCATTTATAAAACTTTTTGCATCCATTTTTTTACTTCCTTCTATCTGGAGTTCAATAATTTTAATAAGTCCATCAGAAGCTTTAACATATAGACCGTCATTTTCAATTGATACTATCTCCCCAAAATTGCTTGAAGAATTTAAATTGTTATGAACTTCAATATTATGAACCTTAAGTATTTTGCCATTAAAATAGGTATATAAACCTGGCCAGTATTTTAATGCTCTATATTTATTGAATATTTCTTTTACAGAGTTTGTCCAATCTATTAATCCTTCAATTTTTGATATTGGAGGTGCATATGTTGCTATTGATGAATCTTGCTTTTGAGGTTTAATATTTTCAATATTTTTAAGTGTTTCTATTAGCAAATCAGCACCACATTTTGATAATTTATCACTAAGTGTTTGAATGTCATCATCCATAGTAATTTCAACAGAACATTGCGATAGAATATCACCAGTATCTAATCCTTCGTCCATTTTCATTATTGTAATACCTGTTTGTTTCAGGTTATCAATAATACATCTATGAATTGGAGCTGCCCCCCTGTATTTGGGTAAAAGTGATGCATGGACATTTATGCAACCATATTTAGGTATATCTAAAATCTCTTTTGGTAGTATCTTCCCATAAGCCACAACTACAATGACATCTGGATTGATTAGTTTTAATTTATTAATGATATCAATATTATTTCTTAACTTATCTGGTTGAACAACCTCAATAGAATTTTTTAAAGCAACTTCTTTAATTGGAGGTGGTGTTAACACTTGCTTTCTTCCTACTGGTTTATCAGGCTGAGTAACTACTAATTCAATATCATATTGATTAGCTATCAGCTTTTCTAAAGTTGGAACAGCAAATAAAGGTGTGCCCATAAAAACAACTTTCAATACTATCTGCCTCCTGTATTATTCTAAATCCATTTTATGGCCTTCTTCTCTTTTTTCTTCTAATTCTTCTTTTGTTACAAATCTGATTACTTTATCAACAAATAATACTCCTTCCAAATGGTCAATTTCATGACAAAATGCTCTTGCTAAAAGTCCCTCTGCTTCTATTTGAATCTCATTGCCATTTTCATCAAAACCTTTTACAACTACCTTTTCTGGCCTCTCAACTTCTCCCCATTGCTCAGGAACAGATAAGCATCCTTCAATATCTATTGAACTTCCTTCATATGAAGTAATAGTTGGATTTATTACAGCAATTGGTCCATCACCTGCATCAATAACTATTACTCTTTTTAAGATGCCTACTTGTGGAGCAGCAAGACCTACTCCATTTGCTTCATACATTGTTTCAAGCATATCTTGAATTAATTGTTTTAGCCTTCCATCAAATTTTTCAACAGTTCTTGCCTTTTTCCTTAAAACATCATCACCAATATGTCTTATCTTTCTTATTGCCATTTAAAAACCTCCTAATATATATTTATCGGATTTACATCAATAATTAAATCAACTTTATTTTCATTAAATTCTTGTTTAACTTTATTAATAACAGTTATTTGGTCTTTCATAGACTTGATTTTTATAAATATCTGATTTCTAAATTTGTTTTTAATTTTATACACTAAGCATTCGGTTGGCCCAATAATTTCAAATTTATAATTATTTTTTAAATTTTCTAATATATTTTTTAAGCTTAATATTGCTTCTTTACTTTTTTCTTCAGAATCACTTGAAACTATAAAATTAACCATATAACAAAATGGTGGATAATTCAATATCTTTCTTATAGTAATTTCATTTTTGTATAATGTCAAGTAATCATTTTTTGAAGCAGAAACAATACTATAATCATCAGGATTATATGTTTGGATTATAACTCTTCCTTTTTTTGTAGATCTTCCTGCTCTTCCTGCAACTTGTGTAATTAATTGAAATGTTCTTTCCTTACTTTTAAAATCAGGAAGTTGCAATGTTGAGTCAGCATTTAGTATCCCTACTAAAGTTAGGTCAGGAAAATGTAAGCCTTTTGCAATCATCTGTGTTCCTATTAGTATATCAGCCTCTTTGTGCAAAAAAGCATCTAATACCTTTTGCGTTGAATCTTTCTTTGATGCTATATCTTTATCCAGTCTTAAAACCTTAGCATTTTTAAATAGATCTTTTATTTCTTGCTCAACCTTTTGGGTTCCAGAACCTTCAAGCTTAAGAAATTCACTTTCACATTTAGGACATTTATGAGGTATTTTTACTGAAAACCCACAATAATGGCATTTTAAATATCCATCGCTATGGTATGTTAGAGATATACTACAATTTTTGCACTTAAAAACAAATCCACATTTTTTACAAATTACATACTTGGAATATCCTCTTCTATTCAAAAATAAAAGTACTTGCTCTTTTAATTTAAGATTTTTATCAATTTCTGATATTAGTTGTCTACTAAAAATAGAGTAGTTGCCTTCATTTAATTCATTCCTCATATCAATAATATCTATTTTAGGCAATGTTTTATTAACTCTATTTTCCATTGTGAGTAATTTATAATTTCCATTTTTGGATAAATAATAATGTTCAATTGCAGGGGTAGCCGAACCAAGGATAATTGGAATTTTATTAATTTTTGCCCTCATTTGTGCTACTTCTATTGCATTTATTCTTGGACTTCCCTCAGCCTTATAGCTTGTTTCATGTTCTTCATCTACAATTATTATTCCTAAATTTTCAATTGGTGAAAATACTGCTGACCTTGGACCTATTACTACTCTTGCCATTCCTTTTTTTATTTTTATCCATTCTTTAAGCCTTTCTTTCTTAGTAAGCTTGCTATGTAATACTGCAAAGGAAGAACCTAATCTTTGGCTTACATATCTAATAACTTGAGGTGTTAGTGCAATTTCTGGAACCAAAAATAAAGCATTTTTGCCTTTCTGAAGTATATAATTAATAGTTTGAATATATACTTCTGTTTTCCCGCTACCAGTAACACCATGAAGAAGAATATTGTTATATGCATTTTTATTTATTGTATTATAAATATTTTTAAGGACTTCTTCTTGATCCTGAGTAAGAATTAAATCACTTTTATCAGGGTCTTGTTTATTTCTGCTAATACTATTAATTATCAAATCATCTTTTAATACATATGATATATAATTCTTCGAAAGTAAAGAGAAAATAGTATTTTGATATTTGTTAAAATTCTTACCACCTATTTTTATTGAACCTTTTTTAATAAATTCAATACATTCTATTTCTTTTTCTGATAATTTTTCTATATTATCAAAATTTATAATTGATATTTTATATAATTCATTTTCGTCTAAATATGAAGGTAGCAAAAGGTTAAAAATCTCACCCCAAGAAAGTGCATAATACTCTTTCATTACTTTAGAAAGGTGAATTATTTCTTCACTTAATAATGCAAATTGATCTATAACACAAAAAATCTCTTTTAATTTACTGATTTCAATTTGAGATTTTTCTTTGACATCTATAACTATTCCATTTACCAGCCTATTTTGATTACCAAAAGGAACAATGACTCTTTTCCCTTTAATATCATTATTTTTCAAATTGTCAGGTATAAAATAATCGAATGTTTTATCTATATTAACATCTAAATAATTAATTATTATCTCTGCAATCATTATATCACCATAAAATTATACCTCTGCATTAATTTTTGCAGAGGCAGTTTATTATATAGTCATAAATAGCGTTTGCAACTTCTCTTTTAGTAAGTAACGGGCACTCAATATGTCTTTCTTTATCAACAATTGTTACAATATTTGTATCAACATCAAAACCTGCACCTTCTTTAGTAACATCATTTGCTACAATAATATCTGCGTTCTTTCTAAGTAATTTATCCCTTGCATTATTAATAACATCATTTGTTTCTGCTGCAAATCCAACAACAATTTGATTTTCATTTTTGTTTTTACCAACATACTCTAAAATATCAGGATTCTTAATAAATTCTATTAATAACTTATTTTCATTTTCCTTTTTTATCTTTTTATTTACCATTTTTTTTGGCTTATAATCAGAAACTGCAGCGGCAAAAATACAAATATCATAATCTTTAAAGTTTTCTTTTACTTGTTCAAACATTTCATCGGCAGTTGTTACGTCAATTTTATTAATATTACCTAATGGTTCAATTCTTGATGGTCCACTAATAAGTAAAACTTTAGCACCCCTTTTTACTGCTTCTTCTGCAAGAAAAATACCCATTTTACCAGAAGATCGATTAGAAATAAATCTAACAGGATCTATAAATTCACGTGTAGGACCTGTTGTAATAAGTATTTTTATACCATATAAATCTTTTTTAGTAAGAGCTTTTTCAGCCTCAAAAACAATAAATGAATTATCAGGATACCTTCCTTTACCATACACACCACATGCTAAAAATCCACTTTCTGGTTCAACAACAATTACACCATTTTCATTTTTAAGGGTTTCAATATTTCTTTGAACAGATTTATTTTCATACATATTTGTATTCATTGAAGGAACTATAATAATAGGCTTTTTTGTTGCTAAAAGAGTAGTTGTAGCTAAATCATCAGCAATACCATTGGCAAATTTTCCAATAATATTTGCAGTTGCAGGTGCAACAATAACTAAATCAGCCCAATCTGATAATGAAATATGTTCAATATCATAGTTTGAATATTCAAATGAATCAATATAAACCCTATTTTGTGATAGAGTTTGGATTGTAAGTGGTGTAATAAAATTTGTAGCATTCTTGGTCATAATAACCTTTATATTTGCTTCTCTCTTTTTAAGAAGTCTTATTAATTCACATACTTTATATGCTGCAATGCCACCTGAGATAATTATTAAAATATTTTTATTTCTTAAATTCATAAATTTTCACCGGCTTATTGTAGTTATAAGTAACTTTACCAGCGGCAACTTCATTTACTGCTATTGTTACATATTTATCTCCTTCAATATCTACCCTTCTTGGTGCACCATCTAGTAACTGCCTTGCTCTTTTTGCAACTAAAACGCAAAGTGTATATTTATTATCAACATTATTAAGTAAAGTATCTAAACCAGGTTTTAATAACATATCAATATCACTCCTTTAAAAATTGTTTGACGTCAAATCTTTTTGTTCTCTGCTTTTCAGCAATTATTATCTTTTCAACAATATCAACTGCGTTATCCAAATAATCATTAATTATGAAATAATCGTAAAGATGAATTTTTTCAATTTCTTTTTGAGCTATATTAAGACGTGCATTGATTTCATCATCAGTTTCGGTTCCTCTTTTGTAAAGCCTATTTTTGAGCTCAGTCAGTGATGGAGGAAGAATAAAAATTAGTACTGAATCATCAAAATTTTGTTTGACACTCAATGCTCCTTGTGTTTCTATCTCAAGAATAACATCATGCCCTTCATTTAGAGTTTTTAATACAAAATCTTTCGGAGTCCCATAATAGTTATTATTATAAATAGCATATTCTAAAAAATTCCCTTCTTTTATCTCCTTCTCAAAATCCTCTTTAGTTGTAAAGAAGTAATTAACTCCATCAATCTCATTAAATCTTGGTTTTCTTGTTGTTTTGGAAATTGATAGTTTAAGATTACTATTTTTCTTAATCAAGTTACTAACAATAGTTCCTTTCCCTACACCAGCAGGGCCAGAAATTATATATAAAACTCCTTTCATTTTGTTTCATCCTCTTCTTCGACTTCTTCAATTTCTTCTTCGAATTCATCAGGCTCTAATACTCTATGGGCTACTGTTTCAGGTTGAACAGATGATAATATAACATGATCACTATCGGTTATAATGACAGCTCTCGTCCTTCTTCCATATGTTGCATCAATTAGCATACCTCTATCTCTTGCTTCTTGTACTATTCTTTTTATTGGAGCTGAATCAGGGCTTACAATTGCTATAACCTTATTAGCCGAAACTATATTTCCAAAACCTATATTTATGAATTTTATATTTCCACTACTTGACAAATAAATCACCTCTATTCAATATTTTGCACTTGTTCACGAATTTTTTCAAGTTGGTCTTTTAGATTTACTACACAGCTTGATATTTCATATATTACTGATTTTGAACCGATTGTATTTGTTTCTCTATTCATTTCCTGCAGCATAAAATCTAACTTTTTACCTATAGGTCCATCAGAATTTATAGTTTTTGAAAATTGTTCAATATGACTTTTTAATCTAACTATTTCTTCTGTAATATCTGACTTATCTGTAAATAAAGTAATTTCAAGCATTAATCTATTTTCATCAATATTTTTAACATCTAAATTTTCATATATCCTTTTATATAGTTTTTCCTTATATCTTTCAACTAATTGTCCAGAATATCTCTCAATTTCTGAAACTATATCTTTAATTGTATCTATTCTTTTTAAAATGTCTTCTTTAAGAGCAAGCCCTTCTGATTCTCTCATCTTATTTAGGTTATTTATTGCAATTTCAACACATGATAACAATTCCTCTTTTATTTCTTGGTTTTCAAATGCTTGGTTTTCAACTATTAATGAATCTGGAAGTCTTATGAGAGATGATAAGCTAAAATCATCTGGAACATCAAATACATTCTCTCTTATTGTATTTACAGCAGAAAGATATTGATTAATTAAACCTAAATTAGGTGTTATTTTATAATCATCTTGACCGAAAGTTTTAAAAGATATATATATATCAATTTTACCTCTATTTATATATTTTGAAACTAAATTCTTTACATCTGTTTCAAACATAATAAATTCTTTTGGCATTCTTAGATTTATCTCAAGATATCTTGAATTTATACTTCTTATATCAACTGAGTATTCTCTATGGTTTTTTGCTTCTCTACAACCACCATAACCTGTCATGCTTTTTATCATAAAAATTTCATCCTTTCAAATCTATAAAAAACCAAATACAATTTACAATTTATTTTAAAACAATATCAATCCTAAAATCAAGAAAAAATAATAAATTAATTACTATTTACTATTTATAAAGGTAAAGATATAAAAAACAACTGTTTATTTTTATTGATATGGTGCAAAAAATATAAAGCTATAGCTATGAAACTTGATAATATTTTTAAACAAATAGACACAAAGGGTAACCACATATTGAAATGGCTACCCTAATTAAAGCATTTATTTTAAAATTGCAGTAAAAAAGGTGTAAAAACAACTATTGGAATTATTATCAATACCCTAAATACCTTGATATTCCTTGGAGCTCCATGGGGGATTCGAACCCCCGACCTACTGATTACGAATCAGTCGCTCTGGCCTACTGAGCTAATGGAGCACCTTAATCACTATACTATTTTAATTAAAAAAACAATAAAAATCAATAAAATTGGTATATTGGGTAATTTTAAAATCTCTAACCTTGAATAAATATGAAGAATCTCTATTATTATCTTCTATTTTTTCATATTTTGGATCTACAATAAATATACCTTTGCATAAACATTTACAAATGGAAATAGGCATATTGTTAATAATAAAAAAACAATAGACATTTTTTTGTAATTAATTAACATATCGACACCTTTTTATTTTCAAATTTTTATAATTATTATTTATTATAACATTATAAAGTTATATTTAGAATAATATACTAATATTAAATAAAACAAAAAAAGAGGCCATTAAAATAAATTTAATAGCCTCTTTTTTTATATTCACCTTATGGTAAGTTTGTTTCTCCCATTAAAAACCTATCCACTTCTCTTGCAGCACTTCTACCTTCGTTTATTGCCCAAACAACAAGGCTTTGGCCACGACGCATATCACCTGCTGCAAAAACACCTTTTATATTTGTTGCATGTTTCCCATATTCTGCTTTTGCATTAGATCTTGCATCTCTTTCAACACCAAGTTTATCAAGAATACTTTCATCAGGCCCTAAAAAGCCCATAGCAAGTAAAACAAGCTGTGCTGGCCAAACCTTTTCTGTTCCTGGAACTTCTACAGGAATAAACCTTCCTTGTTCATCTTTCTTCCATTCTATATTAATTGTATGAACCTCTTTAACATGGCCATTTTCATCGCCGACAAATCTTTTTGCTGTTATGCAATAATTTCGTGGGTCTTTGCCAAATAGTGCAATGGCCTCTTCTTGACCGTAGTCAGTCTTAAAGACCTTTGGCCATTGTGGCCAAGGATTATAATCTGTTCTTTGCTCTGGTGGTTTTGGAAGTATCTCAAATTGATGAACACTTCTGCAACCATGCCTAATTGATGTTGCAACACAGTCTGTTCCAGTATCGCCACCACCAATTATAATAACATCCTTGTCTTTTGCTGATATGAAATTCCCATCTTGATGGTTAGAATCAAGAAGGCTTTTTGTGTTTGAAGCTAAAAACTCCATTGCAAAATGGATACCTTTTAGATTTCTTCCTTCAACATTCAAGTCTCTTGGTTTTGTTGCACCACCACAAAGAACAACAGCATCAAATTCCTGAAGTAACTTTTCAGCTGGATAGTCTTTGCCTACTTCTGTATTTGTAATAAATTCTACACCTTCTGCCTTCATTAAATTTATTCTTCTTTCAACAACCTTTTTCTTATCAAGCTTCATATTAGGAATACCATACATCAAAAGCCCACCTGGACGATCTGATCTTTCAAAAACAGTAACATTATGTCCAACTTTGTTTAATTGGTCAGCACATGCAAGCCCAGATGGACCAGAGCCCACAACTGCAACCTTTTTACCTGTTCTTTTCTTTGGTGGTTGAGGTTTAATCCATCCTTCTTCAAATGCTTTATCAATTATATAACATTCATTTGTTTTTATTGTTACAGGAGGGTCATTTATTCCTACAGTACATGCTCCTTCGCATGGTGCTGGGCAAACCCTTCCTGTAAACTCAGGAAAGTTATTAGTTTTTAAAAGTCTTTTTATTGCTTCTTCAAAAAGGCCTTTATATACAAGGTCATTCCATTCTGGTATAAGGTTATTTATTGGACACCCTGAAGCCATTCCATTTATTAAAAGCCCAGTATGACAAAATGGTATTCCACAATCCATACAGCGAGCTCCTTGTATACGTTGTGTATCTTCATCATGACTTAAATGGAACTCTTCCCAATCCTTTATTCTTTCTAATGGTGGTCTATCCTTTGGAACCTCTCTTTTATATTCCATAAAACCTGTTGGTTTGCCCATGTTAGTTACCTCCTATACGAGCCAAGTCTTTGTTGTTGGCTTCAAAGGCAGCCATTAATGCTTCTTCACCACTTAGGCCTTGTTCTTGCACTTTTTTGATTGCTTGAAGCATTCTCTTGTAATCTCTTGGCATAACTTTTTTAAACTTAGGTAAGATTTCATCAAAGTTATTTAGTATTCTCTTACCAAGTTCACTATCTGTATATTTAACATGATTTTCAATCATTGTTTTAAGTTCATTTATATCATTCTGATCATCTAAAAGCTCAATATCAACCATTTCTTTATTGCATCTTACTTCAAATGTTCCATCTTCATCTAATACATAAGCAATCCCGCCAGACATACCAGCGGCAAAGTTTCTTCCAGTTGGTCCTAATACAACAACACGTCCACCTGTCATATACTCACATCCATGATCTCCTACTGCTTCTACAACTGCATGAACACCACTGTTTCTAACACAGAATCTTTCACCTGCTGCTCCTCTTATATATGCTTCACCCTTTGTTGCACCATAGAAAGCAACATTACCAATAATAATATTTTCTTCAGGAACAAAAGTAGATTCCTTTGGAGGATATACAATAATCTTTCCACCAGAAAGCCCTTTACCTATATAATCATTTGAATCTCCTTCAAGAATTAAAGTTATACCCTTTGGAACAAAAGCTCCAAAGCTTTGTCCTGCAGAACCTTGAAAATGTAATGTAATAGTGTCTTCTGGTAGCCCTTCTTCTCCGTAACGTCTTGAAACTTCACTGCCTAAAATTGTTCCAACAACACGATTAGTATTCTTTATTGGTAGTGTTGCACTAACCTTTTCACCTTTTTCAAGTGCAGGCTTACATAAATCAAGAAGAACCTTTTTGTCAAGTGATTTATCCAACTGATGATCTTGAGGCATCTGACAATATCTTCCATATTCTGCTGGGACATTTGGCTGATAAAGAATATTAGATAAATCAATGCCTTTTGCCTTATAATTATCTATTACTTTTTTCATCTCTAATTTATCAGTTCTGCCAATCATCTCATCTATTGTTCTAAAGCCAAGTTTGGCCATAAGTTCTCTAACTTCTTGTGCAATGAAATACATAAAGTTTACTACATGTTCAGGGTCTCCTGTAAACTTCTTTCTAAGCTCTGGATTTTGTGTTGCAACACCAACTGGACAAGTATCCAAGTTACAAACCCTCATCATAACACAGCCTAAAACAACAAGCGGTGCTGTTGCAAATCCAAATTCTTCTGCACCAAGTAGTGCTGCAATAACAACATCTCTTCCTGTCATAAGTTTTCCATCTGTTTCAAGAACAACTCTGCTTCTTAAATTATTTAAAAGTAGTGTCTGATGAGTTTCAGCAAGACCTAATTCCCATGGAAGTCCTGCATGTTTAATACTTGTTCGAGGGGAAGCACCTGTGCCGCCATCATATCCACTAATTAAGATAACATCAGCACGTCCTTTTGCAACACCAGCAGCAATAGTCCCTACACCAACCTCTGAAACCAACTTAACGCTAATACGAGCATTTTGGTTAGCATTCTTTAAATCATGTATTAGTTCTGCTAAATCCTCAATCGAATATATATCATGATGTGGTGGTGGTGAAATAAGCCCTACACCAGGAGTTGAATATCTTGTTTTTGCAACCCAAGGATATACTTTTCTTCCTGGTAATTGTCCACCTTCTCCTGGTTTTGCACCTTGTGCTATCTTTATTTGAATTTCCTTTGCATTAACCAAGTAATTGCTTGTAACACCAAAACGTCCTGATGCAACCTGCTTTATAGCAGAACATTTTGAGTCACCATTTGGTAGTGGCTTAAATCTTTCTGGGTCTTCTCCGCCTTCACCTGTATTGCTTTTGCCACCAATTCTATTCATTGCTATTGCTAATGCTTCATGTGCTTCTTTACTTATTGATCCATAAGACATAGCACCAGTTTTAAATCTTTTTACAATTGATTCTATACTTTCTACTTCTTCTAAAGGAATTGGATTTTCTGCAAATTTAAATTCCATTAATGATCTAATTGTGCTGTATTTTTGGCTTTGCTCATTTAGAAGTTTTGAATATTCTTTAAATAATTCATAATTTTTTGTTCTACAAGCAATTTGAAGTTTATGGATTGTTTCAGGATTAAATAAATGATACTCCCCATCTTTTCTCCACTGATACTCTCCACCAGATTCTAAAGTATGGTCTTCAATCTTATGTTCGCTATATGCAGCTTTATGACGCAATATGGTTTCTTTGGCTATTGCATCTATATCAATGCCACCAATACGTGATGGAGTCCAAGTGAAATACTTATCAATTACTGATTGGTGAATTCCTAATGCTTCAAATATCTGAGCTGCTTGATAGCTTTGGATTGTAGAAATACCCATTTTTGAAAGTATCTTTACAACCCCTTTTGTAGCAGCTTTTAGATATTTTGCTACTGCTTTTTTGTGGTCAGTATCGGTTAATAACCCCTGTTTTATCATAATATCTAATGTTTCAAAAGCTAAGTATGGATTAATTGCAGATGCACCATATCCAATTAGAACAGCAAAATGGTGTATTTCTCTTGGCTCACCTGATTCTAAAACTAAACTTACCCTTGTTCTTGTTCCTTTTCTAATTAGATGATGATGAAGGCCTGATAACGCAAGTAAAGCTGGTATTGGTGCATTATCCTTATCAATACCACGATCAGAAAGAATTAAAATATTACATCCTTCTTCTATAGCTTTATCAGCTTTAGCAAAAACGCTTTCTAACGCTTTTTCAAGGCCTTGTCCCCCTTGATTTGGGTCAAATAGTATTGGAATTGTAATTGATTTAAATCCATCACAATTAATGTTCTTTAATTTAGCAAGCTCATCATTATCAATAATTGGTGTTTTTATCTTTATTTGACGACAACTCTCAGGCTTCGGGTCAAGAAGATTACCTTCAGAGCCTATATAAGTTTCGGTTGCAGTTACTATTTCTTCTCTAATTGCATCAATTGGAGGATTTGTAACCTGAGCAAATAATTGTTTAAAATAGTTATATAAAAGCTTTGGTTTTTCAGATAAAACAGCCAATGGAGTATCAGTGCCCATAGCTCCAACTGGTTCTACACCATCTTTAGCCATAGGTGTTAGTATAAATCTTAAATCCTCATAAGTATAACCAAAAGCTTTTTGACGCTGAAGTACTGTATCATAATCAGGTTCAGGTAATTCTTGAGCTTTTGGTAGTTCTTCTAAGGTTATTAAATTCTCATCTAGCCACTTTCTATAAGGATGTTCTGAAGCTATTTTATGTTTTAGCTCTTCATCACTAATTATTCTTCCTTCTATTGTATCAATAAGAAGCATTCTTCCTGGTCTTAGTCTTTCTTTATAAAGAACATTTTCAGGTGGTATATCTAATACACCAACCTCAGAAGCTAAGATAACCAAATCATCTTTTGTTACATAGTATCTTGATGGTCTTAGACCATTTCTATCAAGAAGAGCCCCTACTCTATCACCATCTGTAAAAGCAATAGCAGCAGGACCATCCCATGGCTCCATTAAGCAGCTATGATATTCATAAAATGCCTTTTTTTCATCACTCATACTTTCATGATTTGACCAAGGCTCTGGTATCATCATCATAGCAGCATGTGCCATTGATCTACCTGATAGCATAAGAAATTCAAGGCAATTATCAAACATTGCAGAGTCACTGCCATCAGAATTTATTATTGGTAAAACTTTTTCTAGATCATCTCCAAATAAGTCTGATTTTAGCATTGATTGACGAGAATACATCCAATTTATATTACCTCTTAATGTATTAATTTCACCATTATGCACTATATACCTATTGGGATGTGCACGTTCCCAACTTGGAAATGTATTTGTGCTATAACGAGAATGTACTAAAGCAAGGGCTGATTCCATATAAGGATTACTTAAATCCTTATAAAATAGCTCGACCTGTTCAGCTGTTAACATACCTTTATAAACTATTGTTTTTGATGATAAACTTGCAACATAAAAAGAATCACAAGACTCTTTTTCAGCATATCTTATAGCTTTTTCAGCCTGCTTTCTAATAACATATAACTTTCTTTCAAAAGCTAAATCATCTTTGATATCGCTACTCCTTTTTATAAACACCTGTCTAATAAAAGGCATACAAGATTTTGCAGTTACACCAAGTGATGAATCATCAACAGGAACTGTTCTCCAACCAAGAAGTGTTTGCCCTTCTTGTTTAATAATTTCTTCAACCTTTTTTTCACTATATTCACGAATATTTTTATCTTGTGATAAAAATATCATACCTACCCCATATTGTCCTGGTTCTGGTAAGTCAATGCCTTCTTTTTTACATTCCTCTTTAAAGAATTTATGAGGAATTTGAATTAAAATACCTGCTCCATCACCAGTATTTGGTTCAGCTCCTACCCCACCTCTATGTGTAAGGTTGATTAGAATTGTTAAAGCTTGTTTAACAATTTTGTGTGACTTCCTTCCTTTTATGTCCACAACACTTCCTATACCACATGCATCATGCTCATATTGTGGATCATATAGGCCTTGTTTTTTCGGTAAATTATTTAGTCCCATATTCACAAACCTCTCCAATACTTTTTAATATTAGATTTTAAATAAAATAAAAAGATTTATACATCTAAAAATGAATAAATCTTAACAGGTTATTAAATGATTTTGAATAAATATAGCTTTTTAAGCTATATAATAATGTTTATTAAAATTCAATATTAAATGTATACATTATTCAAAACAATAATTTTTTCTATTATAGCATGCAGTTAATATATATTCAATAGAATTAATCCCTTAAAGTAAAACATAGTCAATTACAATTAAATTTTTATGTTAATTAGTTAATTTTCATTAAAAAAGTTTGGTTTAAAAATGATACTTTTTAAATTACTTTTATCTTCATTTTGGACTAAAAATATTCCTAATAATATGATGAAGGTTCCTATAATTAGATTTATGGAGATCTTTTCATCAAGAAAAATCCATGCAAATATACTTGCGAGTATTGGCTTTATGAAAAATATCATTGAGCCAGCACCTGCATTCATGTATGTTAAACCTAAAAAGTATGTATAATAAGCTATACCTGTAACAAACAACGTAAGATATGTCATAGGCAGCATGGCCTTTGCTGATATATGAAATAACGAAGAATTATTAAATAGAATAATAGGTATCAAAAAAATGCTACCAAATAAAAAAGAAAAAGAATTCATAATGATACTATCAGTTTTTTGTGCAAACTTTTTACCCATTGTTGTGTAAATACCATATGTAATGGCAGATAATATAAGAAGTATAATACCATGTAAATAAGATACGCTGATTGATAAATCTTTATAAAATACAACTATCAAACCAATAATACCAATCATAAGACCAGATATTTTTTGAATATTTAATTTTTCATTTAAAATAAAATACGCTGAAAGTACTACAAAAAGAGGATTTGAACTAAATATAACAGCAGCTAAACTAGCTTTTTTTGTAGTATTAATACCAATTTGTAAAAATGACATACTAATAACTACATTAATTATTCCAATTAATGCAACAAATAAAATATCTTTTGCTGATAACTTTATTCTTTTTGTTTTTATACTTTTTATTGCTAATGGTAAAAGTATAAGCCCACCAAAAAAGAATCTAATAAAATTTACTTGTAATGGATTAACAACTCCTGTTAAAGTTCTCCCCACAACTTCGTAAGAACTAAAAAATATTACTGTAATAGCCAAACAAATATAGCCCTTTTTCATAAGCTTCACTTCTTTTCTTGCTTTTTAATATTTAATTATAAATGTTTTTTTTATAAAAACCAAGTAAAAATTAATAACCGAGTGCAAGAATCAGCACTCGGTTTTTTTACTTCATAATATCAGTTTTATTTGGGCTACTGCGGCCTTCTAAGTCAGGTGGACGTCTTTCTAAAGCAGCTAAAGATATCTCAACATCTTCATCTACCTCTTCAGGTGTTAGGCAACCTACTGTTACCATATCAATTGGTCTTATTGTATTCCAGACAAAAGTAAGACCAACAAACGGACTTACACGCCCTGCTGCCATCGGTTTTATTGTAATTACTGGTTTTTTAGCATCCCAAATAACCTTATGTATGTATTCCACTTCAATTTGCATCAAAAATCCCATACAGTTATAAATCTGGATATAAGTTTGCACATCATATTCATTTAAATCTGAATAAATAATAAGCTCTGGCATATGGCAAGAAAGCCCCGGAATCATTCCATGGTCTCTAATCATTTTAAGATAATCTGGCAGCCTTTCAATTGTCCTTTTATTTTTATTTACAAGCTGTTCAACAGAGCTATGATGTGGAAGGCAGAATTTTGCACCAAGTTTTTTACTTTCTGAAATAATTTTTTCAGTTTCTTTTCTTGCAATAGAATTATCATCTACATTTATAATTGGAGTATCAATAATTATCATTTCTTTGCCAGTCTTATCCTCAGCCATTTTAACTGCATCAATCAATAGCTGATTACCTACAAAAGGTCCCATTATAGCATTTATACCATAGTTTAAAAACCTTTCTATTATCTTTGAAATTGCTTCTTTTGTAGAATGTTGACGTTTGATAAGTGTATCAGCAGCAGGGCTTGTATGGCTATAACCAAGTATCCAGTTTGTTCCTATAATCATCCTTGGAAGTGAAATACCTTCAACCTCTGTTCTTGGAAATGAAAAAGTCATAAAACATTTCCCCCTTTTTTATATAAACTCTTAAATAAATTAATCAATCCCTACTTCAAAAACTAAAATCTTTAGGTCATGCTCAGAATTATTTCTAAGTCCATGTTCACCAAAAGGCTTATTTAATATAATGTCACCTGCTTTTACCTCTTTTTCTTCTCCATCAACAGTCATAATGCCATTTCCTTCTAAAACAATATAAAGTTCTTCGTCATTACCGTGTTTATGAACTCCTATTGATGAACCTGGTGTTAGAATTGTGTAATTAATAAATCTTAGATTTGACTTAAAATCTTGGTTAAAAAAGAGCTGAGCATGATTAGTAGTACCTTTACCATCATGCATATTTGATTCTTCTTGTAATATGGCTTCTAAAAAATTACGTACTAACATTAAAACACCTTCTTAATGTAGATTTTACATTATTATATCATAATTTATATAAATAATTTTTTTAATTAATTAAATAATATATAAATCATTATAGATATTTTATTAAAAAAATTTCTAAATTAAGTTAAGTTCTATAAAGCTTAATTATCAATGTTTATCTTTGTAAAATGTTTATTGTAACTTGTTTTAAATCATTAAATATAATTTATATACATACCTTTAAAATTCAGAAAATAGTCTTCTATAAAATTCCATCTTTCTTCATTAGTCATCTCTTTTAATAAAAATTCTCTTAAAATTGCTTGTGAATTTTCTCGTCTTTTATTAATATCAGTTAGTATACTATTTGAATAATTTTGCCGAATTAATCTTGCTAACTTATTAGGGTCATTAATCCTAATAAATATCTCTGTATTTTTCCCACCAATAATTTCATAACTTGCTAAATTAAATATCTCTAATAACATAGCTAATAATAATGTATGATTTCTTATTCCATAATTATGTAGAGCCAAGTATGTTGAATAAACATTATCAGTTTGATTAGGTTTAGCTGATAAAATTTCCTTATTGATATAATTTTTTAGCGTTGCAAAATTAGAATTCATAATTCTATACTCTTTTTCATCTTTTGATAAATTTCTCCGTTCCTGTATAAACTTCAACCTATCAATATTTTGATTAAAAGCTATATTTTGAGATGTTTCTGCTACAAAAAGATCAAGTAGAATATTTGTAAGTTCTAAATTTCTAAAAATCCAAGGCAACTTTTCAATACATTTTTTTCTAAATTCATCTCTGTTAAAAACACTACCTCTTAACTTAAAATAATAAAAAATATCAATTAATTTTTCTATATAGTTAATAATATCAGTTTTTATTTCATCGTATCTTTTATTATAATGAATCTTTAAATTAAATCGAGGATATAATTTTTGACCATAGTTAAATAAATCACCTTCATAAAATTTCCATTTGAATTGTGCAAATGTTAAATGATTAAAATGGTTTTCCCATAATGCTGCCATATCTACTTCATATATATTTCCAACATTAAATTCTATTATATCACCATCCAAGTTATTATTTGAAGGTATTATTCTGCTTTCGTAGTCTTTAATTCGTTTTGTATAAACACCATAATCTCTTATAAATTTTTCTTCTATTTCATATGGTACACATACAAAATTCTTGGTAAACATACTTTTTGGTCTAATATTTATAACTGGAAAAGCAAAAGTTTCGTGTAAATCTTTAGATATTAATAAAAGGGCACTTTTTACTTTATTTTCGATATCAGTATAGTCAAATAAATATGAAAAATTATCAGCTGATATAAGAAATTTATTTCGTTTTTTTGTTTTATATATTTCATATAATTTGCTCATTACTTCTTTTATTTGATATTGTTTTAAACCTGAAAGGCCATATAATACTCTAACATATTTCATATCTTTATCTGTAAAATCAATACATGCAATTCCTTTTATTTTTTTATCTCGAGCAGCTCTGCCAATTTCCTGAACATAATCTGATAAATTACCCGTTGGTGCATAATGATATATATATTCAATCTCTTGAATATCTATACCCATTCCAAATGCCTTTGTACAAATAATAACCTTAAAGTTACCATATTTAAAATCTTCTTCTGCTTTTAATTTATCATGTTTATCCATTGAACCATAATATCTACCAACATATTTTTTATATTTGTCATCTAAAGAATTATAAATATCATCAACCTGACTTACATAAGGACAGTATATAATTCCTTTTTTATTGTTATCAATAAGGAATTTTATTTTATCTATTGTGCATTTTAATTTAAAATCATCTATCCTTTCTTTATTTTCCCGAAGTGTTTG
The DNA here is from genome assembly GCA_041320695.1 of Caldicellulosiruptoraceae bacterium PP1. NCBI lineage: Bacteria > Bacillati > Bacillota > Caldicellulosiruptorales > Caldicellulosiruptoraceae > Caldicellulosiruptoraceae bacterium PP1. The sequence continues at coordinate 167,432 of JBGGOQ010000001.1, read as the reverse complement.
ATTATCCCACTTATTTATGCAAAATTCAATATTTTCTCTTCTTACACTACCTAAAAATATTTTTGTTTTATATAAATTTAAATTTTTGATTGTTTCATTAACCATATCTTCTGGACCATTATATACAGCAGTAGCTGTTAAACATAATATAGGAAATTTAAAATTACTTCTTCTTAATTTTTCTAAATAATCGCCCAAAAACCAATAATCCGCTCTAAAATCTCTACCCCAAGTTGTTACTAAATGTGCTTCATCAATTACAAATAAACCTATTTTTCTGCTACCAATAATATTATTTATACTATTAGCTAAAAGCATTTCAGGTGATAAATAAATAATTGATATTTTCCCCTCTCTAATATCATTTATTATTTTTTGTTTTTCTTCATAATTAATTTCTGAATTAATACAAGCAACATATTCAATACCTCGTTCAAACTTTAATTTAGAAACTTGATCTCTCATCAATGCTATTAAAGGTGTTACTACAATTGTTATGGCATCTAAATACTCAGCCAAATAAATAGCTGGTATCTGGAATAACAGCGATTTTCCTGCACCAGTTGGTGCTGTTATAAAGATATCATTGTATTCAGTGTTATTTAATGCATTTTGAGCTTGTTGTGAAATAAATTCAATTATTTGACCTTGAGACATTTCAATAACTTCTTTATTTTCATCTGGATTTTTATAGATTTTTAATTTTCTAAACTCTTTATCCATTCCCCAATATCTTTTAAATATATTTAAATATATCTCGTTATCTATATTATCCTTTATAAATCGCTCATTATATGTAATTTTAAAATTTATATTTGACTCTTTAAATAATCTAACTAACGGTTTTAATTTTTCAATATCATTTTTACTATCTATTTGTAGATTTACATTATTAATTTCTTTGCCCTTTTGAACATCTGTTAATAACATATCATATTGTTTACTATTTAATGAAATTTTAAGGTTAAAATCACATTTATCATATGTTTCTATTTCAATATTTTCAAAGAATTTAATTTCTTCATATTTATTTTCGTCATCAATATTTATATATGTTATGCCATATATATCATCATAAAGCTTTTTAATATCTGCATAATATAAAGAGAAAATGTTGTCCTCTTCATTTTCTTTATCATTATTGCAATAATCATAATATTCATCCAATTTCTGTTTTTCAATATCAATAGGATAATAGTTGGAAAACAAATTATTATTTACAATATAAATTTCCCAATTAAAATTTACTTTTATATTATTAATTAACTTGGCAATCATAATTAATTCTTCATAAAAACCCCATGCTATTTCTTTATCGAAATTAAATAATTTTGCTAAATATTTATTTTTATTTTTCTCCAACTTCTCTATATCTATATATCCATATTTATTTATATATTTTTTATCAAACAAAACTATTGGTTTTATCTTGTATAATTCTTTATAAAAGCTACCTGGAAAACCTTTGAAAAAAATTATTTTCTTTGATGGCTTTTTCTCATAATAATCAATTATCTCGCTTAATCTTTTAATATAATATTGATTAATCATAAATAATTCACCACCATTTTATAAAATTAGGATTTACTTCCACCCGTTTAAGAGTACCTTCCTCTTTTCATAATTATCTAAGACATCAGAACAGGTTTCCCAGTTTATTTTGCCTATATATCTTGAGTTTTCATATCTTAATTGGAATGGGTGCTGTTTTGGAACTTCATCTATCTTTCTTTTTGCTTCTTCAATCTCATTTAGGGCAACATCAACCCAAATATCTTCTAAAATATCTGGTATCTGTCCAAACATATTATAAAAACTTTCAAGTCTTTCTGATAAAAGATGATGAACTCTATCTTCAACAGAATCTTTATACCTCATGTTATATATAAAAACCTCATCATATACTTGTCCTATTCTTTGAATTCTTCCTTTTCTTTGTTCAAGCCTTGTGGGATTCCAAGGTAGGTCAAGATTTATCAATGAACCTAAAGTTTGTAAATTTAATCCCTCACTTGCTGCATCTGTTCCAACAAGAATTTTTATTTCGTAATTTTTAACAAGCTTTTTAATCTCTTCTTTAGTTTTTCTTTCAAAAACCCCATTAATTATTACACCTGATTTATCTCCTCCAGCATATATTCCTATCTTTTCATCTTTTATATCTTTTGAAAGATTTTCTGCTATAAAATAAGCTGAGTCATAATATTGACTAAAAATAATGCAGCCTCTTTCCATCCATTTATCTTTAGTTAACAGTTTCAATGTAAGTAAGTATTTAGGATCTTTTTCTTTATTTGAATCAAGCATATTTATAAAATTAATTAAACACTGCCTTTCTTCATAAGTTAAATCCTTAATTTCTGAATATTTTTCTTCATGTTTTTCTTCATCAATTTCATCTTCTTCATAATTATAATAGTAATCAATACTACCCCAATTATTTAACATCTTTTCAGCAGTGTTTCTACCTGCAATAATTGTGCTACCAACTCTTTTTAGTAGTAATGTTTTTAAAAAGCCTCCACCTTTTACTCTTTTCTGAAGTAATGAACTAAACTCTTCAGCATATTCATATGCCTTTTTTAAATATAGTGGTAAAATAAGTGCCTCTTCATCACTTTCGCCAAACAGTTTAGTTTCGACCTTTTTTAAATAATATTCGCCTGTTTCTGGATTTATTGTGTTTTCAAGATATTCTCTTGTCCTTCGTACAATGTGTCTTATAAATGGATTATTATTTTTTATATAATCATTATCTATGATTCTTTCAAATCTTCTATAATCAGGTGGAGATTTTCTTAATTCTTCAATTTTTTCATATTTAATCACAAATTCATTATCATTCATTTCTAATCTTTTTCTTATAGTTCCAAAGGTAAACATATCTTCATTAGCAGGTGGAAAAGGATTACGCAACCACTCTATATATTCATTATCATCTTTGGATAGCTCTTCTTTTCCCATGACTAAATTAACTGCTCTTTCGGGAAATCTTCTCCACATGCTAAACTGACTTCCTAAAACACTATCATCTTTTTGCGATAATATTTCAAGTAAATCCCATGCTTCAATTGGATATAGCTGAACTGGTGTTGCAGTAGCTAATAACATACTTTTTGTCTTTTTTGAAATCTCCATTAAAAATCTCATAAGGTTATTCTGATTGCTTATTGTTAATTTAACATCTGATTGATTATATTTTTTTCGACGTGATCTATGTGCCTCATCAACAATTACACATTCATATTCAAGGGATAATAAATGATCTATGCATTGTGAATTTGCTGTTATTAAGCCTTGTGATATGATACCTATTCTTCTTGGACATTTTTTTATGGTCGCATCTCCATTTGCAGGATATTTTATTCCATTTTCATCAATCCACTCTCTACCTGTCCATACTGCTGAAGGAATATCTAATAGTGTATATATTTCGTCTTGCCACTGCCAGATTAAAGTTTTAGGAACTATTATTAGTATTGGCTTTTCACCATACAATGCCATAAGAAGTGCAGAGGCTGCTAACTGAATGGTTTTACCAAGTCCTACTTGATCAGCAAGTATAAATCTTGCTCCATATGGTTTTTTATGTTCCTCAAATGCAAGATTGATAAAATACTTTTGATGTTCCCAAAGACCAAATTCTTTTCTATAAACTGGTGATTCAACAATAGTTGATGCAGGATTAGATTCACTTTTCCACTCATCAATTGAATATATTACCTTTCTTTCAGATATCCTTTTTATATCGTTTATAATAAATTCAGAAATTGGAACAGCATAAGGGCTGTTCCAAAAATAGTTAAATTCCTCTTGTACCCAATTAATTGCTTCTTCAGAATCATCTTCCCAAAGAAGTTCATAATTTAGCTTCCAACCCGAGAGTGTTTCATTTGTGCTACCTAAAAACGAAGTTTTTTTACCATCTTTTAATGTAATTACTCCTGCTTTACCATGAATTAAGCCAAATATTTCATTTGGAATTATCTTTATTTGTAATTTATTGCTTTTTATCAATTCATATAATTTATTTAGTCTTTTCTCTGCACCACTAAACTTTTTTTCGGGTTCAAAGCCACACCATTCTCTTCTCATAGCATTTAATGCTAATTTTGCTGTCTTTACATCATTAACATTCATTTCTGAATTGCATACTACCCTAATATTACCTTTGATGCTTTCAATTGATTCACCTGCAACTTCTATAATAGATGAGCAAAAGTAACCAGCTATTCTATCATATGATAAAGCATCTTTTAATTTTTCGTTTAAAAAAATCTCATCAATTCTTTGTTTTCTTGAGGAATATCTATAAATCATTTGTTCACCTCAATTAAACACCATAATTTTCAATATATACTTTCAATAATTTTGCGAAATACGCTTCTTTTTCCCATTGTTTCATATTTTCAAAAGAATCTAAAGTAGATAAATAATTAAGAATCTCCAAAATAATGTTTCTTTTATTCCAAAAATCAGTTTCATTCTTGAGCCAATTAAAGCCTGATAATGTGTTTTCATCTCTGACTGTTAGGTATAAAGCTACCAATATATTTCTCAATAAAGACTTATGAAAAGCGTCATTGCTACCTATTCCTTTCATACCAAGTTCTAACGCTGTTTTTACACGAACGGCATTAGCTTTTGTGCTTGCTAATATATCTTTATAGTTATAAACACCATAGCCTTTTGCAATCTCTTGATAAGAAGACAACTGATAAACCTTGTCTTTTTCTAAATCAATTCCCTTTAAATAAAATCTTTCATCAGGTTTTAAAGAACGCCATATTTTATTATCAAAGCCATTTGGAACTAAGTAATTTATTGCTATATTTTTTGCTTCTTCAATAATTTTGATTATTGGTGAGTTATACCCAGGTTGATTTATCTTTTTTAGTTCATATCCAATATCAATATCTTCTATTTTTTTGTAGTTTGTTAATACTTTTAAAGCTGCTGCATAAGAAGCTAATATGTAGTCTGGGTCATGGTAATTTGGCTCTTCTTTGTTATCCAACATATTCATTACATCAATCTGTTTTTTTACCTCTATTTCAATTTGCGGTAAAAGTTCATCTAAAAAAGCTGTTTCTTCTGATGTTTGTTTCCTTAATACCAACAAAACAGTCCCTTTTACATAATTACCATCTTTTAAGCCTCCTGAATCTGTTTCTGTTGCTATATTCCATGCAGCAGTTATCCTTAACCCTGATGCCCATAAAATCAATGCAAGGTTTGACCAAACCTTGACATCTTGGTGTGTGAACATTACAATTTGCATACCATCATCAGTCATATGTTGGGTTATGTTTTTATAGATATCAATCATAGTTTGGTTAAAATCTTCACCAGTTCCCTTAACTGCAAGTGCCCTTTTACTATCTGTATACCAATCTGGAAATATGTCTTTTAACATCTTTTTATCCCATGCCAAGAAGAACTCAGATAACTCATGGTAATTCACAGCATCAGCATAAGGTGGATCAGTGAGCCAAATATCACAATAGTAAGATACTTTATAAGCATCACCTAGTCTTAAGCAGATATTTCTATTACTATTATTTATTATTTGAATTAACTCAATAAGCCATGTATCAATAATTGATTTTAACCCTCTAGTTCCATAATTATACAAAGTATTTAATGCTTGATTATAATATGTTTGTGCTGTATGACCTACCCCTCCAGATTTTGTTGGATCCCACCTGCATAATTTAGAATTCCAATCAGTACATCTACCTATTCCAATTAGTCCTAATATTTTTTCATTATTAGTTTTTGCCTCATTGTCAATTAGCTCCATCAAAAGCCCATGCAAAAGAAGCTGCCTTGGATTAAATAACTGGTGCCAATATGTCCAGCCTCTTGTTCTAATAAGTTCATTAGTTTTTTCACCTTCTTCAATTGCACTACTTGGAATATACCCTTTTGACTGCCAATCTTCAAACCTTTCACTTAATAGCTTTATCACCTTTTCTTCTCTTTCTAAGTCCTTTTGAGTAGGTGCTATGTAATATCTATGACCATTATCATCTTGATATCTTATACAATATAGCCTTTCTTGAAAAATATCATTTTCTCTTGGAATAAATTCGTTTTTCTCCCACTTTCTTAGTCCATATTGAGTTGTGCCATCATCAAGCCTTCTATCCTTTCTTATAGCTGCAATTGGTGTTTCTATTTTACAATGAGGACATACAAGTTTGCTATTTATTATTGTCCCTTTTTCTGCTTTTTTCATCTCATCACTTGTTACACCTGATTTTATCTCAATATCATATCCTTTATTCTCATTTTCTTTTAATATAGCAATTGTTTTTGTATTTTTCCCAATTATCCATGATGGTGCAAGGGGAACTTTGTATCCACATTCTGGGCAGATTGTTTCATTGCAATATAAATATGCATTTGCTCTATGTCCCATTTCATTATGTTCAATACCCCATTCAGTTATGATTTTGTCTGCTTTGTTATATACATTTTCTTGAAATCTCTTAAGAGATTCTATCTCTTCTTTACTACTACCTAATATATTTAAAGATGCCCATGTAAGTAGCATAGCAACAGGGTTTAGGTCTGATGCAAAAACATCAAATCCCATTCTTGCAGCTTCAAAAGGAATACTACCTCCACCTGCAAAACAATCACCTACCGTTGGAACTTTACCAAATCTTTTTTCACCTAATTGTCTCATAAGTTCCTGAAGGCTATATGCATTTGTTCCTAAGTGATTATTTATAATATTCCATTCATTCTTTTCTGTATTCTCTATTTCTTCAGGTCTTTTGCAATATTTTATTTTTTCATCATATGATAACCTTTTAAATACAGTTAATTGAAGCTGCTGCTTTTCCGTAATAGAAATATCTTTTTTAAGTTTTATTTTTCCGTTTTCTTCAATAAAATATATTTTCTTTTCTCTATCTGTTGAATGTCTATACATGACATCAGCAGGAATGGGCTTATCCTTTCTTTTTAGCAAGCCATCATCATCCATTGTTAAAATCTTTAAAAATATCTCCATATCTTTTTTTGGGTCTTCAGATGATGGCATAATAAGCCCTAATAATGCTGCTCTAACCAATATAAGAGGCTTTCTACCCCACCATTTCCCAAGGCCAGTTAATGTTTGGCCACTTCCTGCCATTCGCTCTTTATAACTCTCTTTTGATATTTTAGATATAGGAAATTGAACTTCTATAAAACTTTTCATAATGTCACCCTCTATTTTAGTAAATCTCTATTTGAGTTTATTTCAAAGATACTTAATTGCTTAATTGATTCTTCAATTGGATTTTCTGTCAGTGCATATTTTATTGCTTTTCTCCACCCTCTTTTGTCGTTTAAGTTCCCTGTTGCTGCGTTAGTCATAGTAAAAAGCCACCATCTTTCTTCTGGTGATAAACCTAACCAATTTTTTATTGCAATTGGAATTAAAGATATTTCACAGTCTTCTATAGCCCATGCTAATAATACCATTTCTTTACCAAACAATCTATGAACAATATTCTGTCCAATCTGCCACTTAGCAACAGGTAATTTTTGTTCTTTAAGTCTTTTATTAAATTCATTCTTAAGTGTATTTTCGATTAATTTCCATTTAGCTTTTGATAGTTCAACCTTTGCTTTATCAACTGTATTGTCTATTACTTGTTGTTCTTTATCATATTGCCAAACAAATCTTTCATAAATAATCATATTACTATTTTGACTTTTTGGAATGATAACAAGAAAATGATGTTCCGATTCTTTTGGATTAAATCCAAAGCCTATTGTGTTTTTGTCCATTATTGCACTAACTCCTCTTGTCGAAAATCATTAATTGTTTTTTTCTTATCTGCCAAATAATCAAGAAAATCTTGACCTGTATTAAATTTAGAAATACTATATTCAAAATTGATATTTACTTTACTTTCTGACATAATATTTGACCTTATTTGTTCAATAATAGATTCAAGTTTATCAATATCAACAGGGACAGAATTACCTATCATAATCTCAAGCCAACCATTATCGTCGCCTGTTTTAAAGAGTGCTATTGTAACATCAGATATTTTTGCATTATGCTTTTTAAGTAAATTCATCTCCTCGTATGTTTCTTTTGTGTCATTAGTTTTAATTTTTCGTGTTACCTTAATAGGTTTTTGTTTATCAATGATAATATTTTCATCAATATCAACTTTTATTGAAACAACTTCTGAAAATTCTCCTTCTGCTTCTGCAACTACTAATACAAGCGACTTATCATCTGGAACTTCTATTTGTCCGTTACATTCAATCCCATAATCTTTTGGATTTGAACCGTCAAATGTATATTTTATCTTTGCATTTGGATTTGATTTAATTTCAATAACTTTTTTATTATCTTTTAAATACGGTGTTCTATATTTTACTTCTAACTTATTTTTCCATATAACAGGATCGCCTGTTTGGTGTTCACCAGTTGAATCAATACATAAAAAAGCTAATTTTAAAGCATTTGTTCTAAATTCATTTAAATTTTCTACAATATTTGAATTTTCAGACACATTGTTTCCATAGTCGTAATAAACTTTATCGCCATATTGTGGAACAATTTTTAAAACAACTTCATCAGTATCAGCATCTCTCCTAAGTTCTTGAATTAAAACGCTTGTCTTTTCTTTTGGGAATGGGCCTTTTTCGATATAGCCACCATTTTCTCTCCAAATGCCTTTTCTGAGCATATCATTTTTTAGTTCAGTAAGAGCCTGTGGGTGATGCCACTGCCATGAAGGATTTGTAGCAGATTTTTCTTCAATATCTACCCAACGCATCTCTTTTTGTGTAAATAATCTGGCTTCACATTTTTTTCTAAAACTTTCGTCAGAAATATCTGTTGTAAATTTCAATTTTCTTAAAAGGACATCTCTTATTTGCTGCTCAGGGTTATATTCATTACCTTTAAATTCCATGGTAAAATCTGCTGATTGTAACCCTTGAGCTGTTGGATAATAAAGATGTTGGAATGTTTCTCTTATTATTTGTTTTAGCTCAAATTGTATTTTCTCCATTTTTTCACTTGCAACTTTAAACTGTGGATCTGTTTCGGGTGTAAATTCATTTTTCATTCGAGCAACTATTGTAGATATAGCTTTTAATTCTTTTGTTTTTTGATATAATCTCTCCATTGTAGATCTTTGACCTGTTAAAAACATAACTCTGTTTTTATAATTAATCTGTTCATAAAAATTAATAAGCTCTGGGTTTAAGCTATCACCTAACATATATGGTTCTGTTATAATTAGGGTTACTTTATCCTTTGAAAGATTTATTTCATCAATAGCCGGAAAAACCAAAACATTTTGATAACAATCATTTAATTTGGGGGTAAATTTATCTAATAGAAAACTTTTTAATTCTTTTTTGGCACTTTCATTATCATAAGAATCTATTAAAGAGTTCATCTCAGCAATGATGTTTTTCACATTTTGGAAATAAAGTCTTCCTTCTTTATCTTTATGTAAATACCATGCTTGCATCTGAAAGTCTTCTAATGCTTTTTTGACACCTGACATATCCTTATTAGGCTCACATAGGTATGCAATAATTTCTTGTAGATGTAACCCCAAAACAGCATTAGGAACCTCAGAAAGAGAGGACATAAGTATTAATTTGCTAATCTGGCTCATATATGTTTCTCCAAGCTGTTTATCAATCACTTCAGCTATTGCCTTACCATTAGAAGCTATATCATGAGAGATCGCATTAGTTAATGATTGTTTTATATTACTAATTGCTGAATACATTTCTTGATCATTTAAATCAAAATCATAAACATTTATTAAATATTTATTTGCTGCTAATGGATTTTCACCTTTATAAAGCTGACTTACTATAATTCTCATTAATCTAATAAGTCCTCTGGTTTGTTGAAAGTTTGTATTCTCTTTAAATCTTGCATATAAATCCTTAAGTATTGGATGAAATGGGTATGAATCTTTTACACCTATATAAATTTGTTCAGGTGAAATATTTGTTAAACCCATTTGTTTTGCTTCATTAACTGCATTCTTATATGCAATAGCAATTTCATTTATATCTTCATTGTCAGGAAGTACAGAAAATAATCTCTTTTTTAAAATATGATATATTTCATCAGAAGTGCTTTGAACTGGTTCGATGTCTAAAGAAAACCTGTTTATCTCTGCTTCAAGTTCTTTGAAAGATGATCTTAAAAGCTCACTTCCACTTTCATATGTAGCTTTTAAATCAGATATTACCAAACAAACATTTGAAAGTTCATCTTTTGCAAGAGCATTAAATAGATTTGCTAAAGCAGTTGTTGTTATTACTGCTAAATTAGTATCTCCTATTAATTTTGATTTAGCATTTTCAAGATATGGTGGTAATTCATCTAATAAAATTAACAAGGGCTCTCCTCTTAATAAATTTATCCATGCTGTTTGACCTGGTGCTTGTAGAGGTGCATAATAATCTTTAAACATTTCTTTTTTGCCAAGTTGATCTGCAATAGCACCCCAAATGCCATAAGGAACATCACTTTCTCGTCCAGTAAATGCTACAACATTTATTTTACCTAAATGGCTATCTTTGAATTTGTCACCTAAAATCTTTGCTCTTAGTTCAGGGTATTTTGCAAGAAGACCTAATGCAACCATATTATGAGTTTTACCGCCACCCATAGTTTGAGTAAGCTTAATAATTCCAGTTTGTCCTTGCCTATGAAATCTTTTAAATGCTGCATCAAATAAAAGTCTCATACCTTGTGTTATATAAGTTTCTTCGAAAAATTCCTTAGGATTTATTCTATTATTTATTAAATCAGTTAAATCAATAACATCCTCCCGCTGAGAACAATCAAAAACACTTTCTCTCGGAATACATGCTTGTAAAAGCGTCTTCATTTTGGGCCTCCTGCTATTTTCTTATTATAATATCAACATAATGTATTATACCATAATATTTACCATATAAAAGACTTTTTTGAGCTTATAATAACTTTTTATTTTGTGTGATAATCAAATTAATATTGTTAACGATTACTTTCTGTATCGATACACTTTAGCTTTCCCCTCTTTTTATCCCTTATAAAAAATCGCATAATAATATAAATGATATTTTAGGAGGTAATTTTAATGAGTTTAAATCAAGAACAATATCAATTAAATAAAAACTTGGCTCAAATGCTAAAAGGTGGGGTTATTATGGATGTGACTACCCCAGAGCAGGCAGAGATTGCCGAAAAAGCTGGTGCTGTTGCTGTTATGGCACTTCAAAAGGTTCCTGCTGATCTTAGAAAAGAAGGTAAAGTTGCAAGAATGGCTGACCCCAAGATTATTAAAGAAATAAAGAGTGCTGTGTCTATTCCTGTTATGGCAAAGGTTAGAATTGGGCATTTTGTTGAGGCACAGATCTTAGAATCCCTTGGAATTGACTATATTGATGAGAGTGAGGTCTTAACCCCTGCTGATGAAGAAAACCACATTGATAAAACAAAGTTCAAGGTTCCTTTTGTTTGTGGTGCAAGGGATTTAGGCGAAGCTCTAAGAAGAATACAAGAAGGTGCTTCAATGATTAGAACAAAAGGTGAGGCAGGCACTGGAAATGTTGTTGAAGCAGTTAGGCATATAAGGCTTATAAATAGACAGATTGCAATTGCATCTTCTTTAAATGAAAATGAATTATATAGATATTCAAAGGATTTAGGTGTTTCATATCAGCTTTTAAAACAAACTGCAGAACTAAAAAGACTACCTGTTGTAAACTTTGCTGCTGGTGGTATAGCTACCCCTGCTGATGCAGCACTTATGATGCAATTAGGATGTGATGGAGTATTTGTTGGCTCAGGAATATTCAAATCAAAAAACCCAGAAAAAAGAGCTAAAGCAATAGTATTAGCTACAACCTATTATAATGATCCAAAGGTATTGGCTGAGATTTCACATGATTTAGGAGAAGAAATGGAAGGTATAGAAATTAGAGATATGCAAGAAAAAGACAAACTATCTTTAAGGGGGATATAAAGGTTTGCTAAATATTGGTGTGCTTGGATTTCAGGGTGGTGTTATTGAACACATTGAAAAGATAAAAAAGCTTGGTCACAATGCTATCTTAGTTAAATATATAAATCAATTGGATAGCCTTGATGGATTAATATTGCCCGGCGGTGAAAGCACTACAATAGGATTATTTTTGAAAAGGGATAATTTTAAAGAAGTTTTATTAAATAAGATTAATTCTGGATTGCCTGTTTTTGGGACATGTGCTGGTGTAATTGTATTAAGTAAAAGAATTAAAAATCAATCTGAAATATATATGCCAGTTTTAGACATAACAATAGAGAGAAATGCTTATGGAAGCCAAATTGATAGTTTTATGGATAATATTTATTTTGAAAAACTCAATATTTATACAAAGGCAGTTTTTATTAGAGCTCCAAAAATAATTGAGGTATCAGAAAATGTTGAGGTTTTGGCAAGGCTTGATACTCCAATTGCTATTCAGCAAGGTAATATATTAGCTGCTACATTTCATCCAGAGCTAACTGATGAAACAATTTGGCATGAATATTTTATAAGTATGATTACAGAAAAAGGCTGTTAAGCGAAAGCTTAACAGCCTTTATTTTCTACTCATTATGAAGTTGTAAACAACGTCAAGCTTAGAATCGTCAAACTCGAAGGTATCTTTGCCCATGGATATCAATAGCTTATTCCCAACCACATTCATTTTTAGCTCTTCACCATATTTATCTTTATACATTTTCTTCAGACTCATCATAAACTGCTTGACATTTTCTTTTCTATATTCAAATATAAACTCGTCAACAGCATCAACAATGTCATAATCTTTCACTATTACTAAATCTCTTAGGCATCCTTCTCCTCTGATTTCTGTTGTATTTGTTCTTCTGTCAAAAATTATCTTAAACTCATTTGATTTTGTTTCATATAAAAGTTCAGTAAATTGATCAGACACATTGTAAGTAATTACACTAAAGAATTTATCAGATGGATATATTATCTTGCTTATATCATAACAAGCATTTAAAATATTGTCTATCTCAAAATCATCTAATTTTTCTCCATAAGCAAAGTCCCTGAAGCTCTTTGAAAAGTCATTATAGCCTAAATAATCAATTTGGGCATATTTATTCTTCTCCAATTCCTTTAAATCATCAATAAAGAAAAAACTATAACCAGCATTACCATTTTCTATATCATATTCCTCAAAGGAGTAGCCTAATATTACTATATATCTTTTCATGGCACTCCCTCCATTCAAATAAATTATTTCTTATATATTATATACCACCAAAATAAGCTTTTATATTAAATTTTTTTTAAAATATATTTTCAAAAGATAGTATTATTCTTTCTTTTATATGGATTACATAAAATTTCAACTGACTTGCTTCACCTATGATATCACTTTTATCTTTATATGTTGTTATTTTTAATATTCTTGTTAAGTTACTTTCAATATTATCAATCTCCTGATGATCAATAAGTGTAGCCCACACTTTTTTTCTTGTATTCCAATATTTTATCATCTCTTTGCATTCAACTTTTGCATTTTCAAATCTGTCATTTTCAACATCTGCAATTATTTTATCTATATAGTTATTCATTTTCTCTATTGTTGGTAAAATCATTATATTAGAAAAATATGTGAATAATGAAATAATTATGATAAATACTATCACAACAATCCAAAACCTCAAATTAAACACCTACCTAATCTTTTTTTGAACAAATAGATTACCTTCTGAATCAATACTTGCAAAAAATACTTTTTTAATATCATCAATACCTCTTTTAGAAAGCTCTTTTTTTATCCACTCTATTTCTATATTTTCTCTTGTGAGAGCATCTTTATTTATCTTACCATCAATTATTATATTTATAGGTAATCCTTCATATTTTGTAGGTATATTCATATCTGATGGAACAACAGGCCTTTTCTGAGATTTTGGAATAACACTTACATCCCCATCTGTTTCTAATATAGCATATTCAATATCATGTATATTAAAATATCCTTTTATTCTAAGTTGTTCTAATAAATCATTAATACCATACATGGTTTTTCTTAATTCCTGCTCTAATATTCTTCCTTTTTCAATCAAAATTGTCGGGCTTCCGCATACCATTTTTTTAACAAGATTTGATTTTAAAGAGCTGTAAGTAATTATTGCTTGTGCAAATAATAATGTTAAAATTGGAATAATTCCATTAATTAATGGAACACCAGTATTTTGCATTGGAACTGAAGCAAGCTCAGAAATCATAATTGTGATAACAAGTTCAAACGGTTGAAGCTCACCCATCTGCCTTTTTCCCATCAACCTCATAACAAGAACAACAACAAAGTATAATATCAGTGTTCGTAAAAACATAACAAGAATCATTAAAAAGCCTCCTTACATGAAATTAACCCTTATTTTTTATTTTTCCATGTAAGAAGGCCTATATTCTCAAATTTTCAAAATTTTTTATAAGTTTTAATTATTTTTTTACATCTAAACTTCCCCTCATAGAATAGCCTTTTTGTCGAAAAATCATCAATGGTAAAGTTATCAAAGAAATTTAAATTCTTTTTAGCTTTTATATTTTTTAGATTTTTGACCTTTGCATAACCATTCCATATAAAGTAAGTATTGATAAAATATTTTGTTGTTGATGTAAAATCAAAGAATATTCTATAAAATTTCCTTTGGTCTATTATTTCCTTTAAAAATAACTTGCTTAAACTATAGAGTCTTGCAATATTTCTTATCATAGAAACAAAAACTACTTGCTTTTTTAGATACAAACTTAGTGCAGTAATCACAAAATATATCTCAAGGTATTCATTTACATTATCCTTTTGATTAGTAATTAGAATCTTTCTAAACCATTCAAGATATTTTGTTATATTCTCCATTTCTGAATTCTCAATAAAGCTTTTTACTGTATGATAATAATCACCAATAATCCAATAAAGTAAATCTGCCTTATTATTATCAATAATTATCTCAATTAGTTTCCCAAAGCAGTTTATTAATATCTCATCACATATAAAAATTAGACCTGTGGGCTCTAAATCAATAATTTCTTTTGATATTGTGTGAAATATATTGAAAGCTTTAATAAAAAGCTGTTGAACCTCATGATTTTCAATGTTATCAAAAAGTTTTATATATATATTAGTTATCTCATCAGTTATTATCTTTACATACCCTAAATTATGATAACCAATCAAATCATAAAGAAGGATATGTTGGTATGCATCAATTATTATTTCTATATCTTTATACATTCTATTTTCTATTAACTTATTTGTTATTATTTGTAAATTACTAATTATTGCTTTAAAAGCCTCATCATCTTTTGCTCTTATACAAATACTTGTTGCTGAAAGTAAATGGTTAATGGAATCCTCAAAAATCTTTTCATACCTCTTGTCATAGAATCTATTATCAATATATAAATTTGATATTAATCGAAGACCTTCAACTGATGTAGTCGTATCCAATTTATTTGATGACTTTTTTGAAATATCATAAATCATATCAAGATATTTTAAGGCCTCATCAATCTTATCTTTTTGAAGCAGTTTTTCTAACTCTTTTAAAATTATTTTTAGTATATTATTTGGTTTTAATATTTCAAAAACATTATATATATATAAGATTAGAACTCCAAGGCATATTACAAACATAAAGATGTCAAAATTTATACCTTTTCTAACAAACCTATTTGAACCTAACCCTTCGTTAACTAATGCAAGCATAAATGTTGTATGAATAATTGTTGTGAAAAAAAACATTAGTAAAATATAGTTCCACTTGAATTTTGTAAAATATTCTATTATCTTATGTGTAAGTTTTGCACTTGTAAGCTGAACGGCTATCATAATTACAGATATTGAAATTGCGAAAATGGTTGTTAGTGATGTAGCAATTGTATTCAAAAGATACCTTGCTGTGTTAGGATCATTTGAAAATATCTCTGGACAGAAAATATATACAATTGCAATAATCAAAATAGAGGAAAGCAAAGACTTTCCTCTACCAAGAGCTTTTAGCTTCATTTTTTATCAACCTTCTCTTAAATCAAAAATCCTTTTTGTTTTTTTCTCACTTCTTGGAAGTTCTCCTATTCTTAATAACTCAACTTCTGGACTAAGACCAATTCTATTTTTAAACTGATGTTGAATTGAACTAATTAGTTCCTTGTTGTTTGTATTTGTTTCTGTCTCAACTTTAAGTGTAACCTTTTCTCGAGAATCTATTCTTTCTATTATAAGCTGGTATTCACATGAAACACCATCAATATCTTTTAAAAGGCTATCTATCTGGGCTGGAAACATATTAACTCCCTTAACCTTAACCATGTCATCAGTTCTTCCAATAATTCTGTCAATTCGAGGATATGATGAACCACATTTACATGAACCAATAAGCTTTCGAGTAATATCTCTTGTGCGATATCTAATTAATGGTGCTCCCTCTTTTCTAAGTGTTGTTATAACAAGTTCACCATATTCCCCATCAGGTAATACTTTACCTGTTTCAGGGTCAATAATTTCAAAATATAAATAATCATCAAAATAGTGAAGTCCTTCATGGTACTTACAATCAATAGCAATACCAGGGCCATAAACCTCAGTAAGTCCATATATATCAAAGGTTTCTATATTAAGATATTCTTCTATTTTTTTTCTTTGTTTATCGCCCCATCTTTCAGAACCAAAAATACCTACCTTTAGATTTATTTTATCTAATAATCCTCTTTTATTTATCTCCTCGGCAAGCAATAATGCATAAGAAGATGTTGCTGTAATTGCTGTTGATTTTAAATCAACCATCATCTGAATTTGTTTTTCAGTATTCCCTGGTCCCATTGGAATAACCATTGCACCAAGGTACTCTGCACCTAACTGAAATCCAATCCCTGCTGTCCATAAACCATATCCTGGTGTGATTTGTATTCTATCTTTGCTAGAAAGTCCTGCAAATTGGTAACATCGTTTCATCATTTCTTTCCAATGGTCAACATCGTTTTGGGTATAAGGAATAATAACAGGAGTTCCAGTTGTTCCAGATGATGAATGAATTCTTACTATTTGTTCTTCATTGACTGCACTAAGCCCTAAGGGGTAAGCCTCTCTTAATTCTTCTTTTGTTGTAAAAGGTAGTTTATGTATATCATTAATTGATGATATATCTTGGGAGACAATCTGTTTTTCAAAAAACTTTTTTCGATAGAATGGACTATTTTCAAATACATTATTAATTTGATTTAGAAAAAGCGATTCAAGGTTAGTCTCTCTCTCTACTAATCCTCTACTATTCATATTCATTTCTCCTCTCATCTAAACTCATCTTAGAATATAAACTTACAAATATTTTATATTGCATTGAAGATTTTTTCAACAAGAATTTTATTCATTCCAAAAACACTTTCTTTTAGATTTTCTTTTAAAGTATTAATTATTTCTTCCAATTTAATATCAAGAAAGCCTTCTTTACTTATATATGATAACAATGCAATATTTTCTGCCTTTAAAAGACCAACTTGATTTAATATATCAAAAAGATTGTAAAATATAACATTCTTTGTATTTTCTTTTATTGTATTAATTACTTCAACTTTATCTACTCTTCCGTTCAGATTAGAAGTTATAAGTCTTTCATTTATAAAAGCATAACCACTTTCTTTGAGATATTTCAAATTTCGTAAAGATTCGTATAACTCAAGTCCAATTAAAATATCTGCATTTTTGGATGGAATAATAGGTCCTCCAACTTCATTAACTCTTACAAAACTCACAACTGAGCCACCTCTTTGACTCATACCAATATTCTCTCCTGTTTTTACATTATATCCTTTATTTAAATAAATTTGAGCTATTATCTTAGAAAGAAGTATATTCCCTTGTCCACCAACACCTGCAATCAAAATATTCATAAGTTAGGCCTCCTCAATAGCATTATGCTTGCAATAAAAGCTACAAAGATTGCATCCAAAGCAAATATTAGTATCAATTTTTATTTTATTATCCTCTTCAAAAATAGCTGGACATCCAGTTTTATATAAACATATTCTACATTTAATACATTTATCTAAGTTTATTTTATAGCTTCTCACCTTTTTTGTAATGTTAATACACTCACGTCTAAAAATAATTGCACAAATGTCATCATCTGAAGTAAATTCCTTTATCTTTTTAATTAATATCTCAAGATTTTCATAAGGATCTAATATGAGGATTTTTTGAATACCCAATCCTGTTAAAACTTTTTCTATTTCAATATTTGGAGCTAATGTTCCATCAACTTTCTTACCTGTACCAGGATGTGGTTGAAATCCTGTCATTCCAGTTGTTAGATTATCAAGAATACATAGAACTAAATTATGATTATTATATATTGCATTTGCAATGCCAGTCATTCCACTGTGAAAAAATGTTGAATCTCCAATAAAAGTAAAAACCTTGGCATCTTTTTCAACTATTTTTATTCCTTGTCCCATGGTAATACTTGCACCCATACAAAGACAAGTATCTGTTGTACTTATTGGTTTTGCTGCTCCAAGTGTATAGCAACCTATATCTCCAGTAAAGATTACTTTTGTTCCTTTACTTGCTTCGTTTATTGCCAAAAATGAATTTCTATGTGGACACCCAGCACATAGCTCTGGTGTTCTTAAAAATAATGAGTTTTTATTAATTTCATCATTAATATCTTTGTTTATTTGACATTCTATTATGCTATTCAAAACTTCTTTTATATAATCTGTATTGAATTCACCTGCATATTTTACATGTCCACTTCTTTTTCCAAAAGTTTTTATTGAAATGTTATTTTCAAAGAGAATTATCTTGCATTCTTCTTCAATTACAGGATCAAGCTCTTCAAAAAATATTATTGATTCTTTATCTTTTGCAAATTTAATTATTAAATTCTTATCAATTGGATGAGAAATTGTTACCTTCATAACTGAAAATAAATCATCAAAATCCTTTATAGCTTCAAGTACATAGTAGTATGAAACACCCGAAGTAATAATACCAATTTTACCTTTATTATGTACCTTATTATAAATTCCTAATTCATAAGACATAGACTGAAGTTTTTCTTCCAATTCTATATGTTTTTTATATGAAAGGCTCGGTAGTATAACCCATTTTGGATCTTTTGAGAAACCAGTTACATTCCTTTTTTTGCGTTCAAATTCAAATTCAATATCTTCATTTGAATGGCAAACTCTTGTAGTCATTCTAAAAATTACAGGAATTTTATACTTCTCAGAAATTTCAAAGGCAGTACCAATAAGCTCAAATGCCTCTTTAGGACTTGATGGGTCAAATATGGGTAAATTGCAAAATCGTGCAAAGTTTCGGGTATCTTGTTCAGTTTGAGATGAATGAGGTCCTGGGTCATCTGCCACATAAATAATCATTCCACCCTCCACTCCTATCATACTTAATGAAAGAAGTGGATCTGCGGCAACGTTTAAACCAACCTGCTTCATTGTAACTACTGTTCTTGCACCACTAATACTTGCACCTGCCGCAACTTCTAATGCAACTTTTTCATTTGTTGACCATTCAACATAAAAATCATCATCTTTGAAATTTTTCAAAGTTTCTATAACCTCTGTCGAAGGTGTTCCGGGATAGCCTGTTACAACATTTACACCATTTAAGTAAAGTGATAATGCAACAGCTTCATTACCCATAAGGATTTTTTTCATTATGCCACCACCTATTTATGTTCTAAATTCAAGTTGAATTTATAATATTATATTAAATAAATATACATTATTCAATTTAAAATAAATATACATCTTAAAATACCACAAAAACATAATAAAAAACCTATTTATAGAATATAAAAAGTATTGACTAACTAATAAAATAATAATTGACCATAATTGCGAATAGCTAAATATGATAATTTTACTATTTTTAATATTTTTAGAAATATATATTAGCTTCTTTGATATCAATAATATTTAACTTATGAAAGGACTGATTAAGTTGTTATCTAGAAAATTTGGAGTTGCAGTTGTTGGCTTTGGCGGAATGGGTGGTTGGCATGCTGATTATGTTCAAACGTTTGATAATTTAACTTTAGTAGGTATTAACGACATCAAGGAAAGCAGAAAAGAATATGCTCAAAAAAGAGGAATACATGTTTTTGAAACATTAGATGATGTTTTAAATGATTCACGTGTAGATATAGTTGTTGTTGCAACACCAAATGATGTTCACAAAGAGATTTCTATTAAAGCATTAAAGGCTGGGAAAAACGTTGTTTGTGAAAAACCAGCAATGATGAATAGCGTTGAATTGGAAGAGGTAATTAAAGTCCAAAAAGAAACTGGTAAGGTTTTTGTAGTTCATCAAAATAGGCGTTGGGATGAAGATTTTCTTACTATTAAAGAGATATATGACAAAAATCTATTAGGTGAAATATATACAATTGAATCAAGAGTTCATGGTTCAAGGGGAATTCCAGGTGACTGGAGACAAAAAAGAGAACATGGTGGAGGAATGCTTCTCGATTGGGGTGTACATATCCTTGATCAAATGCTTGTGATGATTGATGAAAAAATAAAAAAGGTTTTTTGTAAGTTTACACATGTTACAAATGAAGAAGTTGATGATGGTTTTAAAGTAATTCTTACATTCGAAAGTGGTAAAACTGCATTATTAGAAGTTGGAACAAGTAATTTTGTAAATTTACCTAGATGGTATATATTAGGCGTTAATGGTTCGGCTGTTATATATGATTGGAGCTTAAATGGTAAAGTGGTAAGAGTTAAAAATTGGGAAGATAAAGATGCTATCCCAATAAGAGCTGCTTCAGGGCTCACAAAAACAATGGCTCCAAGAAATGAAAACAGTATTGTTGAAGAACCACTACCAATACAAAAATCAGATTTATCTGAATTTTATAAAAATGTAGTTGATACAATAGAAGGTAAATCAGAATTGATAGTCAAAAACTCTCAGGTACTACGAGTTATGAAATTAATGGAAGCTTGTGCATTATCAGATAAGTTGCAACAAGTAGTTGACTTTGAATAAAGCAATGAGAATTCACCCAATTGGTGGATTCTTTTTTTTTATCTTTTTTAAGAATTAAAACCAATTTATTTGACAAAAATAATATATGAATATCTTGCTTAAATTTTATAAACTAATTTTGAATAGGAGTGATTTATGTTTTGGTCAAAAGATTAGAACAAAACAAAAGAAGAATAAAACATCTTCAAAATATAA
Source organism: Caldicellulosiruptoraceae bacterium PP1 (assembly GCA_041320695.1). Lineage (NCBI taxonomy): Bacteria > Bacillati > Bacillota > Caldicellulosiruptorales > Caldicellulosiruptoraceae > Caldicellulosiruptoraceae bacterium PP1. Next base: position 146,174 of record JBGGOQ010000001.1, on the reverse strand, counting down.
TCCAAAAATGGACAAGAACAGAAAGACATTTAGAAGAATTTGGCAGCATTATGAATGACGATAAGATAAAGCAAGCAATTGATAAGCAAAAAAGACGTGAGGATCAAATCTCAAGTCTTCAAAAAGCTTTACTAAATGAATATGATAGAGAAGATGAAGTTAGAAATCTGGTAAAAAATTATCTCTATACTGAAGGTTATCTTTCACACAATAAAGATAAGCTAAATCAAAAAACTATTGATAAAATAAAAAGACATCAAGAGTTTAGAAAAATACATTTAGAAAATTTGATCAAAAAAAATGACGAAATAGAATAAATTAATTCATAAATAAGAAAAATAAGTATTAGAAAAATATATGAGGAGATGAAAATATGAAGGCAACAGGTATTGTAAGACGAATTGATGATTTAGGTAGGGTGGTTATTCCAAAAGAAATTAGAAGAACACTGAAGATTAGAGAGGGCGACCCACTTGAAATATATACTGATAAAGAAGGCGAAGTTGTTCTTAAAAAGTTTTCACCGATAGGTGAAATGGGAGCTTTTGCTAAAGAATATGCAGAAACTCTTCATCAAGTAAGCGGACATATTATAATAATTACTGACAGGGATGGTGTTATTGCTGTTTCTGGTGCATCAAAAAAAGATTACTTTGATAAATCATTAAGCACCGAATTGGAAAGAATTATGGACGAAAACTCTGTATTATTTGTAAAATCAGAAAATGAATTAAGAACTGTTCCAATAGTATCTGATGACGCAACAAGATATACAGCACAAATAATAAGCCCTATTTTATCAGAAGGCAATGTTATAGGTGCAGTTATTATGTGCTCAACAGAATCAAATGCACGAATGGGAGATCCAGAATATAAACTAGTTCAAGCAGCCACATCTTTCTTTGGTAAACAACTTGAACAATAATTGTGCAAATTTTAAAAAATATTTTGTTAACCCAAAACTGTAGGATTTTATTTTCCTACAGTTTTTTTATATCTTTTTTTAAGGTATAATTATCTATGTAATTTTATTCTACATAGCAAAGGTTGTGGTTTCAATTGAAGCTAAATAGTGACTTAACTAAAGATAAAAATCTTCTACGTAGCCTTAATTTTGTAATATTAGGTATTAGCTTTGGTGTTGTATTCTTTAATGTTACACAAGGATCTCCTATAGCAGGGCTTGCTAAAAATGTCGGTTTTGGTGATTTTTTATATGGTTTAATGTTAGCTCTACCTGTATTAGGTGGAGTAATGCAGGTTTTTGCATCTTATTTCTTAGAGAAAAATAGAAAACGAAAAAAAATATTTTTAATAAGTGGTATATTCCATAGAATACCATGGATATTCATTGCATTTTTGCCTTTATTATTTAACAAAGGTTCATATATATTATTATTTTTATTGATATTTTTAATGACTTTTGCATCAATTTCAAGTTCATTTACTAACGTAGCTTTTTGGTCATGGATGGGAGATTTAATACCTGAACAGATAAGAGGCAGATTTTTTGGTAGGCGTGCTACTATTTTTACTATCGTTGGTATGATTACAGGCCTTGCAATTGGAAGATTTTTAGATACTCATAATAACTTATATGGATTTATGATAATTTTTATATTTGCTGCAATAATGGGTTTATTTGATATTCTTGCTTTTATTTTTGTCGATGATATACCTATGAAACAACAAAAAGAAAATTTAGACATTGTAAATATGTTTAAGGCTACACTTAAAAATAACTCATTTAAACACTTTATGATTTTCTTTGTCCTTTGGAATTTTGGTTTGAATGTAGCAGGTCCTTATTTTAATATGTATATGATTAAAGATCTGAAGATGAGCTATTTTAATATCATCTTTTACACACAAATTATTAGTAATTTGGCAACAATTATTACAATTCCATATGTAGGTAAGATTGTTGATAGAATTGGTAATAGACCTATGCTTTTATTATCATCATCATTGTTATGTTTTGTTCCTATATTGTGGTGTTTTACAAATGCACATAATTATAAATATCTAATTGCTATAATAAGCATCTTAGCAGGTATTCTTTGGCCAATAATGGACATGGGAAACAATAATTTGATTCTTAAGCTTTCTGATTCTAACCAAAAATCAATGTATGTTGCAAGTATTAACTTATTTAATGCTGTTTTTGGGAATGCTATTCCTGTTATATTAGGTGGCTTTTTTATTGAACATATTGCCCCATATATCATTATCTTATTTGAAAAAGTAAACCTTCATTTTGTTAACTATCATATGGCATTTTTATTGTCAGGAATTCTCAGATTTTTCTCAATGTTGTATTTAAAAAATAAAGTAAATGAGCCCGGAGCAAAAAGTCTTAGAAATGAAATTAGGAATAGACTAAGTAAATAAAAAGAGGCGTTTGCCTCTTTTTATTTTGCATTAACTTCATCCCATACTTTAAATTGTGAAACAAACATATTATAATATACACCTTGTTTTTGCATTAGTTCATTATGATTACCCATTTCGACAATTCTTCCATCTTCAACAACCATTATCTTATCTGCATTCTGTATAGTTGACAATCTATGAGCTATTATAAACGATGTTCTTCCTGTTAAGAGCTTCTCTATACCTTTCTGCAATAACCTTTCGGTATAGGTATCAATACTTGCAGTTGCTTCATCTAATATCAATATTTTGGGATCTGCTATTAAGGTTCGTGCTAATGATATAAGCTGCCTTTGCCCTGTTGATAGCCTTGTTCCTCTTTCATTGATATTTGTATTGTAACCATTTTCAAGTTTTTCTATAAATTCGTGAGCAAATACTGCTTTAGCACATTTTATAACATCTTCTTCATTAGCAGATAAATTTCCATACAATATATTATCTTTTACTGTTCCCGAAAATAAAAATGTGTCTTGAAGCATAACCCCAATTTGCTTTCTTAATGATTCAAGTTTGATATTCTTAATATTTATACCATCAATAAGAACTTCTCCCTCAGTTGCATCATAAAATCGACATAATAGATTTATTATTGTTGTTTTGCCTGCTCCAGTATGACCAACAAGTGCTATTCTTTCACCTGGTTTAACCTTAAAACTTACATTATCAAGAACCAATTTTTTATCATCATAGCTAAATGATACATTCCTAAACTCTACTTCACCCTTAATATTATCAATATCAATTGAATTATTATCATCAACAATATCAGGGTTTATATCTAATATTTCAAATATTCTTTCAGCCCCAGCCATATTGGTAATAAGGGTATTATAGAAATTACTCAGGTTCATAATTGGTCTCCAAAACATTGAAATATAAGTTGTAAATGCAACAAGAAGCCCAACTGATATATCGCCACTTTTAATCATTTTTATACCAAAATAATATGTTATAATCAAACCAAATCCCCAAGAAAACTCAACCATAGGCCAAAACATATCATTTATTCTAACAGCTCTTATAAATGAGTTTCTTAATTTATACAAAAGATCAGTAAAATTTTTAAAAGTATAATTTTCTGCCGTAAAGTATTGAATAACTTTAATTCCAGAAAAGTTTTCATGAGTAAATCCATTTAGATTAGAATTCTTTTTCCTATAATCCTGCCATCTCTTTCTTGAAATAGTTTGAATTGCGAAAAGAGAGATAGCAACAATAGGTAGTGTTGATAATGAAAAAAGTGCCAATTTATAGTTCATCATAAGCATAATAACTACAACAGATATTACTGTAACACTGTCGGGAATAAGGTTTGTAATACTGCTATTAAAAAGATTATTTAAAGAATTAACATCTCCAATAACTCTTGCAAGAATTTTTCCTACTGGTCTTTCATCAAAAAATGAAAAAGAAAGCTTTTGTATATGGCAGTATAAGTCTTGTCTTATATTTAAAACTATTTTATTTGTTACTTTTGACATTAATACAATTCTTATCTTTGAAATAATCATTGATAAAAAGCTCAAAAAAACAATAAGACAACCCATCAATATAATTCCATTAAGGTCTTTATTTTTTATATATTTATCAATACTTAACTTCATAAAATATGGGTTTACTAAATCGACAGCCATAACAATTCCAATTAATAATAATATTAATAAAACATCTTTTTTAAAAGGTAATACATATTTAAATAATCTTTTAATAATGTCGATATTGACCTTTTCTTCTAATTTTTCATCTTGTTTTATTCCCACATTTTCAGCCATTATATCACCTCTTCGTCAACCTCAAAATACTTACCATACTGCTCTAAATAGGTATTATAATAAAATCCTTTTTTAGCAAGTAGTGTTTCATGTGTTCCTCTTTCAATAATTTTTCCTTTGTCAAGAACAATAATTTCATCAGCATCTTTAACAGCAGAAATTCTATGAGCTATTATGATTTTTGTAAGATTTTCTATTTTTCTTAACTCTTTTTGTATCTTATATTCAGTTTCCATATCAAGTGCTGAAGTAGCATCATCCATTATTAGTATTTTGCTTTTTCTTGCTAATGCTCTTGCAATCGAGATCCTTTGCTTTTGTCCTCCAGATAAACCTATGCCTCTTTCACCAATTACTGTTTTCAATTTCTCTGGAAGTTTCATAACAAAATTATATGCATGTGAAATTTTCAATGAATTTATAATATCTTGTTCAGATATTGAGTTATCACCAAATCTTATATTTTCTTCTACAGTATCTGAAAATAAAAATACATCTTGAGGAATATATGATATTGAATTTCTTAAAGATGTCAATTTTATTTTGGTAATATCATTATTATCAATCAATATCTTTCCCATTGTTGGATTATAAAACCTTCCAATCAAATTAATTATAGTTGTTTTACCAGAACCAGTTGGCCCCATAATTGCTAAGGTCTTTCCTGGTTTTACTTCAAAATTAATGTCATGGAGAATATACTCATTTTTATATTTAAATGAAACATTTTTAAATATAATATGACCTTTTATTTCATAATCTTTTGCATCTTTATCATCAATAATTTCAGGTATTTTATTAAACAATTTTTCTATCTTACCAAGTGATGCCTTACATTGAGATAAAATATTTATAAGCCAACCACTCATTCTCATTGGCCAAACAAGCATAGATACGTAACCACTAAAAGCAACCAATGTTCCTATTGACATTTTATCTTTTATTACAATTATTCCGCCAGTTGTAATTGTTAAAGCAACTGCAAAATTAGTCAAAAAATCAATCCAGGGAGAATATCTTGAAAGTATCTTTGCTTGTTTCAAGTTTAGTTGATAATTTTTTTGATTCTGTGTTAAAAACTTCTCTATTTCATATTTTTCTCTTGCAAATGATTTTACAACCCTAATGCCTGCAATATCCTCTTGTGCAGTAGTGTTCATTTTAACACCTTGATCTGAAATTTCTCCATATACCTTATCAGTTTCAACTTCAAGTCTGTATGCTATAATTCCAATGATGGGCATAATCAATAAAACCAAAAAAGTTAACTCCCAGTTAATATTAAGTAATATTATGGTTGCTATTATAAAATATAGACTTTGTTCAAAGAAAAGCATTATACCAAAACCAAAGGCAAACCAAATATTTTCAATATCCTCTTTTATTCTTGACATCAACTCGCCAGTATTTATACTGTCAAAAAAACTAAATGACAGTTTTTGAAGATGTGTAAATAAATCTTGCCTTAGTTCAGCCGCTAATTTTGAACCTCCTAAATCCATGAAATATTCCCTAAAATATCCAAATATAGCCCTTGAAATTGTTATTATAGCAAGTATTATTAAAAGTTTAGGAAGCAAAGCAATATTATTTTTTACAATTACCTTATCAATAAGTTGTTCAACTATTTTAGGATTGAACATATCAAGAATTAATGAAAAAAGTGTTGAAGATAAAGCTAATGTAAAAAATATCCAGTTATTTTTTATATATTTCTTTAACCTTCGCATAAAATCACAACCCTCCAACAAAAATAAAAAAGACTATGAAATATTATTAAATACTACCTCATAGTCTAAAAAAACAAAAAGGTTGCAAAATGCAACCCTACTTTATCAAATTTATTATCAAATAATATTAAAAAACATTACTTGAGGTAGGGTTCCTAAAATCAATATTTAATTTATTAGCAAATAACGCTATATTTAATCTCATCATTTTTGCCCTACCTCCCTTCAAATAATGATAATGTCTTCCATTTACATAATACATGATAAATGGAATCTAATATTTTGTCAATAGCTGTAACATAAATTTAATATAAAAAAAGAGGCCATAAAAAGCCTCTTATAGTTATTATCAATGCGACTAGGTCTATAAGCCGAGTTCTGTCGAGAACGGTTATTTCTCTGAAGTCTATGTTACCATAGACTTTTAGCGACCAACCCGGGAACACAGCGGGCAACTGTATAGTCCCCCTATTTGGTCTTGCTCCGGATGGGGTTTGCACAGCCAGTTAGTTACCTAACCGCTGGTGAGCTCTTACCTCACCTTTTCACCCTTACCACTGTTTGTGGCGGTTATTTTCTGTTGCACTTTCCTTGAAGTCGCCTTCACCGGGCATTACCCGGCATCCTGCCCTATGGAGCTCGGACTTTCCTCACAAAGCAAAGGCTTTGTGCAACCGTTCAACCTACTCGCATAAATGTCGTTTATATACTAATTATAAGATATAATAAATCAAAGTCAATATAAAATTATGGATTACTGTTCTCTATAAATAAGTGAATTTGTTAGTTCAGTAAGTAAACCTTTATTATCAATTGTTTTAATTATATCTATTGAAATATTTGAATATTTGTCAACTAGTTTTTGTGATTCTTCAAGCCCATACATTGAAACATAAGTAGTTTTTTGATTTTTTTGATCTTTACCTATACTTTTCCCTAACTTTTCTTCATCTCCTATATAATCAAGTATATCGTCACGAATTTGGAATGCAAGACCTAAATACTTTGCATATTCTTCTAATTTTTTCACAATTTTTTCTTCTGCTCCACCAATCAATGATCCTGCAACAACAGAAGCCTGTATTAATTTAGAGGTTTTATTTAAATGTAAAAGCTCAAGTTCATCTTTATTAATAAGCTTACCTTGGTTTAGAATATCTACAACTTGACCACCAATCATTCCATCTATCCCTGAGCAATTAAAAATATATAACGCAGCATCAATCATTTCTTTTGAATAACCAAATTTTACAATTGATTTAAGTATATTCTCAGCAGCTAAGTTTAATAGTGCATCACCAGCTAAAACTGCTAATCCTTCACCAAATACAATGTGGTTGGTAGGCATCCCTCTCCTGTAACTATCATTATCCATGGAAGGTAGATCATCATGTATTAGTGAATAAGTATGAATAAGTTCAATTGATACAGCAAAATCAATTATTTTTTCTATGTTTGATGAAAATAGTTCAAAGCTCAAAAACATTAAAATTGGTCTTAATCTCTTCCCTCCAGCAAAAATACTGTATCTTATTGATTCATAAATTTTTTGTGGATATTTCGGAATAAGAAGTAAATCTAAATGCTTATCAATTTGTATTTTTCTTTCTTTTATATATGCTTGTAATTCGTTAGTCATTTTCTTGTCCAAGTCCTCCAACTAAATTGTTAGTTATATCTGTTTCTGTGAACTCTTGGTTTATCTTTTCAATTAGTACAAGTTTATGCTCAATGGATTTTAAGATATTGTTACATTTTTGAGAAAGCTTCATGCCTTCTTCATAAATATTTATTGACTCTTCTAAAGAAAGATTGCCATCTTCAAGCTTTTGAACAATCTCTTCTAATTTTTTTAATGCATCTTCAAAAGACAAATTATTCTCATTATGATTATCCATCTCTGCTAATGCTCCTTTTTTATATCTATTATCTTTGTTGTAGCATTACCATTATAGTACATAACTGTTATTATATCATTTATATTAATTTTCTCAATATCTGTAACAATTTTGTCATCTTTTTTAGTAACAGTATAACCTCTTCTTAATATATTCAATGGATTTAAAATAATAAGCTTATCAATAATATTTTGTATTTTTTCTGTCTTATTGTTCAATATATTCTTCATACTTTTAGGTAATTGATTATTTAAATAAAAGTAATTATTTTTATAAACATTAAATTTTGCAACAGGAGAATGCATATTTAGTTTCTTCTCAAGCTGGTTAAGTCTTTCCTTTTTACTTAAAAACATTCTCTTTGACAAAGCATTGAGACGTACGGTAAGCGTATCAACATATTGCATTTTTCTATAAATTGAATTTTGCGGACTATTTTGTTCTAACAATCTTTCCAAAAGTAGTAAATCTTTCTTTTTATGCTGAAACATATTGTTAAACTTGAATTTAATTTGATTTGTAAGGTTTTCAATATCACTCTGTAGATTTACTAATTTTTTTACCACAATTTCTCCAGCGTTAGTTGGAGTAATAGCCCTTACATCAGCTACGTAATCAGATAAAACATAATCTCTATCATGACCAACAGCAGATATTATAGGTGTTTTGGCTGCAAAAATAGTTCTTATAACTTGCTCATCGTTAAAAGCCATAAGATCTTCGAAGGACCCTCCCCCACGACCAACAATAATAATATCAACTTTTTTGAAATTGTCGAAGTAATTTATTCCTTCACAAATCTCTTTTGGTGCATTCTGACCTTGAACCTGACAGTTATAGATGTATATATGAATATTGCTAAATCTATTTTTTATGGAATTAATTATGTCAAGTACGGCAGCACCATATTTTGAGGTAACAATACCAATACTTTTCGGATATGATGGAAGGGGTTTTTTAAATCTATCATCAAAAAGTCCTTCTTTTTCAAGCTTTTCCCTTAACTCTTTTAATTTAAGGTATAATTCTCCAAACCCCTCTTCTTGAATTTTTTTAACTCTCAATTCAACTACATTATCTTTATCATAATACATGACATCACAATATAATAAAGCCTTAAATCCATTTGAAGGTAAAATAAGTTTGTTTTCAGTATATAAATATCCAAAAAAAACACACTTAATTTTTGATTCTCCGGATGTATCCTTCAAATCAAAATATAAGTGTTTCCCTGATATTGTTGGTTTAACTATTTCCCCTCTTATTATAATATCTTTGAGTAAATAATCCCTATCAATTTTGTCTTTTATATATGTAGTTAGTTGATTGACAGTCCAAATGTCTTGTGTATCTTCAAAAAAAGAAAAATTCATATATATCACCTATTTATTTCATTATCAGCAATAGAACCAAGAATTCCATTTACAAACTTTGGAGCATTCTCACCGCCAAATATATTTGCTAAGTCCACAGCTTCATCTATTGCAACAGATACAGGAACTTCAGCTACATATAATAGTTCAAATATGGCAATTCTTAAAAGTTCTAATTCAACCTTAGGTATTCTGTTTATTTCCCAATCCTTAGAATACTTTTCAATTAGACTATCAATTGAATTTTGATTTTGTATAACACCTGTTGCAATCCTTTCTAAATATTCTTTGTCAAATTCCTTATTAATATCAGAATTTTGTGATAAAAAGATATCAATAAAGCTCTTTATATCTTTATTGTTATCATATCTATATGCATATAGAATTTTCATTGATAATTCTCTTGTATTTCTTCTTTTAATATTCATCTTTATTTAAATTAAATCCTCCTTTACCATGGCAGATGCTTGTCTAAAAAATCAATAAGCTTTTTCTTATTATAATATCTGCCTCCTATAAATATACCAATAAAAACACATAATAATAAAAAAATAGTTTTAATAAAGCCAATTGTTAAAAAGAAAATACCTACAATCAATCCAACAATTGCACCAGCTATTTTACCTAAATTTTCTTTAATTATATTCAAAAATTCGTTCATATTCATGGTTAATCCCTACCTTACACGCAAAGTATTTGGTTGTGGTATATAAACATCTTTAATATGAAGATTAACCATAGTTACCTTTACACCAGTAATATTCTCAATATAATTCTTTAAGTTATTCTGAATGTCATTAGTTAATTCTGGGATATTTGTTTCATTCATAATACTAGCATCTATTGTAAATTCGATACCCTCTTCATTGAAAGAAGTCTCAACTATAGCATCTTTTACAGATGAGTATTTTTTTAACACATAATAAGCTGAACTTTCAAATGTTTTTGGTGAAATAATAAGCTGTCCTTTATCATTTACATGAATTATTCCAAGTCTAATTTTTCTCTTTTTTATACCAATTGTTAAAATATATATACTAAGTGCAAGAAATGCTAATGGAATAATTGAATATACAGGATTATTTATATACCTAGTTATTATATTATCAATAATTGAAAAGTCAATCAAATTAAATGGTAATAAAAATAGAACTAAAGAAAATACTAAAACTAAAATAGTATATAATGAAAGAATAATTCTTTCTACTAATTTCATTTATACAACCTCCTCAAACTAAAAACCAAAGTAAACCCCTGGAAAGCCAGAGGTTTACTCTTGTTCTTCTGTTTTTACATCCTTCTCAAATTTTATACCTTGAACATGAACATTAACTTCAACTACACTTAAACCTGTCATGCTTTCAACTGAATTCTTAACTTTATCTTGTATTTCTGAACATACTTCAGGGATAATTACTCCGTATTCTACAGTTATGTAGATATCAATAGCTACTTCATTTTCCCCTATTTGAACTTTTACACCTTTTGTAAGACTCTTCTTGCCAAATGCTTCTGTAATGTTACCTGTAATGGTTCCAACCATTCCCGCAACGCCTTTTACTTCAGATGCTGCAATTCCAGCAATTGTAGCAACTACTTCATCAGCTATTTTAACTGTCCCACCATTATTTTCATTTAATAGGTTTTCTGACATTTTTATTACCTCCTTCTCTTTTCCTTATAGTTATTATACCCTAAATTTATTAAATTTAACACATCAATCTTTAAGGCTATTTATTCTAATTTGATTAAATTTTATTTTGAAATTATTTGTTATAATATTTTGGATTATTATAATATCGTTTTTTGATAATTTTTTATCTACAACAACAAAAACCAAATCATTATTTTTATATACTGCACAATTTGTATAACCTTTAGATTGTAACAAACTTTCTGCAATCATCTCTTTATTACTTAAATCAATTATATTAGATATTTTTTGATCTATCAATGATTTATTGGAATTATCTGCTTTTTTTAATAATTCAATAAGTAAATCAACCTCTTTACCTCTTTCAATCTCCCTTTTAAGCTTTAAATCATCTATACTTGTATTTTTTGTAAGAGTTAAATTTTGATTTGAAACCTCCAAAACTTGTGGACCATTATCCTTTTTATTAAAGTTTCTTGAAGTTAAAATACCACTAATAAGAAGAAATATAACTAAAAAAATAAGTATTAATTGATTTTTGTTATATACTTTGATAAATATTCTTTTATATTTCATTTTACATATACCTCCACTTTATTTGGTGTTATTCCAAGAACTCTTGAAGTAAGTTTTATAAGGCCTATATACACATTTTTGTCTGAAGCACCTTTAGAAACAATTGCAACCCCTCTAACTTTAGGATGAACTTTTTTTACTATAAATGGTTTTGAACCATCATTTTGTTGAAGCAAAACTACTTTATTATCAACTTGTTCTTCTTTTAAGATTCTTTGCCCTTGGCTTTCCTCATTTCTTGTTTCTTTACTTGTTTCTGTTGCTAACATGTATTCATAGCTATCCTCAAAAGTAATCATAACCGAAACATCACCTGTTGGATCTACCTGTTTTAGAAGTTTCAATAGTTTATTTTCTATATTTTGTTCATAATTCATTTCTTCACTGTCATTAGTTATTTCTTTATCGTTACTTTTTGAAACAGGTGTCGAAAAAATATTTGTAAGAAATATTAAAAGAATTCCTACTGCAATTAAAAAGATTATCATTTCTTTGTTTTTAATAAGTCTTTCAAGTAGTTTTTCTAAAAATTCTTTATTCATTCTTTTTCACCTCTTTAAAAAATATACTTTTGCTTTCAATTAAATACTCAGTTGATAGATATTCTACTAATTCTTTTGAAAACTTTTGATTTATAGTAATGCTTATAATTTTTCCAAACTGATTTGATTTGATATCTTCATTTATTTCAATATCCTCTATTACAATATCTTTTCCATACTTGTTTTTTACCTTAACTTTTATATCTTCTACTATTCTTTTTTTAAGCTCATTAATAATATTTTTTGCATATGAATGGCTATCAATAGAATTTTTATTATCAAACTTCTTACTAAAACTTAGTATTTCCTTAGTTAAATCATTTTTAAAATTTTTTGATATATCAATAACTGGTGATAATAATGTTAATGTAATACAAAGGCCTAAAAAAAGATTTATATATTTCTTATAATCTTGTGGTGTCAGAAGATCTAATACCATTGAAAAAGCAATCAAATAAAAAATACTTTTTAAGGCATTTTCTATTGAGGATAATAAGCTCATTAAATCACCGCCCAATTTGAACTGTAAATAGTATTGCTGTGAAAGATATTAAAAATAAAGCCATTGATGCAAATACAACTGCAAAAAGAATCATTAAATTATCAGCATAATCGGACATAAATTGAGCAAATTTTTTGTCAGAATAAATTTCAATAAGTGATGATGCTAATCTAAAAACAAATGAGATTATTAATATCTTTAAAAGAGGAATACCAATTATAAGAAGTAAAAACACAAGTCCAAATACTGTTGTTGTATTCTTAACTAAACTTAATGATCCAGCTATTGCATCCGCAGCATCAGATAATATTTTCCCTACTACAGGTACAAAATTCCCAACAGTGTATTTTATTGATTTAGCTGTAAAATTATCAACAGATGCTCCAGTAAACCCTTCAACAGAAATTAGTCCAGTAAATACAGCAAGTCCAAAAATAGCACACCATAAAATAAGAGTTTTTATAAATCCAAGCAGCTTTTTTAAGTTTACTCGTTCATCAATATTAGCAATAATACTAATTAAAAGATAAATTGAGCTTATAGGTGTTACTAAATTTAATAAAATCTGAGAAGAAAATACAACCGAAAAAGCTATTAATGGATTTATTACTGTAGCATATGTTATATATCCAGATGATGCTAATACAGTTAAAACAATTGGTGTTAGAGATTCAATAAAACTTGTAGATTTGGATAAAGTAGAATATGTAAGTTTTAATACTCCTTCAAGGTTTTTAAGAACTATTGTAACAATAACCAATAAAAAGGCATAGAATGTAGCTTTTGATACTTCTGCTGTCTTAAAAGAATTTTGGACATTAAATAAAATTGAATAAATTAAACAAATAATCATTATTATTAATACTTGTGAAAAAGTTAAATCAATTTCTTTAAAAATATTATTCACTATATTTTTTATTAAAAAAGCTTTATCTTGTTTTTTGTTTGACAATATCCCTTCTGAAATGTTTTTATAAAAATCATCGTTAGAAAACTTCTCAGAAATCTTTTTAAGTTTATTATAATAATCATATTCATCTTGATTTGTATTACTACTTGCAAAAGAGGTTTGTCCAATAAAAACTGCTGCTATTATAATAAGAATTGTGCAACACTTTAATAATTGCTTTATCATATTAGACTCCTCTTATATAAATTTTGATATAAAATTGATTAGTGAAAAAAGAATTGGTAACGATAGAAACAATATTATAACCTTACCTGCTAATTCAATTTTAAATGCAAATGCACTCTCACCACTGTCTTTGCATATATTTGAAGCATAGTCTGTAATTAAAGCTATTCCAGTCATTTTTATTAGTGAGCCAATATATTCGCTTGAACCAAAAACCTTATTGTTCATTTCAATAATTTCTCCAATTATAAATGCTATTTTGTCATATATAATAAAAAAGACTGCAATTCCTGTTATAATTGTAATTAATAAAGAAAACTCTGGTTGTGTTTTTTTTATAATAATTACAAATATCAAAGAAACTAAACAGATTATAATAACATTAAATAGCTCCATTATATTCACCCATTAAAATAGATTAAAAACAGATTTTACTGTATCAAAAAGTTTTTTTATAAGATCAACAACAATAATTAAAACAATTATCAAACCTGTTAATGTAGTTAGCATTGCTTGTTCTTCACGTCCGGTTTTTATAAGCACCTGATTCAAAACTGCAACAATAATTCCTACTGCAGCTATTTTAAATATTAAATCTATATTCATTCACAGCACCTCTTCAAGGGATTTAATTAGAAAAGAATTATACAAATTGAAATTCCACACAATGCACCAAGTATTGAAAAAAGCTTTGCATTTTTGTAGTATTCTTGTTTTGCTTCGATATATAGTTCATTTAATTGTCTAATATAATCATCAATTATTTGGTCTATTTCTAAGATTGATGATGTTGCAACAATATTAAAAAAATTTATAATAAGATTTTTCTCTGTTGATTTTAGATATGAGCATTTTAAACTTTCTTCAAAGTTAATTATTTTTTTTGAATTGTGTTTATTTATGTTGTTATATTTTTCTATAACTTGATTAATTGTATTTCTTGTTGAAATAATTTCTGTTTTTGCAAACTTTAAAAATGTTATTAAATTATTTATAAAATAAGACCTTTCTTTCAATTCGTAAGATTTAGAAAAGCCAAGTAGAAATGAGGAAAAAATTATTAAAATACTGCCAATTAACTTTATCATTTTATTCACCTAAATTAGTTATTTTTTCAATAGTTCCAGGGCCATTATTTTTACTTAATACAACAGCTACTTCAAAAGTTTTTGAGTCGATTATTTGCTTCATTGTTTTCCTTTTTTGCAATTCATCTAGTCCACTTGAATGGACTGTTGCAATAACTTTAACTCCCATTTTTGATGCTTCATTTATTGCAATATAATCTTCTTCCTCTCCTAATTCATCCATAGCTAATATATCTGGAGATAAACTTCTTATTGCCATAAGCATCCCATTATATTTTGAAACACCATCTAATATATATGTTCTTATTCCTAAATCTGTACCTATATTTTCTTTACCAAAAGCTGCAATCTCAGACCTTTCATCTATAACTGCAATATAAAATCCTCTAAAGCCAAAATCATTTCTACCGTTACTTAAATTTCTAATTAAATCTCTTAAAAGAGTAGTTTTTCCACAACCTGGTGGTGATATAATTAAGAGATTCTTAATGCTATTGTTATTTTTTAATATAAATGGTATTATTTTGTCAGAAATATTCCTTATGTCTTTTGCAATTCTAATGTTTAGCCCATTGATTTGAGTAAAAGAGATAACTTTTTTATTTGTTTCAGTAAACTTACCTGACACACCAATTCTATGACCACCTTTTATGCTAAAATACCCTTTTATCAACTCTCTCTCATAAGTATATAAAGAATTTTCAGTAAGATTTTTCATGATAGTATCAAGATAATAGTTAGTAATTATACAGTTATAAAATATATATTCATTTTTTGCTATAACTATTAATGGCTTTTCTAAAAAAATTCTTATTTCGTTAATTTCATATAAATCCTTTATTTTACTTCTAATAAGTGTGACTATATCAGTTGGAAACTTGGTTAATATTTCATCAATTTTGGAATTATATGTTGTAATAATTTGTATTACCCCCTCATCTTTGGTCTTACTAAATTTTATTATGTTAATTTATAAATTATGAAAAAAATCCAAGGTAATTTCTTAAGATTACCTTGGATTTTTTTATTCTTCTAAAGTGAAATTTAATCTTTGTATATTTGTTGCTTTTCCGCTATTTTCATCAATATCTATAATAACTCCATTGAGCTGTGCCATTCCTTTTGCTACTTCAAAACGCACAGGAAGCATTGTTATAAACTTTTGTATAACCAAATCTTTATCAACTCCTAATATTGACTCATATGGCCCTGTCATGCCAACATCTGTTATATAAGCAGTTCCATTAGGTAAGATTCTTTCATCAGAGGTTTGAACATGTGTATGTGTCCCAAAAACGCAGCTTACTCTGCCATCAAGGTAATATCCAAATGCTTTTTTTTCAGATGTTGCTTCAGCATGAAAATCAACTAAAATTATCTTGGTTTTCAACCTTTCAAGAATTTCGTCAATTCTCTTAAATGGGCACTCAAAATTTTCCATAAAAACACGACCACAAAGATTAATTACAGCATATTCATTCCCATTGTTTATATAAATATTATAGCCTCTACCCGGAGTTTTTTCTGGATAATTTGCTGGTCTAACAATTCTATGTTCATTTTCAATAAATGCAAAAATTTCTTTATTTGCCCATACATGATTACCCATGGTCATTACATTTATACCTGCAGAAAAAAGTTCATCTGCTACTTTCTTTGATATTCCGTTTCCACCAGCAGAATTTTCGCAATTTGCAATAACAACATCAATATGATAATTTTCTTTAACCTTATTCAACGAGTTTTTAATTATATTTCTGCCTGGCCTTCCTACAACATCTCCTATTGCTAAAAATCTCATATTTACCTCCAACATGATTTATAAAAAGCGTGTTTTGTAATCAAAACACGCTTTCTTTTCCTATTTACATTATTTTGCATACTCAATTGTTCTAACTTCTCTAATTACATTAACTTTAATTTGTCCAGGATAATCTACTTCGTTTTCAATTCTCTTTACTATTTCTCGAGCAATAAGAACTATGCTTTCATCATTTACAATTTCTGGTTTAACCATAATTCTTATTTCTCTTCCTGCTTGAATAGCATAAGCTTTTTCAACACCTTCAAACGAATTTGCTATTTCTTCTAATTTTTGTAATCGTTTGATATAGGATTCTAAAGATTCTCTTCTTGCCCCCGGTCTTGCTGCTGAAATAGAATCTGCAGCTTGAATTAAAACATTATAAATAGATTTTGTTTCCATTTCACCATGATGTCCAGCAATTGACTCAAGAACATCAATGTTAGTTTCTTTGTATCTTTTTGCTAACTCATAACCTATTAATGCGTGTGAGCCTTCAACCTCATGGTCAACAGCTTTACCAATATCATGAAGTAATCCGGCCCTTTTTGCAATTGATTGATCAATTCCAAGTTCAGCAGCCATTATTCCTGCTATAACAGCTACTTCAATTGAATGTGAAAGAACATTTTGACCATAACTTGTTCTGTATCTAAGCTTTCCAATTGTCTTTATAAGTTCTGGGTGTAGATTGTGTATACCAAGTTCAAATACAATCCTCTCACCCTCTTCTCTAATCTTTGTTTCAACCTCTTTCTTTGCTTTATCATACATTTCTTCAATTCTAGCAGGATGTATTCTTCCATCTAGGATAAGCTTTTCAAGAGTAAGTTTTGCAATTTCTCTTCTAATTGGATCAAAGCCAGATAATATAACAGCTTCAGGAGTATCATCAATTATTAAATCAATTCCTGTTACTGTTTCAAACGCCTTAATATTTCTTCCTTCTCTTCCAATTATTCTACCTTTCATCTCATCATTTGGAAGAGAAACAACAGAAACAGTATTTTCAGCTACATAATCGGATGAATACCTTTGGATTGATAAAGATATTATTTCTCTTGCTTTTTTATCAGCTTCTTCTTTAGCTTGCTGCTCGTATTCTTTTATCATTACAGCAAGGTCATGTTTTACTTCTTGTTCAACACTCTTAATTATTATTTGTTTTGCTTCTTCCTGGGTTAAACCAGAAATCCTTTGAAGTTCTTCATTTTCTTTCTTTTTGATTTCTTCAATCTCTTCTTGAAGTTTTTGAATATCTTTAAGTTTTTGATTAAGTTGTTCATCCTTTTCTTCAACCTGAGAAGTCTTTTTATCGAGCATTTCTTCCTTTTGTATCAATCTTCGCTCTAAGCGTTGAAGCTCAGATCTTCTTTCTCTAACTTCTCTTTCAAAATCATTTCTTGCTCTGTGAATTTCTTCTTTAGCACTTAATGTTGCTTCCTTTTTAGAAGCTTCTGCTTGTTTTTTTGCCTCATCAATTATTCTAAATGCTTCTTGTTCAGCACTTTTTATTACTTTTTCAGCTATTTTTTTTCTATATAAATAGCCTATAAAAAAGGCAATAATAGCAACTATCAAAGAAACCACAGAGGTTATAATAATATTAGCTCCACTAATCGTCTGCACCTCCTTTTATTAAACACATTAAAGGTTATAACTAAATTTTATTACTTTTTGCACAGTGTGTCAACCTTCGAAGCTTTCTACAATAACTTTAATTCTTTAATTTTCTCTATAATTCTTTCATATTCAAAACCTTTAGATATTAGATATCTAATTAATTTATTTATTTGGTTATAATCATTTTTATTCTTTATTTTCTTAACCTTTTTTTCTATAAGTTTATCCAAATATCCTTGATCAGATATTTCTGAAAAGTCAATAGAATTAATTAAATTTTCCTTAAATCCATTTTTCTTTAAGATATATTTTAATTCTTTTATAGATTTTTTACCTTTATACTTCTTTATAACCTTTTTTATATTTATATCCTCATTAATATATCCATTGTTTATAAAATAAGCTACTGCTTTTTGAGCAGTAGCTATGTCGAATCCTTTTGTTATCAAATATGAAATATATTGTTTTTCTGATTTTAATGGGTATCTTTTTATATATGACAATAGAGTATCCTTTGCTAATAAAAATTGATTTTGTTTTATAATTTCAGATAATTGTTCTTGCGATAATTCTTCTGTTTCAAATAAATAATTTTTAAAGTATATATCCTTGTGAATAGTGACTTCTTGCCCATTATCTAATAATAATTTAATAAAATTTATGTTTTGAATTTTATCCATTATCTTCATTTAAATCACCAGGTTCAAATAGTTCATCCTCTGTTGTTGCTGTAGTTTTTATCTTTTCAAATGCAATATTAGCATTTTGTTTAATCTTTTCAATTAATTCTTGCATTACTTGAGGATTTTCTTTCAAAAATTGCTTAGCATTTTCTCTACCTTGACCAATCTTTTGACCATTATATGTATACCAAGCACCACTCTTTTGAACAATATCAATGTTTACAGCAACGTCAAGGACGTTCCCTTCTCTAGAAATACCTTCGCCATATATCAAATCAAATTCTGCTTCTTTGAATGGAGGTGCGACTTTATTTTTAACAACTTTTACTTTTACCTTTGCACCGATTGATTCACCTTGGACTTTCAGTTGTTCACCTTTTTTTACTTCTAACCTAACTGATGAATAAAACTTAAGCGCACGACCACCAGGTGTAGTTTCTGGATTACCGAACATAACACCAACTTTTTCTCTTAGCTGATTTATAAAAATAACAATTGTTTTTGTTTTATTGGTAATACCCGCAAGCTTTCTAAGAGCCTGTGACATAAGTCTTGCTTGAAGCCCAACATGAGCTTCCCCCATTTCACCTTCAATTTCTGCTTGTGGAACCAATGCAGCAACAGAGTCCACAACTATAACATCAATTGCGTTACTTCTAACTAAAGCTTCAACAATTTCTAATGCTTGCTCACCGTTGTCAGGTTGTGAAACTAAAAGATTATTTATATCTACACCTAGCCTTTTTGCATAAAAAGGATCTAAAGCATGTTCTGCGTCAACAAATGCTGCTTCTCCTCCTGCCTTTTGTGCTTCTGCAATTATGTGAAGTGCAATAGTTGTTTTACCTGAAGATTCAGCACCATAAATCTCCACAATACGACCTCTTGGAACTCCTCCAACACCTAATGCAATATCTAAGGACAATGCACCTGTTGATACTACATCAATGTTATCCTTCGCTATTTCGCCTAATTTCATTATTGAACCTTTACCAAATTGTTTTTCAATATCAAGAACAACCCTATCAAGTGCTTTTTTCTTATCTATATTTTCCATAGAGAACCTCCATACGAACATTCGTTTTATTAAATTATATATTTTTTACTTCATTTTTTCAATATCGAACTAAAATATTTTTTTTCTTAAAACTTCAAGAGCAGCAAAGGTAGCATTCTCTTTAATAGTTTTACGATCTCCAACAAATCTATATTCGAAGCTTTCAGTTTTTCCATCATAGCATATCCCAACATAAACTAATCCAATAGGTTTTTTATCAGTTGCACCAGTTGGCCCAGCTATTCCAGTTGTACTAATTGAAATGTTTGCATTGGAATTTTTTATTGCACCCTCAGCCATTTTTTCTGCAACAAAGGAGCTTACTGCACCATATTCTTTAATTAATTCTTCTGGAACTCCTAATTCATCTATCTTAGCTTGATTTGAATATACAATAAAACCTCTATCAAAAACTGCTGACGCACCCGGAACATCAGTTATTTTATTGGCAATGAGCCCACCTGTGCATGACTCAGCAACCGAAAGAATTAATCCTTTCCTTCTTAGCTGCTCTACTATTAATTGTTCTATTGTTAAATCATCATATGAATATATAAATTTTTCTAATCTTTCTTTTACTTTAGTAACAATTTGATCAAGCATTTTGTATGCTATTTCTTGGTTATCTTTCTTAGTGGAGATTCTCATAGTTACTTCATACGGCTTTGCATATAAAGCGATTGTTGGATCTGTTTGGTTTAATATAATGTCTTTTAGTTGCTCTTCAATTGATGATTCACCAATCCCAGTAAATCTAATTATTTTTGAAAATATTCTTTTATTGGAGAATTTTTTTAAATAATTTTCTACATAATTTTCAAACATGGGTTTCAATTCATAAGGTGGCCCAGGAAGCAAAATTGCAACCTTCTCATCTTTTTCAATAATTACTCCAGGAGCAGTGCCAAAGTCATTTTTTAAGATAATTGATCCTAATGGAACTAAAGCCTGTTTTTTATTTATTTCAGGCATTTCTCTTTTTCTCATTTCAAAAAAACTTTGTATATGTTTTAACGTATCTTTATCTTCAACAAGTTCAATATTAAAAAAATCTGAAACAACCTCTTTTGTTATATCATCAGAAGTTGGACCTAAGCCACCAGTAAAAATTATCATATCTGATCTTGAATATGCAATTTGTATAGCTTTTTTAAGTCTATCGTAATTATCTCCTACAACAGTTTGATAATAAAGGTCTATTCCATATTGAGCTAATTTCTGTGAAATATATTGTGCATTTGTATTAACTATTTGTCCTAATAAAAGTTCAGTTCCAACACAAATAACTTCTGCAACCATAAGCTTTTTCCTCACTTTTTTGTATAATTAATTACATGCCAATTATTGCGTATGTAGTCAAAGCCAGAATAAATGGTCAAAATAACAGCTATCCAAAGAGAAAAAACATCAAATCTAAAATTAATCAAGCTAAATGGATAATTATTTAATAAAAGGGTAACTATTGCAACAACTTGAGATATTGTTTTAATTTTACCCCATATATTTGCAGCAATTACAATACCTTCTGCAGCAGCTACCATTCTCAAACCTGTAACAATAAATTCTCGACCAATTATTATCATAGCTATCCAAGAAGATAACTTATTTAATTCTACTAACGATACTAATGCTGCAGTTATTAACAGTTTATCTGCAAGAGGATCCAAAAACTTACCAAGATTTGTTACAATCTTTCTTGAACGTGCCAAATATCCATCTAAGCTATCAGTTATTGCTGCAATAATAAAAATTACTGATGCTATGAATTTGCTGTAATGCATATCACTTGCTAATAGAAAATACATAAATAAAGGTATTAACAATATCCTGATAGATGTTATAGTATTAGCAATATTCATTTAATTACCTCTCCTACTAAATCATACTCAAATGCGTCAACTATCTTTACTGTATAAAACTGTCCCTGTTTTAATTCCTCTTTAGAAAATGCTATTATTTTCCCATCTACTTCAGGAGCTTCAAATTGGCTTCTAGCTATATAAAAATTATTCTTATCCTTTCCTTCAATAATAATATCATAAGTCTTGCCAATTCTTTTTTTGTTATTATTTAATGATATCCTTCTTTGTAAATTAACAATTTTTTCAAATCTTTTTGCTTTAATATCTAGGTCAACTTGTGGAAGTTCTGCTGCTTTTGTATCTTCTTCTTGTGAATACATAAAAACTCCTAATCTATCGAATTTTGTTAATTTTATAAATTCATACAGTTCATCAAATTGTTCTTCTGTTTCAGTAGGAAATCCAACCATTACTGTAGTTCTTATAACTACTTCACTAAAAGAGTTTCTTATTTTTTCTATTACTTCCTTTATCTTTTGGCTAGTGGTCTTTCTATTCATTAGTTTTAATATTTTATCATTTATATGCTGAATAGGTATATCAAAATAATTTACTATTTTATCTGATTTATTTACTATTTTTATCAGTTCGTCATCAATATCTTCAGGATAAGAATATAAAAATCTAATCCATTTTAGTCCATCGATATTATTAAGTGTTTCTAATAATTTTGTTAGCATTCTTTTCTTATATAAATCAAGGCCATATTTTGTTGTATCCTGTGCTGTCAGTACTATCTCTTTGTAACCATTTGAAACTAAAAAGTTAACTTCGTCAATAATGTCTCCTATTTCTCTGCTTCTTAAATTGCCTCTAATTAATGGAATTGAGCAGTATGAACACCTATTATTACAACCTTCAGCAATTTTAACATATGCATAGAAATTAGGTGTTCCAATAACCCTTGGCATCTTACTGTTATAAATGAATTCCTTATTATCAAAGCTTAATATCTTCTTTTTATGGTTAAATAGTTTTTCAATTATTTCAGGTAATTTATTCAAGTCTCCTATCCCAATAGCAGCATCAATCTCAGGCATTTCGTTAACTAGTTCTTCTCTGTATCTTTCCGTAAGACAACCAGTAACTATTAAAAATTTGCACCTTTTCTTTTTATATTCTGCCATATCCAAAATTGTATCAATTGATTCTTCTTTAGCATCATTTATGAAACCACACGTATTTACAACAATAACATCAGCCTGTTCAGGATTATTTGTTATATTATAGCCATATTGTTTACAGTATCCCATCATAACTTCACTATCTACTAAGTTTTTGTTACATCCAAGTGAAATAAAGCCTATATTAATCAATTATAAATTCCTCCAATAAATTGTTTTGTATTAATGCAGCTTTTAAAACATTTTTCATAAGCATTGCTCTTGTCATAAGTCCAACTCCACCTGGAACTGGTGTAATATAAGCTGCTTTGTTAAATACATCATCAAAATCAACATCTCCAACCAATTTTTTTGAGTCTTCTAATCTATTTATTCCAACATCTACTATAATTGCATTTTCTTTTACAAAACATTCCTTTATCATCTTTGCTTTTCCAACTGCTGCTACTAATATATCGGCTGTTTGGCAAATTTTTTCTAAATTTTTTGTTCTTGAATGGCAGATTGTTACTGTAGCATTTTTCTTTAGAAATAAATATGATAATGGTTTTCCTACAATATTGCTTCTTCCAACAATAACAACATGTTTACCTTCTATAATAATATTTTCTCTTTCCAACATTTCTATTACACCTGCAGGTGTGCATGCAACTAATGTATATCTTTCATCAATTCCTGTAACCAAATTACCTACATTTAATGGATGAAATCCATCTACATCTTTGAAAGGCAGAATTTTTTTACATACTTTTGACTCATCAATTTGTTTCGGTAAAGGCATTTGAACAAGTATTCCGTTAATTTTGTCATCATTATTGAGTTTTTCAATTAATGAAAGTAACTGTTCTTCAGTAGTATCTTCAGATAATGCATATTCTATAGATTTAATACCAATTTCAGCACAATCACGTTTTTTTGAATCAACATATACCCTTGAAGCAGGATTATTCCCAACAATTATAACTGCTAATGTAACTTCAATGCCTTTATCGTTTAGTTGTTTTATCTTTTCTTTTACCTCTTGCTTTACTTGCTGAGCTATTTTTTTCCCATCTATTATTTGAGCCATTTTTTTTACCTCCTATATTATTTTTGTCAGGCTTGATTAATGCATCTTTGTGATTCCCAATTAAATCAGTTCTTTTAGCAATTTCTAAAGCTTTTTTAACATTATCATAATTATCTGGATCGTTGAAATGAAGCAAAGCCCTTTGCATATTCTTTTCTTTAATATCTTTTGGAATATATACCTTTTCAAGCGTAAAAGGATTCAAGCCAGTATAAAACATTGTTGTTGATACCGTTCCTGGCGTTGGATAAAAGTCTTGTACTTGATCAGGTATAAATCTATTTTTCTTTAAATAAAGTGCAAGTTCTATTGCATCCTTTAGTGTTGAACCAGGATGACTTGACATTAAATATGGTATTATATACTGTTTTTTACCAAGTTTTTTATTTACCTCAAAATATTTGTTAACAAATCTATCATAAACCTCACAAGGCGGTTTACCCATCAGCTTTAAAACATTATTTGATATATGCTCAGGTGCTAATTTTAACTGTCCAGATATATAATTTTTTGCTAAATCTTCAATATATTTAATAAAATTTTTATCTAATAAAAAATAGTCAAATCTTATTCCTGATCTTATAAAAACTTTTTTTACACCTTTTATTTTAGAAACTGTTTCAAGTATATCGAAATACTCTGAATGGTCAACCTTTAAATTCTCACAGGGTTTTGGAAACAAGCATTGTCTATCCTTACAAGCACCATACTTTAATTGTTTATCACATGCAGGAATTCTAAAATTTGCAGTAGGCCCACCAATATCGTGAATATACCCCTTAAATTTTGGGTGATTAACTAATTTCTTTACTTCTTCAACAATTGACTCTTTACTTCTTTTTTGAATTATTCTCCCTTGATGAAAGTGTAGTGAGCAAAAATTACAACCTCCAAAGCAACCTCTATGGGAAGTAATACTAAATCTTACCTCTTCAATTGCCTTTATTCCACCTTGACTTTCATAAATTGGGTGATATTCCCTTTGATATGGAAGAGAATATACATAATCCATCTCTTGAGTTGTTAATGGCATTGAAGGTGGATTTTGAACAACATAAAGAGTTTTATGTTGTTGAACTAGTGTTTTGCCCGTAAAAGGATTTTGTTCTTTATAAAAAATCGCAAAAGATTTTGCGTATAAAACTTTATTATTTTGAACCTCTTCAAAAGAATTTAGCATAATATAATCTTTCAATTCTGATATATCTTTAGCCACATAACATGTGCCATTAACATTCTTAATGTCTTTTATATTTTCACCTTTTTTTAATCTTTCTAATATTTCAAAAAGAGGTTTCTCTCCCATTCCGTATATTAATAAATCAGCACTTGAATCAATTAATATAGAAGCCCTTACTTTATCTTGCCAGTAATCATAATGAGCAAATCTTCTTAAACTTGCTTCAATACCACCAATAATTATTGGTACATTCCCATATTCTTTTCTGATCATGTTACAGTAAACTATTGTTGATCTATCTGGCCTTAATCCTCTTTTATTATTTGGAGAATAAAAATCTTCTGAACGAGGCTTTTTATTTACTGTATAGTGTGCAACCATCGAATCTAAATTACCAGCAGATACCAAAAAAGCTATTTTAGGCTTTCCATAAATGGTAATTGACTTTGTATCCGTCCAGCTAGGCTGTGGTATAATCCCAATCTTAAAACCTTTATCTTCAATTATTCTCGAAATTATGGCATGTCCAAATGAAGGATGGTCGACGTAAGCATCACCTGTAATAAAAACAAAGTCAAGCTCATTCCATCCCCTTTTTTTAGCCTCATTCATTGTTATTGGTAGAAAGTCCATTTAAATATATCACTCCATATTCATTAACATTTCATTAAACTGATCTTTTGTTATTAGAACTTGTCTTGTTTTGTTGCTATCCATTTTACTTACAATTCCTTTAGCTTCCATTTGATCAAGAATTCTTGCAGCACGTGCATATCCTATTTTTAATTTCCTTTGCAAAAATGATGTTGAAGCATTTTGTGACTCAACAATGACCTGTAATGCTTGCAAAAAGAGCTCATCTTTTTCTTGATCATCAAAATCATTGTTTACTTTGCTTATCTGTTCAACAATCTCTTCATTATATTCACATTTTATATTAGATTTCAAATACTCAACAACACGTTCTACTTCTTGGTCTGACACAAAACAGCCTTGTACTCTTATAGGTTTATTTATCCCCATAGGTAAGTATAGCATATCTCCTCTTCCTAATAGTTTTTCAGCCCCTGAAGAATCTAAAATTGTCCTTGAATCTACTTGTGATGATACTGCAAAAGCAATTCTTGATGGAATATTTGCCTTTATAACACCTGTTATAACATCAACCGATGGCCTTTGAGTTGCAACAACAAGATGCATACCAGCAGCTCTTGCCATTTGAGCTAATCTACATATAGAATCCTCAACTTCTGTTGGAGATACCATCATTAAATCTGCTAACTCATCAATCACAATTACAACATAAGGAAGTTTTTGAGTGCCATTTTTCTCACATAATTTATTATATCCAATTATATCTCTAACACCTGCTTGGGCAAACATTTTATATCTCGAATTCATTTCGCCAACTGCCCAATTTAAAGCATTTGCTGCTTTCTTTGCATCGGTGACAACAGGGATTAATAAATGAGGAACTCCATTATAAACACTTAATTCAACTACTTTTGGATCTACTAGTATTAATTTAACATCATTAGGATGACATCTATATAAAATACTTATTATTAATGAGTTTATACATACACTCTTTCCTGATCCTGTAGCACCTGCTATAAGCAAGTGTGGCATCTTTGAAATATCTCCTATAATAGGAGAACCTGCAATGTCTTTCCCAATTGTAAAAGGTATTTTATTTGTTGATGAAAAAAAGCCTTGGTCCTCAAGTAATTCTCTAATAAAAACTGATCTTGGTTCTTTATTAGGTATTTCAATTCCTATGGCAGATTTATTTGGTATTGGAGCTTCAATTCTAACAGAGGCTGCTGCCAAGGACAGTGCAATATCATCTGAAAGATTAACAATTCTACTAACCTTTACCCCTTGTCCAGGCTGCAATTCATATCTTGTTATTGTAGGTCCAATAGAAACTTCTGTAACAACGGCTTCTATGCCGAAGCTTTTTAATGTTTCTTCTAATTTTCGAACATTATCATTTATTTCTTTTTTTGATATTATATTGCTATCAGACGGTTTTTTCAAAAAATCTATTAATGGATATTTATAATCTGTATTTTGTATATTTAGTTGATTATCAAATGGATTATTTTCTTTTTCTATTTTATTCTTTTTCTTTATATCATTGTTTTTTTTATCCTCAAATGAGCCTTGATTATATTTATCTAATAATTCTGATTTTATTTTGAAATCAATTAAAGTATTTTCTTTTTTTTCTTCAGATATTTGATGGTTGAAAAAATTTCTCTCTTTATCTTGTTCTATCTCATTATCAGTATTTTGGGATTTATCTATTCTTCTAAATTTTTTGTTTTTTTTAATAGCATTTCTTATGGAAAATTGTGTTATTAACATGCTAAATAGCAAAATCACTGCAACTGAAAAAATAATTGTCCCTGTCTGTCCAATAAGCTTATATAAAGGATATGTTATAATAAAACCAAACAATCCGAATCCGTTAAATTCCTGACCAGCAAAAAAGCTTTCTTTTAACATATCAATAAATAATGTTTCTTGTTTAATAATACCATTTATTGATGTAAATAAAATATTAATAAAAATAAAATAAGTAAATAAAATTACATCTACGCTTTTTGATATTTTTTCTCTTTTGATTATAGAATCTAGCGAGATATAAATTAATAATAATAATATCAAAAAACTACCAATACCAAAAGTGCCTTTTATAATATTTCTAATAAAGATTCCAATAATACCAACCTTATTTGTAAACAATGAAAATATAATAAAAATTGTAACAAAAAACAAAAATGTCCCGAATATTTCTGCATTTATCCTATCAAAAACCTCTTTTTTGATCCTATATTTTTTACTATGTTTATTAGCCATAACATTCCCTCTTCAAAGTTTTCTAAGATATATTATAACTTTTTGGCAAAAAAATAAAACCCCTAACAAAGGGGTTTTTAGCTATTTGGTCCTAATAATAAAGGCTGTATTTGTTTATTTTGCAAAGCTTCAATTAATGTGGGTATTATTAGTGAATATTCAGCAACCAATGAATTAGTTTTGTTTTTGTGATCATCTTGTCTAAACGGTACAAAATAAATATTTTTTGTATTTAATAATAATCCTATATTTTTAGCATTCATACCCAAGGCATCATTTGTTGAAACTGCTAATACTAATGGTCTTTGATTTCTCAAATGTGCTTTTGCTGCCATTAATACAACACCATCAGTTATTCCATTTGCAAGCTTAGCAACAGTATTACCAGTTGCTGGTGCAATTATCATTATATCAAATAATTTATTTGGTCCAATTGGTTCTGCATCTGTTAATGTTAGTATCGGTTTTTCTCCACATATATCAACTATTTTATCAATAATATCTTTTGCTTTTCCATATCGTGTATCAGTTTTTTGAGTTTTTTCACTAAAAATAGGAATTATTTTAGAACCAGTGTTTTTTAAATCATTTAATATGGGTAATAGTTTATCAAAAGTACAAAATGATCCAGTAAAAGCAAACCCAATTTTTTTATCTTCTAACTCCATCTATAAACCCCCAAATCATTGATAACATTATAAAGAGCTACTTTTATATATTTTGCTGCTGTATGTGGAGCTACTTTGCCAGGAAGGCTTAATGCATGGATTGCATTTATTCCTTTCTTCTTAGCATATTCAAAATCTACCCCACCTGGCTTAGAAGCCAAATCAATTATTAATGTATCTTTCCTAATTTTATCAATAATATCTTTGTTCAATATAAGTGCTGGAACAGTATTAATGATAATATCCATATTACTTACATTATTAATTAAGTTATCCAAAGGTATAGGGGTATATCCAAAAGCTCTTATCCATGTTAAATCTGAAATCTTTCTTGCTTCAACAAATACATTAGCTGAAAATGCTGAAAGTATCTTAGCTAATAATTTACCTATTCGGCCATATCCAAGAATTAGAATGTTACTACCGTGCAATGTAAATTGTGTATCTTGAATTGCGATCATTATACATCCTTCTACTGTAGGTATAGCGTTTAATATTGATAGCTCTTCTCTTTCATATAAGTCTATTATTTTTATATGGTTTTCAATAAATTTGTTCTTTATATTTTCTTTTATAACACATGTAATAAGAGGAATTTCAAATTTTTTTAGAATGTTTATTAGATCATCTATCAATATTTCATTTTCAAACAAAGGGCTAAAAATTGTTTTATCATCATTTGAAAAAGGTATTGGCCCAACTACAATATCAGAACTATTTATTGCAGAGAATAAGTCTTTACAAAAATTAATGCTAAGATTTCTTTTATTTATTTCTGAGGAATTAATCCCATAAACATTAATCTCAAATCGGTCATCAGCTAAATATTCAACTAGCTTTGTTATTCTTTCATCACCGCCAATTACAGCAATTCTCTTTAACATAACATATACTCCTTTTTAAAATTCAAGCTATTATAATTTATGTTTACAGTATAAATTTTGTGCTTGTATAAAAAAAAGAGCCTTTTTACTCAGGCTCTTTAGCTGTTATACTTCCTCTTGTTATTGCAAACAATTATCTCATCCTTTTGTTTTGTTTTGCTTAAATATCTTGCAGCTATTATAGTTATTATAAATAAAATCAAAAGAGATAAACATGATAAAATAATATTCCATTTGAAATCATAAATTAGTACCTGTCCTGTACCAATAAGGCCAAAAATTACAAATATCATCGCAGAAATTAATTTTATTGATTTGTATGGAATTCTTTTGCACATTACAACACCAAAAATAATTCCTATTGAATCAGAAATAATCATCCCAGAAGTAGTTCCCATTAACACCCATATTGGTGAGTTAGGAAACTTTGTGGATAAAGCTATTGTTGTAAGTTGAGTTTTATCACCTAATTCTGCTATGAAAAAAGAAATTGCAACAGTTAGGACAGCACTCATCTTTGACTTTACATTATCTTCTCCATCCAAAGAATCTCCTCTAATAGTCCACAATCCAAATAATATAAATGATAATGAGGCTATCAATTGAATAATTGTTTGCATATTTTCTATTTTAGTTAGGTATGTACCTACTGCTACAGCTAAAGCATGATTTAATATTGTAGCAATAAACACCCCCAAAAGA
Source organism: Caldicellulosiruptoraceae bacterium PP1 (assembly GCA_041320695.1). NCBI lineage: Bacteria > Bacillati > Bacillota > Caldicellulosiruptorales > Caldicellulosiruptoraceae > Caldicellulosiruptoraceae bacterium PP1. The sequence goes on along the minus strand of JBGGOQ010000001.1, from coordinate 115,947 downwards.
ACTTTAGTTGCCTTATATCTTGTTGCAAAAGCCATGGCAAGTAACTGTGTTTTATCACCCATTTCTGCCAAGGTAACTGCTCCAACTGAAAAAATAAATGCTAATAAAGTTTCTTTAATTTTAACCACCTCCAAAAAATAAAACCTTCAGCATAACCAAAAAATGATTATGCTGAAGGTCTCGTTTCCCAATAAAAGGGTTATAAAGCCAGGTATATCAATATACCAGTATGTTGACTTTATAATTAAAACTACTCCCCTTCAACTAATTAGTATTACTTTACCACAGTATTAATTATATATTTATCTTTATATAAATACAAGATTATAATATAATCTTCTTAAACAAAAGTATATATAATTAAAACAAAATATGAGGTGACAAAATGAATAAAAAAGTAAAAATTGTTCTTAATATTGTGGCACTTATTTTATTTGCTATCTTAATAACCTATATAACAATAAAATATTCACCTACACTCATAAAGATTACAAAAAACCCTCAAGAATTTAGAAATATGATTTTATCATATGGTTCAATAAGTGCACTCATTTTTATCCTTTTTCAAATCCTCCAAGTTGTTATATCAGTAATTCCTGGTGAAGTAGTGCAAGTATCAGGTGGATATATTTATGGAACTTTTTTAGGAACTATTTATTCTTTAATTGGTATTGTTTTAGGTTCTATAATTGTTTTTTATATTGCAAGATTATTAGGTTATAATCTCATTAAAGAAATAGTTCCAAAAAAACAATTAGAAAATTTTAATTTTGTAATAAATAGTCAAAAGAGTGAAGTTGCTTTATTTTTATTATTTTTGATACCCGGTATTCCAAAAGATATATTAACATATATTGTTGGTATTTCACCAATAAAACCGTTAAGATTTTTAATTTTATTAACAATTGCACGTTTTCCAGGAATATTTTTTTCATCTTATATTGGTAGTAATTTGCAACAAAAAGACTATACTATTGCAATAATAGTATCAATAATCTCAACAATATTATTTATTATTGGTATTTTAAAAAGGAATGAAATAATAAATAAGATAGAAAAATTACTTAATAAATAAATATTAATATTTTCATACAAATATTCATTTTAATAATTGAGGTGTTTATTTTATGGTATTTCTTAAATATTTAAATATTATATTTAGTACAACAATTGTTTATTTATTTTTATTTATAACAATCAGATTATTAGGAAAAAAAGAAATCTCACAATTATCATTAATAGATCTTGTTTTTATCTTATTGATAAGTAATTCTGTTCAAAATGCAATGGTGGGATCTGACTCGACTTTAGTTGGTGGACTTATTTCTGCTGCTTCATTAATACTAATTAACTATTTTCTAAAATTAATTATTTATCGTTTTCCTAAATTGGAGCATTTTGTGGAAGGTGAACCTATACTACTCATTTATAATGGTAAAATAAATTCAAAAAATCTTTCAAAAGCAAAAATTACAGTAAACCAATTAAATGAAGCAGTTAGAGAACATGGTTTATCTTCATTTAAAGAAGTAAAATTAGCATTACTTGAAATTGATGGTAATATCAGTATAATTTCAAATGAAGTAAATAAAAGATTTATTAAGAAGAAAATATTAAGAAAAATGATAAATGAAAAGAATTAATGCAAGTAAATTGCTTGATGATCTTTGGTGCGGATAGGGGGATTTGAACCCCCATGGGAATAATCCCATTAGATCCTGAGTCTAACGCGTCTGCCAATTCCGCCATATCCGCATAAAAATATTTTATTTAAAAAATTAATTAAAGTCAAATAAAAAAAGGCTTTTAATAAAAGCCTTTTAGTTCTAATTATTGGTGACCCCGAGGGGATTCGAACCCCTGTTACAGCCGTGAAAGGGCTGTGTCTTAGGCCTCTTGACCACGGGGCCATATTAATTTTTTGGTGGCGGCGAACGGATTTGAACCGCTGACACTGCGGGTATGAACCGCATGCTCTAGCCAACTGAGCTACGCCGCCATATTTGGTTGCGGGGGAAGGATTTGAACCTCCGACCTTCGGGTTATGAGCCCGACGAGCTACCGACTGCTCCACCCCGCGATATGGTGCCGGAAACCGGACTTGAACCGGTACGACCTTTAAGGGGTCCCAGGATTTTAAGTCCTGTGCGTCTGCCTATTCCGCCACTCCGGCATCAGCAATTTTAGATTATAATGGATATTCGACATTTTGTCAAGTATTTTTTTGGTGCGGGTAGAGGGACTTGAACCCCCACGGCTGTTGCCAATAGATCCTAAGTCTATCGCGTCTGCCAATTCCGCCATACCCGCGTCAGCAGAATTTATTTTAGCACATGATTATTTTATTGTCAACACATCAAGAGAAAAATTTTATTTTATATAATATTTCTATAACAGCTTGTTCATCTAATAATTCGACAAAGATCCATCAAAGACATATAAAGTTTGGATAAATTTTATCTAAATTTAGATTAAAAAATAGATATTATTAAAAAAGGAGACTGTCAAAAAAGAAATGAGACTGGATTTTCCAGTCTCACTTTATTATATCAACGCCCATATATCTCCTTAATACTTCAGGAACGACAACACTTCCATCTTTTTGTTGGTAGTTTTCAAGTATTGCTGCTACAGTTCTTCCAACTGCTAATCCAGAACCATTTAAAGTATGGACATAATCTAGTTTCCCATCACTTCTTCTATATCTAATGTTAGCTCTTCTTGCTTGGAATCCTTCAAAATTTGAACATGATGATATCTCAACATATCTTTGATAGCTTGGCATCCATACTTCAATATCATATGTTTTCGCAGAAGAAAACCCTAAGTCACCAGTACATAATGCAACTACTCTATATGGTAATCCAAGATGTTTTAAAACATCCTCAGCATCTTGTGTTAAACTTTCCAATTGATTGTATGAATCTTCTGGAGTTGCAAATTTAACTAATTCAACTTTATTAAATTGATGTTGTCTTATAAGCCCTCTTGTATCTTTTCCTGCAGCACCTGCTTCTGCTCTAAAACATGCTGAATATGCAACATACTTTATTGGCAAATCTTCTTCTTTTAAAATCTCTTCTCTATGATAATTTGTAACAGGAACTTCGGCAGTCGGAATTAAGAAATATTCATCTCCGCATGTTTTAAATGCATCTTCTTCAAATTTTGGAAGTTGTCCTGTTCCAATCATACTTTTTCTTTGAACCAAATAGGGTGGTAAAATCTCTGTATAACCATGCTTTTCAATATGAAGGTCTAACATAAAGTTTATTACTGCTCTTTCAAGTTTTGCTCCAAGGCCTTTGTAAAATGTAAATCTTGCACCTGAAACTTTTGATGCTCTTTCAAAATCAAGAATGCCTAAATTAACTCCAATATCCCAATGAGGTTTTATTTCAAAATCAAATGCAGTGGGAGTCCCATATTTTCTTACTTCAACATTTTCTGAATCATCTTTCCCTATAGGTACAGATTGGTTAGGTATATTGGGGATTGTAAGTAAAATATTTTGAATTTTGTTTTCAAGCTGGCTTACTACTGCATCCTTCTCTTTTATTTCATCAGAAAGATTTTTAAGGTCATTCATCAACTCAGAAATGTCTTTTCCTTCCTTTTTAAGTTTAGGTATTTCTTTAGAAAAAGCATTTTGTTTCGCTTTTAATTTTTCAACATCTGATAATATGCTTCTCCTTTGTTCGTCATATGATAATAGCTCATCAATGTTTATATCTTTATTACGTGATTGAAGTGCTTTTTTAGTTTCTTCAGGATTGTTTCTAATAACCTTTATATCTAACATTTTTTCACCTCATTTATCTATTGTTTTCTTATAAATTATACACTTTTCATAAGCTACAAGTCAAAAAAAAGCATATATACTCTTTACAGTAAATAAAAATTATAGTATCATATTTATTGCAAAAAAATTGTGCGCCCGTAGCTCAGCAGGACAGAGCAACGGTTTCCTAAACCGTGTGCCGGAGGTTCGAATCCTCTCGGGCGTACCAATCATTATGAAGGGTATTAAGGTTTAAAAAATAATTTTTAAAAGTTTTTACTGCAATTTTACTGCAATTTTTTAAAATAAATATCTTACCATACCTACTAATTAAAGAACTATTATATAAAGCTGAATTTTGAGATATATTTTAAGATCATAAAATTCAGTTTTTTATTAAAATGTAGCAGCATATAAAAAGGTAACCATTGGAAATGTGGTTACCTTTTTGTTTAGATTTATTTATTCTTTATAAAATTTTTCTATAGCTCTATTTATCCTTGATATTACCATATCTTTACCAAGTAGTTCCATAATCTCAAAAAGTCCAGGTGTAACAGTTCTACCCGTAATTGCTAAACGTGTTGGATGTATTATTTCTGCTGCTTTTACCCCTAATGAATCTGCATAGTTTCTAATAACTTTTTCAATTTTATCCCTATTAAAGTCATTAATCTGATTTAATAAAGGAATAATATTTTTAAGCATAAGTAATTTATCATTAGTAAAGTATTTTTCAATTCCCTTTTGTTCATATTCAAAAGAATTTTCAAAAAAGTATCTACTTGCTTCAACAAGTTCAACTAATGTTTTTACCTTTTCTCTTACAAGTAATAAAACAGATTTTATATATGAAGTTTCAAATTTTGATATATCAATATTATTTTTAATAAAAAAAGGTTTCATTCTTTCAAATAACTCATCTATTTCTAATTGTTTCAAATAATATCCATTAATCCATGTGAGTTTATTAATATCATATATAGCAGCATTTTTTGAAACCTTTTGTAAATCAAAACTTTCTATAGCCTCTTCTAAAGAAATTATTGTTCTGTCTTCTCCAATTGACCAACCTAAGAGTAATAGATAATTAATCAAAGCTTCCTTAAGGTAACCTTTGTCGATAAATTCTTCAACAGATGTAGCACCATGTCTTTTACTCAATTTGCTTCTATCAGGTGCTAATATCATAGGTACATGAGCAAACTCTGGTATTTTAAAACCTAATAGATTATATAAATATATCTGTTTTGGCGTATTTGATAAATGCTCTTCTGCTCTAATAACATGTGTTATATTCATCAAATGGTCATCAATAACACAAACAAAGTTATAAGTTGGATTGCCATCAGATTTCAAAATTATAAAATCATCCACTTCTGAACCATCAAATTCAACTTTACCACGTATTATGTCATTAACAATAATCTTTTCATTTTGATTTGCTTTAATCCTAACAACAGCTTTTTCATTATTTAATAGCCTTTTCTTAGCATCCTCAATGCTAATGTTCCTACATTTTTTGCTATATCTATACGAAACCTTATTTTTTATTGCCTGTTCTCTTTCTTTTTCTATATCTTCTTGAGAGCAAAAACAATAATATGCTTTATCTTCATTAATTAATTTTTCTACAAATTTAAGATAAATATCCTTTCGTAAGGATTGAAAATAAGGCCCAAATTCTCCACCAACATTTGGACCTTCATCCCAATTAATTCCTAAATAAGAAAGGCTTTTTTGTATGCCTTCTGCCCATTCTATTTTTGAACGTGATACATCAGTATCTTCAATTCGCAAAATAAATTTTCCATCGTTTTTCCTGGCAAAAATATAGTTGAAAAGTGCTGTTCTTGCCCCACCAATATGTAACTCACCGGTAGGACTTGGTGCAAATCTTACTCTAACCATTTTAAAAAAAGTTCTCCTTTCAAATGAAAAAATTTATCCTTTTATCATCATGTATACTTTTCTTTTGCGTGGTCCGTCAAATTCACAAAAGAATATACCTTGCCATGTTCCCAGACATAACTCACCTTGATTTAATAAAACCTGAACAGATGAACCAATAATACTTGCTTTTATATGTGCATCTGAATTACCTTCTGAATGCTTAAAAGCATTATTTTTAGGAACTAATTTTTCAAAATACTCTTTCAGATCATCAATAACATCTGGATCAGCATGTTCATTTATAGTAACACCTGCTGTTGTATGAGGAATAAAAATTGTTACAATACCATTTTTGATTGCACTTTGTCTTACAATTTCTTTTATCTTATTAGTAATTTCAATAAAATCTGTTCTTTCTTTTGTCCTTATTTCAAACTCTTTAAACAATGTGAAGTTTTCCCCCCAAATTTAATTAAAATTTCTCCCAATGCAATATTTCATTTAATGGCTTCTTTTCTCTTGAAGGATCTTCATCAGGTACTCCAATTGCAATTAATGAAAATAGTTCATAGTTATCTGGTACATTTAATAAATCTTTTACCTTTTCAGAATGTTCCTTTTTATAGCTTGCTACCCAACAAGTTCCTAAATTTAGTGCTTTAGCTGCTACACAAATATATGCTGAAGCAGCTGACCCATCTTCAATTATATATTGACTATCTTTTTTATACAATACTGCTACACATGCTGATGCATCTTTTATAAATCTTCCCCAACGAGCATATTCAGCCATTTGTTTACGTAGATTTTCGTCAGTGACAACAACAAATGCCCAACCTTGTGTATTGTTTGCTGTAGGAGCGTATCTTGCAGCATCAATAATTAATTCTAAATCTTTTTTATCTATTTTTTGATTTGGTTTGTACTTTCTAATACTTTTTCTTTGTTTCAAAATATTTATGGTATCCATTATCAATGTTCCTCCTTATTTTCTTTTTCATATATCGAATAATATTTTTTTAATTTATGAACAACTAAATAATTAATTGTCCCTACAGGATATTCATTTTGAGTATTTTTTTCACCAGATTTAACACCAGTTAATATCTCAATTGCTTGATCTATTGTGGATACTGCCCATATATGAAATAGGTTATTCTTTATAGAACCAATTACTTCATCATTTAATGTCAGATTTTTAATATTTGAAGTTGGAATTATAACTCCCTGCCTACCATTTAAACCAAGCTGTTTACAGGTATAATAAAAACCTTCTATCTTTTTTGTAACACCTCCTACAGCTTGAATTTCACCCTTTTGGTTAATTGAACCAGTAACTGCTATACCTTGATATATAGGAATACCACTTAATGAAGAAAGTAAAGCACATAGTTCTGCTGCTGAAGCTGAGTCACCATCTATACCGCTATAAAGTTGTTCAAAGCAAATAGTTGCATTTAGTGTTAAAGGCATATCTTGTGCATATCTTTCTGTAAAAAATCCACTTATTATTAAAACTCCTTTACTATGCGTTTTGCCAGACATTTGTACTTCTCGTTCAATATTTATTATACCATTTTTTCCTACACTTGTGGTAACTGTAATTCTTGATGGTTTCCCAAAAGAATAATCTCCGTCAGAGATAATTGCTAAACCATTTATTTGACCAACATTATAACCATCAACATCGACCATAATTATCTTATTGTTTATTAACTCACTTATTTTTTCTTCATACTTCGAAGATCTGTATTCTTTTTCTCTTATTGCTTTTATAACATGAATATCATATACTTTTTGCTGATTGTCTATTTCAGCCCAAGTTATTGATTCTGATAATATTTCTACAATCTCATTAAATTTTGTTGAAAGCTTATTTTGATTTTCTGTAAGCCTCATTGAATACTCTAAAACTTTTTGAATTGCATTTTTTGTAAATGGTATAGTATTTTCTCTTTTACAAAAAGAACTTATAAATTGTATCATTTTTAGAATATTTTCTTGATTTAAATTCATTTCTGTATCAAAATCAACTTTTATTTTAAATAATTTTTTAAAGTCCTCATCAAGTTCATATAATAAATTGTAAATATATTCATTTCCTATAAGTATTACTTTTATATCTATCGGTATTGGTTCTGGTTTTAATGATGAAGTTGGTAACAATCCAAATACATCTCTCATATTCTCAATTTGAACATATCCATTTTTTAATACTCTTTTCAATACCTCCCATGACTGTGGATTTGATAGCAAGTCCTTTGCTTGTAAAATTAAATATCCACCGTTTGCTTTATGAAGAGCACCTGGTTTTATCTTTGAAAAGTCTGTAATAAGATATACCCCATATTCATTTTCATATTCAATTTTACCTATAAGATTATAATAAGTTGGATTTGGCTCGTAAATAACTGGAGCTCCAATAATATCTGAATTATCTACAATAATGTTCACTTTATATTTATCTACAGGAGAAAAAGATATTTTCTTGGTATTGAAAAAAGTTTGATATGGGTTTTGCTCTTCTTCTTCTTTTTCAAAAAATAATTCAAGATTATTGACAATATCATTCGTTATATTGTCAAGGAATGTGTTTATTTTGGATATGTCTTTATATTTGTTTCTTATTTCATTTATATAATGTCCTAATGTAAAAATTGCAATGTTCCTTTGTAAATCCTTTATTTTCTCACGAGTCTGTTTTTCTATTATTTTTATCTTTTTAAGAACATCAACTGCATTTTGCTGCAATATCTTTAATTTTTTCTCTATATCTTCTCTTAGACTTTTCTCTAAATTGGAATATTCATTTTCTGTAAGAGTTTTTCCGTTTAAAATTGGTAAGAAATATACACCACTCGGAGTAAATTTTATCTCAAATTCAAATTCTTTTGCTTCTTGTGCTAATTTATCAAACATCTCTGTTTTTATATCTTGAAACTCGTTTAAAATAACATTTTTATCATTTTCATATTCCTCAGAGTTAAATACTTTTGGTAGTTCATTTAAAATAGCCTCAATAAATTCATCCATATCTTTTTTAAATTCCTTTGCTACTCCCTTTGGAAGAGATACAGATAATGGTTCATCTGGAGTTGAAAAATTATATATATATACCCAATCGTTTGGTGTATTTCTACTCAATGCTAATTTTGATATCCTTTCAAGCGCATAACTTGTTTTACCAGTTCCAGTTTGACCACAAAGATAAAGATTATATCCTTTTTTATTTACTATTAGTCCGAATTCAAATGCCTTTTTCGCTCTTCCTTGACCGATAATATCTTCTAGTGGTTCAATTGAATTAGTATCTTCAAATTGCATAAAGTCCAAACTTATTTCCTTTTTAATTTCTGATAGCTTAAGTTCCATTGAAGGCACACCCCATTTATTTATTATAACTTATATATTACCCATTTTTAGCTTAACAATATTATTATATAAATAATTATAAAAAAAAATTGCAGGAAATGTATTTACTGCAATTCCAATAAAATTATTTAATCTTAAAATACTCTTTTATTCCATTATAAATTGCTTGAGCATATATATTTTGATATTTAGTATCAACAAGAGTTTTAACATCCTTTTCATTATTAATAAATCCAAGTTCAATTAATACCGAAGGCATTGTTGTATTCCTAAGGACATAATAATTAGCTCTTTTAACTCCTCTATTTATAAGTTTTGTATATTTTATTAAATTTTGTTGAATTATTTCTGCTAGCTCTTTACTTTTGTCTTGAGTTTTATAATAATAAGTTTCAATTCCAGTAGCATTGTTATTTTGGCTACTATTACAGTGAATGCTTACAAAAATATCACATTTATTAACATTTGCAATATCACATCTTGCCTTCAAATCACTACTTACATTTTTTCTTTCCCACTTTAGTATATCCGAATCTCTTGTCAGTATTACTTCATAATTATATTTTTTTAGTAAATTAGTTAATTTAAGAGAAATATCAAGTGCTATGTTTTTTTCTAAAACACCATTTATGCCAACTGCTCCTGGGTCAATTCCTCCATGCCCTGGATCTATACATATCTTCAAATTATCACCCCCAATATATTCTATATTTTAATTATTTCAAGGGTGCATTTTAAAAAAGAAAATTTTTGTATAAAAAAAGCTGCCATATTTTAAATAGCAGCTTTTTTATTAAATTGATAAAGATTTACTTACTTCTTGAACAAGATCATTATTACTATTTGTTTTAGCTAGTCTGCTAATTAATCTTTCAGTTACCTCTGCCGTTCCTAGATTTCCAAGGAATCTTCTAATTGTATCAACAGCAACTTTTTCTTGTTCTGACAATAAAAGTTCTTCTCTTCGGGTTCCTGATTTATTTATATCAATAGCAGGAAAAATTCTCTTTTCGGATAATTTCCTATCAAGATGCAATTCCATATTACCAGTACCTTTGAATTCTTCGAAAATAACATCATCCATTCTTGATCCTGTTTCAATAAGAGCAGTTGCTAATATTGTAAGACTTCCGCCTTCTCTAAGGTTTCTTGCAGCACCGAAGAATTTTTTTGGTTTATGAAGTGCATTAGGATCTAATCCACCTGATAATGTTCGTCCGGATGGAGGTTCTACCAAGTTATATGCTCTTGCAAGCCTAGTTAAACTATCTAGTAAAATTACAACATCTTTCTTGCATTCAACTAATCTCATAGCTCTTTCAAGTGTCATTTCTGCAACCTTTATATGATGATCAGGTGTTTCATCAAATGTAGAATAATGAATTTCTGCATTAATACTATCCTGCATATCGGTAACCTCTTCAGGCCTTTCATCAATAAGTAAGACAATTAAATGCAAATCAGAATAATTATTTAGTATACTTGCCGCAATTTTCTTCAATAGTATTGTTTTACCAGCTTTTGGAGGAGCAACTATTAAACCTCTTTGGCCTCTTCCAATTGGTGCAATAAGGTCAATTAATCTCACTGCTAAATCATCAGATTTATTTTTATTTTCAAGAACAATTCTTTTATTAGGGAATATAGGCGTTAATTCATCGAAAGGAACTCTTTTTGTAATCTCCTCGGGTTTCATATCGTTGACAGATTGAACTAATAGAAGACCAGCAAATTTTTCGTTCTCTTTTGGAATTCTAATTGGTCCTTTTATTTTATCACCTGTTTTTAAATTAAACTTTCTGATTTGAGAAGGAGAAACATAAATATCTTTGGATCCTGGAGTAAAAGTATCATCTCTTAGAAATCCGTAACCTCCTCCTCCACCTGCCTCATAAATTATCTCTAATACACCTTCTCCTATTCCTCCAACCTCAACCTTACCTTCAAGTTCTTTGAATTCTGGAGTTAAACTTATAAGTTTTAATTGATCTTTTATATCATTTTTATCTTTATCTATTTCTTTTATATCGTTTTCATGATTATTTATAATATTATCTTTGATATTTTTATCAATATTAAGTATTTCTTCTTTTTCATCTGATAAATTAATTTCAGTATTCTTTTCTTCAGCAACATTTTTATTTTCAATTTTCATTTCTTCTTTTCCAATCTCTTTTTCATCAAATTTCATATTTGAAACAATATCTTCATCATCATTGCTAACAATATTATCCATTTGAATTTGTTCAATTCCTTCATTTTCTTGTTTTCTTTTCCTACCTCTTTTGCCTTTTTCTTTTTTCTCAATCGTTTGAATTACTTCATCAGAACCATTACCATTACTATTAATGCTATTTCTTATAATATCTATTAATTCATTCTTTTTTAATAGTGAATACTTAGGAATACCTAAATTTTTTGCTATTTCTCTTAATTCAACAATAGTTTTATTTTTTAAAAAATCATCTAAGCCACTTGACACAAACATACTCCTCCTTCAAAAAAAATATCTATAAGTATTTAATATTTTTCTGGGAATAAAAAAGAAGGGAAAAACCTGTCATTGATATTGTAACAAAGATTATTAAAAAGTCAATAGAAATTATTTCGAAAAATGCTCATCAATAGATTCAGCAATAGTATCTGCTAATTTATTTGTATATTTTTCATCAATAAGCATCAATAAATCATAAATATTTGTTCCATGTCCTATTTGAAGAAGTAATGAAGGTATTTCTGATTTTTCAAGTATACTAATTTCATTTCCTTTTACAATATCTTTGACAGGAGTTAAATTTTTATCGTTAATTTTAGTTTTTATTAACTGAGCTAAATTAATGATGTTTATTTCTTTTTCTTCGTAATTATAGTAAATATTCAATCCTCTAATTTGTTTATTTGTAGATGTTCCAATATGAATACTTATAAACAAACCTGGCTCATTTGGATCAATTATAGATAATCTATCATTTGTGCTTAAATCTTTGTCCTCTTTTCTAGTAAGTTTTACAGTAAATCCATATTCTTTTAGAGCAATAGCTAGTTTTTGAACAATATTAAGATTTATATCTTTTTCAAAGTATTTTTGTACCCTACCATTTTCAATTTTTTCGAATACTCCACCAAAATTTTTCCCACCATGCCCTGCATCTAAATAAATAATAGGTTTTTGCATGTTTTTTATTTCGGTAGTGTTGATAGTATTATTAGATTCTCTTAAACATATTTCTGTAATGTTACTAGTTTCATTTTTTAATTTTTTTTCTTTTTCATTAAAATTAATAATTAAATTATTTTGGTCAAGAAGCCAATTAATTTTTACAGCTTTATTAAATAATATATAAATAATATAATTGTCAAATGTTTCATATGAATGAATAAATCTAATATATTCATCATTTGTATCAGCATTAATTATTTTCAGTCTATTTATGTCTTTAAATAATTTTATTAATAATAAATTATTGAACTCATAAAAATCTATTGCAGGAGATACAATATATTCAAATTTAATTACTTTGTCTTCTTTTAAATATTTTACTTCACAAAATGCTTTTTGTAAGATAATTTCTAAAAAAGAATCTCCTTTGTTATCATTTATATTTATTTTAGCCAATCTATGCTCTATTATTATTATTAGCTTATCTTCATCTGTCTTAAAAATATTAATGTTCTTTATTATTTCATTGTTTTTTACCAAATTTTCTGTATTTATATTATTAAATAAGACATCAAAAAGGTCTATTTGAATAATATTTTGTTCTATATTTTTTGTTTCATATGATAAATCACCTGAATAATACAGGTTAATTTTAAATTCTTCATTATTTACAAATTCAATATTATCTATTTTACAATAAGCTTTGATTAATAATATTAAATTATTGCTTTCTTGTAAAATTTTTAACTTAATTTGTTTATTTGTAAATATAATTACATTGTAACCAGTATTAATCTTTGAAATTTGAATAGCTTTAATAAGTTCATTTTCAAACCTAAACACACCAGGAGTTAAAAACAATTCTTTATTATTAATATAAAAGTTAATTTGATTTTCTTCTTCTGACTCAGAAATTATTACACTATTTTCAGAAAGGTTGCTAAACATTATTTTATAATTTTCAATATCAAAATCTAAAGTACTAATAATAGGTTTAAATACAATTTCAAGGCATTCATCAGATGCTGTGATGTCAAAATCATTAATTTCTGAGTATACTTCAATAATTGTATCAGGACCTGATTGATAAAAATGAATTTTCTCAATAAAGCCATCAATAAATGTATAAGGTGATTGATTTATTTTTTCTATCTTTGTATTTAACAATTTTAATAATAAATATTTTTCATCACCTTTATGTTCATATATAAAATCCATTTTTTTATCAAAATATATTTTCAATTTTACTTCTTTTGAAAAATTATCTAATTCAAAAGAATTAATAATACTAAAATCTTCCAAGATACTAAATGTTATATAAAAGGATTTATTATCTTTTGATTCTTCAATAGCGAACTTTATCTTTTTTTTGAATAAAATAGTTCCATAATATGTATTTTTCTCTTTAGATATTTTAATATCTTCAACTATTTGATCATCTTTTGGAATTATGTCCTTTATTAAATTAACATATCTATCACTTATAGTAAAGGATAAGGATTTATTATCATCTTTTAATTCTAATTCTGAATTTTCTTTCTTAATATTTTGAAAAATAAATTTCGAAGTAGCAGAGTCATATAATATATATGCTTTATTTGCTTTAAGATTTATACGTAAAATATTATTTTCTAAACTAATATTTGACCTTATTACATCTGTTAAAATCTCTATTATCACATTATTATTTAATTTGGAAAATAGTAAACTTTCAACAAGCCCATCATCAAATGAATATTTCTCTTGCTGTGCTAATTTTTCAGAAAGAGTAACGTTTTCTAATTCAATTATTATATTATTTTTTTCATTTTTTGTTGTTGAATGGGATGAATAGTCGGATAAAAATATATTAATATTAGTCTCATCATTATTATTAATTATTTCAAAATCTTTTAACTCAACAATTTGTTTGATTATTAACTCGGTAGAATAATCATTTTCGTTTAGTTCATATTGAACAGGTTTAGCAAAATGAATTGTACATACATATCCAAACATTGATTTTTTAACATCTATAATATCAATTATTCCATCATCAAATTTTTTATTTAATTCTGAAAGAAAAATGGCTTTATTATGAATTTCTATACTTATTGATTTTTCATCTATTTTTTGAGTTTTTATATATTGGTTAGAAATATTCATAAGTAAAATTTTATATTGATCAACCAGCCATTCTATTGAAGCTTCTTCATATTTTATTGTAATTTCTAATTTATTTTCTTTATCTGTTATTTGATAATTCTTAGAATCTGTTACTAAAATAAGATCTAAGCTTTTATCGCTATTTTTTTTAAAAATTATTTCTTCAACTAGTCCATTTGACAATTTATAATAATCCTTAATATCAGCCGATAATTCACAATTCTCAAATCTTATATTGATATTTTTCTTTGAATAATTTTCAAAAGTATTATATGTTATTCCAGATGTAATTTTAAAAACAATTGTAGTATAAAGTTCTTCATTTATTATTTTAATGTCACTAATTATATTATTTTTCTCTTTATTATCATTTAATGATATAACTATTTCTTCAACTTTTTCTTTAGTGAATGGCTTTGTAATAAAATTTTCTGCTCCATTTTTAAGTGCTTCAAGAATTAACGATTGATTTGATGTAGCAGATACCATAACAATTGCTGAATCTGGAGAAACTTCCTTAATCTTTTTCATTGCCAATAAACCATCAATATCTGGCATTGTAATATCTAATGTTATTAATTCTGGTTTTAGGCTACTTGCTAATTTTATGGCTTCTTGGCCTGTTGCAGCTTCAGCAATAACTTCGTGACCAAGTTCAAGGAATATTCCTTTTAAAATTTTTCTAATAAATACTGCATCATCTACAATTAAAATTCTCATTTTAGTCACCTTTATATGAGATATTATTTACTATTATATATTAATTTTTATAAACAATATAGATATATTTTATATCAAAAATATGTAATTTGTAATTAATACAAAATAGAGTATGCAATAAGCATACTCTATAAGATTATTCAATAAAACCATTAGGATTTTTGCTATGCCATTTCCAAGCTGTTTCAACAATTTTTTTAAGGGAATTATATTTTTGTTTCCAATCCAATGTTTTTATTGCTTTTTCTGATGAAGCAATCAGTATAGATGGATCACCTAATCTTCTTCGTCCAATCTCGTATTTGATATCAATAC
The DNA here is from genome assembly GCA_041320695.1 of Caldicellulosiruptoraceae bacterium PP1. Lineage (NCBI taxonomy): Bacteria > Bacillati > Bacillota > Caldicellulosiruptorales > Caldicellulosiruptoraceae > Caldicellulosiruptoraceae bacterium PP1. Next base: position 100,561 of record JBGGOQ010000001.1, on the reverse strand, counting down.
CTGTTACTTCTTTACAAGTATTTATCACTTCAAATACAGAAAATCCTTCACCATTACCTAAATTAAAAATCTCACTATTGTTTTTGTCTAAATATTGTAATGCTAATAGATGAGCTTCACATAAATCCAGTACATGTATATAGTCCCTAATACATGTCCCGTCTTTAGTATCGTAATCATTACCATAAACTACTACTTTTTCTCTCTTGCCTAATGCAGCTTGAAGAACAATTGGAATTAAATGGCTTTCTGGGTCATGATCCTCACCTATTAAGCCATCTGGATGTGCACCAGCTACGTTAAAATATCTTAATGAAACATATTTTAATCCATGTGCATTGTCAGCCCATTTTAACATTTTTTCTATTGCAAGTTTTGTTTCACCGTACGGATTAGTAGGTAATGTTTTATCAGTTTCTAGAATTGGTATATTTTCAGGTTCTCCATATGTTGCAGCAGTTGATGAGAACACTATCTTTTTTACATCATATTTAATCATTGTATTTACTAAATTAATAGTCCCATAAACATTGTTATAGTAATATTTCATTGGATTTAGTACACTTTCCCCAACAAGAGATGATGCAGCAAAATGAATTACAGCATCAATTTGATTTTCAGAGAAAACTTTATCCAAAAATTCAATATCTCTTAAATCACCTACAATAAGTTTTCCTCCAAGAACAGCTTTCTTATGTCCTTTTTCTAAGTTATCGATAACTATGACATCATATCCTTTTTCAAGTAGCAAGTAAACCATATGACTACCTATATAACCAGCTCCACCAGTAACTAAAATCATCAATTGCACCATCCTTTACACTTTTATTTCTCTTGCTCCATCATCAATGTCAAATACATAAAAGTCAGCTTTTAAGTTAGTTTTTTTATAATAGTTTTCTCCAACTTTTTGTTTGAATTCATCAATAGCATCTTTATGAACTATTGAAACAGTACAACCACCAAAGCCAGCCCCAGTCATTCTTGAACCAATAACTCCTTGTATTTTTGATGCTTCTTCAACTAATGTATCAAGTTCAATTCCTGTAACTTCGTAAAGATTTTTGAGTGAATAATGAGATTCAAACATTAGCTTGCCAAATTCAATTAAGTCACCATTGTTTAAAACTTCTATAGATTTTAAAACCCTATAGTCTTCGTATACTACATGCTCCACCCTTTTTCTTATAATTTCGTCTTCTATTAAGTATTTATACTGTTCAAATTGTTCTTTACTTACATCACCCAATGTTTGAACTGAAATTTCATTTTGCAATGCTTTTAGGCCCTGCTCACATTCATTTCTTCTTTGATTATATTTTGAATCAGCAAGGCTTCTTTTTTTATTAGTATTTGAGATAACTATTTTATAGTTTTGAAGATTAAGTGGAACATATTCATAGTCCATTGTCTTAGTATTTAGAAATATTGCATGATCCTTTTTCCCCATACTTGATGCAAATTGATCCATTATACCACAATTTACACCTACATATCTATTTTCAGCTCTTTGTCCAATAAATGCAAGTTCAACTTTATCAATTGGTTTATCATTGAAAATAGAATAAACTGCTATACCAGTGGCACATTCTATAGCAGCTGAAGAAGAAAGGCCAGCACCATGTGGCACTGTATCGTGAAATAACATTTCACAACCACCAACATTATATGATAATTCAATAAGTTCTTTTACAACGCCTAGTTGATAATTACCCCAAGGTAAATTTTTGTATGAATCAATATTATTTAAATCTGCTTCTACTTTTGTTTTCAAATCTGTGGCATAAAGTAATATTTTTGAGTCATCTCTTTTTCTTATCAATACTGTTGTTCCAACACTTAGTGCAGCAGGAAATACATATCCACCATTATAATCAGTATGTTCACCAATAAGATTTACTCTACCCGCTGAGAAAAAAACTCTTACCTCGTTATTATTCACTCCATATACATTATAAAATTCTTTTAATAAATCCATTTAAATCACCTCATGCTATTTAAAAATCTTTGATAAGCTTGACGTAATTCTTCTGCTTTTTCTTCTGGTGAAGTAGTATTACATGGTGCCCATGCTCCAGTTTCGCTCGAAGCATTAAACTTTTGTTTATCTTTTGATCTCATTGGAGGATAAAATTCAACATGAAAATGATAATACTTTGAATAATCCTCTGGTGCATTAACAGGTAATTGATGCATACACATCATATAAGGAAATTTATAGCCAAATAGATTATCTAATGTCCCTGTTGTCTCTTTAAGAATTTTTGCAAAACTTATCTTTTCTTCTTCAGAAAATTGAGAAATTGTTCCAACATGCCTTTTTGATGATATAAATACTCCGTAAGGATATTCTGTGAAGAAAGGCAAATATGTTACAAAATGTTCATTTTCTATTATAATTCTTTTCTTAAAATCTTGTTCTTCATTATCAATTCTACATATTAAACATTCATTATGATTCTCATAATGTTTTTTTGCATTTTCTAATTCTCTTAATATTTTCAATGGTATCCATGAATAACCATATATTTGTCCATGTGGATGAGGCATAGTAACTCCAACTGCTTCTCCTCTATTTTCAAAAATAAATATATATTTTATATTTGAGTCCTTTTTTAATGTTTCAAATCTGTCAATCCATAAATCTACTAATTTTTTTATGTGATTAATTTCAAGTTCAGGTAACGTAATAGTATGATTTGGCGAATAAAGAATAACTTCACATTTACCATAAGCCTTTTCTGTTTTATAAAATTCTGTTTCAACATCGTCAGGTTCAGGAGGATTTTGCATTAGTGCAGGAAAATCGTTATCATATTCGTAAACTTCATAATCGTCAGGTACTTTACCAGACCCAACGCAAAATGGGCACCAATCCTTCGGCATTTGTGGTCTTTCTTGTCTGTGTGAGGCAATCATTACCCAATCACCTAGTAATGGATTCCAACGTAATTCAGCCATAAAAAATCACCTCTTTTAAAAACTTTAGATAAGTTTATTTTATTAAAAAAAAAGTGCATGTACTATGCACTTTCTTTTTTTATATTAGCATTTATTTAATAACCATCTAAATTTTGTTTTATTTTTTTATAATTTAATGGTGATATACCATATTTTGCTTTAAATAATCTGCTAAAATAATTCTGATCATCAATACCAACAAGTTTTGAAATCTCTCCAATTGAATAATCAGTATTATCCATCAGCTCTTGTGCTTTTTTTAATCTTTGTCCAATTAAATATTCTTTAAATGTAATACCTGTCTGTTTTTTAAAAAGGTAGCTTAAATATGTAGGTGAAAGATAAACCAAATTTGCTATATCTTCAAGAGTTATATTATTCATATAGTTATTTTTAATATATTCTTCTACCTTCTTAATTGTTGATAAAGACGATATTCTTATCATTTCAGAATCAATAATATACTTAGCCACAATGTTTAACATTTCAATAACATACATAAGTTTTTCTTCTGATATATACGTTATCTTAAAAAAAGCATCTTTCAATTTACTGATATCAATAGGTTCAGATGAAACTAATATTTCAATTTTATCCCACATATCAGGTGTAGGTTCTCTATCTAATATTTGCCCAATAAATAATGTCCCAATAAAAATATTATTAAAAAACAAAGGAATAGTTACTTCTGTAAGTCCCATATGACATTTATATATATGAATATCCTTTTTCTGCTGAGCACACATTGATCCTTGTATATCAGAATTTCTACAAGCCATTCCTCCATTATAGTTTTGCTTCATTATCTTGCAAAATTCACAAGTTCCTTTCTTTTCATTTTCAATCCATTCATTCTCTGCTGTTAAAAAATTTGTTGAGATGCCAGTAACAATAGAAAAATTATCAAGAACCTTTTTTAAGTCATCATATTTTATAATCTCTTTAAATCTCATTTCTTGTCCCCTTATAAAATTAATCTAATCTACTGATATAATTTTAATTCCATTTTCAAATAATAATCTTGCAGTAATTCCATGTCCATTAATTAATCTATTTGTAAATGTTCCATCATAAATCATGCCATAACCGCATGAAGGGCTTTTAGATTTTAGAAAAGCAACACTAGCATTATATAATTTTGCAACTTTTAAAGTTTCATTGGCACCTCTTATAAAATATGTTGTTACATCTTTATTTGTCATAGTTATAACTTTATCTTTTAAAATTTCTGATTTTTCTCTAGGAGTTGGAAGCCCTCCTAATTGTTCTGGACAAACAGGAATTAATATATATTGGTTCATTAATTCCAAAATGCTTTGATTTTGTATTATTTTTAAATCATACCTTGTTTGTAACCCAAGTAAGCAAGCAGACACTAGTGCATAATTCATTATTTCTCACCTAATATTTCATTTATAAAAAAATCAATTAATGATTTTTGAACATCTTTAATACCTAATTTGTTTTTAGATGAAACAAAAAATATATACTCAGGACTTATTCCTAACTTCTCTGAAATTACTTTTCTTTGAACAGCTAGCTTATTGTTAGATAATTTATCACATTTATTGGCAACAATCATTATTGGAATTTCTTTGGATTCTAAAAAACTAAACATTAACATATCATCTTCAGTAGGACCTACTCGAATATCTATTATTAAAATACCAAGCTTAAGCTGTTGTCTATTATTTAAATAATCCTCAATCATCTTTCTCCATTTTATTTTTTCTTCTTTTGATACTTTTGCGTATCCATATCCAGGTAAATCGACTATTCTAAAAATATTATCAACATTAAAAAAAACAATAGACCTTGTTTTACCAGGTGTTGATCCAACTTTTGCAATATTATTTTTAAAAGTTGCATTAATAAAAGAGGATTTGCCTACATTAGACCTACCACAGATGCAAACCTCTGGTAGGTCTTTTGCAGGATAATCCTCTCTTTTGAAGGCCACCTTTTCAAAACAAGTATTTTCAAGGTGAATTTTCAATACATTTCCCCCCAAATTAATCCCTAATTGCCGATTTTATTACTTCATCAATAGATGAAACTAATATAAAATTCATGCTTTTCTTGATATAATCTTCTAATTCAGCTAAATCCTTTTTATTCTCCTGAGGTAATATCACATTTTCAATCCCAATTCTTTTTGCTGCTAATACTTTTTCCTTTACACCGCCAATAGGAAGAACCTTACCCCTTAAAGTTATTTCACCTGTCATTGCAATATCATGCCTAACAGGTTTTTGTGTTAAAGCTGAAACCATTGCTGTAACCATTGTTACACCAGCAGAAGGGCCATCTTTTGGTATTGCACCCTCAGGAACGTGAATATGAATATCAAGTTCTTTGTAGAAATTTTCATTTATCCCTAATTGAGTTGCCTTTGCCCTTATATAGCTTATAGCTGCTTTTGCCGATTCTTTCATAACATCACCAAGCTGGCCTGTTAGTTCTAGTTTACCATTTCCAGGCATAGTTAACACTTCGACAGCTAATGTTTCACCACCATATGGTGTCCATGCAAGACCAGTAGCAATTCCAACTCTATCTTCATTTAAAGCTTCATCATGCCTATATTTTTTTATACCAAGGTACTTTTCAAGGTTATTTTTGGTAATTCTAACTTGCTTTTTATTTTCTTCAAGTATTTCTTTGGCAACCCTTCTACAAAGTCTTGCAATTTCTCTTTCTAAATTTCTAACACCAGATTCCTTTGTATAATAATTAATTATATCACGAATTGCTTCTTGTTCATATCTTATTTGATTTTTTGTAAGGCCGTTTGCTTCAATTTGTTTAGGTAATAGATATTTTAAAGCTATTTGTAGTTTTTCTTCCTCTGTATATCCAGTAATTTCAATAACCTCTAGCCTATCGAGTAATGGTCTTGGGATGGTCTCGAGTGTATTTGCAGTAGTAATAAATAATACTTCTGATAAATCAAATGGTATCTCAAGATAATGATCCCTAAATGCATAATTTTGCTCTGCATCAAGTACCTCAAGTAATGCAGATGCAGGATCACCTCTAAAGTCATGTGCTAATTTATCAATCTCATCTAGCAAAATTAATGGGTTTTTTGTTTTTGCCTGTTTTAGTGAATAAATAATTCGTCCTGGCATAGCACCAACATATGTCTTTCTATGACCTCTTATTTCAGCTTCATCTCTAACTCCACCAAGGGACATTCTGACATAGTTTCTGTTTAATGCCTTTGCAATTGATTTTGCTATTGATGTTTTACCTACTCCAGGAGGTCCAACCAAACATAGTATTGGACCTTTTAAATCATTTTTAAGCTTTCTTACTGCTAAATATTCAAGAATTCTTTCTTTAACTTTAGTAAGACCATAATGATCTTGATCTAATATCTTTTTAGCGTAATTTATATCAATTTTTTCATCACTTTTATTATTCCAAGGTAATTCAATTATCCAATCAAGATAAGTTCGAATAATACCAACTTCTGGAGAAGCATATGGTAGTCTTTCTAATCTATCAATTTCTTTCATAACTTTTTGGAACGATTCTTCAGTCAAATTAAGTTTTAAAATTGCCTCTCTATATTCTTGTGCTTCAGCAAATGTTCCTTCTTTTTCACCTAATTCGCTTTGTATAGCCTTTAATTGTTCCCTGAGATAATACTCTTTTTGCATTTTATCAAGCTGTTTTTTAACTTTAACAGAGATTTTCTTTTCTATCTCAATTATTTCTTTTTCTTTCATTATAATTTCATATAGTTTTGTAAGTCTTTCCTTAATATTTGTTTGCTCTAGTATAAGTTGCTTGTCCTCAAGCTTCACAATAATATTTGCAGCAACAACATCTGCCAATTGTCCTGGATCATTTATTGTTGTTACTGAAACTATTGCTTCAGGAGGTATTTTATTTGTGATTCTTGCATAATCTTCAAATGCATTTATTAAATTACGTGTTAAAGCTTCTAATTCAGTATCTAGTTCTTTTACCTCTTTATCAGGATATTCCTCTATTTCAACTAAAAAGTAAGGATCAGAATTTTCAAATTTTGTTATTTTTGCTCTTGAAACACCTTCTACAAGCACTCTAATTGCTTCATTAGGTAGTTTCAACATTTGTTTTATTTTTGATACTGTTCCATATTCATATATATCTTCTTCTATCGGATCCTCATTTTTAGGATCTTTCTGAGCAGTTAAAAGAATCATTTGATCGTTATTCATAGCTTCTTCTAATGCTTTAATAGAAATTTCACGACCAACATCAAAATGAAGCATCATATATGGAAATATAACTAATCCTCTAAGAGGTATAAGTGGTATTTTTCTCTTTTTTTGTTTTCTCATCTAATCGGCCTCCGACTACTCATTTTTGACAAAAATTATTATATACTTCTTTCAATACTCTATCAACATGGGTTATAATAAAAGCAAAAAAGGTTGGTGATAAGATTGAAAAATATATTAATTGATATTTTGATACAAAACCCTATTATTCCTGCAGTTAGAAATAATGATTCGCTTAATTTAGCAATAAATTCAAATTGTAAATTTATTTTTTTACTTCACTCTAATATTTTATCCATAAATAATGAAATAAATTTAATCAAAAAGCATGATAAATTATGCTTTGTTCATATTGATTTAATTGAAGGTCTTGGTAAGGATGATATAGGTATATTATACTTAAAAAATATTGGAGTTGATGGTATAATCTCAACAAAAAATAATCTAATTTCATTCGCTAAGGAAATAGGTCTTTTAACTATACATCGAATTTTCCTCCTGGACTCACTCTCAATTGAATCAGGAATTAAAATAACAAATAATTCTCAACCTGATTTTATTGAAGTATTACCTGGAGTAATACCAAAAGCAATAAGTTTAATAAATAATAGAATACCTATTCCAATTATTGCGGGAGGAATGATAAATACAAAAGAAGAAGTTATTAATGCTTTAAAATCAGGTGCTATTGCAATTTCAACAAGTAAATTAAATTTATTAGATATTTAGATTAGTTGTTAATACTTCTCGTTGCTACTATATTCGCACCTGTATTTAATATATTTTCAATTACTATATCACCTGCTTTAATAGGAGCAAAGCATTTATAATCTCTTAAAATATTTAGTACATCATCTATTTTATCTTTTGGAATTGGTTTATCAGTTTTTACAGGTAAAAAAGGTAAAGAAGCATTATTTAATTTAATGGTCGTAGTAACAATTCTTTTAGGACTTGTTAATTCTTGTTTTGCGTATTCTAATCCTCTTTTACATTTATATCCACTAAAAGTAATATTATTATCATTTTCTTTTTTATAATTTATTATACATCCCATCGGACATGAGATACATGTAATAGATTTCTCCATATCATTCTTTGCCTCCAGTGTTTTTATTATTCAATGCCAATTTCAATTTTTGAATTAATGTTTAAATTTGATAAATGCTCTTTATTTATAATTATGCTTTCCATTTCTCCTGGTGTTACAAACTGTTTTTTAATTGAATTAATTCTTTTATTATCAATATCAACATAAATATTAGTATTATTCATCGGTTTTGTTACTCTAAAAGATAGTTTTATATCATCTAAATAATCTAAGTTAATTCTTTGGGGTACAACATATCTTATACCATGTTTTAGATTAATATTTATAAAATTATTATTGTAATTTATTTGCTGGGTTGCATATAATGCAGCATAATAACCTGCTGTTTGAGCCTCCTTTGTTGCATTATCTACTAAATCGTGAACATGAAGTACATTTCCGCATGCAAAGATTCCTTCAATATTAGTTGATAGTGTATTGTCAACAACAGGTCCTTGAGTTATTTCATCAATTAATATATTTGCATTTCTTGATAATTCATTTTCTGGTATCAATCCGACAGAAAGTAAAACTGTATCACATTCAATATATTTCTCAGTTCCTTCAATAATATTGAATTTTTCATCAACTTTTGCAATTGTAACTCCTTCTACCCTTTCTTTTCCATGAATTTGTGTAACTGTATGAGATAATAAAAGTGGTATATTAAAATCTTCTAAACATTGAACTATATTTCTTTTAAGTCCTGTTGAATAAGGCATAATCTCTACAACACATTCTACTTTTACACTTTCAAACGTAAGCCTTCTTGCCATAATAAGCCCTATATCACCAGAACCAATAATTATTGCTTTTTTCCCAACTAAATAACCCTCAATATTAATAAGCCTTTGAGCAGTTCCAGCCGTAAAAATCCCTGCAGGTCTAGATCCAGGTATTTGAATTGCTCCTCTTGTTCTTTCACGGCAACCCATTGAAAGGATAATTGATTTTGCATTAATTTTCAGTATTCCATCTTGATTAATACAGGTTAGCTTTTTTTCAGCATTCATATTAACTACAAAGGTATTTAAATATATATCTATGTTTCTTATATTTATTTCATTTATAAACCTTTCTGCATATTCAGGCCCTGTTAATTCCTCTTTAAAATAATGTAGTCCAAACCCATTATGAATGCATTGATTTAATATGCCACCTAAATATGAATCTCTTTCAATTAATGCTACTTTTAAATTATTATTGGCATCATAACTTGATATAGCAGCAGCTAATCCTGCAGGACCACCACCAATTACTACAACATCATAAAATAATTCTTTCATTTAAGCTAATCCTCCATTCGACTCTTGTAAAGAATTTTTGAATTTCCTCCAAACTTTGTAACCTCTTCTTTGGGTATGTTTAGTTTATTTGATAAAATGTCTATTATTTTGGGAGAACAGAATCCACCTTGACATCTTCCCATACCTGCTCTTGTTCTTCTTTTAATAGCATCTATATTAGTAGCTCCGCGATTTATTGCTTCGATTATTTCATATTCACTTACCTGTTCACATCTACATACAATCTTCCCAAAACTTTTATTTTTCTTTATCAATTCATCTATCTTTTCATAATCCATTGTAGATATTTTTTCAATATCTTTTCTTATTGGATTAAACTTTTCATTATTTTTGGCTTTTAGCTTTTCAACAATCAAATTTGAAAGATATGTTGCAATAGCATAAGATGAAGTTAAGCCTGGAGATTCAATCCCTGCAGCATTAAAAAATCCAGATGTTGATTTTGACTCACCAATTATAAAATCATGCGTATTTGGGGTTGCTCTATTACCTGCAAAAATTGTTATTACATCTTTTAAGTTAATATTAGGAACAGATAATTTAGCATGTTCTAAAACCTCTTTTAGCCCATGTTTAGTTGTTGAAGTATCTTCTTTGTCTTCAACATAATTTGAGTTTGGACCGATTAGTATATTTCCATCAACTGTCGGAGAAACCAATATACCTTTCCCTTTTTCTGTTGGCACTTGGAATATTACACTATTAACAAGTCCATATTGTCTTTTATCAAGAATATAGTACTCACCTTTTCTTGGATGTATCTCAATTTTTTCTTCATTAACTAAGTTGTTTATAAAATCTGAATACAACCCAGCACAATTTACTACAATTTTACTTCTTAAAGTTCTACCATCTTTTGAAGTAATATAAAACTGGTCATTAGTTTTAGTAATATTAATGACATCAAATCCAAAAATTACTTGTGCACCATTTTGAATAGCATTTTCAAATAATGCAATGGTTAGCTTATATGGACAAGTAATTCCTGAAAAAGGTGCATATAATGCCTTTTTGATTTCTTTATTTAAATTTGGTTCTTTTTGTAAAACCCAATCTTTATCTTTTATTTCTAATCCTTCAACACCATTTTTCTTCCCTTGTTCCATAAGTTTTTCTAAAATAGATACTTCATGGTCTGTAAATGCAAGAACCAATGATCCTACCATTTTATATTCAACATCTAATTCTTCACAAATATCCTTAAATAATCTGTTTCCTAAATAATTAAACTTTGCTTTATTACTACCTTCTTTGGGATCAAATCCAGCATGAACAATTGCTGAATTTGCTTTTGATGCACCTTCAGCAACGTCATATTTTCTTTCTACCAAACAAATATTTAGGTCATATTTTGAAAGTTCTCTTAATAGCGAATTGCCTATTACTCCGCCACCAATAATTACAACATCTAATAGCATCCATCATTACCACCTTTTAGTAAAATAAAAAAGCCTGCAAATAGACCTTTCTATCTGCAGGCTCTCAATTTCTCTTGCCCTACAATATTATTATATTAAATAAATTGAAAAAATCAAGTTTTTATAAATTAAGTTTGATCCATACTTGTTAATACATTATCAAAATAATTAATTGTACATTTCTTCCCATCCCAGTGAACACAAACTTCACAAGATGGATTTCCTCTATGAGCATAACCACCGCTATTAAACTCTGGACAAAGTTTAGCAACAGCTCTCATTTGTTCTTTTGATGCACCCATTTTGTTACCTCCAAATATAATCATAACTATTTTTATTTTTTATCTTTATTAATAAATTATACATATCTATTTAATAGTGATATAATTATCATATAGAAAAGCGAAAGGAGAATTTAATTTGTATACATATTTTATGCCTACAAAGATATTCTTTGGTCTAAATTGTATATCAGAAAATCACCAATATTTCAAACTTGGTAAAAAGGCATTTATTGTGACATCTCCTTCTTCTTTCAAAAACAACGCAATAAATGACGTTATAACAGCTCTTAAAAAAAATCAAATAGATTATTATATATATAGTTCAATAGAACAAAATCCTTCAACCGAACAAATAGAGCATGTAAGCCGAATGGCAATTGAAAATAAGGCTGATTTTGTAATTGGGATAGGTGGTGGGTCCCCTTTAGATGCAGCCAAAGCAATAGCTGTTTTAGCTGCAAATAGTGATAAAAATAGCAGTTTTTTATTTGAAGGAAAAATAGAAAAATGTTTACCAATAATATCAGTTCCAACAACATGTGGAACAGGAAGTGAGGTAACACAATACTCAATTTTAACATTGCATAATATCCAAAATAAAAAGAGCTTTTCATCAGAACTTATTTTCTCTAAATTTGCATTTATTGATTATAAATATTTAGAAACTCTACCTTATGAAATACTTGTTGACACCTCTTTTGATGCATTGTCTCATATAATTGAAGGATTTTTATCGAACAGAAATAATACTTTAATATATAACTTTGCTTCCAAAGGTCTTTTATTATATTCTGAAATAAAAGAGCATTTAATTAATAAGAGAATTAATATGAGCACCCTTGAAAATTTAGCTTATATTTCCCTTATTGGAGGTATTGTTATTGCTCACACTGGAACGTTAGTTGTTCATCCTTTAGGATACAATTATACATATTTTCATGGTATACCTCATGGAAGGGCTAACGCTATTTTATTATCAAATTTTCTGTATCTTGAGTCAAAATATATTCCTAATGATGTAAATGAGGTTTTAAAATATCTTGATTTTAAATATATTGAGGATTTCAATAATTATGTCTCAATGTTTTATCCTAATGTAAAGCCTAAATTAACTGAAGATGAAATAGATTTTTACTCAAGTCGTGCAATAGCTTCGAAAAATGTTAATAGTTTAAAACACGAGATATCACTTGATGAATTAAAACAAATATTAAAATAAGGGGCATAAAAGCCCCTATTTATTCTACAATAACTTTAATAAATTTTAACTTTCCTACTTGAATTACATCACCATTTGAAAAAGTATAATCTTGATTTTCTACCTTTTGAGAATTAATTTTTACAGCTCCACTTTTGATAAGCCTTACTCCTTCGCTAGTCGAACTACACAATTTATTCTGGTTTAAAAACCTTGGTAACCATACATTTGATTCTAGTTTACTCACAATTACTTCAGGTATGTTGTCTGGAATATCTTTTTTCTGGAATACTTTAACAAATTCATCTTGTGCAAACTTTGCTTTTTCCTCTCCATGATATAGTTTAACAACTTCAAAAGCTAATCTCATCTTGGCATCACGGGGATGAAGAGTTCCTTCTTTTAATTTTGCTGATATTTCTTCTATTTCTTCAGGTTCAATATCAGTAGTTAATTCATAATAAGAAATCATTACTTCATCAGGAATAGACATAACTTTTCCATACATTATTTCTGGTGCTTCATTAATGCCAATATAGTTACCTAAACTCTTGCTCATCTTATTTATACCATCTGTTCCTACAAGTATTGGCATAAGTAATGCAACTTGTATTCTCTTACATCCATATTCTTTCTGTAATGTTCTTCCCATTAGTATATTGAATTTTTGTTCAGTTGCCCCTAATTCAACATCAGCATCAATGGCAACAGAATCATATCCCTGCATTAGTGGATAGAAAAATTCATGTATTGATAGTGGAAGATTTTTCTCCATTCTCTGTTTAAATGTCTCTCTCTCAAGCATCCTTGCAACAGTATACTTTGATGTAAGATTAATAACATCTAAAAAATTCATTGGTTCTAACCATTCACTATTAAATCTTATTGTTGTTTTTTGAGGATCAAGTATTTTTAAAATCTGTTCTTTGAATGGTTCTGCATTAGATCTAACTTGATCTTTTGTAAGTTGTTTACGTGTTTCACTCTTTCCTGTTGGATCCCCAATCATAGCAGTAAAATCTCCAAGAATCAATATAATATTGTGTCCAAGATCTTGTAATTGCTTAAGTTTTCTTAAGACAACAGCATGACCTAAGTGAACATCGGGCACATTAGGATCAAGACCTAATTTAATATTGAGAGGTCTATCCTCTTTTAATTTATTTAATAATTCTTCCTCAGATATTATTTCATGTGCTCCTTTTTTAAATACTTTGAATTGATGCATTAAATCCATCAATATTGCCTCCTCATATACCAAATTTTTCACGGGTTATTTTAATAAGCCATCTTGCCTCTTCAACTCTGAATAAATATATTATAAAAGAATACACTGAGGCTCCTAACAATATACAAATTAAAGTAATCAAAGTTATTTTTGAAAAACGCATATCAAGATTTATAAAATTAAATTTAAATATATATATAACTATCCCCATAATAATTCCTGCTAAAACCGATTTTATAAAAACATTTACTATCCTTCTCCAACCAATTGGTCCTAATTTTTTTCTGAGGGAAAACATTAATAAGAAGGTTGCTATATAATTTGCAAATGAAAAGCCCATAGCAGCTCCTATATGACCGAATCTATTTATAAAAATGATATCAAAGGTTATATTTAAAATTATTGCAATAACACCATTTCTTACAGCAGTCTTTGAATCATGCAATGAGTAAAGTGTCCTATTTAATATATCTCTTAAACCAAGACCTAAAAATCCAAAAGAATAAAAGAAAAATGGGCCAGCAGTCATCAATGTTGAATGTCGAGTAAAGTGTCCTCTTTCATATACTATTCTCACTAATTCATGATTCAAAATCATACCACCAATTGAAAAAGGAATCATCAACAGGATAATCACATTTACAGATGAAACAAAAAACCTTTTAAAGTTATCCATATCTTTTTTAGCCAAATAGTTCGATAGCGTAGAAAAAGCAATAATAGCTATTGTTGAAGAAAAGGCCCCAACAATCATATCATTAAATTTACTAGCGAAATTTACTGCAGATATTCTACCTTCACCAAGACTTCCTAATAAATATCTATCAACAAAAACATATAATTGTGACATAGCACTGCTAATAAAAACAGGAGCAGCAAAAATAACAACTTTTTTTAAATTTTCATCTCTAAAACTAAAAGTAGGATAAAATCTAAATCCTAACTTTTTTGCATTATAGTATTGGTAAACAAAGCTTAAAAAATAACCAAATACAAATCCAAAACCTACTAAGTAGATATCAATTCTCTTAAATATAGAAAAATAAGATAAAAAAATAGTTAGGAATATCCCTAAGTTAAATGGGATACTGGATAATACAGGCTTATTAAAGTTTCCATTTGCTTGCATAAAACCTTGTAATATATTAGAAGAACTTGTGAATATTATCATGAAGAAGGTAATCTTCAATATTGTAGAAGCAAAAATAATTAAATCATTGCTATAGTCTTTTGCAATAATATTCTTAGTAAAAAAATACAGTAATTCTTTAGAAAAAATTGTTCCTAAAATTGAAACAATAATTGCAAAAAACATCAAGGTATTTATAACATTATTTGTAAATTTTAGCCCCTCTTCTTCACCTTTATTTTCTTTTATTTCTGTATAAAAAGGTATAAAGGATGTTGAAAATGCAGCTAAAATAGTAACAAACAAAACATTTGGAAACATTAATGCAAGCTGCAAGGAATCTGTTTTAACACCAGTTCCAAACCTTGCACCAAGTGCCATTTCTCTTACAAATCCAATTAATTTTGTTAGAGCTGTTACTAAAAAAAGTTGTAATGCTGTTTTTGTTGCCTTTCTAAACTGCAAATTATTATCATTCCTTTCAACTAAAAAAACTTATTCATTCAAATACTTCATTATATCTTTAATTTCTTTTTTAAGCCCTTCTTCATCAATTGTAGTCAATTTACCATCTTTATAAAGTATTTTTCCATTACATATTACTGTTTTTATATTTTCTGGATTAGCACTATATACAATATTTGATATTGGATTGAAATTTGGCATCATATTTAAACTTTCATTATCAATTAATACAATGTCTGCTTTGTAACCCTCTTTAATAAGGCCAATATTTTCAAATAAAGATGCATATGCACCATTAAATGTTGCCATTTTTAATATTTGTGAAGCATTCATAATATTGGGTAATTTATATAAACCTTTTTCAAGTAATGAAGCTATATGCATTTCCTCAATCATATTTAAATTATTATTACTTGCAGCCGAATCAGTTCCAATTGCAACATTTATACCAGATTGAATCATGCTATATATAGGAGCAAAACCATTTCCTAATTTTAAGTTACTGGTGGGATTGTATGCAACTGTTACACATTTTCTATTTAGTATATCAATATCATCATTATCAACATAAACACAGTGGGCTGCTACTGTTGGGCTATCAAAAATTCCTAAATCACTTAAGTATTTAACAGGCGAACAGTCATGTCTTTCAAAACATTCATTTACTTCATTTTCACTTTCACTAACATGTATCATTATACCAGTATTATAATCAAATGCAAGTTTAGATACATTTTCCAAAAGTTCAGTTGAACAAGTATATATTGAATGAGGGCCAAAAAATATTTTGATTCTATCAGATGAATAATCTTGTATCAGTTTAAGAGTTTCTTCTATCCTTTTATGTTCATTTTCATCAGTTTGCAATCCCCTTGAAAGAACAGCTCTTATACCTGTCTCAGAAACTGCTTTTGCAGTCATATCCTCATAAAAATACATATCAAAAAAGAGTGTTGTCCCTGATTTTATCATTTCAGCTATTCCAAGTAATGATGAATAATACACTATCTGCTGATTAAGTTTCGATTCTAAAGGAAATACCCTATCAAAAAGCCATTCATTAAAAGGCAAATCATCAGCATAAGACCTTAATACAGTCTGACCACAATGCGTATGTGCATTTACTAAACCAGGTATTGCTATATATTTTTCTGCATCAATAACAATATCAGCATCATGAATTTCTATATTAGGGTAAACTTTTTCTATTTTATCATTGACTATTAAAATATCAGATCTATAAAAATCCTTAAAATTTTCATCATATCCGATTATAACAGGATTTTTCAATAATAATTTCAATATTAAACCTCCCAGCTTTCTAAATACTCTTTTTGTTCATCTGTAAGTTTATCAATCTCTATACCTAAACTTTTTAATTTTATGCGAGCTATTTTTTTGTCTATGTGTTCTGGAACATTATATACTTTGTTTTCTAAATTATCTTTATTTTCTTTAACATATATTGCTGATAACATCTGTAATCCAAAAGACATATCCATAATTTCTACTGGATGCCCATCAGCTGCTGCAAGGTTCACAAGCCTTCCTTCTCCTATTACATATATCTCTTTTCCATTCACTTTATACGCATCAATATTTTTTCTAACATTATACTTACCTTCTGCAATTTCTTCTAATTTAGCCATATTAATTTCAACATTAAAATGCCCTGCATTGCAAAGAATAGCTCCATCTTTCATGTCATAAAAATGTTTATCAATAATTATATCTTTGCAACCTGTTGCAGTGATAAATATATCACCTAATTTAGCTGCTTTATCCATTGTCATAACTTCAAATCCATCCATATATGCTTCTAATGCTTTTATTGGATCAACCTCTGTAATTATAATTTTTGCACCAAGACCTTGTGCTTTTTTAGCAATTCCTTTACCACACCATCCATAACCTGCAACAACAACATATTTACCTGCTATTATGAGATTTGTATTCCTTAATATAGAATCCCACGTTGATTGTCCAGTTCCATATCTATTATCAAACATATGTTTAGTATATGCATCATTGACAGCTATCATTGGAAATAGCAATTTTCCCTCTTTTTCAAGTGATTTAAGTCTTATTACTCCTGTTGTTGTCTCTTCACAACCGCCAATAATCTTTTTAGCTTTATCCAACAATTTGGTGTGCAATAAATATGCTAAGTCTCCACCATCATCTATTATTAAGTCTATATCATTATCGAGTGTCATCATTAAATGTTCAAAGTATTCATCATTTGAAACTCCATGCTTTGCATAAACATTTAACCCGTTTTTCACTAATGCTGCAGCAATCTCATCTTGTGTTGATAATGGGTTAGACCCTGTAACAAACATATTAGCTCCTAATTTTGATAAACATAAACAAAGATATGCAGTTTTTGCTTCTAAGTGCACAGATAAAGCAACGTTTAAATCTTTAAGTGGTTTTTCTTCTTGATATTGCTCTACAATAGTATTTAAAATTGGCATATGTTTCTTTGCCCATTCAATCTTCTTTTGGCCTTCTTCCCAAAGATTAATATTGGTTATTACAGCCATAATTTCACCTCATTAATTTTTATTCATTTCTAAATCTCTGAATTTAGTATGTTTATCTAAGAATAATAATTCCACTGTTCCAGTAGGTCCATTCCTATGTTTTGCAATTATAAGTTCCGCAATATGCTTTTTGTCAGTGTCCTTATTGTAATATTCATCCCTATACAAAAATGCAACTATATCAGCGTCCTGTTCAATAGCCCCACTTTCTCTTAAATCAGCTAATATAGGCCTATGGTCAGCTCTCATTTCAGGGGCTCTTGAAAGCTGAGATAAAGCAAGAACTGGAACATTTAATTCTCTTGCTAAAGCCTTTAGTGAACGAGATATTTCTGCAATCTCCTGCTGTTTGCTATCAAATCTGCCCCTTGCTTGCATTAATTGTAGATAATCAACCATTACAAGTCCTAATCCTTTTTCTTTTAGTTTAAGTCTTCGGCATTTTGCTCTCATTTCTGATATTGATATTGCAGGTGTATCATCAATATAAATTGGTGCATTTGCAAGTAATGCAATTGCTTTTGCAAATCTCTTCCATTCCTCATCTTCAAGATTTCCGGTCCTTAATTTATGGCTATCAATCAGTCCTTCTGAACAAACCATTCTTGTTACTAACTGCTCTTTCGACATTTCAAGGCTAAATATAGCAACTGGAATATTTGCTTTTAATGCTGCATGCTCAACAATATTTAGAGCAAAACTTGTCTTCCCCATTGATGGTCTTGCAGCTAATAAAATAAGGTCTGAAGGTTGAAGACCAGCAGTTATTTTATCAAGCTCGGAAAAACCAGTTGGAACACCAATAATGTGTGCTTTTTTGATATATAATTCTTCAATTTTATTATAGGTATCAATTAGTATTTCTTTTAAGTGTGAAAAATCCTTTGAATTTTTATTTTGTATAACATTAAATATTGTTTTTTCAGCAAATTCAACAATATCTTCTATTCTTTCTGTTTGGCTATTACATTGCTCAATAATTTTATATGATGCATTAATTAATTTTCTAAGTAATGACTTTTCCTCTACAATACTTGCATAATATGTAACATTAGCAGTCGTAGGTATTTTTATTATCAAATTCGATAAATAATCCATTCCACCGATGCTATCATAACTACCTCGTTCCTTCAGCCTTTCAGAAACAGTTATAGGATCAACAGGTTTACCTTGTTCAAATAGATCAATAATACTTGCATATATTTCCTTAAGATGAGCATTATAAAAATCATCTTCTTCTAATATTTCACTAACATATGAAATAACTTCCTTATCTAATAACATTGATCCAATAACAGCTTCTTCTGCATCATTATTTACAGGTAATAAATTTGTGTTTTCCAGGTTTTCCATATTCTTATTCACTTCCTAAGCTTATAAAGCTGTTACATTTACCTTTAATTTTGCAACAACTGTTGGATATACTTTTACTTCCACTGTGTAATTTCCAACTATTTTTATAGGATTATCAATTTCTATTTTTTTCCTATCTATATCAATCTTAAACTGCTTTTTCAATTCTTCTGCTATCTCTTTATTAGTTATAGACCCAAAAAGTTTTCCACTTTCACCTGACTTTACTTTAAGTATTAAGCTAATCTCTTCAATCCTTTTTGCAAGTTCTTGAGCTTTTTGCAGTTCCTTTTCTTTCTTCTTTTGCTCTGCTTCTTTTTTTCCTTTAATATGTGATTGAACACCTTCAGTAGCTTCTATTGCTAATTTTTTAGGAAATAAATAATTTCTCGCATAGCCATCACTTACCTCAATAATTTCGTCCTTTTTCCCAACGCCTTTAATATCTTGAAGTAAAACAACCTTCATTGAAATTCCCCTTTCTTTTTATTGGTTTTCGTTTAAATAACTATTTATTGCATCTGTTAACATAATTACTGCATCATCGATATTTATGTTTATTATCTGTGCACCTGCAGTATCAAGATGTCCTCCACCACCAAGTTTTTCAAGAATTAACTGAACATTAATTTTCCCATTTGAACGGCCACTAATAACAACCCCATCATCAACTTGACATATAACAAATGAGGCATCTATACCTTTAATATTTAAAACTTCATCAGCTACCTTAGCTATTATAACATTATCAGTGCATATATGTGAATAATCTGCAACAATTGCAATGTTGCCAAAAATAATATGTGTATTTTCAATTAACTTTTTTTTCTTAATGAAGGTATCAAAATCTTCTTTAAAAAATTCTTTAACAACTAATGGATCAGCATTATTTTCTCTTAAGTAGGTAATAACCTCAAATGTTCTGACACCAGTATTTTTTGTAAATCCTTTTGTATCAATATATATTCCTGCCATAAGTATTTCTGCTTCTAGTTTCGAAATTCTTATGCCTTCGTAATTTAAAATCTCAGATATAAGCTCTGATGTTGAAGAAGCATATGTTTCTGAATAATTAATAAGTGCATTTTCGATCCAATCTGTTGCTCTTCTATGATGATCTATAACTACTATTTTATTAAATAAATCAATAGAATCAATTATATCTAAATAACTTGGCCTTTGAGTATCAACAACAAAAAGAACAGAATTTTCTGATTTTTTCTTTAAAAGTTCTGCTTGATTTATAAATACATCATGATATTTCTCATTTTGTTTTAAACTTTCAATATAAGGTTCAATGGAAGGATTAATTATACTTGTTGCAATATATGCCTCTTTACCTAATTTATGAGCAAGAATTATAACACCGATTGCTGAACCTAAACAATCAAAATCAAAAAACTGATGTCCAATAATAAAAATTCGATCAGAATGCTTTATTATCTCTTTAAGTGTTTGAGCCATAACTCTTGATCTTACTTTTGATCTCTTTTCAATTTCTTTTGACTTCCCACCATAAAATTCATAATTATTATTAGAATAGATAACTACTTGGTCTCCTCCTCGGCTTAACGCCATATCCAATGCTGTCTTAGCATCTTTATATGATTGATAAATAGATGTTTGCCTTATTCCAATCCCACAACTAAGTGTAGGAATAATTCTATTATAAATATTAATCTCTTTAAGTTGATCTAAAATATTAAATCTTTTTTCTTTCATTCTTTCTAATGATTCATAATTTGTCACAAATAAATACTTGTCCTTTTCATATTTTGTGATAAATATATCAGTTTTAATTTGATGGTAAAACCAGTCAAATACCTTTCTTTCTATTTCCGATGCTATATTTGATCTTGATACCTCTGGAGAAGAGTTCATTACATCATCATAATTATCAATTTGCAAATACCCAAAGACTACATTTGTATTATTTAAATTCTCTAATAATTTATGTTGTTCAGATATATCAACAAAATAAAAAAGGTTTAAATATCTTTTTTCATTTTTTGATCCTTCTATTTCAACTAAAGAAATAAAAACATCAAAATAATTATTCATAAATTCAACAGATTTTGCCTTATTTTGATTGTTTTTTACTGCATCATATAGAGCTGGTAAATAATCAATATAGTTTTTACCTAACAATTTTTGATTTCCAATCAGTTCAGAAAGTTTATTATTATACCAAACTATTTCACCAGTATATTCAGTTATCATCATAGGTAAAGGGAATTTTAGTAGTGTATCTTTACTAGCATTATCAATATTTAATGTTAAATTTTCTATGTATTCCATAAGCCTTTTTCTTTGCTTTATATTTGATCTATAATTATATATAAAATAAAACAACACAATTGCTAAGCATATAAGTCCAATAGTCTTATCATATAAAATAATAATAATAGAAAATGTGAATATTATTAAAGCATACAGTTTAGAATCAGATTTAATAAGTTCTTTTGATTTATCATGCACAGTCTTTCACCTTCTTTATCATTTTTCTATATCATATGAACCAAGAAACTTATAAAAAGTAGTTTTCCTTTTTATAATTTTAAGTGCTTCTGAAATATTTTCATCATCATAAAATCCTTCTACATCTATATAAAATATATACTGCCCAAGTTCTTTTTTCGATGGCCTTGATTCTATTTTAGTGAGATTTATATCCCACAAATCAAATATCGCTAATATTTTATATAAACTACCAGGTTTGTTATATGTAGAGAAAATTAAACTTGTTTTATTATTATGCCTTTTTTCAAAAAGTGGTTTATTATGTATTACAAAAAAGCGTGTCATATTGTTATTGTTTATAGGACCATAAAAAATATCTAAATTATATATTTTTGATGCTTCATAAGAACAAATGGCAGCATCAACATATCCTTCAAAGCATAACTTAGCTGCATGTGAAGTGCTTTGTGCAGATATTATTTTTGCATTTTCAAAATTATTTCTAAGATATTCATGGCATTGAGAAAGTGCCTGCGGATGTGATGCAATTGAAGATATTTTCTTGTTAATTTTATAACAAAGATAATGTTTAATATCAAGAATAATCTCTTTAATAATGTATACATTTTTTTGTAAAAGCAAATCTAATGTTACAGAAACGCTCCCTTCAATGGAATTTTCAACCGGTACAACGCCTAAAACATCTTGATTTTTTTCAACTTCATCGAAAATATCATCTATTGTATCAAAAGGGTATATGTCTTTACTAATCTTTTTTGCAGCAATATTACTATAAGATCCTTCAGGACCTAAATAAATTACCTTCAATAATTTCACCTCAAACTATTATTATTTATCTATTTTACCATTACATTTAAAAAAAATCATTATAAAAAATAAAGGATTCTTTGAACCATTTCAAAGAATCCTTTAGTAAATAAAGTTAATTATTTCTCTCCACAAAGTTCAAGAAGTTTTTCCCATCTTCTATCAACTTCTTGTTGAATTTGTTCAATTAAATGTTCATTTCCTTTCTTGAATAAGTGTCTAAATCTTCCTTGAACCTTTAAAAATTCAACAACAGGAAGTTTCTCTTTTGGTTTGTATGTTAATTTATATTGACCATTTACAACTTCATAAAGTGGCCAGAAACATGTATCAACTGCTAATTTTGATATTTCAATAAGTTTAGAAGTTTCGTATCTCCATCCTCTTGGACATGGAGCTAAAACATTTAAGAATGCTGGCCCGTCTGTATATATAGCCTTTTCAGCCTTTTCAATTAAATCCTTCATATTTGGTGTTATGAAAGCTGTTTGTGCAACATAAGGAATATTATGAGCTACCATAACTTCTGTTAAATCTTTTCTCCATTGAGTTTTACCAGGGACAACCTTACCTTGTGGTGAAGTTGTAGTATCAGCATAAAGTGGAGTAGCTGATGACCTTTGAATACCAGTGTTCATATATGCACCATTATCATAGCATACATAAACCATATTGTGTCCTCTTTCCATAGCACCTGATAAAGATTGAAGACCTATATCATATGTTCCACCGTCTCCACCAAATGCGATAAACTTAAACTCATCAGAAACTTTGCCTTTTTTCTTTAATGCTTTATATGCAGCTTCAGCTCCTGAAACTGTTGCACCTGCATTTTCAAAAGCACTATGAATAAATGAATCCTTCCATGCAGTGTATGGATAAATACATGTTGAAACCTCTAAGCATCCTGTAGCTGCACCTACAACAGCTCTGTCTTCTGGTTTTAATGCACGAAGTATTGCTCTTACAGCAACTGGAGCACCACAACCAGCACACATTCTATGTCCACCAGTTAATCTTTCTGGTTTGTTTGCAAGTTCTTTAATATTGTACGCCATTTCTTCGCACCTCCTTATTCTCTTACACCAAGATAATTATATATTTCGCCAACATTACCTGTTTTTGCTATTTCTAAAAGTCTATCATAAACTTTTGATATATCTTTTGTGGTAACATCTCTACCACCTAAGCCGTAAATATAGCTTAGAGCCTTTACATTTGCACCATTGCAATATAAAGCACTTGTAAATTCATTGAACAATGGACCACCTGCAGCATTAAATCCATCAACTTTATCAAGTATGGCTACTGCTTTAAGATGTTTTAATGCATCAGCATATTCTTCTGCTGGGAATGGCCTAAATAATCTTGGCTTAAGTAAACCAACTTTTAAACCCTTGCTTCTATATTCATCAACAACTGCCTTTGCAGTTCCTGCAGTTGAGTTTAATACAACTATACCAACTTCAGCATCTTCTAATTTATATGTTTCAAATAATCCATATTTTCTACCTGTTAGTTTAGCAAATTCTTCTGCTACTTCAAGAATAACCTTCTTAGAATTCTTTAAAGCTTCAGCTTGCTGTCTCTTATGTTCAAAATAATATGGTGGCAAGTCAAGTGGACCTATTGCAACTGGCTCTTGTTTATTAAGTAGCCAATATGGTGGATTGTATTCACCAACAAATTTTCTTACTTCTTCTGTTTCAAGAAGTTCAATATTTTCAACAGCGTGGCTTGTTATAAATCCATCATAACATACCATTACAGGTAGCATTACATCTTTGTGTTCAGCAATCCTTATTGCTTGAATTAATGAATCATAAGCTTCTTGGTTATTTTCACAATAAATTTGTATCCAACCACTATCTCTTGCACCCATTGAGTCTGAGTGATCGTTGTGAATGTTTATTGGTCCTGATAATGCTCTGTTTATTAATGCTAATACAATTGGAAGTCTTGAAGATGCAGCAATATATAGCATCTCCCACATAAGAGCTAAACCTTGTGATGATGTAGCTGTCATTGTTCTTGCACCTGCTGCTGATGCACCTATACAAGCACTCATTGCACTATGTTCAGATTCAACAGGTACAAACTCTGTATCAACTTCTCCATTTGCAACAAATTGAGAGAAGTATTGTGGAACTTCGGTTGAAGGTGTTATTGGAAATGCGGCAACAACATCAGGATTTATTTGCTTCATAGCAAAAGCAACTGCTTCATTACCGCTTAATCTATCACGAACTGCCATCTTTTTTCCCTCCTATGTTATTTCTTTTCTTCAACAAAATCAAATGCTTTAAATGGGCATACTTCTGTACATACGCCACATCCTTTACAGTGTTCATAATCTACACCAGTCATTTTACCATTTTCTACCTTTATTGATGAATCTGGACATACAAAAAAGCAAAACATACAATGTTTGCATTTATCTTCATGCCAAACAGGCCTCATTGATCTCCAATCGCCAGTTTTAAAATCATCTGCATTACCTGTTTCTGTAATAACTCCTCCAGGAGATATTTCTTTCCAAGAAACATCCTCAGGAATGTTAAACTTTTTCATTATCCTTGCACCTCCTGCATTCCTCTTAAAAATGCCTTCATGTTACCTTCTATAACTTCAGGTTTAGTAGCAAACTTATGCTTTAATGAACCTTCCATATCTTTTTTTGCTTCTTCTTCACTTATTACTTGTGTAACTTTTATAACTGCGCCAAGCACTGGTATGTTAGGGAAATACTTTCCTAGGCAATCAACTGAAATTGTTTTTGCATCTATAGTATATACCTTCCCGTCATAGTTACCTAATAGTTTCTTGATTTCTTCTGGTGTTTTTGATGTATTTACAATAATTGCTCCTTCTTTTTTTAATCCTTTTGTAACATCAACATCACCAATTAATGTTTCGTCAACTACAACAACATAATCAGGTTCATATATATTGCTGTGAATTGTTATTCTTTCATCACTGATTCTGTTGTAAGCTGTTATTGGAGCACCCATTCTTTCTGGGCCGTATTCTGGAAAACCTTGTACATATTTGCCTGTATTGAATGCTGCTTCTGCTAAAAGCAATGAAGCTGTTTTGGCACCTTGACCTCCACGGCCATGCCATCTAATTTCAACCATCTTGCCCATTGTTAAACCTCCTTTTATAAAACTTAACCATATCAATAATAAATTTTGAATACTGCATATAAAAATAAAATCAACATATTAATTATATATTTTGAATGTTAAAAAATCAACATACTTTTGAATACACCATTTATGTTATTATATGGTATAATGATTTATAATAATGCTATTGACAATAAATAAATATCAAATTAAAATGATAAAAAATTTATTATACGAGGTGATACAAATGCTTTTTAGAGATGTTATTTCAACCATCTCACCATACATACCTGGAAAGCCAATTTCTGACGTTAAAAGAGAATTAGGACTTGAAAATGTTATTAAACTTGCATCAAATGAGAACCCTTTAGGTCCATCACAAAAAGTTGTTGAAGCAATAACAAAGCATTTTAATGAATTATCATTATATCCTGATGGAAATTGCACAGAATTGAAAAAGAAACTCTCTGAAAAACTTAAT
Source organism: Caldicellulosiruptoraceae bacterium PP1 (assembly GCA_041320695.1). NCBI lineage: Bacteria > Bacillati > Bacillota > Caldicellulosiruptorales > Caldicellulosiruptoraceae > Caldicellulosiruptoraceae bacterium PP1. Next base: position 74,411 of record JBGGOQ010000001.1, on the reverse strand, counting down.
GTAAAATCAAGTCAAATATTATTAGGTGCTGGTTCTGATGAAATAACTCAATTTATTGCTAATGTATTTATTGATGCTGGAGATAATTCTATTATGGCAAAACCTTCCTTCCCAAGATATGAAACAGTTACAAAAGTCATGGGAGGTATTCCTATTGAAATTCCTCTTTTAAACTACAAGCATAATCTAGATGAATTTTTGAAGAATATGAATAACAGAACTAAAGTTATCTGGATATGTAATCCAAACAACCCTACTGGAACAATTATTGAAAAGGACCAACTTTTTAGCTTTATAAAATCTGTTCCAAAAGATATTGTTGTTGTTATTGACCAAGCATATAAAGAATATATTGATGATCCATCATACCCAGATGCAATTGAATGGTTAGAACATTTTGAAAATATAATAGTTCTTCAAACCTTCTCAAAAATTTATGGTCTTGCTTCATTTAGAATTGGATATGCAATCTCTTCAGAAGAAATAATTGAAAAATTAAATAGAGTAAGACCACCATTTAATGTAAATAGCTTAGCTCAAGTAGCAGCATTAGCAGCATTAGATGATACAGAATATATAGCTAATGCAAAAAAACTAAATAAAGCATCATTAGAATACTTTTACAAAAAATTTGAGGAGCTTAATCTTCCATATATAAAATCTTATGGTAATTTTGTTATGGTAGATATAAAGAAAAACTCAGTAGAAATATTTAAACAATTATTACAAAAAGGAATAATAATTAGACCTGGGAATATATTTGGCATGGATACTTTTATCAGAGTTACTACTGGAACAATGGAGGAAAATCAATACTTCATAAAAGAGTTGCAAAAATTATTATAATTTATTATTATATAATTTAATAAAATTTAATAATGTAGGATGGTTAGCATGGTAGGTACGGTAAAAAAGTTAGAATGGAGTTACTTTTTTAAAATTCTTAGAAGTATGGGAGGTAAACTTATGATTATTGTTATGAAAAAAGATTGTCCTGCTACTAACATTGATGAAGTTGTCAACGTTATTTCTTCTCTAGGATTAAAACCTTTCGTTTTAAATGGTGTTGAAAGGACAGTTATTGCAGTTATTGGAGACGAAAGGGCCATATCTGATGTACCAATTGAGCTTTTACCAGGGGTAGATAGATTGATCCCTATCTTAGAAAGCTACAAACTTGCTAGTAAAACCTTCAAGGATTATCCTTCAGTTGTTAAAATTGGTAATGTAGAAATAGGATCTGACAAAATTAGTTTGATTGCTGGCCCTTGTGCTATTGAAAGCCTTGAGCAAATGGTAGAAGTTGCTGAAAAAATAAGTAAAAGTGGTGCTAAAATCCTAAGAGGTGGAGCATATAAACCAAGAACTTCTCCATATTCTTTCCAAGGCCTTGAAAAAGAAGGACTTGTAATTTTAAGAAAAGCTGCTGATGCTTTTAATTTACTTGTTATTTCAGAAGTAGTGAGTGAAGAGGCAGCCAATATTGCTTATGATTATGTTGATATCTACCAAATTGGTGCTAGAAACATGCAAAACTTCAACTTATTAAAGCATGTTGGTAGGTTAGGTAAACCAGTACTTCTAAAAAGAGGACTTTCAGCAACAATTGATGAGTGGTTAAATGCAGCAGAATATATACTTGCAGAGGGAAATCCTAATGTTATTCTTTGCGAAAGAGGAATTAGAACTTTCGAAACTGCTACTCGTAATACTCTTGATATTTCTGCTGTACCTGTGATTAAAGAAAAAAGTCATCTACCAATAATAATTGATCCAAGCCATGCTGCAGGTAAATCAAAATATGTATTGTCTTTAGCTAGAGCTGCAATAGCTGCTGGTGCAGATGGACTAATGATAGAGGTTCACCCAAATCCTAAAGAAGCTCTATCAGATGGACCCCAATCAATTACTCCAGAAGAATTTGATAATTTAGTAAAACAAATCTCAATAATTGCAAATGCAGTTGGAAAGAGTGTATAAATATGATTGGTAGAATTTTAATAATAGGTCTTGGTTTAATGGGTGGATCTTTAGCAAAAGCTTTTAAAAAACTTGGATATTCTATTGATTCCTATGATATTAATAAAGACTATTTAGAACTTGCAAAAAAAGAAGTAATAATTTCTGAAATTATTACTTCTTTTGATATACCTCAAAATAAATATGATTTTATTTTTATTTGTACTCCAGTAAAAGAAACATTAGAAATTTTAAAGATTCTTTCATCTAAGAGAGTAAACTCAATTATTACTGATATTGGTAGCACTAAAAAAGAGATTGTTGAATCTGCTATGAAATTAAATATGTTTAACTTTATTGGTGGTCATCCTATGGCTGGTACTGAAATGATAGGTTACCCTTTCTCAAATGAAAAAATACTCAGTAACGCTTATTATTTTATTACACCTACGATATTTAATAACCAAAGTGATATTGCTAAATTGAAAGAGTTATTGACAAAGATTGGTTGTAGAGTTGAAGAAATAGACTTTAATATTCATGATTATTTAACAGGTATTATCTCTCATTTACCTCACGTTGCATCAGCGGCACTTGTAAACATGCTACAAGAAGAGAATTCATTTGATTACTGCAAATTTGCTGCTGGTGGTTTTAAGGATACAACAAGAATATCTTCATCAAGCCCAAAAATGTGGCTTGATGTTTCTTTATCAAATAAAGAAATCTTAAATAATTTAATTGATAAGTATATTGATTTAATTAATAATTTTAAAAAAGCATTAAATGATAATAACAAAGACTTTATTTTTAACTACTTTAATACTGCTAAAACCCTTAGAGATAAGATTGTGAGGGAACAAAATGGAAATAAAAATTAATGGTAAAAGGACAATTAATTCAAAAATAAATATACCACCTGATAAATCAATTTCTCATAGGTCTATAATGATAGGTAGTTTAGCTTCAAATAAAACAATAGTAAATAATTTTTTAGCCTCTGATGATTGTATTGCAACTTTAGAATGCTTTCAAAAACTTGGAGTAAATATTGAAAGAAATGGTAATACACTTATTATTTATGGTAGAGATTATAATTTTGATTTTCCAGATGATCTACTTGATTGTAAGAATTCTGGAACTACTGCAAGGTTAATAAGTGGAATTCTATCAACGCAAAAATTTAGTTCTATATTGGATGGAGATTCTTCATTAAGAAAAAGGCCTATGAAGAGAGTCACAAATTTATTGGAAAAAATGGGGTCCAATTTTGACTTTTTAGAAAATGATGGATATTTACCTATGAAGGTTATAGGTGGAAATCTAAAAGGTATTGAAATTGAACTTGAAATCCCTAGTGCTCAAGTTAAGTCATCAATACTTTTTGCTTCATTGAAGGCAAATAGTAAAACAAAAATTATTGAAACAATTCCTTCTCGAAATCATACCGAGCTTATGCTTCAAAGTTTTGGTGCAAATATTGAAGTTGAAGAAGAATACAATAAGAAGATAATAACAGTTTCTCCTTCTAATAAATTAGAAGGCATGGAAATTAATATTCCATCAGATATTTCATCGGCTGCATTTTTTATTGTTTTGGCACTAATTTCAGAAAAAAGTACTGTCATAGTTGAAGATTGTATATTAAATCCAACAAGAACTGGTATCATAGAAGTTCTAAAAGATATGAACGCTAATATTGAAATAAATAATGTTAGAAAAATTAATAATGAACTAGTAGGGACAATTATTGCCAAAAGTAGTAATTTAAAATCAACAATTGTTGATAAAAACAAAATACCTTCTCTCATTGATGAAGTTCCAATATTAGCTGTTGCAGCATCTTTTGCAGATGGAACAACAATAATAAATGGAGTTAATGAGTTAAGGTATAAAGAAAGTGATAGAGTTAAAACAACTTGTGAAATGTTAAATAATTTTGGTACTGAAGTTTATGATGATGATGATAGGCTTATCATTTATGGAAATAAAAGTAATTTGCATCCAGCTATAGTAAATTCTTATAAAGATCACAGAATTGCTATGGCTTCAAGCATTATGGCTTCTGCTATCGAAGGTCAATCAACTATATTAGATGCTGAATATGTATCAATCTCTTTCCCTGATTTTTATAAAATATTATTTGAATCAAGCAAAGAAAAATAAATATTTGTTATTGACAAACAAAATTTAAGATTTATATAATTAAACTAAAGGAACTGCATTAGGAGTGAATTTATTTGAAAGATATTTTTATTGACGATTTTCAATTCTTAGTTGATGAGCTACTTATCAGAAATAGAAGTATACTTGACTCTATAACTAAATTCTCAGATTCAAATTCAAGAATCAATAGAAGTATAATTAAAGCTGTTACCAATTGTGGTTGTATTAAGATAAATGCTAAAAAACAAGAAATTCCAGAAGATGTTAGCTTAAAAGAAGCAAGAAAATACCTAAAAACACATGTTGAAGGACATCTATGTGATAATTGTAGAGATATCATTGAAAAGGAAATTGGAAGTAGTTTGTTTTACTTAGCTTCTATTTGCAATATACTTGATCTAAATCTTTATGATATTATTTTAAAAGAAATTGATAGAATGAAAATGCTTGGTGAATTTAATTTTAGATAAAATAAAGGTATTAGGCCGCCTTAAAAAGGCGGCCTTCATAATAAGGAGGTTTTATTCTTGTCTCAGATTAATCAAGATGAAGTTCATAACCTCGCTTTACATAAGATGATTATTCTTTATTTTTTAGAAAACATAAAAATACCTATATCAAATCAACAACTAGATGAATTTATTCTTGAAACAAATTATATGAGTTTTTTTGAATATCAGCAGTATTTAACTGAGCTTTCAAATCAGGGCTTAGTTTTTAGACATTATGAAGAAGGCAGATATTATTTATCTATAACTGAACACGGTGAACAGATACTATCTCTGTTAAATAATATTATTCCTGATCTTACCAAAAAAGAACTTGATGAATATGTAAAAAAGAACTTTAGAAGAATAAAAATGAACACAGAAGTCTTTTCTGATTACAAAAAAGTATCTCAAAATGAATATATTGTTCAGTGTTCAATAAGAGAAGGAAATTCATTACTTTTCGATTTGAAAGTTAATGTACCAGAAGCAGAATTAGCTAAACGTATATGTAAAAACTGGCAAACAAATGCAGAAGAGGTGTATAAAACATTATTTAATAAATTGGCAAAATAAAAGAGGGTGTCTCAAAAAACAACCACCCTCTTTTATTCTATCTATAATTAGTCTTTTTTATTAAACTGCTTCTTTGTTTTTAGAAAAACTATATATAACATCTTCAATAACTATTCTTGATATTAAAAAACTTATTAATGATTCAGCTCCTTCATTCATATTCAAGCCGTCAATCTCTATTCCATCTTTGCATCCACCAGAATTACTATTATATAAAGGCTCTTTTACTATATTTTCACCTAAAAACCACTTAAAAGATTGTATCGCTTTTTCCTTATATTTTGCTTTGTCGGTAATTCTATATGCTTCAGAATATGCAATTACGCAATCACAAGCATCAATAGGTTGCTCATCAAAAAAGCTTCTTTCTTTCCCTTTTTGATACCATCCTCTATTACCGATTAACCGCAATATTTTATCTTTAAATAATACATCTGTTAAAAAGTCCAATGCTTCTATTGCTACTTTATTATATCTCTCTTTTTCAGTTACAGCAAAAGATCTTAATAATGAATAAGGTAAAATAGCATTAGCATATGTCATTTTATCACTAAACCATTTCCATTTTTTGTTGCAATGTTTCTCATAAAAAATTATTAACTTTTCTGAAAGAGCTTCTAAATATATTTTAGCTTCCTTTGAGAATTCTTTTTCATCATGTATATTCGATAATGCAACAATTGCATATGCAATACTTATTGGGTGTTTTAGTGTAAGTACATTTCTTAAAGCATGTTTTAGTGTTATATAAGCCCATTCTTTGATACCTTTATCTTCAATAGAACTTATATACAAATATGATAATGCTATAAGAGTCCTAGAAAAACAATCCTCTGTTCCATTTTCATCTATAAATACTTTTGAGTAATTCATGAAATTTTTGAAAAATCCGTTTTTAGTTTTTGCATAATTAATAAATGAAGCATATCTATAGATAAGTTCAAGAAATTTTCTTTCGTGAGTATTTTCATATTGATAAATTACGATAATTAAAGCTCTTGCATTATCATCTGTCGTATATCCATGATTATAGTCAGGAATTGAAAATTTAGCATGTTGTAATATTCCAGTTGAATCTGTCATTCTAAATAAGTGTTCAAAATTGAGATTTGGTAAGTCAATTTCTCTTTTGCTTATTTGATTATTCACGCTATAACACCTACCTTTTTATAGGTATTAGCCGCTCCTTTTAATAAATTAATTACTTTACTTGCAATATTAGGCCAAAACATCTCTTTTCCAATCTTAAACGCTTTTGTTTCTAAACTTTTCTTTAATTTATCATCTATTAAAATACTTATCACAGCATCTGCAATAGAAAAATGGTCTTCAAATTCAACTAACAGTCCTCTGCCATCTGAAAGCATTTCTTTTGCATATGTGTAAGGAGTAGAAACAATTGCCTTCCCTGAGCCAATAGCATATGCAAGAGTACCTGAAACTGCTTGCTCCCTCCCTATGTAAGGAGTCAAGTATACGTCACTAATTTTTAGATATTCCATTATCTCTTTTTTAGTAAGATACCTATCAACAAACATAACATTATTGCTTATATTCAATTGATTTACTAATGAAACTAAACTGTTTCTGTATTCTTCACCTTTAATCTTTTTCACGCATGGATGGGTTTGTCCTAATATTAGATATATTGCATTAGGAACTTCTTTTGATATCTTTTCCATAGCTTTTATTGAATATTCCAAACCTTTTCCTGGGCTAATTAACCCAAATGTGCTTATTATTTTTTTATTCTCTAGATTATATTTTTTCTTTAAATATTCAGTATCAGCTAAATTCATTAGTGGAACACCATGATGAATAATTTTTATTTTTTCTTCTGGAACATCATATTGGTTAATTAAAATATCTTTTGTTGAATTAGCCATTGTTATAACTTTATAGCTTATTTCAGATAATTTCTTTAGTATTTCAAATTGTTTAGTATTTGGATTCTTTAAAACAGTATGAAAAGTTGTTATAATAGGTTTTTTTATTAACTTAACAAAAGGAATTATATATTCTCCATCTTGTCCTCCAAAAATTCCATATTCATGTTCAATAACAACGACATCATTCTTTGAAATATTTATATAATTTGCAGCTTTTACATAATCAGAAAACTTATCTTGATTTATGTCAAAAACAACTTTTTCATTATATAAATGTTTTTCTTTACTTATTGCAACAATGCTGCATTCTACTGATGTAGCTTTTTGTTCAATTGCATTGACTAAATCGTTGGTAAAAGTAGCAATGCCACATTCTCTTGGAGGATACGTGCTTATAAATAATGGTTTTACAGTCATGTAAACCCCTCCTAAAAACAATATTTGTAGTATATATTCTTGCCATTATTAATGAATTTATGAATTTATTATGAAGGCACATCGAAAAGATTATTTGAAATTATAAGATAAGAAAAGTATTGTACATGATATTTCAATTAATTATTATATTTATTTATGTTTAGCTTGTCAATATTTATAATTTATTTATTATTCATAACAATTTTTTGTTTTCATTTTGTCTATCTTTGTATGACCGGTTAATTATTTTTATAAGATTATGTTATATGATATAATAATTTTATTAATATAATTAATTAGGTTACAATATGATAAAAGTCATTGCAACAGACATTGATGGAACTTTATTAAATGATTATGGTGAAATAACTGATAAAAACAAGATTGCTTTAAAAAAAGCTAATGAATTAGGAGTAAAAATACTGCTTTGTACTGGTAGAGGTTCATCTGCGGCATTAGTAATGAAAAAGTTAGAAATTGAATGTGGTGGGATACTGTCTAACGGTGTTTATGTATTTGATAATTTAAATCACCCGCCATTGATATCCAATTATTTATCAAATTACATTTTTAAAGATATTATTAATTATTTAGATAATTATTATAAACTAAATTACTATATTGTTTTAGGTTATCACCACGATATGCATATGATTTATAAATTAAATTTTATTGATAATTATTTTATCAATTTTGTAAATTATAGAAAAATTCATAAACCAACTTATGCATTTAACAGTTATATAGATATTAACGATAAAACAGTAAGCCATATTGGAATCATTGACAATTTCAATTTTTTAAAAGAAGTTAAATTAAATTTAGAAAGCATTTATAACAAAAATGAAATTAATATTGTTTTATATACAGCAGCAGATATTAAAACTTATGGTTTTTTAGAAATTATGCATCCAGATGCATCAAAAGAAAAAGCACTAAAAAAATATTTAGAAAGCGTAAATTTATCAACAGAAAATGTAATTTCAATTGGTGATAATTATAACGACATTGGATTAATCTCTATGGCAAAAATTGGTGTTGCAGTATTTAATTCGTCTGATGATGTAAAAAGATATGCAAAATATATAACAAAATATGATAATAATAATAGTGCTGTAGCTGAAGTTATTAATACATTTCTATTTAAAGAATTTTAAAGGTTGAGTGATGCAAATGAATCAAGTATTCTTAGTTACAACAGGTTTAGAACAAAAGTTGCCAATAATTTTAAAAGGTATAGGGACAAGAGATTCACAAGAAAAAGTATACAGAAAAGAAGGTTTTCCTGATTATCACTATTTACATACATTATCAGGCAAAGGTTTTTTTATTGTTGATAATAAAAAATATATAATTGATGAAAATATGGGTTTTTTCTTATTTCCTAATGTCCCACACGAATATTATCCAATAGAAAATAATTGGTCTACAATTTGGCTTACTTTCAACGGTCCTGCAGTAAATGAAGTATTGAAATCACTTGAAATAAAAAGTTACGAAGTCTTTTCATTACCAAATAAGTCTTTGCTTGAAAGTATAATGCAAGCAATTAGTAACAAATATTATAGTGCAAATTACTATGTTTCTCTTGAATGTTCTCAATTAGTATATAATTTCATATTAAATTTAGCTATGGCAATACAAAATGGTGTTGATAATAATTTTGAATCAAATTATGTAAGATTATCGCCAATCTTAAAATTTATTGACGAAAATTATAAATTAGAATTATCACTTGAAGATTTATCAAAAATTGTTCAACTTTCACCACAGCATTTATGTAATTTATTTAAAAAGACATTTAAAATAACTCCTTATGAATATTTAATAAGAGTAAGAATTCAAAAAGCAAAGGAAATGCTTATAAAAAATGACTATTCACAAGTAAAAGAGATTTGTTATGATGTTGGTTTTAAAAATATAAGTTATTTTTGCTACGTTTTTAAAAAATTAGAAGGTGTTACGCCATCACAATTTAAAAAATTATTTTTATAGAATAAATAACATCTTTTTATTCTGTTCGTTTTAATTAATAAAAGAAAAAAGGAGTTGTTTTATATGATCAATAAAAAGTCATTCATATTTATTAGTTCTATTTTCTTAATAATTAGTTTTGCTCTAATTTTTAATGGAAACTTATCTCAAGGTATCGCAGCTAATCAAGGCACTTCATCTACGACAGAAATCATTGTTAAAGGTTCTGCTTCAATTTTTGCTCAACCAGATATCTCAATAATAACCGCTGGTGTTTTAAGCGAAAATGTAAGTGCAGATGAAGCTTACAAAGAAACCGCACTCAAGATAAATAGAATAATTGATTCAATTAAAAAGCTAGGAATTTCAACAAATGACATAAAAACAATAAGAGTTAATGTATATCCAAAGTATAGTTATGAAAAAGACACAGGCAGTTCAAAAATTATAGGCTTTTATGCAAGTTCTGACATACAAGTAACAATAAGAAATATTCAAAATACAGGAAAAGTAATTGATACAGCAGTTAAGAATGGATCTAATAATATTTCTGATATTAGATATGATGTTTCAAATTTGGATAAATACTATAATCAAGCTCTAGCAAAAGCAGTTAATGTAGCAAAAAGCAAAGCAACTGTAATTGCTGATAATATTGGCGTTAAATTAGGTAAACCAAGAAATGTTACAGAAAATACCTATGTAAACTATCCAATAACAACATATAATAAAATGACATCTGTTGCTGCTCAAGATAGTGCTATTCAAATTGAACCTGGTAGCGTAGAAATTAAAGCCGACATAACATTAACCTATTAAAAAAGGTGAGCCACTTAAAGTGGTTCACCTTTTTTATAGATTTCTATTAAGAAATGCTACAAAATCTCCCTTAGGTCTTGCACCAATTATTTTATCTACTGGTTTCCCATCCTTAAAAAGCATTATTGTTGGAATGCTCATTACTCTATAAATAGCTGCAAGATCACCATAATCATCAACATTTAATTTAGCAAATTTAACCTTTCCAACATATTCGTCTGATAAGGATTCTATAACAGGTGCAACCATTCTACATGGCCCACACCAAGCAGCCCAAAAATCAATTAATACTGGGATATCAGACTTAATTACCTCTTGCTCAAAATTTTCTCTTGTAATAGTAACAATATTTGACATAATGCCACAACTCCTTTCAAATTTATTTTTACCCTATTTTTTTATTTAATAAACCTTATTAAGGTTTCAACCAATTCATCAACATTTTTTTGCTCTTGTGTTTCTTTGAATTCGGAAAGACAAGCTTTTGAATATTTTTCAAGTATAATAGTTCCTACTTTGTTAAGTGCAGACCTAGCAGCAGCAATTTGAGTAAGAACTTCATTACAAGATTTTTCATTTTCAATCATTTTTTGAATACCTTTAATTTGACCTTCGATTTTTCTTAATCTAACAAGAATATTTTCCTTCTCATTAGAATATTCACTCATTAAATCAACTCCTTATACCCTATACCCGTATTCAATTATTATTATATACTTTTTCAATCAAAAGTCAATATATAAAAAAAGAAATTGAATCTTTTTACAAGATTCAATTTCTAATGTTTTTTTAGTTTTCCCTTACTTTTATTATTTTATTTTCTATTAATAAATATTTTTTCAACAGCTGTTGCAATTGCTTTTGCAACATTATTTTTAAAGTCATCAGATAGTAACTTGTCTAAGTCATTTTGATTAGTTCCATATGCAACCTCAACCAATACTGCTGACATATTAGAGGTCCGTAAGACAGCAAGGTTAGGTCTTTCAATTATTCCTTTGTTTTGCATTAATGTATAGTTTATAATCTCATTTAGTACAATATTAGCAAATTGTTTGTTGTCAATAACTAAATTAGTATTTGAGCTATTTTTATATAATACCATTGTCCCGCTTACTTTATCTGAATCATGGGCATTATTGTGTATACTAATAAACAAATCAGCATTTTTCTTATTAGCCATATCTGTTCTTTCGTAAAGATCAATATATCTATCATCTTCTCTTGTCATATATACCTCATATCCTAATTTTAAAAGTTCCTGTTTTAATCTTAGAGATATATCAAGGTTAAAATCTTTTTCGTTATATGTTGCTACTGTTTTCCCATTAATTATTTTTTTATAGATTGCACCTGGATCTTTTCCTCCATGGCCTGGATCTAAGTAAATCACAAATTTTTTATTCTGCTTTTTATTAAAAGTAATCACAATATTATTTTGATTTATTGTCTTTTGAGCAACGACATCAGGTTTGAGATAAATGGTGGCATTGTAGACCCCTTTATCATAAACTTTTTCTATTGTAGTTATATATTCATTTAAGCTATATACTGCATTTGAAATTATTATGTCATTTGTGGACTTAAAAATAATCTTACTATAGTATACATCACAAATAACAGAACTAACTAAAGCATTATCAACTAGTAATTTACTTTGGTCAAGCGGTCTAATTATTGGTAAATTGTTTGTTAAAATTAATTGGTAACCAAAAGAAGTCTTGTCTAATACAAAGTAATTAGACTTTTTTGAAATAATAAATTCGGTTATTTTTTGTTCATAGTTTTGATTAATTCCTATAAAGTCAATATATTCATCATTATAATCATATACTGCTTGAGTTAATGTTTTAAATAATGCATCTTTTATTCTTAAAACAATATAATTACTATTAGCAATTTCATTAATTGTAGCAACTGAGTCACTTGAACAATTTATTATAATCTTTTCAAATAGATTTCCCTTTTCAACACTAAATCCTTCAATGTTATACACATTTTTTTCAACTGTTGTTTCATCATCAATATTTGTATCAATTGACTTTGACGAAGAACTCAATTGATTTAAGTTAATAAAAAGATTAATATTATTTCCTTCAAAAACAGCTTTAAAACTATTAACTAAAGCCATATCATCGTAAACATCAACAACTATTCTTGTAAATATTTTCCCATCTTTATCTTTATTAATTGCATGTCTTATCGATTTAATTCCATTATGATCTATTTTTATATTATTGTTTAGTAATATATCATTTGTATCATAAATATCCAAAACAATTCTTGTTGGTTTCTCCAGCTTATATACCTTATAATTTCCTTGTTTAACCAAAGATGCTTTTAATTGAAATGTGCTGTTTGCAAATGAATAATTAATTGAAGTTAAATTATTTTGTATTTGATTCACAGTATTTTGAGTATTTTGTTTAGCATCTATACTACTATTTTTACTTGAATTACTACGTGAAATGCTAGCAACTTTTCTATTTATGTATATTTTATTATTTTTTTTATCAATAAAAGCATTGTAAGCAATGATATTGGATAAATCAAGTATATTTAAATATGACCTTTGGTTAATTATAGTTGGTTTTGTAGAAATTTTTACCTGTTTTTTATCTATAAAAACAATATTTGAATTTATCTTAAATGTTATCTTTGATGAATTTGATAATAAAATAATTTCTTTTGTTTTACTATTCCAATCAATTTTATAATTTAAATTTTTGAATAAATCATAAATAGATACATAAATAATATTTGATTTATTTGTTATTGAAATATTTTTAATTTCTTTATTATCAATAAATATCCGATAATTATTGCTAAGAGCAACTGATGACAACATCAGTGTAAAAATACAAATTAAAATTATAATTTTTTTTGTCATTTTAAGCAGCTCCTTGTCAAATTTCAGTTCTTTTCTTATATCTTATCTTATTTTATTATGTTAATCAATCAATAAATAATGGTTTTTTGATAACAAAGTTATTAAAATTCCTTGAAAAAATATCTTTTTGATATTATAATATTATTTGCATTAAGTTAGCGCCCATGGCTCAATTGGATAGAGCATCAGACTACGGATCTGAGGGTTGGGGGTTCGAGTCCTCCTGGGCGCGCCAAATTTAAATATATGAATTAATTTTTATTGACATATTAGTAAAATGTAAGTATAATATAAATTGCTTATAGGGGCGTAGCTCAAGTGGTAGAGTAGCGGTCTCCAAAACCGTCGGCTGAGGGTTCGAGTCCTTCCGCCCCTGCCAGTAAAATTAAGGTTTTAATAATTTTGTAAATATTTCTTAATATATTTTTACTGCAATCTTACTGCTATCTTTAAAAAGCCTGTTTAAAAACTTAATATGATAAAATAAAAGGCTCTATCATAAATGTTGGGGTGGTAATTCAAACATTTATTATAGAGCCTTTTTAAATTGCTAACCCATATAACACCAATCCAGCCGAATCATGTTGAGATATTAAAAAGATGATTTTTTGTTGAAAAAATTGATAGAAAATAGGTAATATACTTAAGGCTGTCCAAAAAACATTGCAATACTCTCTATTTATGTCCATCTTAAAACTTTTATTCTTTTAATTCTTTTAGTAATTCGTAATACTCAACCAATAGCTTGTCTAACTCCTGACTCTTATTTATAATATTAGGATCAAGTAAATCTTTTGTTTCGCCTATCAATTGATCTAATTCAGCTTTTAATAATTCAATTGCTTTTAATAGTATTTCTACTCTTATTTTGTTCATATTATACCACCTCAAAGGTTAGCTTGCCCTGAAGGTGGTAATTTAATACACTATTTTTTACCAATACTATATACAGTTCAATAAATAATGATATTATAAAAAGTATAAAAAGGTGGAGTATTTTCCTCCACCTTAAAATTTTTACTTTAGCTTAGCAAAAGCATCTTTTATAATATAATAACTTTTTTTAAGTCTTTCTCTATATGAAGGAGTATCCCACCCTTTCCATTTGTATATTAATTTTTGAATTTTATCTTTACCAGGAAATATATCAATTACTTTTTCATCCTGAATTATAATACCTGATATAACAAACCCATCAGTTTTTACTACATTAAACTTATCACGTATTGGTAAACTTTGATATTTTTTATTATCATCTAAAACCATAAAACTTGATGGATCGGTAACATTTAATCTTCCCCATGGTATTCTCAAATAAATTTTATCATTGATGTAAAACCCATTATGTGAATCTGAAAAATCACCGTAATAAATTTTGCTTCCATCTTGTCTTATTTCTGGTATTACCTTACCATCCATAGTAATTCTTTTTTTGTTTATTACAGGATTAATAGTTGTAAATATTCCATTAAAAGTTCTTTGGGTAGAAAATTTCATATCACCAATATTATAACCTGGATGAGCTAATAATCGTGCTTCTTTTCCTTTTATATCTATTATAAATTCAATACCTGATGGTGCTAATATATTAATATTTTTTTATACTTAAAATCACCTCTTTCTCTATCATAAGTATCAATACCTATTATTATTTCTTTGTTTCTTATATCAAAATTCTTATCATAACTTAAATTTATATATAGAAAACTTTGGTCTGATGAAATTTCAATACTTTTTATAATTCCATCATCACTTATTACAATATCTGATTTTGCTGGTGGAATGCTTTCATTTGCCAAAATACCATAATTTTGTTCTGGATCTAACATATTATGCCAAAGAATATGTCTATCGTAAGGTATCATAAATGGTTCGGTAAACCAAGACTTTTTTGCCCATTCATCCATCCATTCGAAAATGATTCCTCCAATATACCCTTCTCTTTTTATCGCATTCATCATTCTTACAATACCTTTGCCTTGACTTATCTCATCTATTCCACCATGATTATATCTATCTGGATTAGAATGAATGTTTGCCATACCTGTAGCTAAACCAAATTCAGCTACAAGTGCAGGATATTTTTTATTTAAACTCATAAATTCTTTTAAATAGCCACCATACATAAATCTTCCAAATTCATCTTTATATTCTTTATATTTTTCTTCATTATTCATAAAATCAGGATAGTTTGGATATATATGATAAGCACCAAAAAAACCAGCTTTATTCTTAGGACCTAAATCAAATGTATTTATATCAATTGACACCTTATCGTTATATTCAAGTTCTTTTTTACCTTGTTCATTAAACTCTGAACTGTGATTAATTATATCTAATGTTGGCCAACTTACTATTGCAACAGGGTGTTGCATATTATATTTTGTTGTTTCATATTTTAAAAGATAATCACAAGTTAATGCTAACCAACCTTCTGTAGCTTCTCCTTTATTGTTTTTAATAAACTCACCATTAAAGCGAAATTCCTTATTTAATTTATTTGTATTAATGACCTCATCAGGTTCTAATTCACGCCCTACAAGAAATGCAATTGTCCAATTTGAAATATCAGAATCATATAATCCATACGACTTACCAACTCTTTTTTTGATTTAAATATTACCATGTATTGCATCAACAACATTAATAGTCCAATTTATAATCAAAATTACTATTTGTTAATTCATTCTTTATTTTCATATTGTTTAATATCCAATGTAATCCTTTATGTTCTCTATAGTCTTCATTTGGAACAGTTTTGTCTATAATCCAAACATTCATAAAACTATATGGTTGCAAATACCATACAATAAAAGGTAAAGAAATTAATAAAGCAAACATAAAAATTATCAATATATAAACAATCCTTTTTTTCATATTCCCACCTGCTTACAAAATTATTTTTTAAAATTTATTAATATTATTTATACCCTTTGGATTCTTTTAATTAAATATTATTATTGTTTAATGAAATATTATTAATTGTTTTATGCATATTATTTTGACATTTTGCACAATTTAAAGTGTTTATTATAGCATATGAAACAATATGTTTTGTTAATTATAAATAATTATATTTTTTTTTATATATTTTAATTATATATGTTTAACAATTATTTTATTGTATGATATAATTAAATAAGAAATCAATTACTCATTTTCATGTAAACTTTATGTGTATATTATGGGAGGTATTTTGATGAGATTTGGCTATTTTGATAACAATAAAAAAGAATATGTTATCACTTCACCAAATACCCCAGCACCATGGATTAACTATCTTGGCACTCAAAACTATTGTGCTATAATATCTAATAATGCTGGTGGATATTCATTTTACAAATCACCTAAAAGCGGTAGACTTCTTAGATACAGATTCAACAGTATTCCTATGGATAGGCCTGGTAGATATGTATATCTTAGAGATGACGAAGATGGCGATTTTTGGTCAATCTCTTGGCAACCGGTTGGAAAAGATTTATCAAAATTTAAGTCAATTTGTAGACATGGACTTGGTTATACAATCTTTGAAAGCGAATACAAAGGAATTAAAGCAGAGCTTACTTTATTTGTTCCCACTGATAAAGACTTAGAGGTTTGGGCTGTAAAAATTAAGAATAACAGCCATAAGAAAAGAGAGCTATCTATTTTCTCCTATGCAGAATTTTGTTTTTGGGATATCATGCAAGATCTAATAAACTTTCAG
The DNA here is from genome assembly GCA_041320695.1 of Caldicellulosiruptoraceae bacterium PP1. Lineage (NCBI taxonomy): Bacteria > Bacillati > Bacillota > Caldicellulosiruptorales > Caldicellulosiruptoraceae > Caldicellulosiruptoraceae bacterium PP1. The sequence continues at coordinate 57,527 of JBGGOQ010000001.1, read as the reverse complement.
TACATATTATATACATGTATGATGGACTATCAAGACGATGTTGTTGATTATACAGTTAAATTTGTTACACACAATAGTCCAAAAGCATTTTTGGCATCAACATTTAAAGTAGAATCATTTGATACAGAAAGAGATAAATTTATTGGTAATTACAATGATGAGTCAAAACCTCTTGCTGTTGTTAATGGAAAATGCTCTAATTCTATTGCTGTTGGTGGTAATCCTTGTGGAGCTACTCAAAGCAAATTAATACTTGAACCTGGTAAAGAAATAAATGGAGCTTATATTGTTGGTGTTGGTGATGCTAAAACAATAGGAAAAAAGGTTAAAGAATATTACAGCAATTTTGATAATGTTCTAAAAGATTTATCAAATGTTTATGAGTATTGGAATAATAGATTATCAAAATTTACTTTTAAGACCCAAAATGAATTGTTCAATACAATGGCTAACATTTGGAATCAATATCAAACACATATTACATTTAACTGGTCTAGATCAGCTTCATTTATAGAAGCAGGTGGAAGAGATGGTCTTGGTTTTAGAGATACAAACCAAGATATATTAAGTGTTATTCATTCAATACCTAATGAATCTAAAACAAGAATAAAAGAATTATTACGAGCTCAACTAAGTGAAGGATATGCTATGCATGGAGTTCAACCTTTAACTTGGAAACAAGGGAGGCATAATATTCCCGATGATCCAAGACATATTTTCTCTGATGACCATCTCTGGCTTATTCTTTCGGTTACATCATACTTAAAAGAAACTGGTGATATAGATTTTCTTGAAGAAACAGTTGAATATGCTGATGAAGGTTCAGATACAGTATATAACCACCTTAAAGCTGCTCTTGAATTCTCATGGAGAAAATTAGGCCCTCATGGTATAACATTAGGATTAAATGCTGATTGGAATGACTGTATTAATCTAAAAGGAAAAGGTGAAAGTGTTTGGTCCTCAATGCTATATCATAAAGCTCTTGTTGAATTTATAAGACTTGCAAACTTCTTAAATAAAACCGAAGATGCAGAACATTTTGAAATTTATAGAAAAACTATTAAAGAAAATCTTGATAAATATGCATGGGATGGCGAATGGTTTGTCAGAGGTTATCTTGATAGTGGCAAAAAGTTAGGTTCAAAAGATAGCGAACAATCTATCATTTTCTTGAATTCACAAACATGGTCTGTAATTAGCGAAGCTTATTTGAATGATGATAGAGCAGTAAAAGCTATGGATAGTGTTGCAAAATATCTTGCAAGTGAACATGGTGTTGTTAAAAATTATCCAGCTTTCACTAAATATAATGAAGAAATTGGTGCAGTTACCTCCTTCCCACCAGCTCTAAAAGAAAATGCTTCGATTTTCTCACATACTAATACTTGGGTTGTTATTGCAGAGGCTATGCTTGGAAGAGGAGATAAAGCATTTGAATACTATCTTTCATACTTACCAGCTGCAAAAAATGAAATTGCAGACAAATATTATATTGAACCATATGTATATTGTCAATTTATAACAGGTAAAGAACATCCATTTGAATTTGGCCGCGGTAGAAATCCATGGCTTACTGGTACAGCTTCTTGGGCTTTTGTAGGGCTTAGTCAATATATTATTGGTATTAGACCTGATTATGATGGTATTTTTATAGATCCATGTATTCCAAAGGATTGGACTGAGTTTGAAGTCAGTAGATATTATAGAGATAAACTCCTTAACATAAAATTCCAAAATCTTAATAAGGTTAATAAAGGAGTTAAAAAAATAATTATAAATGACACTGAAATAAATGGTATAAAAATACCTTACGAAATGTTGCATAATGTAAATGATATAAACGTTATTATGGGATAAAATTAAGGGCTATTCTTTTGTGGATAGCCCTTAATTTATATTTATTTCTACATCTGCTTTTTTATATGATTTAACGCACTTTTTTCTAATCTTGAAACTTGTGCTTGTGATATTCCAATGATATTTGCAACCTCCATTTGTGTTTTACCTCTGAAAAATCTAAAATATAATATTTCTTTTTCTCTTTTTGTTAATTTTCTTAAAGCATCTTTTAATGCAATGTTTTCTAACCACACATTTTCATTGCTTTTTTGGTCACTAACTTGATCAACAACATAAAGTGTATCAGAACTTTCTTGAAATAATGGCTCATATAGTGAAATTGGCTCTTGAATTGAATCAAGTGCAAATACCAAATCTTCTTTTGAAATTGAAAGTTCAGATGCTATCTCTTCTAATGTAGGCTCTTTATGGTTATCATTCATATATTTTTCTTTTATTTTTAATGCTTTATATGCTGTATCCTTTAATGATCTAGATATCCTAATCGAATTATTGTCTCTTAAATATCTTCTAATTTCGCCTATTATCATCGGCACTGCATATGTTGAAAATTTTACATTTTGGCTTAAATCAAAATTATCTATAGCTTTAATAAGTCCAATGCATCCAACCTGAAATAAATCATCAAGATTTTCCCCTCTATTTATGAATTTTTGTACTACACTTAGTACAAGTCTTAAATTTCCTTCAATAAACTGCTGTCTAGCTTCAATATCTCCATTTTTCATTTTTAATAAAAGCTCCATTTTCTCTTCATGGCTTAAAACGGGGAGAGTAGAAGTATTAACACCACATATATCAACCTTATTCATAAAATAACCTCCCCTTTTTATTAAATTTTGCAATAGTTATTATTAGTCAAAAGGGAGGTTTTTATACTATATAATTTTTGCCAACTCTTTTTTTAATCTATTTAAAATCTTTTTTTCTAATCTTGAAATATATGATTGTGATATACCTAAAATATCAGCAACTTCTTTTTGAGTTTTTTCACCTTCTTGCCCAAACCCAAACCTTAATTCAACTATCTTTTTTTCTCTTATGGGTAATTTGTCAATTGCTTTTTTAAGTGTTTCTTTTTCAACCTCATATTCTATTTTTCTGTAAACCACTTCAACATCAGTTCCCAAAACATCTGAAAGTAGTAATTCATTCCCATCCCAATCAACATTTAATGGTTCGTCTATTGAAAGTTCAACTTTATTATGCATATTTCTTCTTAAAAACATAAGTATCTCATTTTCAATACATTTTGATGCATATGTAGCAAGTTTTATATTTTTCTCGAGATTATAGGTATTTATTGCTTTTATTAAACCAATAGTTCCAATAGAAACTAAATCTTCTAAATTAATTTTAGTATTTTCAAATTTTCTTGCTATATAAACGACAAGCCGTAAATTCCTTTCAATAAGTATTCTTTTTAATTCTTCATTTTTTTCATTATGGATTTTATTTAATACCTCAAGTTCTTCTTCAGCACTTAATGGTGGCGGAAGAAAATCTGTACCGCCAACATAAAATATTTGCTCAATTTCATCTAAACTTAAATTAATTTGAAATTTTTTTAATAGTTTTAAAATTAAATTTATAAGTCCTTTTTCTTTTTTCAATTGATTTCACTCCTCTCACAAAATATCAATTCCTAAAAGTGCTGAATACTTGTTAGAAAGCTTTTCCCAATATAAACCTATAATAACTTCTTTTTTTATCCAATTTTTTTTATCTTCTGATATGTAAAATTCTTCAGGAATTACACCATATAAAACTCCATGTTCTTGGCCTATCGAATTATAAGGTATTAATAGTATTTTTGTTCCTATCAATTGCTTTAGTTTATCAATTATTTCTTGAGAAACAGACATGTTTTGTTTCAATAGATTATTTAAATTAAGTATACTTCCTTCTAGTATTACAACAGGTTTCCCTGTGAGTGGCTCTTTTAAAGAATTTCCTGTATCTACAAAAGCAATACATTCATAGAACTTATCGTTTATTTTGAACCTAATAAATCTCATAAGACTTTCTTTTACATATCGTTTCATTAAAAAGTCATAAAAAAGTTTAAATATAATAAGCGAAATAGAAAGTGCTATAAAAATATTTTTTAGCTTTACTGAAATCTCTGTTAGGTTGCTGCTATATATCCAGTAGTATATAAAGAAAGTTGTTCCTCCAAACAGAATAGTAACTAAATAAAACGCTATAAATAATTTTATAAATTGTATTATATTTTTTGGAATATATGTTAAATATATTATTATTATTGAAATTATTATCTTTCCTATAAATGAATACATAAATGAGTATGAAGGGCTAAATTGTAATAATGAATAGAATGAAAATATAATGCTAAAAAACAATACTCTAAAGCTGCTTATATTTATCTTTGATATAAATGATGTAATTGTTAATATAAAGTAATTCATTACTATATTTTCTAAAATAAATATATCTGCATATAAAACCATTTTCGTTATTGAAATATGTTTTCTTTATAAAATTATATTAATAAAATATAAAAAAATATGTCACAATTTATGAATAGAAAATTTTTTTATCGACAAAAAACCTCCCGAAATTTCGGGAGGGTTTTAAATCTATTTTCTATTTTTCAAAAATTCAGGTATCTCAAATCTATCATCATCTTTGTCTACTTGAATGGTTGGTATTGTTTTTGTTGTTGATTTTTGTTGAGTTTGTGAAGTTTTTATATCATCTTTATTATTTTCATTTTCAAAGCCAGTTGCAATAACAGTAACTTGTACTTCATCTTTCATATCATCATTATAAACAAGCCCCATAATAAAGTTAACTTCTTCATGAGCATTGTTTGTTATTAGCTCATTAGCTTTTTCAATATCATCAAGGAATAACTCTTCAGAATTTCCGGTGTAATTAACAAGAACGCCTCTTGCTCCTTTAATTGATGTTTCAAGAAGTGGACTGTTTATTGCTTCTTCTAAAGCCTTAACCACTTTGTCTTCACCTTTAGCTCTACCAATACCCATATGAGCATAACCCTTATTCATCATTATAGCTTGTACATCAGCAAAATCAGCATTGATAAAGCCAGGTGTTAAAATTATATCAGAAATTCCTTGAACACCTTGTCTTAATACATCATCAGCCATTCTAAATGCTTCGCTAACCTTTATACTTTTATTTGTCGAAAGCATAAATAGTCTATCATTTGGTACAACAATAATTGTATCTACAATCTTTTTAAGATCTTCTATTCCTTTTTCAGCATTTTGTCTTCTTTTTGCACCTTCACTAGTAAAAGGTCTTGTTACTACTGCAACAGTAAGTACACCTAATTCTTTTGCTATTTCAGCGACAACAGGCGATGCTCCTGTTCCTGTTCCACCACCCATGCCAGCAGTTACAAATATCATATCTGCTCCCTTTAAAACTTGAGCTATATCCTCTCTGCTTTCTTCAGCAGCCTTTCTTCCAATTTCAGGATTTGCTCCAGCACCTAACCCTTTTGTTACCTTTTCACCTATTTGAATTTTATAATGTGCTTTTGACCTTTGTAAAGCTTGTTTATCAGTATTTATTGCAACAAATTCGACTCCGCCTACTCCAGCATCTATCATTCTATTAACAGCATTATTTCCTGCACCACCAACACCAACTACTTTTAGTAGAGCACCTTTTGCATTATCAGTATCAAATGTTATCATCAAAATTCTCCTCCTTCAAATTATATCACTTTTTCTTTTTTAATAATTCACGTCGCATTTCAGCAAAATTCTGAAAAATTCTAACACCAAATGCAAAAACAGCAGCCTCATATAATGGAATGCCTAATTTATCACCTAAATAAGCAAATAACATTGCTATCAAAGTATTACCAATAAATCCAGAAAAAATATTTCTGTTTTAAAATCACCTTTCATATTTGATTTTAATGCACCAAATATTGAATCCATTGCTGCTAATAAGCCAACAGCAATATAAGATGAATATTCTTGTGGAACACTATATGGTAATAAAAAACCTATAATTATACCCAAAATAAGAGCTAATAATAATACAAGCATCAATGACCAACATCCTTTGTTTTAGCATATTTGAATTTTATAACACCAGTATATCTAGGTATTTCAAGAGAAGCAGCTTCTTCAATCTTTACTTGAATTTCAAACTGCTTTAATAAATCTACTATCCCGCCACGCATATTTAAAGAATTTTTAAGAATTTTGGGATCACCTATTGCCTTAATTATGTAGGGTGCAGAATATCTTGTATTATTTATACTTACAGTCGGACCCGCACATCTTATCTCTGTTGTCGAAATAATTCTTTGATCATTTATTGAAATTGCTTCAGCACCTGCAGCTTTCAATTCGTTTATAACTTGTAAAATATCCGAATCATGAAGCAAAAATGTATTTGGATCAACATTTGGATCAGAAGGAGCTTTACTATCATCCAGCGTTATAATAATTCCAGGTCCTTCTAAATCTGTTAACCCAGCAAGAAGTTTTGTGTTATCTAAATCTTGCTGAAGAATTTCGGTTGTTTTACTAATGTTAGAGGCAGAATCTTGATATTCCTTAATCTTTTTTTCCAAGTCATAAATTTGTGATTTTAAAGCATTATTTTCTTGCCTTAATTGATTTATTTGAAGAGCAAGTTCAATTGCTCTGGCTTTCTCAATATTTTTTGCTTGATTGCTTTCTCTTACACTTTTAAGCTGCATTGAAATTAACATTCCTAATAAAAATAATAATATAGCAATTGCAACTTGTCCAATTACTGTTCTTCTAAATTTTACTTTCATATTAATTTGTATCCTCCTCGTCTAAAGGGCTAAAAATTGCTGTGCCATTATCGCTAATTGTTATTGTACCATATATTCTTTTTGGAAGTTTATTAATAACTGCTTCAGCTAATTTAAACTTATAATCCAAATCCTCTTTATCTCCTATTTCAATAGTTAACTTGTCCAAATAAATCTTAAAATTATTTATATTTTGAACATCTAATAAAACATTACTATAATCTAATTTATCTAAATAATTAAGAGATTTTATTTTTCTTGCTAGTAAAATACCATCTTCGAGTGCAAATTTATCATTAACTTTTAATTTTTTTCCAATTTCTACTTCTTTAATTTTAAGGCCAATAAGTACAATGTTCTCTTTATTTATTTTTGGTGATATTCTAATAACATAAGCTTTTTTATCTAACTCTATGTAGGAATTCATATATTCAACAAAAGCAATAGTTTCTTTTTCGGAAACATTTATGGTAAGTTGATTTGGAAGATTCCTTTTTATAATTACATTATCTATTTCAGGATTTTTCAAAATTTCTCGCTTGATCTTTTGTGTATCAGTTAAAAATATATTCTGTCCCTCATATTGCCTTAGTATTTTAATAATATCATCTTTCTTAATTCTTTTCAAATCTAAAATTTCAATTCTATTAATATTAAATATCTGATTGGTTAATAAAAATACTGAAATTATGGCTAAGAATATTACTAATAAAAGTATTTTTTTGAATAATTTCTTCATTTCAATTATCACTCACTCTTGTTATTTTAGCTCCCAATTTATTATATCTATTTTCAATCTCTTCATATCCTCTGTCAATATAGTCTATATTATTTATAATACTTTGACCATATGCAGACATAGCTGCAATTAGTAATGAAGCACCACCTCTTAAATCTTTTGCATTAACATTTGTTCCATATAATCTTTCGACGCCATTAATTATTATTAAATCGCCTTGATTAATAATTTTTGCCCCCATCTTTGCAAGTTCTGAAATATGTTTAAATCTATTTTCAAAAATAGTTTCCTTAATTACTGTAACTCCATTCGCTAGTGAAAAAACTGAACATATCAGTGGCTGTAAATCAGTTGGAAATCCTGGGAAAAAGCTTGTTGTAATTTTTGAAATAGCATTTAATCTTTTTATTTTCTTAATATGGAGGTAATCATTTTTTATAATAATCGAACATCCAGCATTTTTTAAAATATTTAATAAAGAATCTAAATGTGATGGAATAACATTATTAATTACAATTTCTCCTCCAGTAGATGCAACAGCACAAAGATAAGTACCTGCTATAATTCTGTCTGGTATTACTTTATGCTCTATTGAGCCATTAAGCTTTTCAACACCTTCAATAATAATTGTATCTGTTCCAACACCTTTTATTTTCGCTCCTAGTTTAATTAAGAATCTAGCTAGATCTACTATTTCAGGTTCTTTTGCGGCATTTTTTATTATTGTTGTTCCTCTGCATTTAACAGATGCTAACATAATATTTTCTGTTGCACCAACCGAAGGAATTTGCAAAAATATTTCATTGCCAATAATTCTATCAGTTTTGCAAAAAAGCATATGGTTGTCTTGATTTATTTCCACACAAAGCTGTTTAAATGCTTCTAGATGTAAGTCAATTGGTCTTTTTCCTATTTCACAACCGCCGGGTTGATCATAAAAAATTGCATTACCGTTTTTCCCTAACAATGCACCTATAAAGAGTACACTTGATCTTAGTTTGCTAGATAATTGTTGAGGTATCTCATATGACATATTATCTTTTGGAACTATAATAACGCTATTATCAGAAAAAATAGTCTTGCATCCTAGTTCATTTAATATTTCTAATGTAAGAAATACATCGTTAATCTTAGGAACATTTTTAATAACTACTTCCTTTTCTGCTAGTAACGAAGCTGTTAGTATTGGTAATGCAGAATTTTTAGAACCGTCAATAACTATTTCGCCTTTCAGTTGTGTTGGACCTTCAACTATAAATTTATACATTATAATAGCCTCAATATTCAAAACGCATCGCATATTATATTATTCAAAATATTTGTAGATTGTTACTGAGGCCTAATAACTTTCATTATCTCATTATATATTATTCTTGTTGCATTTGGTCTCCCAAGCTTTTTAGAATTTTGTGACATTTCATTTAATAACTCTTTGTTTTCTAAAAGCTTCATTATCTTTTCAAATAATATTCCTTTTTCAAGTTCATTTTCTAAAACAACAAATGCAGCATTGTTCTTCTCAATAAACCTTGCATTGTATTCTTGATGATTATTAGTAACATAAGGAGAAGGAACAATTATTGAAGCCTTGCCTAACGCTGTTATCTCTGATAATGCTATTGCTCCACCTCTTGATATAACAATATCGGCTGCATTAAGATATAACGACATATCATGTATATAACTCATAATCTTTAAATTTGATATATCCTTTTTTAGTCTTAAGTATTCCAAAATTTGGATATATTTACTTTCCCCTGTGGATAAAACAATAAGAACTTCAGTTAGATGTGATAGTTTTTCGGCTAAATCTATAACAGCTTTACTTAGGTTTTCTGCACCCAAACTACCACCTATAGCAAGTATTAATGTTTTATTAGTAATATTTAATTTTTTCTTTGCTTCATTTTGGTTAATATAAAAAATTTCTTCTCTAATAGGATTCCCAGTTAAAATAACCTTATCTTTGTTTCTAAAATAATCTCTGCTTTGACTAAAACTTATTAATATCTTTGTTGCAAACCTACCAATTATTTTATTTGCAAGGCCACAAAAAGCATTTTGTTCATGAATAATAACTGGAATATTTAGCTTTTTTGCAGCAAATGCTACGGGTACTCCAACATATCCTCCAGTTGTAACTACAACATCTGGTAAAAAACTTTTTAATATTTTTATTGCCATTTTGTACCCAATAAAAACTTCTTTAGCTGTCTTAAAAATTTCAAAAGATAGTTTTCTATTAAAACCAAATGATCTAATATATTCTATATCAAATCCTTCTTTTGGTATAATTTTCGACTCTAATCCTTCTTTTGTTCCAATAAATAATACTTGTGCTGATGAGTTTTCTTTTTTAATTAATTTTGCAATAGCAACAGCAGGATAAATATGTCCTCCTGTCCCACCACCTGAAAAAACTACTTTTAATTTTTCTTTCATCTTAATACTTTTATCCTCCTTGAAATACTCAGTAAAAGCCCAACTCCAAATAAATTAAATACAATAGAAGAGCCGCCATATGTTATAAAAGGTAATGGAACACCAGTAGCTGGGATAGAAGCTGTAACTACGGCAATATTTAATATTGATTGAAGTGCGATAATTGCAGTTACACCAAAAGCAATAAATGTACCAAATCTATCAGGAGCTTGAAGAGCTATAACAATACCTCTCCAAACAAATAGTATAAAAAGAATAATTACAAAGCAAGCACCAATAAATCCTAATTCTTCGCATGTTATCGAAAAAATGAAGTCTGTATGTGGTTCAGGAATATATAATAATTTTTGTCTGCTCTGACCTATACCTTGGCCAAAAAGTCCACCTGAACCGATAGCATATAGAGATTGAATAACTTGATATCCTTTCCCTTTTGGGTCACTCCAAGGATCTAGCATAGTTTGTATTCTCGAAAGTCTATAAGATTCTTTTATAGTTAAAATATATAAAATAGGTGCTGCAGTAATTATACTTATAAATATATATGATAGATTTAAACCTCCAACAAATAGCATTACAAATGCTATACCCAGAATAATTAAACCAGTAGACATGTTAGGTTCTTTATATATCAAGAAAAAATAAAGTCCAGTTAAAATCATAACAATAAGAAATATTTTCAATGATAGTTTATCTTTAATATATTTATCCAGAATGTATGCAACAATTATCACTAAAGCAAATTTACCAAGTTCAGATGGTTGGAATTGAATTGGGCCAATATCAATCCATCTTCTAGCATCGTTAACTAATTTCCCTATTCCTGGCACTAAAACCAGTATCAATGAAAATAAACCACACAGATATATAATAATAGCAAATTTCTTAAAAATTCTATAATCAATATAGGAAGTAACATACATTATAAATAAGCCTAATACAAATCCTAATAGCTGTTTTTTAAGAAAATGATAACTATCATGGTTTGCGGTATTATAGTATGCATAATAATAGCTTGCACTAAATATCATAATTATCCCAAATAGTGATAATAGTATCGCTATAAAAAAGAGAGGATAGTCTATCATTTTTTTCTCCATTAACTACAAACTCCTTTCAATTTCAAGGACATATTCTTTAAATAATCTCCCTCTCTGTTCGTAATTTTCAAACATATCCCAGCTTGCACATGCTGGAGAAAGTAAAATAATATCTTCTTCCTTTGATACTTCATATGCTTTTATTACTGCTTCTTTTAGTGTAGTGCAGAAAGTATAATTTTTATAATTTATTTTTTCTAAACTATCTGATATCTTTTTAGCTGTTGTTCCTATAAGCATGACATGTTTCACTTTTTCATTAATTTTCTGTGCAAAATTATCAAAATCTTCGCCTTTATCATACCCACCAGCAATTAATATAATCGGATTCTTAAAAGAATTTAACGCTTTTATGGCAGCATCAGTATTTGTACCTTTCGAATCGTTATAGAATTTTCTCTTATTTAAAGTAGTAATATATTCAATTCTGTGTTCAACACCTTTAAAAATTCTCAATGTTTCTCTAATAACGTCAGGAGGTATATTAAATGGCAATGTGCATGCAATGGCTGCCAAAGCATTTTCTAAGTTATGTTCTCCTGGAATAAAAATATCTGATACATTCATAACAGGTATAACCTTATTATTATATTTTATATATATTATCCCAGCCTTTGAGTACACTGAATTTTCATAATTTAATTCCCATTTTGAAAATTTTATTAATTTCCCATGAACATCATCTATTAACATTTTCGTTTCCGAATTATCCATATTTAAAACTGAAAAGCAATTGTTATCCATATTACTAAATATTTTTAATTTTGCATTTATATATTCAGACAACGTTTTGTGCCTATCAAGATGATCTGGAGTAATATTTAATATTGCTGCAACATATGGTTTAAATTTCTCAATTGTTTCAAGCTGAAAACTACTTATTTCCAGAACAAACACGTCACCATCACTGCTATCTTCAACACAGTCAATGAATGGTACTCCAATATTACCACACATTTTTACGTTATAACCTGCATTCTTCAATAATTCAGTTGTTAATGTTGTAGTTGTTGTTTTACCGTTTGTACCTGTTATTGCTATAATTTTGTTGCTTTTGCAATATCTATATGCCAACTCTACTTCACCTATAACCTCAATTCCTAATTTTTTAGCTTTTGAAATAAATGGTTTGTCAGCTGGCACGCCAGGGCTTAAAACAATATAATTGATATTTTCTAAACAATCATCAGGTTCCTCCCCTAAATAAAGTTCTACCCCCAAACTTTTTAATTTACTTATTTCTTCATTTGTAAATTTATCTTCTGATTTAGCATCAAATAATAATACTTTTGCCCCATTTTTAACAAGAAATCTGCAAACTGAAATTCCGCTCTTAGCGGCACCAACCACTGCAATTATTTTATTTTTAACATTCACATATATTACCTCCATAGTCTTTTATAATTGAATAATTAGTAATGCAAGTAAGCAAAAAACAATAGTCACTATCCAAAATAATACAACAACCTTTGGTTCTTCCCATCCTAAGAGTTCAAAATGATGATGCAATGGTGCCATTCTAAAAACCCTTTTTTTAGTCAACTTATAAAATATGACTTGTATTATAACAGAAAGTGCTTCTATCATATAAAGGCCGCCTATAATAAAAACTAATACTGGCTGTTTTAATATTACTGCTACTGAAAATATAGCACCGCCTAAAAGAAGTGAGCCTGTATCTCCCATAAATACTGATGCAGGATGAGCATTATATCTCAAAAAGCCCATACAAGCACCAACCAGAGCTCCAGAAAATATTGCCATATCATTTTGTTTACTGAATATCGAAATTACAGCTAAGAATAATGATACAATTAATGTTACACCACTTGCTAATCCATCTAAACCGTCAGTTAAGTTTACAGCATTTACAGTTAATACCATTAAAACTGACATAATTGGAATATAAGCTATGCCTAAATCAATGTACTTATTAATAAATGGTATGTATACATCACTTCCAATATATTTATAAACAAAAAATAGAAATACAATACTAATTAGAAATTGTAAAACTAATTTTTCTCTAGCTTTCAAACCTAATGATCTTTTTAAAACTACTTTAATAAAATCGTCAATAAATCCTATTATTCCAAAACATATAGTTACAACTAATGGTGCACCAATTTTGGGATATTTTGAATAAAATAATAATGAGGTAATTAAAATTCCAAGTAATATTATAATACCACCCATAGTAGGTGTCCCGCTTTTTTTCTTATGGCTTTGCGGACCATCATTCCTTACAGTTTGACCACACTTAAGATACCTTAAAAATGGGATTAGTATAGGGGTTAATACTAAAACAATTACAAAAGAAAGAATAATTGAAAATATAGTATCTAAATCTATCATTTTAGTTAATTCCTCCTAAAAATTCGTTTATCATTTGATCTAGCTTTACACCTCTTGATGCTTTAAATAAAATTACGTCACCTGGTTTCGAATATTCTCTTAAAAATCGTAAAGCTTCTTCGTTAGATAAATATTTTGAAATTAATTTACTATTATCTTTTATCCTTTCATATATATATTTACTATAATTACCAACACATAGTACAACATCATAATTTAGTTTATTAATTAGGTCTCCAATCTTGTTATGCTCAGCAATTGTTAAATCACCTAATTCAAGCATATCACCTAAAACAGCGATCCTCCTATTACCAACCATTTTGTTCACAGTATAAAGTGCTGATTCCATTGAATTAGTACTAGCATTATAGCTATCATCAATTATTATTATCCCGTTATTTTCTATTATTTCAAATCTATGTTTTAATTTTATATCTTTGCTTATTGATTGAAATACCAAGTCATATTTGATATTAATTAGTTTTGAAACAGCAATAGCAAATAGAGCATTATATATATCATGATAACTTTTCGAGGTTATTTTATATGTTTTATTATCTATCTTAAATTCAAATCCCTTATCAGTTTGAATTATATTACTTGCTCTAATATCAGAATCATTTTCAATTCCAACTGTAATATATTTTTTTATAAGTTTTCCTTTTAATCTATAAATGATATCATTATCATTGTTTATTATTACAATACCATCATCTGGCATTCCATCTTGGATTTCTGCTTTCGCTTTGAAGATGTTTTCTCTTGTTTTTAAATGTTCAATATGTGAAACACCAATATTTGTAATTATAGCTATATTAGGTTTTACAATTTTTGATAGTAAAGATATCTCACCAAAATTGCTCATTCCCATTTCCAAAACGCAAGCTTCTATGTCATCAGACATATTAAGAAAAGATAATGGTAATCCTATATGATTGTTATAATTACCAATTGTTTTGCTTGTTTTATATTTCGAATTTAATACATTATATACATATTCCTTTGTGGTTGTTTTGCCTACGCTACCAGTAACACCAATAATTAATATATCTTTGTTTTTATTTCTTACATATTGAGCTAATTTTTGTAATGCTTTCAAGCAATCTTTAACATAAATTACTGGAAAATCATAATTAGAATTTTCACGTTCGGAAAAAGATGCTATATATCCTCTATTAATAGCATCAAAAATAAAATCATGGCCATCAAATTTATTGCCTTTAAGTGGAATAAAAAGCTGATTTTCTCCTGTTACCCTACTATCTATTCCAAAACTGTTTACAATAATATCACAGTATTTTTGTTTATTTAATTTTCCATTAACAGCAATAGCAATTTCAGATAATGTTAGTTTCATTTTTTATTTCCTCCAAAATTTTGGCTACTACTTCTCGTTCATCAAAATGAATTTTCTCATTCATAATTATTTGATAATCTTCATGTCCTTTTCCAGCAAGGACAATAAAATCATTTGGCTTAGCATTCATTATTGCATACTTTATTGCTTCATATCTATCAGGAATTACTATATAATCTACATTTGTTTTCCTAATGCCTTCTATTATATCATCAATTATTTTTTGAGGATCCTCGCATCTCGGGTTATCAGATGTAACAATTACATAATCAGCCATGTTGCCAGCAATTTCACCCATTATTGGCCTTTTTGTTCTATCCCTATCTCCGCCACATCCAAATAATAGTACTTTCCTTCCTTTTGCAACAGTTTTAACTGTCCTCATCAAATTTTCAATACCATCTGGGGTATGTGCATAATCAACTACAATTGTGAACTTTGGATTTGATTCCACAATTTCAAATCTCCCAGAAATTCCCTTTATTTTATTTAAACCATTCTTTATAGTCTCAAGATCAATACCTAAATGAATAGCAGTAGTAGCTGCTGCTAAAGCATTATAAATTGAAAAATATCCAGGTATATTTAGTATAATATTAATAACTTCTCCATTATACTCTATATCAAATGTACTCTTATCAACAAATATTTTTATGTTCTTAGCAATAACATCCGAACTATCGTTAATTGAATAGCACAAAATATCTCCAATATTTTTATTTTCAATAATCTTCTTTCCCCATTCATCGTCTATATTAATAACTGATTTCTTACTTTTTTTAAATAATTTTAGTTTTGCATTAAAGTAATTATCCATATTTTGATGAAAATCAAGATGATCTTGAGTTAAGTTAGTAAAAACGCCAACATCAAAATCAGTTTCATCAACTCTACTTAATTCTAATGAGTGTGAAGAAACTTCCATAACAACAGCCTTAACATCTTCTTGTTTCATTTGATAAAAAAGCTTTTGAAGATCATTTGATTCAGGAGTTGTTCTTTCTGTAGGAATTACTTTATAACCAATCATATTTTTTATTGTTCCAATTAATCCAGTTTTAATACCTTTATGTTCAAGTATTGACTTTATCATATATGTCGTAGATGTTTTTCCATTAGTCCCAGTTACACCTATAACAATCATTTCTTTTGAAGGATAATTATATAAATGAGCAGACAATTTTGCCAGTGCTTTACGAGTATTTGAAGTTTTTACGTAATTAATATTTTCGGGTAACATATGTGTATCATAAAAATTATCTACAATAACTGCTTTAGCTCCATTATTGATAGCATCATTTATAAATAAATGTCCATCAGTCTTAAATCCTTTAATGCAAACAAAAACATCATTAGCATTAACTTCTTTTGAATTGCATGATACATTATTTACAACAAAGTCTTCATTTAGTTTTAATTCACTAATATCAACTACTTTAATTAAATCTGAAAATTTCATAAAGAGTCATCTCCTTATTCAGCATTCTCTTTATCTACAAATTCAACTTCCACAATTGTGCCTACATTAACTTCTTCACCTGGTTTAGGATCTTGTTTTATTGCATTACCTTTGATACCTCGAATTCTTATGTTAAGCATATTTTGGTTTAATATGTTCTGAGCAGATTGAATATCCAAACCTAAAACTGATGGCACTTTAACTTTTTGCATCTCTTTGTCCTCAGTATATAAAATAATTGATGAGCCTTCTTTTATCATAAAACCAGGCTTTGGTGTTTGTTTCACTATCTTATCTTTATCTCCAACAATGATATATTTAAACTTGCTGTCAATAATATTTTGTTTTGCCTTTTCAACATCTAATCCAACTACATCTGGAACCATATATTCTTTATAAAGTTCAATTTTCTTTAATTCTTCTTGTGTATATTGAGGTTCGATTTCATAATATTTCATTATATCATTAATTAATTCTCGAGCAATTGGTGCAGCAATAAGACCACCATAATACAACGAAGGATCTGGTTCATCAATAACAATCAATACACTTATCAAAGGGTTATCAGCTGGAGCAAAGCCTCCAAAAGATGCTATATATCTTTTTGTAGTTTTGTCATATTTCTGAGAGGTACCAGTTTTTCCTGCAACCCTATAACCTATGATATAGGCATTATGACCAGTTCCTTCTGATACAACAGTTTTCAAAATATCTTGTAGCCTTTTAGCTACCGATTCTGGTAAAACTCTTTTTTTAGGATCTGAGTCAAAGCTTTTAATTAACTTTTTATCATTATCATATATACTTTTTACAATATGTGGTTTCACCCAAATACCATTATTTGCAACAGTATTTATCATATTGATTACTTGTATTGGCGTAGAACTTATCCCTTGGCCAAATGAAATTGTAGCAAGTTCAACAGGCCCAACTTTATTAATATCCTGAACAATACCTTTTGCTTCACCAGGAAGATCAATACCTGTTTTTTGGCCAAAACCAAATGCATTAATATACTTATATAGATTTTCTTTCCCAAGTCTTTGCCCTACTTCAATAAAAACAGGATTGCATGAATTTTGAACACCTTGGACAAAATTTTCATGTCCATGAGGATTGTAATATCTCCAGCATCTAAGAATTGTATTTGCAACATTTACATAACCTTTACAGTAAAACTCGCTATTTTCATTTACTACATTTTCAGCAAGACCTGCTGCAGCAGTAACAATTTTGAAAGTAGATCCAGGTTCATAAGTATCATTTAATGCTCTGTTTCTCCATTGAGATTGAATAATGTTCAATTTTTCTTGTAATGTCTTAGTTTCATAATCAGGATATCTTTCTTTAAAAAGCAATTGCTGTGGATTATTTGGATCAAAATCAGGTTTGTTAACCAATGCTAATATTTCTCCATTGTCAACCTTTTCTACTATAATCGTTACACTTTTTGCTTTATTCTCTAATAAAGCTTTTGTAGCATATTTTTCTGCAAAATGCTGTATTGTCTCATCAATGGTTAACATAACATCATATCCATCAATTGGCTTTCTGAAAAATTCTTGAGAAAATGGAGTTGTTCTACCTTTTGCATCTGTTTCTGATGCAATACTACCTGGTTTTCCTTTTAGATATTTATCATACTGATATTCAATTCCATAAAGTCCTTGGTCATCAGCACCAGTAAAACCTAAAACATGCGACAAAAAATTGCCATTAGGATATACTCTTTTTGTCCCACCTGTTAAATATATCCCTGGCAAATTCTTCTTTCGTATTTTATCTGATACTTCTTTGTCAATATTTTTTGCTATGTAAACATCTGAGACGTTTTTCTGATTTAATTTTTCTAGTATTTTGTTATAATCTATATTTAAAATACTCGATAATGTTTTTGCCGTTAATTCTTTGTCCTTTATTTGATTTATGGTTGCAACAACAGTATCTGCTGAAACTGAAATTGCAAGTATTTTGCCGTTTCTGTCAACAATATTACCTCTTTTTGGAGCAACAAATTTTTCTCTAGTCCACTGAGAAAAAGCCTTCTTTTTATACTCTTCACCTTTAATAAGTTGAAGATAAGAAAGCCTCATTACTAATACAATATATAACATTAAAAAAATAACTAACGAAAATAGAATTCTTTTCTTTATT
Organism: Caldicellulosiruptoraceae bacterium PP1; assembly: GCA_041320695.1. Taxonomy (NCBI): domain Bacteria; kingdom Bacillati; phylum Bacillota; order Caldicellulosiruptorales; family Caldicellulosiruptoraceae; species Caldicellulosiruptoraceae bacterium PP1. The sequence goes on along the minus strand of JBGGOQ010000001.1, from coordinate 39,266 downwards.
TTTATTGAAGCCTCTTTCAATCTACTTCCTCCAAACATTAAAAGACCTTCTTAATAAAGTTTATTATTGAAGTCACAATATTATTATCATACTCTGCTTTTTGATCTTTAGCAATGGTACTCGAATTATTATTTTTATTATTAATTGAAACATATATAACTTGTGAATCTATTATATCGTTCATATTATATTTTTCTTTTGCTATTTTTTCTATATCTATTAAGTTAACAGAGGTATTTATTTTTATCTTTAATTCTTTGTTTATATCTATTTGTTCTTTTAGCTCTTTCTGCAATGAATAAAGTCTATCTCTTTCAAAGGTTATTTGAACAAAGCCTGCAATCATTAAAAAAATCAGTGAACCCAATATAGAAATAATTATTATTCTTTTTATATATTCCTTTCTAGATCTATTTTTAACATTTTTTAATTCTTTTCGTATCTGATTCTTCTTATTAACTTCTTCTAACTTATTTTGTCGTTCTTCTATTTGATATTCAAATGGGTCATTATATAAAACATTTGATTTGTACATATCATTTCCCTCCTATATCTTTTGGGCTACTCTTAATTTGGCACTATGACTCCTTTTGTTAATCTGCAACTCTTCTTGTGATGGAGTTATTGGCTTTTTTGTGATAATATCTAATGTCTTTGTCTTATTACAAACACATACTGGTATATCTTTAGGACAAATACAACTTAGAGATTCAAATCTAAAAAATTCCTTGACAATCCTATCCTCAAGTGAATGAAATGAAATTGCACAAATACGACCACCACTATTTAAAATATCAATAGCTTTATTAAGTGCTTCTTTTATTTCTCCAAGCTCATCATTAACTTCAATTCTTATAGCTTGGAAAGTTCTTCTTGCAGGATTTGATCCATCTCTTGGTTTTGGAACAACGCTATTTACAATTTCATTTAATTGGCCACAAGTTTTTATCTCATTTTTTGTCCTAGTTTCTACTATTTTTCTTGCTATTTTTTTTGCAAATCTTTCTTCACCATATTCTTTGATAATAAAACAAAGTTGTTCTTCCGAATAAGTATTAATAACATCATACGCAGATAATTTTTGTGTTTGATCCATTCTCATATCCAAAAACGCATCACTATTATATGAAAAGCCTCTTTCTGGATTATCGATTTGCATTGAAGAAACTCCAAAATCGAATAAAATTCCATCTACTTTAGAAATATTAAGATTTTTTAAAATCTCATTAATTTGAGAAAAATTTGAATGATATAGCTTAAAATTATCTATATTGGCAAAATTCTTTTTCCCTTCATTTATAGCATTAATATCGCGATCAATAGCAATTAATAATCCATTAGGAGAAATACTTTCAAGAATTTTTTTTGAATGCCCTCCATATCCAAAAGTTGCATCAATATAAATACCATCTTTTTTAGTTATTAAATAACTAATAGACTCATTTAATAAAACTGGTATATGGCTCATTATAATCTCCTCTATATTCCTAATTCTTGCATTTTTTCAGCAATCATATCAACACTTAAATTTTCTTGGCTATTATATTTTTGCCAGTTGCTTTCACTCCATATTTCTATTCTTGTCATAACACCAATTACAAATACATCCTTTTCAATATTGGCGTATTCTCTTAGATTTTGTGGAATTAAAATTCTACCCTGCTTGTCCACTTCGACGTCACTTGCTCCTGAGAAAAAAAATCTCAAGAATGCTCTTGCATCTTTATTTGTAAGAGGTAGCTTTTTAAGTTTTTCTTCTAATATTGTCCATTCTTGAAGTGAATAACCAAATAAACAGTTATCTAAACCCTTAGTAATTATAAATCTTTCGTTTAATTCCTCACGAAATTTTGAGGGAAGTATTAATCTTCCTTTAGTATCTATGGTATGTTTGTATTCACCAATTAACATTATCCACTTCCCTCCACTTTAAACCACTTTATAAAATAATTCTATATTAATTTATAAAATCCTTCAAGAATAAAAAAAAAGAGGTTATCAATTTTTTTTGATAACCTCACATACTCTTTATTTTTATATATTAATAGCTACAGTTCATTTTTCGTATGTTACCATTACTTTCTTTAATTAATGCTTCATTTTTTTCTTTATAATAGTCTAAGATAAGTTTATCTAATTCAATACTAACACGATATATAGACTCATAATCCCCGCTTTCATTTATCAACTGGTCTAATTTTTCTCTGAGTTTTGTAATACGTTCGACAATCATAATTATCACCACTGTAATTAACTGTATATTAATTATAGAATATAATACATTTTATGTCAATAGTAAAAATTTATAATATTATTGTTTTATTTTATCGAATCGTGTCGATAATTTTTGTAAATTAATAAAACAATACCTAAGATAAATAAAATAATTGATACTACTTGTGATATTCGATAATTACCAATCATCAAACTATCTGTCCTTAATCCTTCTATAAAGAATCTACCTAAAGCATACAGTATTATATAATATAAAAATATCTGTCCATCAAATCTTCTTTTTTTATTAAAAAATAAGAATAAAATAATAAATACAATAAAATTCCACACTGATTCATATAGAAAGGTTGGATGAACTTCAATCCTTTTATTTAAATTTATATCATAAACTCCCATTCGCCATGGTAAATCTGTTTGTGTACCATAAGCCTCCTGATTGATAAAATTCCCCCATCTACCAATTGCTTGCCCTAAAATCAATGATGGGGCACATATATCAAGTAACTTTAAAAGCGATATCTTCTTTATTTTTGAATATATAAATGCAGAGATTAAAGATCCAATAATTCCACCGTAAATTGCCAAACCGCCATGTCTTATTGAAAGTATCTCTTTTATATTACCTTTATAAAAATCAAAATTAAAAACAACATAATATAGCCTTGCAAATATAATGGCAAATGGTGTAGAAATTAAAACAACATCATAAATATACTCAATATTAAAATCTTGTTTTTTAGCATTATATAATGCAAGTAGAAATCCTAACAAAAAAGCAATACTTATAATAACACCATACCATCTTATTTCTATACCAAAAATACTAAAGGCAATAGGATTTATTTCAAATTTTAGTCCTAAACCTGGAAAGGTAATAATATTTTCATACATAGCTATCATACTCCAATAACAGTTATACTGGGTTTATTATTGAAATAGCACTATTATTATATGAGTATACTTCATTTAACCTCTTCATACAATCTTCAATTTTAATATTTTCAATTTCTTTTGCATAATCAAATAAATTTACGCATTTAAAATAACTATTGATGAATTCTACTGAAATCTTCTCTATATTATCAAATTTTCTCAATATACTTCCAACAACAACTCTTTTTGATCTTTCGAAATCATCCTCGTTTATTCCATGCTGTTTATATTTACTAATATAGTCAATAATTACATCGTATGTTTTCTTGGGATTTATTGATTCTCCACCTACAATTACAAAAGAATAATCATTTTCACAGTTATAATCAAAAGCAAAATTTTGATTTATTAATCCTTGTTCATAAAGATCATTATATAGCTTTGTTGATTTACCAAATAATAACTCGTTTAATATATGCATGGTAAGTTCCTTGTTAATTGTTTCTTTAGGTGTTAGCTCATTTAAGTTATCTTTAAATCCAATATAAAATAATGGTGAAGAAACAGATAAATTTATCTCAATGTTTTTTTCATTAATATAATTTGGTTCATCTGGTAATACTCTTTCAATTAGACTTTGATATTTTGTTATTTTTTGTGATTTCTCTATTTTTTCAAATACCTCCTTTTCATTTACATCACCACATACTAAAATAATCATATTACTAGGATGATAAAATGTGTTATAGCATGTATATAAATCTTCTTTTGTTATCTTATTTATACTTTCAATAGTACCTGCAATATCAATTTTAACAGGATGTTTAACATATAATGCTTGAAGTAAATTGAAATATACCCTCCAACCTGGATCATCTTGATACATTCTAATTTCCTGAGCAATAATACCTTTTTCTTTTTCTACATTTTGGTCAGTAAAATATGGATTTTGAACAAAATCCAATAAAATATCAAAGTTTTCATTAAAATTATTCGAAGCTAAAAAATAATAAACAGTTGATTTAAAACTTGTAAAAGCATTAGCCATTCCACCAAACTTTGAAAATCTATCAAAAACACTTCCTTGTTGTTCTTCAAAAAGCTTATGTTCTAAAAAATGTGCAATTCCATCAGGAACCTCAATGAGTTGTTTGGTTTCAGGATGTATAAACTTACTATCAACTGAACCATAATGAGTGCAATAGCCTGCAAAAACTTTGCTGAAATTTGGTTTTTTAATAACAAACGCCTTTAAGCCAGAAGGATAATTTTGTATATATATTTCTTCTTTTAAGTAATTATCATATATTCTTTCCATAAAAATATTACACCTCTCTATTTTTTAGAAAATATACTGTATCAATAACTAACTTATTTGAAATAGTAACAATATCCTCAATTAAATGTTTTCTAATAAATTCAAATATTTCAAAAGGTTCATATATTCTATCAATAAGTGATTGATTAAAATAAAAGTTTACTAAATCTCTTGGGCTGTCATAAACTGATTTGTACATTGTGTAAAAGTAATTTATTGTACTTTCATATTCTTCTTTTGTTATATTTCCTTTTTTGATATCTTCTATTTGCTCAATAATTAAGCTTAATGCTTTATCATAGTTAACAACTTCTATACCAGAGCTTATTATCATCATAGGCTTAAATTTATCCAAACGAGAAAAAGCATAATAGCATAGTGATGCTTTTTCTCTTACATTTTCAAACAATTTTGATTTTGGAGAAGTTCCCAATATACCATTTAATAAAATCAATTTATAGTATTCATCTGAGCGAGTATCTATGTTAGTTCTGATACCAATGCTAAGCTTCCCTTGATTTACTTCCATTTCTTCTTTAATATACTTAGTATCTATCAACGCATTTGTAAAATCAAAGTTATTTTGGATAACTTCTCTATTGCTACTTAAATCGAAATATCTATTAATAATATCATTTAGATTATCTCTATTATAGTCACCAAATGCATATATATAAAAAGGCTTTTTCATCACTATATTTACATAATGATTATAAAGAATTTCTTTATTTATATTTTCTAAATCATTAATATCTCCTTTTTCAAATAAAGCAAAGTTATCCCCTTCAAACATAATCTCTATACATCTATCAATAGCATATTCAACTTTATCGTTTATTCTGCTTTCAATCATCAATTTTAAATTATTTTTTTCTTGTTCAATATTTTGAGAATTAAATCCACCACCAAAATTAATTGGTCCATAGATAATATCATATAAAAATTCAATAGCTTTATTAATAAGAGGTTCTGGTGAATAATTATCATTTATTAAACTTAGGGAAAAATTAATTATCTGTAAATCCCCTTTTTTTGATACATCAACTGAAAGACTTGCACCGTACATCATTTCGCAGAATTTATTAATTTCTTTTAAATCTTTATATTTGTTGTTTCCCCTAATTAACACCATTGGAAACAAAGCATTCAAAGTGTTATTGAATTTTTCCAATTTATCTATAAAAGCTATTCCAATTCTATTTATTTTAAACCTTTGATCATTAATAATCATAACCTTATTATTTCCATATCTTTCTATTAACATTTTATCAACTCCTACGATATCTTCATTAATTAATTTTCACTTAAATATTCTATCCGTAATTCCAAAAAATATCAATAAAATTCTGTTAAATATTTCTTAATATTATTAATGAAAAAACAGATGGTTAGGTAGAACCTAACCATCTGTTTATATTTTTGATAATTCTTCTTTTAAAATTTCATTTACTAGTTGCGGATTTGCTTTTCCTTTTGTTAGTTTCATAACTTGCCCAACCAAAAATCCTAAAGCTTTATCTTTCCCATTCTTATAATCGCTAACAGAATTTGGATTTTCAGCAATAGCCTTTTTTACAGCATCAACAATAATGCCTTTGTCACTTATTTGAACTAAGCCCTTTTCTTTAACAATTTCCTCAGGATCCTTACCAGTATTAAATACTTCCTCAAATACTTGCTTTGCAATTGTATTACTTATTGTCTTTTTATCAACTAATTCAATAATTTTAGCTAACTGATTTGGCTTTATTTTTATTGTGTAAATATCGTCAAATTCAATGCCTTTTTCATTAAGTATTCTCATTATTTCTCCCATAAGCCAATTGCTAGCTGACTTTATATTGTTTGTATATTTGATGGTTTCTTCAAAATAATTTGCTAACCACTTTGATGAAGTAATAAGGCTTGCATCATATTCTGGTAGACCATACTCATTAACATATCTATCCTTCTTTTGTTCAGGTAGCTCAGGAATACTTTTTTTAATATTATCAATATATTCATCATCTAATACAATTGGAGGCAAATCAGGCTCTGGAAAGTATCTATAATCATGAGCTTCTTCCTTTGATCTCATAGAAAGGCTTATGCCTTTTGCATCATCCCATCGTCTAGTTTCTTGATATATTGTTCCACCATTTTCAATTACCTCTATTTGTCTTTTAGCTTCATATTCAATAGCTCTAACAACAGATCTAAAAGAATTTAAGTTTTTCATTTCAGTTCTTGTTCCAAACTTATCACTGCCTTTTGGTCTTACTGATAGATTAACGTCAACACGTAATGAACCTTCTTGCATTTTACAATCTGAAACCTCTGTATATTGAAGAATTGCTTTTAACTTTTCTAAAAAGGCCTTTGCTTCTTCACTTGATCTAATATCAGGTTCAGTAACAATCTCGATCAATGGAACGCCACATCTATTAAAGTCAACAAGTGATCCTTCATCCCATTGATCATGTAATAGTTTCCCTGCATCTTCTTCTATATGAATTCTTTTTATCCCTATTCTTTTTATATTCCCATTAATTTGTATATCAATAAACCCATCATAACAAAGAGGTAAATCATATTGGGATATTTGATATGCTTTTGGCAAATCGGGATAAAAATAATTTTTCCTATCCTGTTTACTAAATTTACTTATCTTGCTATTTGTAGCTAAACCAGCCTTAACAGCATATTCAACAACCTTTTCATTTAAAACTGGTAGAACACCAGGCATACCTGTACATATTGGACAGCAATGAGTATTAGGTTCTCCACCAAATTCTGTTGTGCAAGAACAGTAAATTTTCGATTTTGTTGCAAGTTCAGCATGTACTTCAAGTCCTATTATAACTTCATAATCCATTCTTTATTCACCTCTTATATCTTTGGTTTTATATTTCTAATATTGCTGTTTTGTTCAAATGTATATGCAACCCTTAATATTGTTTCTTCATCGAAAGCCTTACCAATAATCTGCAGTCCAATAGGAAGTCCTTTACTATCCAATCCACTTGGTATTGATATTGCAGGTAACCCAGCTATATTAACAGGAACTGTGCAAATATCTGACATATACATTTCAATTGGATTAGAAACCTTCTCACCAATTTTAAATGCAGTAGTAGGGCTTGTAGGAGATATAATAACATCATATTTTGAAAAAGCTTCATCGAAGGCATTTTTAATTAATGTTCTAACTTTAAGCCCTTTCTTATAGTATGCATCATAGTAACCTGCTGATAATGCATAAGTGCCTAGCATAATTCTTCTCTTTACTTCAGCACCAAATCCTTCACTTCTTGTTTTCTTGTATAGATCAAGTAAATCATCATAAGATTCTGTTCTATATCCATATTTAACGCCATCATATCTTGCAAGATTTGAACTTGCCTCTGATGATGCAATAATATAATAAGTAGGAAGTGCATATTCTACTATTGGTATCGAAAATTCCTCCCATGTAGCTCCTAAAGATTCTAATAATTCCAATGCTTTTTCTACTGATTTTCTAACTTCATCATTAATACCTTTTTCCATATATTCCTTAGGAACACCTATTTTTATTCCTTTGACATCGTTAACTAAAGCTTTAGTAAAATCTGGAGTAGCAATTGGAGCTGATGTTGCATCATATGGATCATGCCCACATATTATATTCATTGATAAAGCACAATCAGTTACGTCTTTAGTTAATGGTCCAATTTGGTCAAGTGATGATGCAAAAGCAATAAGACCAAATCTTGATACTCTCCCATATGTTGGTTTCATCCCTACAACTCCACAAAGTGAAGCTGGCTGTCTTATTGAGCCACCAGTATCTGATCCTAATGTAAAATAAGCCTCATCTGCTGCTACACATGCTGCAGATCCACCACTTGAACCTCCTGGAACTGTTTCTATGTTCCATGGATTTCGTGTTGTATGAAATGCAGAGTTTTCAGTTGAGGAACCCATTGCAAATTCATCCATATTTAGCTTCCCAATTATATTCATTCCTGCGTCTTTTAATTTTTTGATAACAGTTGCATCATATGGTGGAACAAAATTATATAAAATCTTTGATGCACAAGTTGTTTTAATATCTTTTGTGCATATATTGTCTTTTATTGCAAGAGGTAAACCATATAGTGGTCCTACATCTTCACCTTTTGAAATTTTTTCATCAAATTTTTCAGCTCTTTTTAATGCATTTTCTGAATCTAAAGTAATATAGGCTTTTACCTTATCTTCTACACTATTAATTCTATTTAACACAGCTTCTGTTACCTCTTTACAAGAAACCTTCTTAGACTTTATCAAATCAATTGTTTCGTGAGCTGTTAGATTTTGTACCATATCAAATATATACCTCCTTAGTACATTATTCAACTATTTTGGGAACCTTAAAACATGCTTCATCATGTGTAGGAGCATTTTTTAAAATCTCTTCTCTATCATATGAATCTTGAACAACATCTTTTCGAAATACATTCTTCAAGTCAAGTACATGTGCAGTTGCTTCTACATTATCAGTATCCAATTCTGATAATTTATTTGCAAAATCAATAATAGCACTAAGTTCCTGTGTCATTTTTTCAGTCTCATTTTCATTCAATGTAAGCCTTGCTAAATGAGCTACATATTCAACATCCTTATTAGTAATGCTCACTTCTTTCATCTCCTTTTTATTATTTTGCCTCTCTCTATTTTATAGAAAATTTTTAACATTATCAAGAAAAGAAAATCCCTGCTTATAAAAAGCAGGGATTTTCTTTAACTTGCCATTTTTTTAGTTAATATTTCACAAACTCGTTCTTCAATCCCAAGTAAATAGATTTTATAGTCTTTTGTCGATATTATAGTTCTTCTATCACTTGTTTTACTTGGGGTAGCATCTTTAAAATCTATCCATTTGACAATCCCATAATGTTTTTTTGAAGCATCAATAAAGTAAAAACCATTTTGGCAAACATGTAAAGTCATCGGACCTTGATATTTAATGTTTGGATGCCCTTCGATGTATTCAACTTTTAGCGGCTCACAGATGTCTTTACCTAAATCCTTTATGTCTTTTGGTACTCCTAATCCAAAAAGACCCATCTTGAGCCCTCCTTAAATAATTATTCCTCTAATAAAATTATACCATAACCTTTATCATAAATAACCATATTTTTTCAGAAAAACTATCTAAATAATGCGACAAAAACAAGTGTAATTGTACTAATCAATTTTACCAAAACGTGTAATGATGGACCAGCAGTATCTTTAAATGGATCACCTACTGTATCCCCAACTACACCTGCTTTATGAGCCTCTGATCTTTTTCCACCATAATTACCAAGCTCAATAAACTTCTTAGCGTTATCCCAAGCTCCTCCACCATTATTTAAGAATAAAGCAAGGATAACACCAGCTATTGTTCCAATCATTAAAAATCCAGCTGCAGCTTCTTTTCCTAGTAATACACCAACAATAATTGGTGCAGCTACAACAATTAATCCCGGTATTACCATTTCTTTTAATGCTCCACGTGTAACAATATCAACACATTTTGCATAATCTGGTTTTGCTGTTCCTTCCATTATACCAGGGATTTCTTTAAATTGTCTTCTTACTTCAAGGATTACATATTGAGCAGCACGGCCAACTGCTCTAATTGCAGTTGAAGAGAACAAATAAACTATCATAGCTCCTAAAAATGCTCCAATAAATACTTCTGGTTTTCCAATATCAACAGAAAACCATGATTCTAATGGTTTACCTAATATTTTTTTAACTTCATCAAGATAAGCTGAGAAAAGTAAGAATGTTGCCAAAGCAGCAGAACCTATTGCATAACCTTTTGTTAATGCTTTTGTAGTGTTACCACATGCGTCTAGTCTATCAGTGACTAGTCTTACCTCTTCTGGAGCCCCTGACATTTCTGTAATACCACCTGCATTATCAGTAATAGGTCCAAAGGTATCCATTGCTAATATATATGCACAAGTTGATAACATTCCCATTGTTGCAATAGCAGTTCCGTAAAGCCCACCATTTGCAAAACCAGGTAATGCTAATTCACCAAGTTTATATGCAATAAAGATTGCAATTGATATAAAAAATACTGGAAGAGCTGTTGATTCCATACCAACTGAAACACCTGTAATAATATTAGTTGCTGGGCCTGTTGTTGATGCTTTAGCAATTTCTTTAACAGGTCTATAATGATATGATGTATAATAATCAGTTAACCAAACAAATATATATGAAAGAACAATACCTGTTACAGCACACCCATATAGAAGCCCCCATTGAACTTGAGAACCATCTGGCAGTTTACCTGTAAGCATTGATTTAACAATAAACACTAAGGCAATTAAATTTAATACCGATGTTACAAAATATCCTTTGTTTAATGCCTTCATTGGATCTTTACTTTCATCTTTTGTGTTAACAAAGAACAAACCAATAACAGATGAAATTATACCTATTGCACGAGCTACTAAAGGGAATAGAATACCTTTCCATCCGAATACTGGATACAAAGCAACACCTAATATCATAGCACCTATATTTTCAGCAGCTGTTGATTCAAAAAGGTCAGCACCTCTTCCTGCACAATCACCAACATTATCACCTACAAGGTCAGCTACAACTGCAGGATTTCTTGGGTCATCTTCTGGAATTCCTGCTTCTACCTTACCAACAAGGTCAGCTCCAACATCGGCAGCTTTTGTGTAAATTCCGCCACCAAGCTGAGCAAATAAAGCAACAAAAGAAGCTCCAAATCCAAATCCTACTATCAATGATGGGGCTTCTTTTATTAATTCTGCTTTCCCTGATGCACCACCATAAATTAAAAATAATGTAGCAACCCCAAGTAATGATAAAGCGGTTACAGCAAGACCTGTTACAGCCCCACCTCTTAATGCTATTTGAAGGGCTTTATTAAGCCCGCTTTTTGCACCAGAAGCAGCTCTAATATTTGAATTTACTGCAACATACATACCTATATAACCAGAAATAGCTGAACATAATGCACCGGTAATAAATGCAAATCCTATATGAAGAGCAATACTAATAGCATGAGCAGAACCTTTTGAAAGATTTCCAAAATAGTTTGCAAGAATAATAATTAATGCAACAATAATTGCTAAAATACCAATAGTTTTATATTGTCTGTTTAAAAAAGCCATTGCTCCTTCTCTAATTGCATTAGATATTTCTTGCATTTTGGGAGTACCTTTATCTTGTGCGAAAATAAATTTAACCAAACCAAAAATAACTAATACAGCAAATACAATAACACTGTAGATAAGTAAGACATATCCACTCAAGTTAAATCTCCTCCTTCAAGTTAGTTACATTGTTAAATATAATATTCTACATAAATTGAAAAAATCCTTCAAAAATACAAAAAAACCTGTTTAATTATATAAACAGGTTTGATATTAATTAATTTGGAGGCGCCACCCGGATTTGAACCGGGGAATCAGGATTTTGCAGACCCTTGCCTTACCGCTTGGCTATGGCGCCATATAAATAATTGGAGCGGGAAACGGGACTCGAACCCGCGACATCTACCTTGGCAAGGTAGCGCTCTACCAACTGAGCTATTCCCGCTCTTCTCATATATGGTGCCTCGGGGCGGAATCGAACCACCGACACGAGGATTTTCAGTCCTCTGCTCTACCGACTGAGCTACCGAGGCTCTTAATGGCGACCCAGAAGGGGCTCGAACCCTCGACCTCCAGCGTGACAGGCTGGCGCTCTAACCGACTGAGCTACTGGGCCATATTTGGTGGGCACTACAGGGCTCGAACCTGTGACCCCCTGCTTGTAAGGCAGGTGCTCTCCCAGCTGAGCTAAGCGCCCTTTTTTGTCAGCCGCTTCATCAGCGGCGACATGATTTATTATACTTAACATCCATCATATTTTCAACAGTCTTTTTAGGCTTTTTTAGCTCATTTTTAGCTTTTTTCGGGTATTATTTAAGTTTTCATGTGTAATTATTAATTATATCTTTATTTTTCTTCGTTTTTCTCAATGTTTTTTATTTTAATTGCTTCTTCTCTCGAAATAATATATTTTTTTTCACAGAAACTACATACTATTTCAATATCTTCTTGATCATTTATCTCATCATCATTTAAAAGTGTAATTAATGTTTTTGCTTTTTCATATGAGCAATCACATTTGTAAGTTGGGTTATATTCATTTAAAATTTCATAATCAATATCTTCAAAAATATCTTTTGCTATAGTATCAACATCTTTTTCTTTTAAAATCTTAGAAAAATTACTTAGCCCTCTTATTCTTTGTTCAACTAACTCAATAAATTTATTATCTGCATCAGGTAATAGTTGTATTATCATTCCTCCAGCTGAAACAATTTTTAAATCCTTATCAATTAAAACACCTAAAGCTACTGCCGATGGAGTTTGTTCTGATATAGCAAAATAATGTGTTATATCTTCGGCAATTTCGCCAGATACTAATTGTATCTGTCCTATATATGGTTCTTTTAGCTTTAGGTCTTTTATAACTGTTAAAGTCCCATTACCTATTGCTCCTTTGACATTAAGCTTACCTAATTTATTTATTTCTGTAATAACTTCTTTGTTTTTTACATACCCTTTTACATTTCCTTGTGAATCAGCTACTGCTACTAAACCTCTTAAAACACCGTTACATTGAATTTGAAGACTTACTGTATGGTCTTCAGATTTTAGCATTAACCCCATCATCGAAGCAGCTGTTAGAAGCCTTCCTAATGCAGCTGCAGGAATGGGGGGTAAATTATGTATAGTAGTAGCTTGTTCAACAATATCAGTAGAATCCATAACAAATAATATAGCTTTTCTATCTTTTGTAATTGCTCTAATCACTTTAGACATTTATATATACCTCCTCAATCAAAAAGAGGCTGCAAATTTTTCAGCCTCTTAAATATATTTTATCATAAATTTTTTATTTTACTTTTCTAACATTAACAGCCTGATTACCTTTATCACCTTTTACAATATCAAATTCTACTAATTGCCCTTCAGCTAATGTTTTATATCCTTCCATATCAATTGATGAAAAATGAACAAAGATATCTTCTCCATTCTCAGTGTTAATAAATCCATACCCTTTATCTGGGTTAAACCACTTTACTTTTCCACGCATTATTTTCACCTTCTTAAATAAATTCAAAAAATATAATAATAATTTTATAAATCTATTTTACCCTCTGGCAATATAATTATTCTTTTATACTTAATTTAGAATTAAGCCAAGTATAAAATAAAAGTTTTGAAATTATATATTATTTTTAGCTAAAATATAAAATGCTTTTGAACGCTTATTAATTATATATTTATAATCATATTTTTTTGATAATATATAAAATTTATTATATTTTAAAATTTTTTCTATGTAAGCTTCAGAATACATATATTGTTTATACTTTTCTAAAAAACTATTTTTATTAGTTTTAAATAACAGATAAATATAAAGTATATTCCCAAATCTTTTAGTATCCCATACTATTGTAGAGTTATTTATTTTTTTAATAAATCTTTTATTAGAAATATTTTTTAAGTATTGGTATAGGTTTATATCAAAGATAATAATACCATTGTATTTTAATAATCTATAACACTTTTTAAAAAAATCATTTATTTTCTGTTTATTAATATGATTAATAACGTCAGTTGTTACTATTATTACATCAAACTTTTTTCGAGTGCTAAATTTAAAAAAATCTATTCTTATAAATTTAATTTTTCTATTTCTTTTTCTGGCAATTTCTATCATACTGAACGATTTATCAATACCAGTAATTTTATGAAATCCTCTTTTAAATATTTTTTGTGTTACTTCCCCTGTCCCACATCCGACATCTAATATTTTTAATTTTTTATTATTTATTTGTTGAAGTGTTTTATTAATTATTTTGTACATTAGTTTATTATTGTTAAAAATAGAGGTATATTCATAATAATATTTTGCTAATTTATTGTATTTGTTCAGCATATTATTTAAATCTTATCCTTTCACCAACTTTTCTCTCTGTTCCATTAATTAATCTTTTAATATTTTCTCTGTGACGAATTAAAATAACTATTAGAATAAACAACGCTAAAAACCAGTATTCTCTTGCAAATATAAGTACAATTATTAAGTAAAAAAATGCTCCTGACATAACACCCAAAGACATATATCTTTTAATTGCAACAACTAAAACAGCAAATAATAGAACAGCAATTGCTATGGTAGGATGAATTGCTAATGCAGCACCCCAAGATGTTGCAGCAGCTTTTCCTCCCTTAAAATTGAAATATAAAGGCCAAGTGTGTCCACATATAACAGCAACAGCTCCTAATGTTTGTGCAAGAACAATATCATCTTGCATTACAATTTTTGCAAAAATAACAGCAACAATACCTTTAAAAACATCTAAAAAGAAAACAGAAATAGCAGGTAAAACACCAAGAGTTCTTAATACGTTAGTTGTACCAGGATTACCACTGCCATATTTTCTAACGTCAACACCATTTGTTAATTTACCAATTACTAACGCCGAAAGAACACTACCTATAAGATATCCTACAGATAAAATTAATAAAATTTGTAATGCCTTCATATCTTTTCTCCTTTCTCTCTAATAATAAAAAACAAAGGAGTTCCAACAAAATCGTATGTTTTTCTAATATAGTTTTCTATATACCTTTGATACGAAAAATGAAATAATTTTTTTTCATTCACAAATAATGCTATTTTAGGAGGATTACTACCCACTTGAGTCATATAATATATTTTAAGTTGTTTTCCTTTATCTGATGGTGGTTGAAATACTGTTGTAGCTTCGGCCAAGACATCATTTAATTGGCCAGTTGTAATCCTGCG
The DNA here is from genome assembly GCA_041320695.1 of Caldicellulosiruptoraceae bacterium PP1. Taxonomy (NCBI): domain Bacteria; kingdom Bacillati; phylum Bacillota; order Caldicellulosiruptorales; family Caldicellulosiruptoraceae; species Caldicellulosiruptoraceae bacterium PP1. The sequence continues at coordinate 23,995 of JBGGOQ010000001.1, read as the reverse complement.
AGTGTAATTTTGATAAACATAGTCAACCATTTCAAGAAGTTTATTAATTCTTAAGCCGGTTTTTGCTGAAATAAATATTATTGGTGCAAAAGTTAAGAAACTTAATTTTTCATATACCTTTGTTTTGTATTCTTCAACTGATTTATAATTTTTTTCAACAGCATCCCATTTATTTACTGCTATTATACATCCTTTGCCAGCTTCTAATGCAAGTCCTGCTACTTTAGCGTCCTGTTCTGATACTTCTTCTGTTGCATCTATCATAATGATGCAAATATCACTTCTTTCTATGGCAGATTTGGTTCGTAAGATGCTATATTTCTCTATTTCGTCATATATTTTGCTTTTTCTTCTAATACCGGCAGTATCAATTAAGGTATATCTCTTAGAATTAAATTCAATGGCTGTATCAATTGCATCTCTTGTTGTTCCCGGAATATCACTTACAATGAGTCTCTCTTCACCTAGAATTCTATTTACTAATGAGGATTTACCTGTATTTGGTTTTCCAATTATGCTGACTTTTATCGAATCATCTTCTGTTTCATTTATTCCCTCTTTTTCAAATAAACTAACAACTAAATCAAGAACATCGCCAATACCAGAACCATGTTCTGATGAAATAGATATTGGGTCACCAAAACCAAGTTCATAAAATTCATACTTATTATTTTCCATATTATAATTATCAATTTTATTTACAGCTAAAACAACATGTTTTTTTGATTTTCTTAACATATCAGCAACTTCTTTATCAGATTGATTTAACCCCTCTCTACCATCAACCATGAAAATAATTACATCTGACATATCGATTGCAAATTGAGCTTGTCTCCTCATTTGTTTTAAAATAATATCTTCAGAATAGGGCTCTATACCACCTGTATCAATAATGTCAAAAGTAATTCCATTCCATTCAGTTGTCCCAATTATTCTATCTCTTGTAACACCAGGTATATCATCAACTATTGCTCTTCTTTCACCAATTAATCTATTAAATAATGTTGATTTTCCAACATTTGGGCGACCAACAATTGCTACAGTTGGTTTCATGAATTTTCACCACCTTTTAAAATATAGTATATCAATTTTCTTCCATTATTTGGTACAAAAAATATAGGGATGTTAAGTTGATTTTCTAATTCTCTAACAGTTACATCATCTAAAAATTTTTGGTCATAGTTAATACAATTATCTGGTAATAGTAAATAGCTACCTAATTCTTTATTCTTAAGTTGTTCAATTATATCTTGTCCAGTTAAAAGTCCAGATACTGTTACAGAATTACCAAAAAATTTATTTTCAATACAATATAATTTTATATTAATATTTTGATATTTTTTATTAAATTCAGTTAGTAAACATTTTAAAAAATTATAAGCACTTTGGCCTGTTGCAATACTTAATTCTTTTTTAATATTACTATTACCTTTTAATTTACTTAAAGTATTTTTAAATTGATGTATAAACAAAGAAACCATTCCAACTCCGTTTTCTATTTGTCTGAAATCTTCATAAGAAGAAACTGATTTAATTTCCAACCCAGCATTTATAAAAAATTCATCTGCTGCATAAACTAATCTGGTGCCATATTTTTTTAAAAATATTCTTTGATACATTTCAATCGTATTTATTATTTCAAGCGAAGATTCTTTATCAAAGGGCTTAATATCATACAAATTTTCTCTATACTTTGTAAGCCCAACTGGGACAACAGAAATACTCTTTATATTTGGAAAAAAAGTTGAAAGATCTTCAATAGTGTTCTTGAGTTCTTTACCGTCATTAACATTTTTTACTAAAACTATTTGCGTATCAAATTCAATGCCATGATATGATAGCTGTTTAAGTTGCTCTTTTATCAAAGCTGCTCTTTTATTTTTTAGCATAAATACTCTTAATTCAGGGTTAGTTGTATGCACAGAAATCTTTAATGGACTTATGTGGTATTTTATAATTTTTTCAAAATCTTTATCTTTTAAATTTGTTAAAGTTATATAGTTCCCTGTAAGAAGCGATAGCCTTGAATCGTCATCCTTAATATATAAAGTATCTCTTAAACCTTTTGGAAGCTGATCGATAAAGCAAAAAATACATTTATTTTCACAACCTCTAATTTTATCAACTAAATCTTCAAACTCAATTCCCAAATCTTGATACTCTTTTTTCCTAATAAATTTTTTGAATGTTGTGTTCTCTTTAATATAAATAATTTCTATATCTTTATTATATGATGCATACATATAATCTAACAAATCATATATTTGAATATTATTTATTGAAATTATATAATCTCCTAAATTAATACCTATTTTTTCTGCTAAACTGCCTTTTTTGACGTTTGTGACTTTGAGCATAAATAATAATCCTTTCCAAGTTAATTAACTTAATCAAGTGAACCTTCTCTTGCTTTTAAAATGTATTCCATACAATATTCATCTGTACCATTTAATGCTTCAGAAGCATAAATTAAATTAAGCAATGTTTTGTCAAGCGGATCTAAAATAGCACTATTTAAACCAAAATATATAGCTAAACTAACAAAGGATCTATTTATCCACTTTCTATTTGGTAAGCCATAAGATACATTTGATAATCCACAAATAATATTTATATCACTAAATGTTTGTTTTATCAATTTAATTGTCTCTAACGAAACATTTATATATCTTTGATCAATTGAAAGTGGTTGAACCATTGGATCTAAAAATATCCTACTATTATCTATACCATTTTTGTTCAAATATTCAACAAGTCTTTTTGCTATTTCTATTCTTTCTGAGCTGTCTTCTGGTATTTGGTTGTTTTCCATTAATAAAGCAATAACAGACATATTGTATTCTTTAATTACAGGTATAGCTTTATCTAAAACATATTTATCAAAAATAATCGAATTATAAAGAGCTGTGGATTTATTATATACTTTTACAGCTTCTACAATAACATCAGGATTTGAGCTGTCTAAAGATAGTGGAACACTAACACTATCTTGTATTAATTCTATCAATGTTTTCATTACTTCGGCTTCATTTTCAATAAATACACCACTATTTATATCAATATAATTTGCCCCTGATGCTTCTTGCTTTTTTGCTAAATCAATTAAAAAATCATAATTTTTATTTTCAATAGCTTCTTTTACAGTTTTAACCGATGAGTTTATCTTTTCACCAATAATTATCATGCTTTATACCTCCCAAAATCTTTTTTCTAACACATCAAGTGTAAATCCATTATAAATATCATTTAATAAATAGTTTAGTTTAGATAATGCTTCAAGCATTAAATCCTCAGATATTTTATTATTTTTCCTTAATTCAATTAATTCATCAATGTCTAACACTTTATAGGTTTTATCTGGATAAATAACTACATCTAACAATAAATCTTCAATTATTAATGTATCATCCTTTATATTTGTTCTTACAATATCACAATATGTGTAAAGTAACCTGTTGTCAGAATTATACATTTTACTTATTTTAATACCTTCTTTAAAAAAAAGGCAGGACATTCCGTTAACAATATCCTGTCTTTTATGAATAGGTAGCCATTTTGTAATAAGTATATCTTCATTATGGAAAAGTATAATATCTCCTGAAATATCAATTTCCTCTTCAGGAATATATCGTTTTCTAATAATCTTCAAATTAATTAACTCCTTTGTGATATTGATTTTTTTGTTGTATATTATATAATGTTTTATAGTAAATTGCAAAAAAATTATATCGGGATGTAGCGCAGTTTGGTAGCGCACTTGGTTCGGGACCAAGGAGTCGCAGGTTCAAATCCTGTCATCCCGACCAAATATAAGTAAAAAAGCCGCAAATGCGGCTTTTAATATTTTAAATTATTTTTATAGAAGTCTTCTAATAAAAGCTGAATCTCTTTTGTAGATGGCAATTTTAATATATCATTTAATAATAATTTACAATTAGACATGTCAAGGTTATTGATAATATAGGTATGTGCAATACCAGTTGGACATGCAGTTACTCCCAAAATCTTTTTCATATTCACAACCTCCCAATTTATTATAAGATAAACCTTAAAAAATTATTAAGAGCTATAACCAACATGACAAATCTTCGACATTAATCAAGTCTAAAGATTTTTTTACTTCTTCAATAGAACAAACCTCAGTCCCAGGTTTTGATGCAGTTATTGTTCCAGCAGCAGTAACCCATTTAGCTATTTCAAAAATATTAAAGTTATTAATTAAGCAATAGGCAAGTGTAGCAACCATTGAATCACCAGCTCCAACCGAACTTTTGCAGTCAATTCTAAATGTATTTATTTTGTAAGCATTGGCTGTTGTAATTAAATATGCTCCTTTTTCGCTATTAGAAACAAGAATAATTTTTATCCCTAACTCAATAAGTTGTTTTGAAACTTTTATAATATCTCTACTATCTTGTAAGTTTACATTAAATAGTCCGTTTAATTCATTTATATTAGGTTTTATAGCATATGGTATACCATTAATACCATATCTTAAAGCGTCACCATCTGCGTCAAGAATTGTATATACACCTTTTTTATTTGCAATTTGAATTAATTCATAATAAATTTTACTGTCTAATCCTAGTGGCAAACTGCCGCTTAATATTAACAAAGATGTGTTATCAAGTAGTTTAGTAAATTTATCAATAAACTTTTCTATATCTTTTTCATTTACATAAAATCCTTGTTCATTTATTTCTGTAATTGTACTTGTATGTTCATCAAATATCTTTATATTTGTTCGAGTTTCACCTTCTATTATAAAAAAATCATTATTAATATTAGCTTTGTTTAAGTAGTCTAATAACAATTGCCCCTGTTTACCTGCTATCAATCCTGTTGCTAAAACATTCATTCCAAACTTTTTAAGAACTTTTGCAACATTTATTCCTTTTCCGCCAGGATCAATTTTAATTTCTTTCACTCTATTTAGTGTACCTAAGTTAAATTTCTCTAAAGTAATTGTTTTATCAATAGCTGGGTTTAATGTAACAGTTAATATATGTTTCACTATTATCCTCCTAATAATTTGCTATATATATAGTTGTTCCTTTATTTTCAATTCTGCTTATTATGTTAGCTTCAACTTTTTCATCAGTAACCCATTTATCAATATCTGAGATATCAGCAAATTGTGCAAAAGAAACTTTGCCTACTTTACTATGGTCAGCAAGCAAAATTGTTTCTTTAGATATTTCAATCATTTTTCTCTTTGTAGCTGCCTCAATAATGTTAGGTGTAGTCAACCCTTCTTCAACATCAATACCATTTGTTGCAATAAATGCTTTATCAACTCTAAGCATATTTAATGCATATTCTGATATAGGTCCGACCAAAGCTCGTGTGTTTTTTCTAAGAGTTCCTCCAATTATTACAATCTCTATATTATCTTGAGTTTGTAGTTCGTAAGCAATAATAATTGAGTTGGTTACAACAGTTATATCAGATACTTTTTTAAGTTCTTTTGCAAGATATAATGTTGTTGTCCCTGAATCTATTAAAATAGTATCGCCTTTTTGAATAAATTCAGAAGCTTTTTTAGCTATTTTTTCCTTTTCATTTTTAAATTTATCTTCTTTTTCAATAAATGTTGGCTCAAAGTTTACACTTTCTAAACTAACAGCTCCACCATGTGTTCTTTTAATTAGTTTTGCATCTTCTAATTCTTTAAGATCACGCCTTATAGTTGATTCTGAAACATTAAATAAATAACTTAACTCTTGAACAGATGCCCTTAAATGTTCTTGAACATATTGGACGATTTTTTGTTTTCTTTCTTCTTCAAACATAATAATCATGCTCCCTGATAAATATCAATAATGCTTATTTATGATTATTCGTATGCTCATTTATGATTTTTTATGCTTACTATTGATTATAAATTTAATATAAAATAATGTCAATATATTATTAGATATTTTCATATTTTTAATAAATAATATTTTATTTTTTATATATTATGTACAATTTAAAATGAGTACAAATAAAAAAAGCTACTAGCTATATTGAATCAATAGCTGTAGCTTCTTTTTTAAAAAATATAAATTATGCTTACATTTGAAGCTCATTATAAAGCTTTTTTAATGCCTTCTTTTCAATTCGGGATACATAAGATCTTGAAATTCCAAGTATATTTGCAACCTCTATTTGTGTTTTTTCTTGATTATCACAAAGACCATATCTTAGTTCAATAACCTTTTTTTCTCGTCCTTTTAATACATTTTTAAGTTTTCCTGAAAGTTTCTTAAGAAGTATTTTTATATCAACAGCCTCATCAACATCATTATCTTCATTTTGAATAACATCCATCAAAGTTATTTCATTACCATCCTTATCAATTCCAATAGGGTCATTTAATGAAACCTGTAAATTAAATTTCTTGTTTTGTCTCAAAAACATTAAAATTTCATTATCAATGCATTTTGCAGCATATGTTGAAAGTCGTGTTTTTTTATTATTTGAAAAAGATTCAATGGCTTTTATGAGTCCAATTGTTCCAACAGAAATTATATCTTCGCATATATTAGGAAAAGTAGACGTATATTTTTTTGCTATATGAGCTACTAATCTTAGATTTTTCTCAATTAAAATATTTCTTGCTCCAATATCCCCCGCCCACATTAATTCTAAATATTTCTTTTCTTCTTCTTCTGATAAAGGCTGAGGAAAACTTGCTCCATTTTTTATAAAATACATTAAAAATCATCTTTAATAAGGGCTCCAATTACAATTATATTCTATTTTTGCAATTTTGTTGCATGTCCATTTAAAATTTATTCAGATTTTTTTCTTAACATTGCATATTGTGTTACTTTTTTATCAAATCTTATTTTTACTAATTGTTGTGGATGAGGACAAACATCAATTTGATTTCCATCTTGGTCTTCAATGAAATCAATAGTTTGTTCAAAATAGGTTCCATCAGGAAGCATAACCTCAACTAAATCACCCTTAAAAAATCTGTTTCGTTGCTCAACAATTGCAAAATTTTCATTTATAATATCCTTTACAATACCAACAAAATCATATTCTCTTATATATTGGCTTGACTCATATTTATAATCATTTTGGTTAGGTTTACCAAAGTAGAAGTTTGTCGTATAACTTCTATGGCTACATTTAGCTATTTCAATAAGCCACTCTTCTTCGGGAGCAAAATTATATGGATCTTTTATAAATTTATCTATGGCCTTCCTATAGTTGCTCACAACTGTTGCAATATAAAAGCTACTTTTCATTCTTCCTTCAATCTTAAAGCTATCAATACCTGAGAAAACTAACTTATCAATATATTCAATCATACATAAATCTTTTGAATTGAATATATAAGTTCCTGTCTCATTTTCTATTATAGGGAAATATTGATTTGGTCTTTTTTCCTCAACAACATAATATTTATATCTACATGGATGTGCACAATCACCTAAATTTGCATCTCTATATGTCATGTAGTTACTTAAAAAGCATCTTCCAGAGTAAGAAATACATAAAGCACCATGAACAAATGCCTCAATTTCTAAATCTTTAGGTGTTTTGTCTCTTATTTCTTTAATTTCTTCTAAACTTAATTCACGAGCTAAAACAACCCTTTTTGCTCCAAGCTCATACCAAAATAAAGCTGATTGGTAATTTGTGGTATTTGCTTGAGTGCTTATATGAACTGGAATTCCTGTTTTAATAGCTTTTTTAAATATTCCAAGATCTGAAACAATAATTCCGTCAAATTTTAATTCTTTTATTGTTTCTAAAAAATTATCTAATTTATCTATATCATTGTTATGGGCAAAAATATTTGCAGTTATATATATCTTTTTTCCATATTTATGTGCAAATTCTACTGCTTCAGCCATATCTTCATAAGAAAAATTTCCTGCATTCTTTCTAAGCCCAAAGCTTTTCCCGCCAATATATACAGCATCAGCTCCATAAAGAACTGCAACCTTTAGTTTTTCTAAATCACCTGCTGGTGCTAATAATTCTAGTTTTTTTATCTCCACTTAAATTCCCTCCACATTACTTGCCTTTATTGAAATTAATATGCCATCGCTAACTGGTAATAAAGTAGATATAAATTGCTTATCTTCTAATACCATTTTGATAAATTTGTCCATTCTTTTAGCAATGGTTACCATTCTTCTTTGTAAATATTTTTTGCCCAAAACCATACCACGATACAAAACATTATCACAAATAATAATTGAATTGTCATTAAGTTTATCTTTTACTAAATTGAAAAATTCAATATACTGAGCTTTTGCAGCATCAATAAACACCAAATCAAAATTACCATCTATTGATTTTAGTGCTTCTTCTGCTTCTGCACCAATTACATGGATATTATCAATTGCATTTGCCTTTTTAAAAAACTCTTTAGCCTTTATTACCATATCAAAATCACGTTCAATAGTAATAATTTGGGTATTTTTATAACCATAAAACATGGATAAAGTTGAATAACCAATTGCAGTGCCAATTTCTAAAATACGCTCAGGTTTTTTTAACATTGTTAAAATATATAGTAATCGTGAAACCTCTTTTGCAACAATTGGAACATTGTTTATTTTTGAGTAATGTTCCATTTTTTCTAATAATGGGTTAATGGAATATAAATTATTTCGAATAAAGCTGTTTAAAATATCTTGACTTAAATCCATTATTGTTTTTCTCCTTCATTCTGTTTTTGGAATTCCAAATGTTCTTTATACGTTTTACTAAAATGGTGATATCCATTTTTTTTAAGAACAAAGTATAAATAATCAGTCTTTTGGGGATTTAATGCAGACAATAAGCTTTTTTTGCCAGGGTTAGATATTGCTGACGGTGGTAAACCATTGTATTTATATGTATTATAATATGAATCTATTTTTAAATCATTATAAGTCAAAACTTCTTTATGCTTTGGTAGTAAATATTCTACTGTTGCACAACTTTCTAACTTAATATTTTTATTTAATCTATTAAGAAAAACCCCTGCAATAAGACTTCTTTCACTGTCATACTTTGCTTCTTTTTCAACAATTGATGCTAAAATAACTGTACTTTTTAGGTCCAAATTTGTTTTTTTAAATTGCTTAATACTTTCATATACTTGTGTAAATCTATTTAACATCATAATAATAATATCTTTGGCTGAAGTATTAGGATAAACTTCATAAGTATCAGGAAATAAGTATCCTTCATATGGATATAAAACATTTTTTCCAATAAACTTATATTTAAAATCAATATCACCTTTCTTGATTTCATTTATAAAATCCTCTTTTTTCACAATACCAAGCATATCTAATCTTTTTGCAATATCAATAACTGTAAATCCCTCAGGAATTGTGAACTTAATTGTCTTTTTATAAACAATACCTTTTTGTAGCTCTTCACAAATTTTTTTTAGGCTCATTTTGTTAGAAAGATAATATTTACCTGCAGCGATCTTATATTTGTTAAATTTAAGATATAATAAAAATATATATTTATTTTTAATAATACCTTTATCTTCCAAAATCTGGGCTACCTTTTTCGCTGATGTATCTTGTGGTATTTCTATATAAGTATTTATTGTATTTCTATTAGATAAAAAATAAAAATATATAATCGAGAAAAAGAAAATTAATAGTGTAAAACAAAATAAATACATTAATTTTTTCTTTTTTATTTTTTTCATAAGCAATTACCTCACATAAAAACATCAAATAAATTATATCATATTCAAGTATATTTAAAAAAATAATAGTTCATCAATGAATGATGAACTTTAATAATAATCTGTATAATTTATTTTTTAAAAATAAATAAATACTCATGTGCAATTAACAAAATATCCATTACACTAAAACCAAGTGGAATTATATGTCCTTTTTTTCGTGTATCACCAATAAGAATTGCACAGTATTTTCCTTTTTTTAATACTCTATAACATTCTTCACTCACTTTAATCATTTCTTTGAGAAAATCTTCAGTATTATAATGTATAATAAAATTATTTATATCTCAATTTTAAATATTATACTTAATAAATACTTAATAAAATAATAAGAAGAGTTTTATGAAAAACCCTTCCTATTCCTTCTTTGCCTTTGCTTCAGCTTTTTTTCTCATTTCAGTATCTAAAATCTTCTTGCGTAATCTTAAAGATTTGGGTGTAACCTCTAAAAGTTCATCTTCTGCCAAAAACTCTAAGCACTCTTCAAGGCTTAATTCAATTGGAGGTGTAAGTCTTAATGCCTCATCTGCTGTTGCTGAACGCATATTAGTAAGATGCTTTTTCTTACATACATTTACAACAACATCATCTATTCTTGAATTTTGGCCAACTATCATACCTTCATAAACTTGAGTACCAGGACCAATAAACAGATTACCTCTTTCTTGAGCATTGTACAACCCATATGTTACTGCTTCTCCTGCCTCAAATGCTACTAAAGCACCTCTATTTCTTTCAGGAATCTCTCCAGCATAAGGCATATAATCATAAAAGATATGATTCATTATTCCATTACCTTTTGTATCTGTTAAAAATTCATTTCTATATCCAATCAAGCCTCTTGCAGGAATGATAAATTCAAGTCTTAAGAATCCATCATTAAGCATTGTCATATTCTGCAATTGAGCTCTTCTTGGCCCCAATTTTTCCATTACAACACCCATAAAATCTTCAGGCACATCAATAATCAAATATTCAAATGGCTCTAAAAATTCACCATTTACCTCTTTTGTAATAACTTTAGGCTTTGATACTTGGAATTCATAGCCTTGCCTTCTCATTGTTTCAATTAATATTGCAAGATGTAACTCTCCCCTACCTGATACTTTGAAAGCATCAGGAGTTTCAGTTTCTTCTACTTTTAACCCAACGTTAGTTTCAAGTTCTTTAAACAGTCTTTCTCTTAGATGTCTTGAAGTTACAAATTGTCCTTCTTTACCAGCAAATGGTGAGTCATTAGTTGAAAAAATCATTGAAATAGTAGGCTCATCAATATTTACAAATGGCAAGGCTTCTGGATTATCTGAATCAGCTATGGTTTGCCCTATGTTAATTCCCTCAATACCTGCAACACAAACAATATCACCTGAAAATGCTTCAGAACATTCAACTCTTTTTAGACCTTCAAATTGGAATAATTTCGTAATCTTTACTCTCTGTAAAATTTCAGTTGGTGTACAAATAACAACTTGTTGATTTATAAAGATAGTACCTCTTACAACCTTACCAATTGCAATCCTTCCAATATAATTATCGTAGTCAATTGTTGTTACAATCATTTGTAAAGGTGAATCAGTATCTTTAATTGGTGCTGGAATATTTTTTATTATTGTTTCAAATAATGGTTTTAAATCATTATTGTCATCATTTAATTCATATTTTGCAACTCCATCTTTTGCAGAAGCAAATATATATGGAAATTCAAGTTGTTCATCATTAGCTCCTAACTCAATAAATAGCTCTAAAACCTTATCAATTACATCAAATGGTCTAGCATCTGGCCTATCAATTTTGTTAATAACAACAACTGGTTTTAAATTTAACTGCAAGGCTTTTCTTAAAACAAACTTTGTTTGTGGCATTGGCCCTTCAAATGCATCAACTAAAAGTAGTACACCATCAACCATCTTCAATACCCTTTCCACTTCACTTCCAAAGTCTGCATGTCCTGGTGTATCTACAATATTAATCTTTACTCCTTTATAATTAATGGCAGTATTTTTAGCCATTATGGTTATCCCTTTTTCACGTTCCAATTCATTAGAGTCAAGAACTCTTTCAACTACATTTTGATTTTCTCTAAAAACGCCACCTTGTTTTAGCATTGCATCAACAAGTGTTGTTTTTCCATGATCAACATGAGCAATTATTGCAATATTTCTAATATCTTCTCTAAATTCAGTCATTAATAATTTAATCCCCCTTTGAAATGTGTGCAAAATAAATTGTATACAAGTAATTAAATAAAGTCAAATAAAAAAGAAAAAGCCCTATAAAAGGGCTAATTATTCTAAGAAATCTTTAAGCTTTTTACTCCTACTTGGATGCCTTAATTTTCTCAGTGCTTTCGCCTCTATTTGTCTAATTCGCTCTCTTGTAACATTAAACTCTTTCCCTACTTCTTCAAGTGTTCTTGCTCTTCCATCCTCAAGCCCAAACCTAAGTTTTAGAACCTTTTTTTCTCTCTCATTTAATGAATCTAAAACATCTAATAATTGTTCTTTAAGCATTGAGTAAGCTGCTGCATCAGCAGGAGCTAGAGCATCATCATCAGGAATAAAATCACCTAAATGGCTATCTTCTTCTTCACCTATTGGAGTTTCAAGTGAAACTGGTTCTTGAGCAATTTTTAATATTTCCCTAACTTTTTCTATTGGAAGATTCATTTCTTTTGCTATTTCTTCTGGAGTAGGCTCTCTACCTTTATCTTGAAGAAGTTGTCTTGATATTCTAACAAGCTTATTTATTGTTTCAACCATATGAACTGGTATTCTGATTGTTCTTGCCTGATCAGCTATTGCTCTTGTTATAGCTTGTCGAATCCACCATGTAGCATAGGTCGAAAACTTATACCCTTTTCTATAATCAAATTTATCTACAGCTTTTAATAAGCCGAGGTTCCCTTCTTGAATTAAATCTAAAAAAAGCATACCTCTTCCTACATATCTCTTTGCAATGCTAACAACTAATCTTAGGTTTGCTTCTGCTAATCTCCTTTTTGCTTCTTCATCTCCCTTTTCAATTTTTTTAGCTAGTTCAATTTCTTCATCAGAAGTTAATAGTGGAATTTTACCAATTTCTTTTAAATACATTCTTACAGGATCATCTATTCCTATACCTTCTGGAAGCGTCAAATCTAAATCTTCTTGGAGATTTTCTGTATCCTCAACTCTATCATCAACTATATCTATACCCATTTTTTCTAATGTTTCATAAATATTATCAATTTGCTGTGGATCAAGTTCAAATTTTTCAAAATGTTCTTGTATTTCTGAAAAGGTCAAAAAACCTTTGTTTTTTGCAAGTTCAATTATTTCCCTAACTTTCTCTCTAACTTGATTTTTTTTCTCTTCAAAAGCTTCTTCAATATTGATTACTTTATTTTTTTCTGTAATATCATTTTCATTGTTTTTCTTTATCTTGGTCATTTTATCCCTCCTTTCTCATTTTAAGTTTCTTGATTTTCTCGATTATTTCTAAATACTTTTGTTTATCTGTATCTTTATCTAAAGCAACCAGTTGTTTTTTTAAGTTGAGCTCTGCTAAATTATTCTTTAGTTCAAGTATTGCCTTTTTTGCACTTTCAAAATCGTTTAAACCTTTTGAAGATATTTCAGTCAACTCTGAAAGTGTAGCTTGATTACCAATAAAACTCAGCATTGTTGGAAAATTCAATTCAATCCCCTCATCTAATAATTTATTTAATTTTTCAAATATATCTTTATTTTCATTTGTTATAAAATCATCTTTGTTAACTAAAAGTTTTATCTGTTCATTTTTATTAGCCCATTCAAAATAAATAGAAATTAGATAGATCTCTGAGTTATATATTCTATTATCAATGCTATCATCATTTGGAGTAACAATTTTATTGTTACTAATATTTATAACTCTTTTTTGTTGAGATTGTTTCATTTTTTCAAATTGTTTTTTTAGAGCATCCGAACTAATATCAATTATTTTAGATAGTTTGTTAATATATTCCTCAATCTCAATATCAGTTTGGAGTTTATTTAGGATTTCTAAATAATATCCATTAATAAACTTTATTTTTTCTTCTGAAGAATTTATATCATATTTTTTCAAAAGATTCTTTATTTTATAGTCAAGCACAAACACCGAATTGCCTTTTTTAAGTAAAAATGCATCAACACCAAATTTTTTAACATATTCATCTGGATCCTTTGCGTTTTCTAATTCCATTATTTTTACATTAATACCATTTTGATATAATACTTCGGCTCCTCTTAGTGCTGCATTTACTCCTGCTTGATCAGAATCTAAACAGAGAATCACATTATTTTTATATCTTTTTATTGTATATGAATGTTCATTGTTTAGAGCTGTTCCTAAAACTCCAATAACATTTTGAACTCCTTCTTGTTGCAAAGAAATTGTATCCATATACCCTTCAACAATAATAAAATGATCTTCTTTGCTATTTTTCGCAATATTAAGTGCATATAAGGTTTTTGATTTATTAAATAATATTGTTTCGGGTGAATTTATATATTTGGCTTTATTATCAGAATTAATTATCCTTCCGCCAAATGCAATTGTTCTATCTAATGTATCAAAAATAGGGAAAATTATTCTTTGATTAAATCTGCAATAATATTTCCCATCTTTTTCGTAAAATATTCCACTTTTATTTATAATTTCTGAATCATATTTTTCAGATAATATTTGGTACAAATTAAAATTATCTGGACAATATCCAATTTTAAACTTTTTAACAGTATCTTTTTTAATTCCTCTTTTTAATAAATATTTGACTGCATCAACATTTTTTCTGTCAAAAAGATGGCTATGAAAAATATTTGTACACTCATCTAATAATTTATATAATTCTTCTTTTTGTTTGAGAAGTTCTCTTTCCTTTTGACTATTTACTTGGTATAAATCAGCGTTAATATTTACTTTACTAGCTAATATTTTAAGTGCTTCAAAAAAAGTAATATTTTCTATTCGCATAACAAAATGTATTACATTTCCACCAACTCCACATCCAAAACAGTGAAATATCTGTTTTGAAGGTGATACATAAAAGGAAGGAGTTCTTTCATTATGAAAAGGACAAAGAGCTTTGTAATTTGCACCTGACTTTCTAAGATTAACATAACTATTTACTATATCAACAATATCTGTCCTTCTTAAAACTTCGTCAATTATCTTCTCGAACAAAATTCTTCACCTGCAGTTGTGAATTTGCATATAATATTATTCGACAATTTTCGATTAATACCTTTATGCAGATTAAATAATTTTTTATAATCTATTCCACGGAGATGGTAGAAATATTTCATAAAATTTACGAATTGCATATCTATCAGTCATCCCCGCAATGTAATCTACTACTGATCTTTCAAGGCCATATACTTCAATATTTTTTTGTATATCATTAGGAAGTAGTTCTGGTTTTTTTATAAAAACATTAAATAATTCGCTTATAATATGTTTTGCTTTATTTTCATCTTTTTTTGCTTCTGAACCTATATAAACATTGTTAAATAAAAATGTTCTTAATGACAACATTGCATCCGAAACCTCTTTACTCATGGTTATTTCTGGCTTTTCAATGCTATTTTTTATTATATCCATTATCATAGTATTAATTCTCTTACGTTTAGAATAACCAAGAACTTCAAGGCAATCTTTAGGTAAGTCGCTTTCTTTTAATATTCCAGCTCTTATAGCATCATCAATATCATGATTAATATACGCTATTCTATCAGCTAATTTAACTACTTGCCCTTCTAAAGTTGACGGTTTTGCATTTCCTGTATGATTTAATATTCCATCTCTAACTTCAAAAGTTAAATTTAAACCTTCATCATCTTCAAGAAAATCCACAACTCTTAAGCTTTGTTCAAAATGTTTAAACCCAAAAGAGCAAATCTCGTTCAAAATATCCTCTCCAGCATGTCCAAAAGGTGTATGACCTAAATCGTGGCCTAATGAAATTGCTTCAGCTAAATCTTCGTTTAATCTAAGTGCTCTAGTAATTGTCCTTGCTATTTGAGATACTTCTAATGTATGAGTAAGTCTTGTTCTATAATGGTCACCTTCAGGAGAAATAAAAACTTGTGTTTTATGTTTTAATCTTCTAAAAGATTTTGAATGTATAATTCTATCTCTATCCCTTTGAAATTCTGTTCTAATTTGACACTTTTCTTCTTGCTTTAATCTGCCCTTAGAATTAGAGCTTAACGTCGCAAAACAAGAAAGATTCTTTCTCTCTAATTCTTCCACATACTCTCTTATTAGATTCATATAAACCACCAAAAATAAAATATATATATCATAATTCGATGAAAAAAATTTTTTCCCTTCATAAAATTTAAAAGTAAAAAGCTGCTGATTAACAGCAGCCTATGTTTTTATGAAGCATTACCTTTTTTATCTTTTGTCTTTGTTCTTACCATTTGCCTTTTGTGTGCCTTTTTGTTTTCATTATAAATTACAATTGGTGGTATATTATTAATTACAGAATCTTTATTAATTATTACCTTCTCAACATTTTCTTTTGAAGGAATATCGTACATTATATCTAACATAATTTCTTCTAGTATTGCTCTTAAGCCTCTTGCACCAGTATTTCTTTCAATAGCTTTTTCAGCTATTGCATAAAGGGCATCTTCTTCAACATCAAGTTCAACATCATCTAAATTAAATAGCTTTTTATACTGTTTAATTAATGCATTTTTAGGCTCGGTTAGTATCTTTACAAGTGCTTCTTTATCTAATGCATCAAGTGTTACAATAATTGGCACACGTCCAATAAATTCTGGAATCATTCCATATTTTAATAAATCCTGTGGCATTATTTGTCTTAAGACATCACCAATATTTCTTTCTTTTTTACTTTCTATCTTAGCGTTAAATCCTAATGTTTTTTCACCAATTCTTTTTTCTATTATCTTTTCAATTCCATCAAATGCTCCACCACAAATAAATAATATATTTGATGTATCAATTTGAATAAATTCTTGGTGTGGATGCTTTCTTCCTCCTTGAGGTGGAACAGAAGCAATGGTTCCTTCTAATATCTTAAGTAATGCTTGTTGAACACCTTCACCTGAAACATCACGAGTTATTGAAGGATTATCAGATTTTCTTGCAATTTTATCAATTTCATCAATATATATTATCCCTCTTTCTGCCCTGTCTAAATCATAATCAGCGTTCTGTATTAATCTCAAAAGAATATTCTCTACATCTTCTCCTACATAACCTGCTTCTGTAAGTGTAGTTGCATCAGCAATAGCAAAGGGTACATTCAGCATCTTTGCTAATGTTTGAGCTAAATATGTCTTACCAGAGCCAGTTGGCCCTAACATTAAAATATTACTCTTTTGTAGTTCAATATCATCTTTTTTATTGATGTCCTGATAGTATATTCTTTTATAATGATTATATACTGCAACCGAAAGAGTTTTTTTAGCTTGTTCTTGACCAATAACGTACTGATCTAAAAACTCTTTTATCTCCTTTGGAGTAGGCAATTTTTCATTACTACTATTATAAATATCTTCTTCTTCAAATTCTTCGGATATTATTTCAGAACAAAGCTCAACACATTCATCACATATATACACGCCAGGGCCTGCTATTAATCTTCGAACTTCATCTTGTGATTTACCACAAAATGAACATCTTAATATCTTTTTTTCTTCATTTTTTGCCAACTTATAATCACCTCAAATTTCCTAAGCCCTATTTGTTATAACCTTATCAATAATACCATATTTTAAAGCTTCTTCCGCAGTCATAAAGAAATCTCTTTCAGTGTCTCTCTCAATAATTTCAAGAGGTTGACCTGTTCTTTCGCTTAAAATTTTGTTTATTCTCGCTTTAATTCTTAGAATCCATTCAGCATGAATCTTAATGTCAGTAGCCTGACCTCTAACACCACCAAGTGGTTGATGAATCATTATCTCACTGTTTGGTAAAGCAAATCTTTTTCCTTTTGCTCCTGCTGTTAATAGAAAAGCTCCCATCGAAGCAGCCATCCCTATACAAATTGTTGAAACATCTGGTTTAATATATTGTATTGTGTCATATATTGCAAACCCAGCAGTTACAGATCCACCAGGAGAATTTATATAAAGATAGATATCTTTATCTGGATCTTCTGCTTCTAGAAAGAGTAATTGTGCTACAACCAAGCTCGCAACATCATCAGTAATTTCATCACTAAGAATAATTATTCTATCTTTTAGTAGTCGTGAATAAATGTCATAAGATCTTTCACCACGGTTGGTTTGCTCAACAACTATAGGAACAAGTGTTGACATATCATATCCCTCCCATGTTTAATAAAATATTAAGCATCTTTCTGTTCAGTGTTCTTTTCCACTATTTTAGCACTATTATAAATTAAATCTAAAGCTTTATTTATGATTATACCCTCTTTAATATATTCAATATCATCAGGTTTAAGATTTTCTCTAAATTTCTCAACTTCCATTTTGTAACTTGAAGCAAGTTTCTCAATCTCTTTTTGTATTTCTTCTTCATTAGCTTCAATATTTTCTACTTTCGCTATTTTCTCTAATAATAAGTTATTTCTTACTGCAATATATGCTCTATCTTTAAATTGTTGTCTATATTCTTCTATAGTCTTATTTACAGCTTTCAAATATGAATCTAAAGTGTAACCAAAGTATCTCATTGTTCTTTCACTTTCTTCAATATAGTAGTCAATTTGATTTTCAATCATTGAATCTGGAATATCAATAGGAGTATTTTCAGCAATTTTATCTAAAATCTTAGATGTCATCTCATCCTTTTCTTTTTCTTTATTTTTTTCACTAAACTTCTTTCTGATATCTTCTTTTAGTTCTGCCAATGTTTCAAATTCACTTACATCTTTTGCAAATTCATCATCTAATTCAGGCAATTCTTTTACTTTTATTTCCTTTAAAACTACTCTAAATTTAGCTGGTTTCCCAGCCAAGTCTTTTGCATGATAATCTTCTGGGAAAACAACATCTATTGTTTTTTCCTCACCTTTGTTCATTCCAACAATTTGTTCTTCAAATCCTGGTATAAATGTATTTGAACCAAGTTGAAGCTGATAATCATTAGCACTATTTCCTTCAAAAGGTTTATCATCAACAAATCCTTCAAAATCAATGGTAATTAAATCGCCATCTTGAGCTGGTCTATCTTCTATTGTTATAAATCTTGCGTTGTCCTCTCTCATATGCTCAAGTTCATGTTCAACTTGTTCATCAGAAACAATATATTCTACCTTTTCAATTTCAATATCTTTATATTGACCTAATTCAAATTCAGGTTTAACAAAGACTTCAGCTTTATAAATAAATGACTTTCCTTTCCCTATTTGAACAATATCAACTTTTGGTTGGCTTACTATTTGAAGGTTTGCTTCTTTAACAACTTGAGGATATGTCTCATTTAAGATAAAATCAATAGCGTCATCAAAAAATACTTCTTCACCATACTGTTTTTCAATAAGTCCTCTTGGAGCCTTTCCTGGTCTAAAACCTGGAATCTTGAAATATTTAGCATTTTTTATATATGATTTTTGAACACTTTCTTCAAATTTTTCAGCTGGTATTTCAACTTCTAATGTTACTTTATTCTTTTCTTTATGTTCAATTTTATATTCCATTTTTATCCTCCTTAAAAAAGATAATAATTAGCATTTTATAACTATGTTATTTTAGCATAAAAGATAAAATATTTAAAGACCTACAAAATAATTTTTATATTCAATACAAACAAATAAATTTTTGTATTGCCAATGTTAGTTTTTTTTGATAAAAATAATTGTATTAAATTAAATACAATTATTTTGTTAGGAGGCTAAAATGCATAAGACTCAATTGAAAAAAAACTTAAATTTCCCAATGGCATTTTCACTAGTAGTCGGAATGGTAATAGGATCTGGTGTATTTTTTAAAGCAACACCTGTTGCAAAATATAGTGGCAGTTTCTTTTTTATTATCTTAGCATGGACATTAGGAGGTATAATGTCTTTAGCAGGTGCTTTAGTTGCTGCTGAATTTTCATCACGATATCCTTTTACCGGTGGCTTATATATTTATCTAGAAAAACTATATGGTAAAACCTTTGCATTTTTATTTGGATGGATGAATACATTAATTTATACACCAGCTATTTTATCAGCTTTATCTGTTTTATTTGCTGACCAAATAGGAAGCTTAACAAAAATCTCTCAATTTCAGCATGACCTATTAGCTGTTTTAATATTGACATTAATTATTTTTATTAATGTTTTAGGAAATAAATATGGCGGTATTTTTCAATTAGTTGCAACCATATTAAAATTAATACCAATTTTTTTAATTATGGTATCTGGACTATTAAAACCAATAGAACTTACTTATTTTGAGTCAACCGAAATAGCTACAAGAAATTTTGGGCTTGCAGTTTTATCAACATTATGGGCATATGATGGTTGGCTCTCTGTCCCAAATGTTGCCGGTGAAATAAAGAATGCAAAGAAAAATTTGGTTTTGGTGTTAATTTCAGGAATGATCTTTGTAATGGGTGTTTATTTGATAATCAATATTTCATATATAAACGTTTTAGGTATTTCAAGTTTAATTTCATCAGATAATGCAATAAATATTATTTCTAAATCATTGTTTGGAAACTTTGGAGGAGTACTAATATCACTTGGGATAATTATTTCTATTATTGGAACACTTAATGGTTTTGCATTAACTGGAATAAGAATACCTTACGCAATGGCAGAAAATAACCGTTTTGTGTTTAACGAAACTTTTAAAAAATTACATCCAATTACTGCAACACCAATTAATTCAACAATTTTAATTTTTATTATTTCATTATTATATATCTTTACTAGGAGTTTCAACAGACTTACTGATTTAGCTATGTTTTCTACTTGGATATTTTATGTGTTTTTTTTCATCGGTATATTCATAGTTAGAAAAAGAGAAGGTAAAAATAAAGATGGCTATAATACTTTTCTCTATCCACTTACCCCATTAATAGCAATAATAAGTGGTGCATATATAGTTATTAATAATATTATTTCAAACCCTGTTGATTCAATCTTTTCAATACTTCTTACGTTAATTGGTTTACCTATATATTATATTTTCGTAAATAAAAAGAGGCTATAAGCCTCTTTTTTATTTTATTTTTTGTATTTGTTCATCAAGCTTTTTAAATAATTTTCCAAATTCCTCTAAGTCTCCGCTTTTCAATGATTGTTTTGCTTTTTCAAAATTGTTTATAATCTCTTTTAATATCTCATCATTTTTAATTATTGAATTATTATCGGTAGTAGTATCAGGTGCATTATTTACATTTTTGATTTCCTGTAAATCTATCTGAGATCCTATCAATAATGATAAGGAATCGCTTAAAGATTCTCCCATTACTACTTTTCCATTGTATGAAGCAATAACTCTTTTAACTTCAGGTAAAGCTGAAGTATTATCTGATGCAATATAAATAGGTTCAATATACAATAGTTTATTACCAATAGGTAATATTAAAAGGTTACCCCTTATCACCTTAGAACCGCCTTGGTCCCATAGAGATAAATCCTTTGAAATTGAAGGATCTTGGTCAATCATATTCTCAATTTGTAACGGACCATAAACTGTAGAACCCTTCGTAAACTTAAATAGCACTAGTTTACCATAGTTTTCACCATCGCAACGTGCAGCAAGCCATGCAATCATAGTATTATATTTCAGTGGAGTAAATGGAACCATAAGTATCATTTCTTCTTTTGTTTCATTTGGTAGTGTAACAATGCTATAGTATGGTGGGATCTTATCTATTGAACCATCTGATGATTTATGCTTACCTATATCCCAAAGATCCTCTTTATTATAAAAGACATTGACATTTGTCATGTGATATCTTTTTAACATCTCTGACTGAATCTTAAAAATAAGTTCTGGATATCTAATATGTTCAGCTAAATCAGTTGGTATAGAATTTGTTTCAAATAGCTTAGGATAAATAGATTTATAGACATTTACTATTGGATCATTTTTATCAACAATATAAAACTTCAAACTACCATTGTATGCATCTATTATTACTTTTACTGAATTTCTTATATAATTTACACCGCTTTCTAATGGTTCAGAATATGGATAGAATTTTGTTGTTGTATAAGCATCTAATACCCAATATAATTTACCTTTCTTATCAATAAGAATATACGGGTCATTGTCATATTCAAAAAATGGAGCAACCATTTTAGCTCTATCAATAATGTTTCTGTTAATCAGCAATTTACTGTTACTATTAATACCAGTTGAAATCAGCATTCTTAAATCCTGATATTTATAAGAAAATAGTAATCTGTTTAAGAATGATAGCCTTATTCCACCATTACCATCATACCTAAACAACTTATTGCTATCGCCTTCGGGATAATCAATTTCGTCCTCTTTTGTGTTAACAATAACATATTGGTTAGTACTCTCACCATAATAAATACGAGGTTGCGTAACAATAGGTGCCCCTTCTATGCTTTTGACAGGAATATCTTTTATAATGAATTTAGGTTGCCCTTCTTTAGTAATATCTGATAATGGACTCATCACAATGCCATAACCATGTGTATATTGCAATCTTTGATTTATATAAGTTTTTGTTGGAATACCCTGATAATTTATTTCTCTTGCTGAAATAAATACTGCTCGGGTTTTGCCATTTATTGTATATCTTGCAATATCTGCATCATTGAATATATAGTATTGCTTAAATCTTTGAATTTGATTTTGAATATCTAATGTAGTAGGAAAATCAGTAATTCTAATATTATCAATTGTCGATTTATTATTATTAATATCAGCAATTGTTAAAGTTGAGGATGTATCAATATCAAATTTCTTTTCAGTAATATTATCCAGATTATATGCTAATCTTGTAAATTTTATATTATTATTTAAAAAAGGCCTTTCATAAACAATTTCATTTGGTGATACAACAAAATATTGGAAAGCTAATGCTACAATATTACCAAGTAACCAATAAGCAGCAAATGATAACATTACTTTAGCAACATTCATATATTGTTTCTTAATGAAGAATATAATACTAAGAATAATAATTATTGTCACAACTATATATGATAATCTGTAATAATTAAGTCTAATATAATAGTCTGTATAACCTACTCCAATTACCTCACCAAAAAAGGAATATAAAAGACCTTCCATTTCATATTTAAATGTCCAAAGTTTAATTATGAAAAACAATATCAAATTAACAAATAAATGTTTTTTAACTTTATTGTCGGCTAAAATTCCCCAACCTTTTGGATTTGCTATACCTGTACCTGAGGAAATAATATATACTAAAAGGGTATAGATTATCACAAATATAATCAGCCATAAAAAAATATTTGCAATTGATAAATAAAAAGGTCTTTCAAATATATAATATCCAATGTCTTTATGAAAAATAGGGTCTTTAATATTAAATGGTTTTGAATTTATACTGGTTAAAAATTTGATATATAATGCTTTTTCAAAATAGCTACTACTTAATAACGCCAAAATAAATGATATGATAAAATTAATTATATTTTTACTAAATATTGATATATTTCCTAATATTCTAACTAAATTATTTTTAATTATTAAATTGTTAAAATAAAAAACAAAAAAAACTACTATAAGTGAAAAAATTTGTGTAAGGATTTTTACTGAAAAATTTTTCCAAAAAATAGAGACATAGTTTTTTCCTATTTCATTTATCTGAATTAATTCATAAATAAATCCAACTGCAATACTAAATAATAAAAATAAAATAATTAAAGCTGAAACAATATAAAATACCTTTTTTATTGTTTTTCTTTTTTTATTATCATTTATATAATAATCAGTCATTAATAGAAAACCATCCTTCCTTAACTGTTTTCTTCAAGATCTTTTAAAAACTCGTTATCAAAATCAATTGCTTCAGCGATAATCTTTGTAATATCAGCTAATATCTTTTGTAAAATTATTTCTTTTGATAAAAATTCATTAATATCATTATGAAGGCTAATTATTTGATATAGTTGTTGAAGTTTGTAAATATCATCTGATGCAACCTGTTTTCCTTGCAACTGCATTGTTTGAATTTCAAACTGCTTCTTTTTAAAGTCTTTTATCATTTCTTTTAATTTAGGATCATTATCAATTTTCTCTTTTGCTTTTTTGTATTCCTTGTATTCATTGCTTTCTTTTAAAGTATTAACGAGATTATAAGCTGCATCATAAACATTTGCCATTATAAATTCCTCCTTTGTATTATTTGTTT